>JBFWWG010000004.1:0-321126 GCA_050246315.1 Nitrospiraceae bacterium | reverse complement strand
GGGTTGTGAGTTTGGATTGCTATATGGATTGTGGTTCGGTTGAGGGTTATATAATTCGACGCCTAGGCGGGAGCGCTGATGTCCTGCGGATCGTACATTGTGAGTTTCAACGACGGCCTGAATTTTTTCATGCAGTACAAGGACATCTTCATCAATCGGATCTACCATTTTGATTCGACCATCCCTGATCCGATGATTGTGGATTGTGGCGGAAACATCGGGATGTCGGTCCTCTACTATAAGCAAGTCTATCCAATGGCGAGGATCATTGTCTTTGAACCCGATCCCCTGGTCTATGGCTACCTGCAGGACAATATAGCGAGGAACCGACTGAACGACGTGCAACTGGTTCAAGCGGCGGTCGCGGGGCGGGAGGGGACATTGGCCTTTCACTCAGACGGCAAGTACGGCAGCAATCTTGTCTCCGGCACGGCCGTGCTTCCGATAGGCTGGACCCGGCACGATGTCCCTTGCGTGCGCTTGCGGGGCTATCTCACGCAACCGATCGATTTTCTCAAGATCAACATCGAAGGCGCGGAATGGGAAACCCTCGCCGACTGCGGAGAGCGGTTGCGGATGGTGAGAGAAATGGTGATCGAATACCACCATTTGCCCACTCTGCCCCGCACACTGCATCGAATCTTGGATCTCCTCGATCGACAGGGGTTCGACTATCTCCTCAACGATTTCGACTCTGAAACCAATGGAGGAGTGCAGCCGCCGTTCAGACTCGTCCCAGAGAGCCAGTACTTTTTGCTGATCTATGCCAAGCGCCTGGGAGTGAGATAGGGTGAAGGGCGTGTGAAGGGATGGACTTCTCAGCATCCGTGGAGTCGTTGCGGGTTCGTTTGACGACGCGTGCCGTTTCATGGCGGCAACAATGGCTGCGACTCCCCGTGGTCAGGCATCTCCGATGTCTCTCCTTGCGTCGAACCGAGGTGCCGTATCCTGGCCGCGCTGCCGGAACTCAGGTGGTGCGCTACTACTGGAGCCGCTTCCTCGATGAAAGACGAGCTGATATTCGAGGGCGAGCGCTGGAGATCGGCGTGACGGGGACGGTTCGCCATTTCGGAGGTCACAACGTGACATCCGTCGAAGCTCTCGACATTACGCGATCGAGTGCCAGCGTCACCGTAGTGGCCGATCTAGCCAGAGCGGATCATCTGGCGCCGGATCAGTACGATTGCTTTGTGAACCAATTCACGAGTCACATCATTTATGACTTCCGGGCCGCCCTCTACCATAGTATTCGAATATTGAAGCCGGGTGGAGTGCTCCTGATCAACTTCCCCTGTCGAAGCGGATATCCTGTCAACGGCATCCCTCTCGGCGATGGGTGCTGCGCCTATGTCTATTGGTGGTTTACCCCGCGCCTTGTCGATTCTGTATGTTCCGAGATGGGAATTGACGACGCCTACCGTGATGTCAAGACATACGGAAATTTTTTTTCGCTCACCGCGTATATGGCCGGAATCCCGGCAGAGGAAATGACGGCAGACGAGTTGGACGCCGTCGATCCGGACGTCCCGGTACTGATCTGCGCGCGCATCCAGAAACCGCTGGACTGGGTGCCTCGATATCGGCCGGCCGTCTGAGCGGCGGCCTGAACCGGGTCTCACCTGTCGAGTCCAGGAGGAAACGGAGTCTGCACGAATGGTTTGGTCGATCGTCCGAGCTGGCATCGCGCGATGCCAGCGTCTGGCTGCGTGGCCTCCAATCGGGCGAGTCCGGTTTGGAAGTCTTCAGAGGGCGACGCCGATCAGCCGGGTGTTCGGGCTGGATCGAGGCAAGCGAGAGCGGTGCCTCGACATTGTGTTCATTGAGAGGTTTCTGCACCGACACCGAACGGATATTCGCGGGCACGTGCTGGAAATCGGGGACGACCGCTACACCCGGGCGTTCGGCGGTTCGGCCGTTGTGCAGGGGGATGTCCTCCATGTCCAATCGGGATATGCCGGAGTCACGATTGTGGCCGATCTGACTCGTGCCGATCACCTCCCATCCGAAACCTTCGACTGCATCATCTGCACACAGACCTTACAATTCATTTACGACGTCCACGCGGCGGTGAAGACACTGTACCGCCTGCTTCGGCCCGGAGGGGTGCTTTTGATGTCGGGGACCGGAATCAGCCAAATCAGCCGGTATGACATGAATCGTTGGGGGGACTATTGGAGATTTACCACGGCATCGACCAGACGATTACTTGAGGAATGTTGGCCGTCGAAGAATGTGGAAGTGCAAGCGCACGGCAATGTGCTGCTTGCGATTGCCTATCTCCATGGGCTGACGCTCGACGAGATCGATCCTGGCTGCCTCGATCAGCAGGATGAAGACTATCAGATGGTCATTACCGCTCGTGCGTTCAAGCCGGATGTGACCGGAGCGGGAGAGGCCAGGCATGCGTGACCGCGAGTTGCCGCAATGGGGAAATCCGGCCACGAGGACCCGGTCAGAGCCGGTCGCGGACACGAGCGGCAATGGAGTCTCCGGGTGAATCCCTGCGAGTGCGGATGACGGAACAAATCCGTAAAGCGCTTGACCTGTGCCTGATTTCATCGGATGTTGGAGGCATCCGACGGCTCGCCCGCAAATGGAATTGTCACGGCGATGCGCGAAGCCGTGGATGGCGCACCGTCGAGCTAGAGACCACGCATCATGCACCTGCCCGGCCTTTCGAGAATCCGTCGGGAATGGAAACGGGTACGCAATCGCTATCGACCTTCGGGGTTGATCCTCCTGTATCATCGCGTGGCCGAACCGTCGTCTGATCCGCAACTGCTCAGCGTCACGCCGCAGAGGTTCTTCCAGCATTTGGCTCACCTCTCCGACCGCTACCAAGTCGTCGGTCTTGAGGAACTCATAGAACGGCTCGCCGGTGGGGAACGGGGTACCGCACGTCTGGTCGCTGTGACGTTTGACGATGGCTACGCCGACAATCTCCATCATGCGAAATCTATTCTTGAGGCGCACGGCATGCCTGCGACGGTGTTCGTGGCAACAGGGTCTCTCGACCAACAGCGATGTTTTTGGTGGGATGACCTGGAACGGATATTTCTCCGTGCATCTTCGCTCCCCAAGCTGCTGCGATTGGAGATTGCCGGCCAAGTGCATGAATGGGATCTCGGAAGTGATGCCTGCTATCGGAGAGAACGCGAGGTCCTCCACCGTGCCTGGAACGTGTTACGGAGCGAGGATCCTACCGCGCGGCATCGTATCTACCGGAGCCTGTGCAGGATCCTGAGGCCGATGACGGCCGCGGCGAGACAGACTCTCCTCGACCTCCTTTGGGAGTGGGCCGGCTATGAGAGTGAAGGAGCGTGTGATGCTCGACTCCTTACGAGTCAAGAAATCCGACAGCTCGCCGGCGGGGGGAGGATTCGAGTGGGGGCTCATACCATGTCGCACCCCGTGCTCGCCGCGTTACCGATCGACAGTCAGCTCCGCGAAATTGTCGAGAGTAAAGGATGTCTGGAGGACATCCTGGGACGTCCCGTGACGAGTTTCGCCTACCCCTATGGGACGAGGGCGGACTATACGGAACAGACGGCGGCGCTGGTTCGAGAACAAGGATTCTCGTGCGCGTGCTCAAACTACCCGGACACGGTGACGGGAGGAACCAATGCCTACGAACTTCCACGATTTGTGGTGCGGAATTGGAGCGGCGAGCAGTTTGCCTCCACCGTAAAGGCGTGGTTCGACGGTGCTGTGTAGGAAGGGGCGTGATGGTTCCGAGGCTGCTCAAGACCGGAATTCGGAGAGTGTTTCAAGCGGCCGGATGGGATATCCGTCGACTTTCCCATCTCAACGAAGGATCGGGGCCGAGGGTGACCGTTTTGCATTCCCTCCAGCAGGCACGGAATGTGGGATTCCTTCCCACCACGGTGTTGGACATCGGTGCCGCGTTCGGCTCGTTTGCGCAGGAATGCAGAACCATATTCCCGGAGGCCCGGTATCTCCTCCTTGAACCGCTCAGGGAGTATCTGCCGGTGTTGGAGCGACTCAAGCGGACCATGCCGGGGATGGATGTCCTCTGCGCGGCAGCCTCGTCCGTGTCCGGCGAGATCGACATCCATGTTCACCCTGATCTCGTCGGGTCGTCCCTCTATCGAGAAGTGGAGCAGGGGACGGATGTGAACGGCGTCCCGCGCCGGGTCCGCGCGGTGACCATCGACAGCGTCGTCCGGGAACAGCGGGTTGCGGGCCCGTTTCTTCTCAAGCTGGACGTGCAGGGGGCGGAACTGGATGTGCTCAACGGTGCCAACGCGACGTTGAGGGATTGCGAGTTTGCGGTGCTGGAAGTGTCGTTCTTCAAATTTTTCGATCGGGGGATCGAGTGCTGCGACCTCCTGACCTCCATGCGGGATCGAGGTTTTGTGCCTTATGACATCGTTGGGCTTCAGTATCGGCCGTTGGATCGGGCGCTGTCGCAGGCGGATATCGTGTTTGTGAGGGAGAGGGGCCAGTTCAGGCGGCATCATTATTATGCGACACCGGAGCAGCGGGCACGGCAAAACGAGCTGATGCAGGCCGAATTGAGCCGGCTGTTGCCTTGACGGGCACCCATGAGAGCCGGAGTCCCCACGATATCGGTCGTCACACCGTCCTTCAATCACGCTCCCTTCTTGGATGAGACGATCCAATCCGTCCTTGCCCAGACCTATCCTCATTTCGAATATGTCGTGGTTGACGGTGGATCGTCGGACGGCAGCGTAGACATCATTCGGAAACATGAAAGCCGATTGGCATGGTGGGTCAGCGAGCCGGACGGAGGCCAATATGATGCGATCAACAAGGGGTTTCAGCGGACGAGTGGCGACATCATGGCCTGGATCAACAGCGACGATAAGTACATGCCATGGGCATTTGCGGTTGTGGCTGAAATCTTCACCACCTTTCCCGGGGTGGATTGGATCACGAGCGTGCATCCGATCAGTTGGAATCCCAGCGGCCATGCTGTGGCCGTCGATTTCACAGGCGGATTCAATCGACGTTCGTACATGAAGGGCGGGAATTTTCCAGCGGAAGGATCCTATGGCCGACGGTGGATCCAGCAGGAGTCGACCTTTTGGAGACGATCCCTTTGGGAGCGAGCGGGCGGCCGCCTCGACACGCGCCTTCGATATGCTGCCGACTTCGAACTCTGGGCTCGCTTCTATGATCATGCGGACCTCTACGGTGTCGGGGCTCTGCTGGGAGGCTTTCGCGCACACGGAAGCCAACGGTCGGTTGAGCATCGAGTAGAATACATGGCGGAAGCGGAAGCGACCCTTCGAGCCAGAGGGGCGTGGCCCTGCAGTCGTCCGGAAGGTCTGCTGCGAGGGATTATCTGGAAGGTGTTTCGGCAATACTCGCTCGCGAAGGTTCCCTCCGGGCTGTTGTCGGCGTTGTCCTGTCTCCGTCTGGTGTATCCCGCCCCGGTCCTGACCTGGAATGGCGCCGCCAGAGAATGGACAGTCGTGACCGGATTTGTGGTGTAACCGCTGATCCTCCGGCAGATGCATATTCTCCAAATCAATACCGCGGACATCGCCGGTGGGGCTGAAGCGGTGGCCTGGCAACTGCTTCACGCCTATCGCCGCTTGGGACATGACTCTCAACTGGTCGTTGGGTTGAAGCGGAGTACCGATCCGGATGTCATCAGTCTCCTGCGCGATGAATGCCGTGGGCCTTGGGCTCGAGGGTGGCAACGGGTAGGCGATACGTTTCGACCGCTTGAAGGGAGGGTGCGAGGAGCCTCGAGATTGCGCCGCCTCTGCACATCGGCCGTCGGCCAACCGGTACGGGCCTTCAACATCTGGCGAGGGCGTGAGGATTTCGCTTTTCCTGAAATCTGGCGCATGAACGAGCGGCTCCGGACTACCCCAGATATCGTACAGTGCCACAATCTGCATGGGGCGTGGCTGCCGAGCGGCGGCTACTTTGACCTTGAAGCGCTTCCCTGGTTGAGTCGTCGGATTCCGCTGATTCTGACACTGCATGATGCTTGGCTGCTCAGCGGTCATTGCGCCCATTCCTTCGGCTGTGATCGGTGGAAACATGGGTGTGGGGAATGTCCGGACCTGACGATTTACCCGGCCATCAGAAGGGACGCCACCGCCTACAATTGGCGCCGCAAACAAACGATTTTCGGCCAGAGTCGGGTTTTTGTCTCCACGCCGTGTCACTGGCTGATGCGGCGAGTGCAGGAATCCATGTTGGCGCCCGCCGTCATCTCGTCCCGGGTGATCCCGAACGGCGTGGACTTATCCGTGTTCCAGCACGCCGAGAAGCGGCAGGCTCGTGAGGATCTCGGGCTCCCTCAGCAGGCGAAGGTGCTGTTCTTCGTCGCGCATGGAGTAAGAGGCAACATCTGGAAGGACTATGCCACGATGAAGGAAGCTGTGCGGATGGTGGCCGCCCATCTGCGTGGACAGGAAGTGATCTTCTTGGCGTTGGGAGAGGAGGGGGACTGGGAAGAGAGCGGGGAGGGCAAGATCCGCTTTGTTCCGTTTCAGGACGATCAGAGGAAAGTCGCTCGGTACTACCAAGCCGCGGATATTTACGTGCATGCGGCGCGGGCCGATACGTTCCCCAATACCGTTCTCGAGGCGCTGGCTTGTGGCCTTCCAGTGGTTGCGACGGCGGTCGGGGGCATCGACGAGCAAGTAGTGGAGGGGCAAACGGGGTTTCTTGTGCCGGCCGGAGATGCGGACGGGATGGCGGGCCGCATCGTTCAGCTCTTGCGGCAGCCTGCTCTCCTGGCTGGCCATGGTCGACGAGCGGAGCAGGACGCCAGGCAGCGGTTCGACGTGCGCCGTCAAGTGACCGCCTACCTTGAGTGGTTTGAAGAAATCCTGATGGGTGATCGGCAGGGAGCGATTCATCCGTATGAAGACTCTCCCATGGGCGGAACGGATGGATATGACAAGAGAGAGGCTTCGCGGGCCCTGGGGTGATTCATCGCCGCTGATGCACATGCGGAGGGCGGACGGCGAGCTATGAGATACAAGATCCTGCTCCTAGTCGTCGGACTCGATGTCGGGGGGACGGAGACGCATGTTTTGGAGTTGGCCACGCGGCTGGATCGACGCCGATTCGATGTGACGGTCTGCTCGTTGAAAGGCAGCGGACGATTGGGCCTGGAGTTGGAGCGCCGGGGCGTGAGGGTGGTGACGCTGGACGGCTGCGGAAAAGGCGACGGACGAATACTGTTCAGGCTCTGGCGATTTGTGCGCAGGGAACGCCCTCATGTCATTCATGCCTTCCTATTTTGGGCGAATCTTGCGGCTAGACTGGTCGGGCGATTGAGCGGATCGTGCATCGTCCTGTCTTCCTATCACGATGAGGTGGCCACCGAAGGATGGATCATTCGGACGATGGATCGAATCACACTCCGCTGGACCGAGGCGCTGGTCTGTTGCTCCCAGGCCGTCAGCCGTTCGGTGGCCGATCGCATCGGAGGATCGTCGCGACGGACGGTCATCATCCCGTTCGGCGTCGATCTGGTGAACTTCAAGGCTATCGGACCGCTGGAGCGTGCGGCGCTCGGCCTGCGCACGCATTGTCCCGTCATCGGTACGGTCTGTCGCCTGGTTGAACCGAAGAAGGGCCTTCGTATCTTGCTGGAGGCGGTTGCGGAGATCCAACGGAACGCGCCGGCTGTTGACTGCCAGGTGCTCATTGTGGGTGACGGCCCTGCGAAAGGCCGCCTCGAAGCATTGAGCCGAGAATTGGGTCTTGGCGATTCCGTCGTGTTTGCCGGTGAGCGTCGGGACGTGCCGCATATTCTGCCGGTCCTTGACCTGTTTGTGCTCCCCTCGCTCTATGAAGGGTTCGGGATCGCCATTCTCGAAGCCATGGCGGCGGCGCGGCCGGTGGTGGCGACCACCGTCGGCGGGATTGGGGAGTTTGTCGAACACGGACAGTCGGGGCTGTTGGTCGAACCCGGGAACCCCATTGCACTCGCGAATGCCATCCAGGCCGTACTCAGGCGGCCGGATCGAGGCAGAGAGATGGGACTGTGGGGTCGGGAACGTGTTCGCAAATCATTTGGCATCCAGTCGATAGTCGGGCAACATGAACGATTATACGAGGACTATCTTGTCAAGAATGGCGCCTGGTCCTTAATGGGCGGCGCCGGAGGAGCCTGGGCCTCCTCCGCCCAGGGGTGAAGCCACGATATGCACCTTTACGCCGTGACCTGTGTGCTGGCGCTTGCGCTGGCTCTCTATGGGGTGCCGCTCGCAAGGCGAGCCGCGCTGCTCTACAACATCGTCGACAAGCCGGACGGCAAACTCAAACAGCAGCGGGAACCGGTTCCCTATTTGGGAGGCCTGGCGATTTACTTGGCGTTTCTCATGAGCCTCGCCTTCACGTTTGAATTTCGCCATGACGTGCTGGGGATTATTCTGGGGGGGACCATCGTGGTCATGCTGGGGCTGATCGACGATTTCGGAGTGCTCTCGCCCATGACCAAGTTGATCGGTCAGTTGCTCGCGGTGTTTATTCTCATCAAAAGCGGGATTCGGATCAGTATCGCCGCCTTGCCGGATTGGCTCGATCTGGCGCTGACCGTCTGGTGGATGGTAGGACTCATCAACGCGTTCAATCTCCTCGACATCATGGACGGGCTGGCGGCGGGCGTCGGCGTGGTCTGCGCCACCTGCCTCTTGATCGTCTCCTTACTGAACGGCGACCAGGGCACCGCCGTCATGTCGGCGGCGTTGGTCGGTAGCCTGCTGGGATTTCTCCGCTACAATTGGCATCCCGCCAACATCTACATGGGCGATACCGGAGCCATGTTCATCGGACTCATGCTGGGCGCGCTCTCCATGATTGGACAATATGCCGCCCGGCAAGACCTTGCGCTGCTGTCTCCCATCCTCATTCTGGGTGTCCCGATCTTCGACACCCTGTTTGTCATGTATGTCCGATACCGTCGGGGGTTGCCGATGTTTCTTGGGAGTCCCGACCACATGCCGCTCCGTCTTCGCCGGTGGGGACTCAGCGTGACGCAGGTTGTCGCCGTCAGCTATGCGGCATCAGCCTTCTTCGGCGGGCTCGGCATTCTCTTGATCTTCGCCGATCGCCAGGCGGCGCTCGTCATCTGCCTCCTCTCGGGGGCACTCGCACTGGCCGCTGCTTATGCCCTGCTCCGGGTCGATACCAGGGCGTCGTTGGCCGCTGCGTCGGGGGCGCCTACCTCGATCCGGACCGCCAGGAAGGCGCGATCCGCATGATCCACATTGTCGGTGCCGGCCTGGCCGGTTTGAGCACTGCCTATCATTTGAAGGGCCTGCCGTACCGGCTGCATGAAAAAGAGTCGGAGGTCGGCGGGCTCTGTCGGTCCTACACCAAGGAGGGCTTCACCTTCGACATGACCGGCCACCTGCTCCACTTCAGGCAGCCGGAGATTAAATCCCTGGTAGAGGGGTTGCTGGCGGGGCGGCTCACGCGGCACGGACGTCGGTCCTATATCTACTCGCATGAGACCTACACCGAATATCCGTTCCAGGTGAATACCCATGGGCTTCCTCCCGAAGTTGTGCGTGATTGTCTTCTGGGATTCATTGCGACATTGAGCGCGAAGGCGGAGGCTGCCGACGGCGAGCGGTCGCTCCAGCAATGGATTCTCTCCAATCTCGGCGAGGGGATCGCGAAACATTTCATGGTACCGTTCAACGAGAAACTCTGGCAGGTACGCTTGGATGAACTGACGGCCGACTGGGTGTCCTGGCTCGTACCGAAACCGGATATCAAGGATGTTGTGAACGGGGCCCTGGGCATCAAAGACAAGGCGTTCGGATACAACCCCTCGTTCCTCTATCCGACGAATGGCGGGATCAGGATCCTGCCCGAAGCCTTCGTCCCATTCATCGAGAATCTTTCGCTGGGTGAAGAATTGGTCGAGATCCACACGGGTCGTCGCCGGGCCCTCTTCCGCAAGGGCCAAGACTGTCGGGAGGAGTCGTATGATAGCCTGGTGTCCACTATTCCCGTGACCGAGCTCGTCAAGCGTTGTGTCGATCTGCCGCCTGCCGTGAAGGAAGCGGCGGCCTCCCTTCGATGGGTCTCGGTCTATAGCGTCAATGTGGGGGTGGCCCGCGCCGGCATTACGGACAAACATTGGATTTACTTCCCGGAACCGGAATATCCCTTCTATCGGGCCGGCTTCCCCATGAATTTTTCTCCGGAACTCGGCCGCCCCGGTTGCAGCTCCTTATATGTCGAGATGTCCCACCGGCCGACCGTCCTGTTGCCGGAGGCTGAATTACTGAGGCAGGTCCGAGGCGGCCTGGAACGGGCCGGGGTTCTGCGTGCGACGGATGCATTCGTCGTGCAGGACGTAAAAGATATCCAGTATGCCTATGTGCTGTTCGATCGGCACCGAGCCCGTGTACTGCCTGGGATTCTCGGGGAACTGGAACGGCGCGGCATTTATTCGATCGGCCGGTACGGCCGCTGGGAGCATACCTCTATGGAGGACGCCATCGGCCAAGGCAAACAGACGGCCGGGCGCCTCATGGAACGGTGGTCGCGCGCCGCCTAGCCGTATGTTGAAAAAGTCCTCCAGCTTTGTTCTCGCGTCGCTCAGGGGCTCAACGTACGGAGAAGAGTACGCTTCGCCACCTCGCTCGCTGCGGCCGCGCTGGACGGCCTTTTTGACCATCCTGCACGGGATTCTGAGATCATGCGTGATGCCTTGCTGTGCCGGCTTCCACGGGCAGGCAAAAGGGTTTTCAATATCCGCCTAACGAGCAGGCACGGTGTCTTCCCTGATCCGAGTCGCCCATATCATCACCAAGCTCGAACTCGGAGGCGCGCAGCAAGTCGCGCTCTTTACCGTTGCTCAGCTCAACCGGTCGAAGTATGCCCCGATTCTGATCGCGGGCGAGCCGGGCCTCCTGGACGAGGAGGCCCGCGCCATTGCCGGTTTGGAGTTTCATCGGGTTCCCGCGCTGGTCCGCCCCATCCATCCCTGGTCCGACGCCATTGCGCTGTATCAGTTGACGCGACTCCTGATCCGGTTGCGTCCGACGATCGTCCAGACGCACAGTTCGAAAGCCGGTTTTCTGGGAAGATGGGCGGCCCGGTTGGCTGGCGTGCCCATCATTCTCCACTACGTCCATGGCTACGGGTTCACTCCGGCCCAGCAGCCTTGGCTGCGTCGCCTGCTCATCTGGGGCGAGCGGCGGACCGGGCGCATTACGACCAAGGTCTTTACGGCCTCGTCCATGAATCTTCGGCAAGGGGTTGAGCTGGGACTCTTCACCGACGACCAGGCGATGTGGCTGCCTCCGGGGGTGGATTTGGAAGCGATCAGGAAACGGCGGGTGGATGTCACGCGCGCACGCCGGGAACTCGGCCTTGAGTCTGCCGGACCGCTGGTCGGCATGGTCGCACCCTTCAAACCGCAAAAGGCGCCGGTAGATTTTGTTCGCATGGCGGCGGTGATCCATCAGCAGCGACCCGACGTCCGATTTCTACTCGTCGGCGACGGCGAGCTTCGCGAAGCCGTCACGGACGAAGTGCAGCGCGCCGGGCTCAACGGCCATGTGTTCCTCGCCGGGTGGCGGCGGGATGTGTGGGACATCCTTCGTTGTTTAGACGTGTTCGTGCTGACATCTCGCTGGGAAGGATTGCCTCGAGTGTATTTGGAGGCCATGACCAGCGGGGTCCCCGTGGTTGGTACGAGGGTAGACGGGGCGTCGGACGTCATTCGCGACGGAGTAAACGGTTTTCTGGTCGAGCCCGGAGATGTGTCAAGGCTGGCGGGCCGGGTCCTCTGGCTGCTCAGTCATCCAACTCATGCCAAGCAAATGGGGCTCAGAGGAACCCGGTTGCCCATCCAGTTCGACTGTCATGAAATGGTCCGCCGGCAAGAGCAGGTATACGATCAACTCCTCTCGGAGCTGGAACAACAGCCCCGTTCTCGCGCCGCATAGCACCTCGTCAACGGCTAGATTTCGCCTCGTCCGATGAGGACGGGAGCGGACGCCATCCCCAGCGCCCCGAAAAACATATTGCCTTCCGACTGGGATATGCGCTAAGTCTGAACGATTCTATTCGTCCGACGAAGGTGGTGCGAGATGAATAACCAAACGACCCAGCGGACCCGAATTCTCATCGGCGGACTGATCGGCGTGCTCCTCGGCGGCTGCGCGCTGGATCAGCGATGGCGGAACGCGATGGAAGAAGGGAACATCGCGCTGAACGCTCATCAATATGAGAAGGCCCACGAATCATTGCTTCAGGCGCAGCGCTACGCCGAGAAGTTGGAGCCGCACGACGGCTATTTCACCGCGGCGACGCTCGACAAATTCTGCGAGTGGCATTTCATGCAGGGGCAGTATCAGGAGGCGGAGGCTGTGTGTCAGCGGGCCGCGACGATCCGAGAACAGGCCCTCGGGCCGGATCATCTCGAAACCGTGGCGAGCTTGACCCATTTAGCGGAGGTATACCAGGCCCAGCAGAAATACGCCAAGGCGGAACCATTGCTTCGCCGAGCCTATGCCATCCGCCACAAAGTACTGGGACCGCACCACCCGGAGACCGCCAACACGCTGAGTCAGTTGGGCGACGTCTACCGGGCGCAGGGACGGACCGAGGAGGCGCTGGCTCTGTACCAACAGGCATTGCCGGGGCTCGAACAGAGTCTCGGGAAAGACCATCCTCGGGTTGGAAGTTTGCTGAACGTGATCGGAGAATCGTATCTCCTGCAGGGACAATCAGGGATGGCCAAGCCGATTCTCCAACGGGCGCTGGCGATCAGGGAGAAGGCGTTCGGTCCGGACCATCTCCTGGTGGCCACGACCTTGAGCTTGCTGGCCCGCGCCTACGTCGGGGAGGGGCAGTTTGAGAGCGCAGAATCCGTGTTCGAACGGGCCTTGGCGATCGTTGAGCGCAATAAGGGAGCGGAAGATCTGGCTGTTGCCTCGAACCTGACGCAGTTGGCGAAGCTGTATGAAACGCAGGGGCGGAACGGCAAGGCCGAGCTGCTGCACCGGCAGGCACTTGGAATTCGCGAGGCCAACCTGGGCCCCAAGCATCCGCAGGTGGCGACGACCCTCACGCAGATCGCCAAGCTGTACCAGAACGAGGGACGGTTGGCTGAAGCCGACAACCTGTACCGTCAGGCCATCCGGATCTACGAAAACGGCAAGGGGCAGTCTCAGGCATCCCATGCGGATGCGTTGAAGAACTATGCCCTGCTGCTGAAGCGCAAGCAGCGGCCTGATGAGGCAGAGGAGCTCGAGGCCAAAGCGAAGGGTCTGCTGGAAAAGGTTGCGGCCGAGCCACCTCAGAAGCGCGTCGTTGAATCAGAGTAAGCCGGACCCAGACAACTAACTCCATTCAGAGGGAGGGATGCTCGTATGGTGTTCCTTCCAGCGCTCCTCCGCCCATCACATCGGATCTGCGCTCCTTCTCATCGAGAGGTGTCGCTCCTGACTCCATCAGGTAGGATCAGCTCGTCACGGCCCCTTCAGAGGCTGAGGAAACGTGGCGCGCGTATTTGCCCATGACGCCGGTTGTGTAGCGAGGCACGAAGGGCTTCACCTTCTTGAGTCGGGCTGCAATTTCACGCCGGCTCAGCTCGACCGTCAGGGTCCTGGCCTTGATGTCGAACACGATCATGTCGCCGCTTTTGACTGCGGCAATCGGTCCACCCTTGACGGCCTCCGGCGCCACGTGTCCCGCCATAAGCCCGTGCGTGGCTCCTGAAAAGCGGCCGTCGGTCAACAATGCCACCTTATCACCGAGTCCGGCGCCGACAATCGCGGCCGTTACGCCCAACATCTCGCGCATGCCCGGTCCGCCGGAGGGACCCTCGTAGCGGATCACGACCACCTCTCCCGCTTTAATTTGGTTGGCTTGCACCGCCGCGAACGCATCTTCTTCTCGGTCGAACACCTTGGCGGGTCCGCTGAATTTCATCAGGGAATGTCCGGCGACCTTGACCACGCAGCCTTCCGGAGCCAGATTGCCCTTGAGGATGACGAGGCCGCCAGACGGCTTGATCGGGTTATTTAATGGACGGAGCACCTGCTGCCCGGTCGTTTCCTTCGCCCCTTGCGCCTCCTCGCCGATCGTCCGGCCGGTCACCGTGGGTTGATCCTTGTGCAGTAGCCCAGCCTCCAAGAGACGCTTCGCCACCAACGTCGTGCCACCTGCGGTGAAGAGATCCAAGGCGGTGAAACGACCGCCCGGCTTCAGGTCTGCGAGCAACGGGACTCTCCGGTTCATGCGGTCGAAGTCGTCGATGGTCAGCCGCACGCCGGCTTCACGTGCAATGGCCAACAGGTGCAGCACGGCGTTCGTAGACCCGCCGGTGGTGGCCACCGCCGCGATGGCGTTTTCCAACGATTTGCGCGTGATGATCTTGCGCGGGCGAAGGTCGCGCCTGAGGAGATCCATCACAAGTCGGCCGCATTCGAACGCCACGTCGTCCTTCCGAGCGTCCATTGCCGGAACTCCGTTGCGTCCCATCGGTGAGATGCCGAGAAATTCAAAGGCGATGGCCATCGTATTGGCCGTGAACTGCCCGCCGCACGCGCCGGGACCGGGGCAGGCATGGTCCTCTAGATCCTTGAGCTCGACGGTGGTCATCTTGCCGGTTGCGTGTTTCCCGACTGCTTCAAAGACATCCTGGATGGTCACGTTGTGTCCTTGAAATGTGCCGGGCATGATCGATCCGCCGTACAGCATCAGGGAAGGCACGTTGAGGCGGGCCAGTGCCATCACGGTGCCGGGAATCGTCTTGTCGCAGCCTGAGAGGGCCACCACAGCATCGAAGAGATGACCCCGGGCGACCAGTTCAATCGAATCGGCGATCACCTCCCGGCTGATCAGTGAAGCCTTCATGCCTTCCGTGCCCATGGCAATGCCGTCGGAGACCGCGATCGTGTTGTATTCGATGGGAGTGCCACCCGCTTGGCGAATGCCTGCTTTCACCCGTTCCGAAAGCCGTCGCAGGTGATAGTTGCAAGGCATGACTTCGATCCAGGTGTTGGCCACTCCCACGAGCGGCCTGGCCAGGTCGTCGTCGGAAAATCCCACCGCCTTGAGCATGGCCCGTGCGGGGGCGCGGTCGGGACCGTCGGTAAGATCGCTGCTCTTGTGCTTCAGGGACAAGCTCATGGACACTCCTTTGTTTTTCTCCAAATCAGACCGATAGGCGTTGAAGAGCGGAACTCTGGCATAGGAATGGACCGGCGGTCAACGGTCGCGCGGGTGAATCTGAGTCAAGAGCTGGAGCGGGTGGGGGCGGTGAGCCGCGCGGTGTCCCAAATGAGCGACCGAATTTGACGGAGAAAAGATTCTCTGTGGAGGTGTTCGGACCGGGCCGGGACGGCGGAATCGCCGCCCCGACGATTATCGGTCACGAATCTTTCTTCATGCCGCCGTGGGGATTTCCTCCTCCGTGGCCGGTGCCCCTCTCCTTATGCTGCTGCATCATCTTATCGTGTTCGGCTTTCTCCCTCCCCCGTTGTTCGGGAGTCAGCAGGGCGAGCACGTCGCGGCGGGCTTTGATCGACGCAAGACGCAGCGACACTTGGAAATCCTCGCTTTGCTTCAGTTTGGCCTCGATCGCGCCCAGATCAGATTTCTCATCGTCCACCAGGGCCTTCAATTCGCGCTCGGCGACCTGAATATCCGCCTCACTCTTGATCCGCAGTTTGTCGAGATCGAGTTGCATGGCCTTGAGCTTTGTGACCTGTTCATCCGTCAAGCCGATCTCTTTCTCGTGCTTGAGCAGATGGCGGATCAAATGGCCGGTGCTGCTGTGCATCATGCCCATACCGTGGCCACCCATGCCGCCGCCATAGCCATGACCTTCGCGGCTGTACCCGTCCTTCTTCCCATGTTCGTAGCCTTTTCCTTCCGGATCGGCGAACACGGGCGTGAGGGAGAAGCCGAAGGCCATGATCACTGCCAGCATTCCGGAAACGATCAAACGAGACATGATGCCCTCCTCTGTAGGTGATGATCGATCACTCATCATACCATGTGGTCCGGCCTTGGGAAGAATCATGGGCCGGAAAAAGTCGGCAGTCACGGTCGTCCCGTCGGCAAGCCGATGTCGTGAAGCGCGTTGATGATGAACTGCACCGCGAGCGCTGCGAGCAAGAGGCCCATGAGACGCGTCATAATTTTTTCTGCGATCGGGCTCAGCCAGCGCGTGCCCCGGCTGGCCAATACAAGGATCACATAGCTGATCAATCCGACCGCGCCGATGCAGGCGAGCAACACGGCCTGTTGGAGCCATGATTGGGCCTGTGAACCGAGCAGGATCGAGCTGGAAATGGCGGCGGGCCCGGCCATCATCGGGATCGCCAGCGGGGTGATGGCGACATCATGCTTATCCACCCCGGCGGCGGTTTCCTCGGCCGTCTCCTGTACGGGGGACCGCTGCGCACGCAGCATATCCAGGGAGACCAGGAGCAATAGCAGACCGCCAGCAATTTGGAGCGCCGGGAGGCTGACGCCAAGGATGCGGAACAGCGGCTGGCCGATAAACGCGAACAGACCAAGAAGCCCTGCTGTCACGAGACAGGCCAGGCGCGCCGTCCGGACCCGATCAGGAATGCTGTGGCTGACCGTCATCGCGATGAAGGCCGGCACCGCAGCCACAGGATCGACGATGACGAAGAGTGTGCCGAAACAGAACAGGGCATACTCCGTCAGGTCCATCGGAGCACCTGCGGTTGATTGGGAGGTGGAGGCAAGGTCGCGGACGATGCGGCCGTCATGCCGAAGAGCCTGTCCGACATCGACCGTTCGACTGCGGCGAATGATGTATCGGCATCTGCTTCGTTCTCGGCCTCGCATAATCCGGGGTACCCATTGCTCCAGGATTGCAATGGGTCCAGATTCCAGCGAACATGTTTCCGGGATTTCGTGGCCTGCGGCCGTGCATCTGACCGGGTACCCACTGTCCAGCTTCTTGCAATGGGTGCAACCTTTACCTCGTCACGAACGGCAATGTCGGACAGGCTCCTAGCGGCGCGTGAGGCGGATCAGTTCCGCTCTGGGGTCGAGATGGGGGAGGTGGTTGAGCTGCTCGTAGAGTTTTCGCTCGTCGTCCGGCGGGGAGGAAGACACGACGATTTGCAAGGTGTAAAAGAGGTCGCCATGGCCGCCGGACGCAGTAGGAAGGCCCTTCCCCTTCAGGCGGAGCTTGCTGTCGGCTCTGCTCCCGGCCGGCACACGGACCTTGACCGGATCGGCCAACGTCGGCGCCGTGACCTCGGCTCCGAGCACGGCCTCCCAAGGCCAGACGGGCAGGGTCACGTGGATGTCGCTGCCCTGTCGACGAAAGACGGGGTCGTCTTGAATGTGCACGTGCAGGTAGAGATCGCCGCGCTTCCCGCCGTTGAATCCGGGCTGGCCTTTTCCCGGCACCCGGACTCGGGTGCCGTCCTGCACACCGGCCGGAATGCGGACGTCGATCGTCTTTGCTTCCAATCGTCCGTTGGCGCCCTGCTCCATCATCTGGACACGCTTCGTCGTGCCGTTGAGGACTTCTTGGAGAGAGAGCTGAACGATGGTTTCGGCGTCCTGTCCTGGCGTTGAACCGCGTGGGCCTCCCTGTCGCCCGGCACGCCCGCCCCGGCCGAAAAACGATTCGAAGAGATCGCTGAAATCACCGCCACCGCCGAATTGATATTCGAATCCTTCGTCTTGCCCCATCCCCCCGGCGCCCGATTGGCGGGCCTGCTGCCGGGCCTTTTCGTAGGCCTCGGCTTCCTGCCACCGATGGCCGTACTGGTCGTACTTCTTGCGCTTGTCCGGGTCGCTCAACACCTCATGGGCTTCGTTGAGTTCCTTGAACTTGCGCTCCATGTCGGTCTTCTTGGCACCCGTATGTAGATCGGGGTGGTACTGCCTGGCCAGGCGGCGGTAGGCCTTCTTGATCTCATCGGCGCTCGCGCTGCGCGGAACGCCCAGGATGTCGTAGAAATCTCGTTGAGTCGTAGCCATGACTCGTTCGGGAACGCGGATAATCTCCCGCTCGTGAATCGAATTCCGATCTCACTGTACGAACTCTCTTTGCTGTTTGCAAGCAAGGTTAGCAGGATGTTTGTGATCTTTGCAGTTGAACAGTGCGTTCAGCGGCAAGGGCAACCCCGCGAAGAGCACCGACAACCCCGAATATTTTTGGTTCGGTGATGCCCCGCAGCTTGCTGGGGGGAGCTTCATGCCTCAGTGTGCCCAGGGTCCGACTATGCCGAGAAGGGGAAAGCCAATGCCAAGGAGGAGGAACGATTCCCAGGGTCACAGTAGCAGGGGTCATGCCTTGAATTATGCAATTGATGGGTCTACCCTGAGCGCATCATGGCCCGGCCGTTACGACTTACCTTTGCCGGTGGCGTCTATCATGTCACCGCCCGGGGCAACGAGCGCAAGGCGATCGTGCGAGATGACACGGATCGCGCCCGCTTCGTCGACACGCTCGCGGCCATGGTCGAGCACTATCGGGTGCAGTGCCATGCCTGGGTCTTGATGGACAACCACTACCACCTCCTGCTGGAAACCCCCTCTCCGAATCTCTCCCAGGCCCTGCGGCATCTGAACGGCGTCTATACCCAGAGGTTCAACCAACGGCATCGCCGGGTGGGGCACCTGTTTCACGGACGGTTTAAGGCGATCGTGGTAGAGAAGGAGGCCTATCTTTTGGAACTGTGCCGGTATGTGGTGCTCAATCCCGTTCGGGCGCGGGTTGTATCCACTCCGCAGGCGTACCGCTGGAGCAGCTACCGGGCGACGGCAGGGCTGATGACGGCGCCCCCGTGGCTGACAGTGGACTGGGTGCTGGAGCAGTTTGGCTTGCGGCGGGGCGCGGCGCAGGCGAAGTATCGCGCGTTCGTAGCCGAGGGGATCCAGCACCAGGGGCAGCCGTGGGAGCAGGTCGTAGGGCAGGTCTATCTGGGAGGGGAGGCGTTCGTTCGGCGGGTGCAGCGGCACCGGACATCCCGAGGCAGCGAAAGCGAAATCCCGCGAGCGCAACGGCGGCCGTGCTGGTTGCGTCCAGAGACTGTACTGGAGCGGGTGGCGCAGCATTATGGTCTGCGGGTGACGGACCTCGTGCGGCCGACACGGCGGCCGAGCGAAGCGCGTCAAGTGGCGCTCTATGGGTTACGCCGGTGGGCGGGGGAGAGCTTACTTGCGATTGCGCGCCGGATGGGTGTGACGTACAGTGCCGTCAGTCGGCGGGTGAGCGCAGTGGAGCGGCAGTTGGCGGCGGATCGGCGCTGGGCGGTGCAGCTCGCGAAGTTATCAGATGTCAAAGTCAAGATCTGACCCCATTCACTGTGACCCCGTTCACTGTGACCCCGTTCACTGACCCCTGACCCCGTTCACTGACCCCGGTCACCGGTCACGTGACCCCCGCCGTTCACGGACGACATTGAGCCTCTGAGCGATGCGAGAACAAAGCTGGCGGCCTTTTTCAACATTCAACATCGTGCATAGGCCCAGTCGGCGCGGCGGTCGTCGATGAAGAGGTGCAGTTTGTCGTGGGGCAAATAGAGTGGAATCGTCGTGCCTTCGGCTGGGCAACGGCCCGGCTGCGCGCGCATGATCAGTCGATGAGGGCCGATCGACAGGTGCAGAATGAGGTCGGAGCCCAAGTCTTCCACCAGCTCGACCTGGGCCTCGATCTCGGTGGCCGGTTCGCCACTCTTGTCGAGTCGCAGGTCCTCGGGGCGGATGCCCAAGACGACGCGAGAGATCCGTCCGATCGGAGTCGGCCCCTTCACCAGTGGAATCGGGATCGTCATCGAGTCGGTCTGAAGGGTCCAGTGCGAGCCCTGATGTTGTAGCGAGCCTTCCAGGAGGTTCATCGGGGGAGTGCCGATGAATCCCGCGACAAAGGGATCGGCGGGCGTGGTATAGATGCGCCCGGGTGGATCGACCTGCCGGATGCGGCCTTTTTCCATCACGACGATCGTATCGCCCAGGGTCATGGCTTCGACCTGGTCGTGCGTGACGTAGATCATCGTGGCCCCCAACCGCTGGTGCAACCGCTTGAGCTCGATTCGCATGGAACTGCGGAGCTTGGCGTCGAGATTGGACAGCGGCTCGTCGAAGAGAAAGAGTTTCGGCTGGCGGACGATCGCCCGGCCCATCGCCACTCGTTGCCGTTGGCCTCCGGATAAGTCCTTGGGCTTGCGGTCCAGTAGAGAATGGATTTCCAGCAACTGCGCGGCCTCCTCGATGCGGGGCTCGATCACGCCGCGCGGCTCGCCTCGCATCTTGAGTCCAAAGGACAGATTCTCCCGCACCGTCAGGTGGGGATAGAGGGCATAGTGTTGAAAGACCATCGCGATATCCCGGTCCTTGGGAGAAAGCCCATCGACCAACCGGTTGCCGATGAAGACTTGCCCGTCGGTCTGGGGTTCTAATCCGGCGATGATCCGGAGCACGGTCGACTTTCCGCAGCCGGACGGCCCCAACAGGATCGTGAAACTGCCGTCTGCCACGCGTAGCGAGATGTTTTGGAGGATCGTCTGTTCGCCGAAGCGTTTCGTGAGATTGCGTAGCTCCAGATCGGCCATAGCAGTATCGTCCCTTATCCCTTCACGGCTCCCGCCGAGAGCCCGCTGATGATCCAGCGCTGGAACAGGATCACGAGCAGGACCAGCGGCAAGGTCGCCAGCACGGAGGCGGCGGCTAGTTCTCCCCAGGGCATCGTGAATTCGCCCTGGAACAGCGCGATGCCGACGGGCAAGGTTTGCTGTTCCGGTTGCGTCAGGATCAGCAAGGCGAAGAAGAATTCGTTCCAAGCATAGACAAAGATCAGAATGGCGGCGGTAAAGATGCCTGGTGCCGCGAGCGGCAGCATGATGCGCAGCAAGGCGCTCCAAACCCCGCAGCCGTCCACGCGCGCGGCCTCTTCGAGTTCCGTCGGCAGTTCCTTGAAAAAGCTGGCCAGAATCCAGATGGCCAGCGGCAGCGTAAGCGTGACGTAGGGCAGCACCAGCCCCCAGTGGGTATTCAGGCCGCCGATCCGTTCCAGGATCTGCCACACGGGACCGGCGATCGCGATTTGGGGAAACATCGAGATGCAGAGCAGCCCGCCCATAATCCACGATCGGCCCGGCAGGCTGAGTCGCGCCAGGGCATAGGCGGCAGGGATGCCGACGGCCAGCGCCAACAGGGTCGTGGACCCAGCGACGACGATGCTGTTCAGTATGTAATCCGTCAATTGGTGGTCGATCAAGGCGGAGCGGTAAAAGTGCCATCCGCCGCCCGGCCACCAGGTGGGCGGAACCGCCTCGATCTCGCGTTGGGATTTGAGCGACGTAAGCACAAACCAGACGAAGGGGAACAAACTTCCCACCACGATACCGACGATGCCGGTTCCAAGCAGAATCCCTTTCGTCATCGGGCCTCCCGTTCCAAGAGTCGCGAGCCGACCGCACGAATGTAGATCAAGGACAACAGAAGGATGGTCATGAACACGGTGACGGAGATCGCCGCCCCATAGCCCATCCGACCTTCGGTGAAGAGGGTCTTGTAACCGTAAAATTGCAGCACCTGGGTGGCGTCGCCGGGACCGCCTTGGGTCATCACGAAGACCAGATCGAAGACGCGGAACGCGTCCATCGTGCGAAACAGGAGGGCGAGCAGCAACGCGGGCCGCAACATCGGCAAGGTAATGTGCCAGAACCGTTGCCAGCGTGTCGCCCCGTCGATCTTGGCGGCATCGTACAGATCGTCGGGGATGACTTGGAGGCCGGCCAAGAGAAGTAGCCCGGCGAACGACGAGGTCTTCCAGACATCGGCCAGGACGATGATCACGAACGCGAAACCGGGATAGGCCAACCAGGGGACATAGCGAGCAACGTCGTCCCCGAACAACAGGAGATTGGCGAAGCCGTATTGATCGTTGAAGATGTAGCGCCACATCTGCGAGGCCACCACCGTGGGAATAGCCCACGGAATCAATGCCGCCGCCCGTACCCAGCCTCGACCCTTGAACTGTTCGTGAATGACCAGGGCGATGACAAGGCCGAGTGCAACCTCCAGGGCCGTCGAGAGCAAGACGAATCCGACAGTGATGCCGAAAGTCTGGCGGACCACCGGGTCCTGCGCGAGCAGGCGAAAATTGTCCAACCCCACCCACTGGTGGCCGAGCGACGGCACCGCGAGAAACACCCGCTGGAGGCTGAGCAAAAACGATTCGATCACCGGATAGAGCGCGAAGACCAGCGTGAAGAGCAGGGCCGGCGCGATCATCCACCAGGCCTGGAGCCGATCGCGCCATCGCGCGCGAGCCGCGAGAGCTGTGATGGAAGCTGTGATCGGTTCGGTCACCTGGTGCTCCTGGTAAGTTCCAGCAATCGGGTGATCTGTTCGTCCGCCTTGGCGGCCTCGCCGGCTAGGTCGATGGCCGGGTAGGCGAGCGCCCGGCTGAAGAACCGCTGCAAGATATGGGACACCGCAGGGTAAACGGGCGTGCGGGGCCGCGGAGTGGCCGACTCTAGGACGGTCAGTTGGTTGCGCCAATGGGGATGGGCTTCAAGGAGCGCGGGGTCGTCGTAGAGGGCACGCCGCGACGGCGCGATGCCGGCGGCAAGCGCGAAATGTTTCTGGCTTGCCTCGCTCGACAGGAAGGAGATGAAGGTCCAGGCTTCCCGTTGATTCACCGACAGCGCGCTGATGCCGAACAACCATCCACCGAGCGTGGCCACTCCCCGATGATCCGTGGTCCCGGGCAGGGCCGCGACGTCAACCAGTCCGACGATCTTCGACCGCTCCCGGTCGTTGGCCACTTCCCAGGCATAGGGCCAATTGCGATGGAAGACGGTCTGGCCTTGGACAAATGCCGCCAATGATTCCGGTTCCTGATAGGTGAGCAGAGCGCGCGGCGCCACGCGGCCCATGAGCTGATCGCGTGCGAATCGCAGCGCGGCCAGCGTCTCGGGAGCGGCCAAGGTCGAGGTCTCGTCCCTTTCGGCGATCAATGAACCGCCGTGACTGCCGACCAACTCCAGCATGTTGCAGACGAGGCCCTCGTACTGCTTGAACTGCGCCGAATAGCCGCGCAAGGTCGGCTGACTCGACGCTTCGCCCTTCACGATGGTCTCGGCCTGTTCCACCAACTCCATCCAGGTACGAGGAGCTGTATAGCCATACTTGCTCAGCAGGTCGGCGCGATAGTAGAGCATGCCGGCGTCGATGCGGCTCGGGACTCCATAGAGGTGATCCTGATAACGGCCGGTCACGATCGTCGTCGGCAGGAAGGACGCCTGTTCCGATTCGGGGAAGAGAGCGTCTAAGGGCAAGACCCAGCCGGCTGCCGCAAATTCAGGCACCCAGATCACATCCATGAAGAAGAGATCGACGCTGCGGTCGCGATTCTTCAGCTTCTGGGTGAGCAGGTCGTGGTAGGCGGTGGAGGAATGGGGCGCGATCTCGCGGATCACCGAGATGTCGGGATGGGTTTCTTGGAAACGCGCGATCGCCTCGTCCCAGGCCCGCGGATGATCCGGTTTCCAGGACACAAACCGCAAGGTGACATGGGAGTTCGGTTGCGGCGTGTCGGCGCCGAGGTCCACGGCCGAGAGCCAAGCGATAAATGCCACGGCGGCGATGGCGGAGAGGAGAACGGACACAAGCCGGGGTCTCGCGATGGTGTTCAGAACCGCGGCGATGAGCGATCGTCGAGACACAGGAACCATAGGATGTGGTGTAACACCGCCGGACAGCTTATGCCAGTCCGAATGTAGAGATGCAAGAGGAGCGATGGAACGTCAGCGGGTCGAGCCGGCCTTCGCCCGCGCCATCATCTTGCAGTAGGAGCAAGTCTCAGATGTGGTGGGTTGGCCGCAGGTCGGGCAGGGATGCAACGTGGTCTGATCTTTCTCACTCATGGAGAGATTGTTCGCTTGTGCTTTGGCCTGCCGTTCGAGAAATTTCCAGTAGAAGGACTGTTTGGTGCCCGGCGACTCGGTCTCCAATCGGTTGAGGACATCCTTATAGAGCAGCATCTTGGAGCCCTTCGCCATCGGGCATTCTTCCACCACATAGTCGATCCCATTGAGCAGGGCATAGGCGGCCACCTCGCGCTCGGTCAAGCGGTAGAGCGGTTTGACCTTTTTGGAAAACCCCTCGACCGAGGCGGGAAGGGTCGGGCCTTGTTTGTCGAGATACTCCTCCTGCCAGTGCAACACGTTGCCGAGGAGCCGGGCCGCTTCGTCGTCAAGGTTGTGGCCGGTTGCCATCACATCGTAGTCGTGCTCCACGGCGGCGCGGTTGAATTGGTACCGCTTGATCGTCCCGCAGGTCGAGCAGGTCGGGCGGTTGATCAACTGGGCCAGCTCGCGGATGCCGGCTCCTTCTTCTTCCTGGGTTTGGTGGATGAGGAGTTGCGCGCCCTGAGAAGCCGCAATCCTGTTGGCAAAGGTCTCGACTTTCTCGCGCGAGCGGGATGAGTAGCCAGGAATACCGAGATCGACATAGAGCGCGTCCGCGCGGTAGCCCATCGTGAGCAGCATATGCCAGAGGGCCAGACTGTCCTTACCCCCCGAGACTGCCACGAGAATACGATCGTCCTTGCCGAACATCCGCTCGTGTTTGATCGCGCGAGCCACCTGCTCATGCGCATATCCGATAAAGCAGGGCTTGCAGAAGGCCGCATTGTGCCGCGGCAGGCCGATCACGGCTTTGGTCTTGCACTTGGCACATTTCATAATTGTTGGAAATCATACGGTCATCCGGCGCGCGAAAGCAAACGCCGGCAAGATCAATGACGTGAGCGGCCAGATCCTGTGTTTGTCGGTCTATCTTGACCATTGTTGTCGAGTCTCCTGACAATGGCGAAGCCGGAGCCACCTACGCTATGATAGCAACCCTCGGCGAAGGTGCTCTTAGCCCGCATTATTCATGACGGTTCGTGACGAAATGACGGAGTCGCGTCGTGAGACGGGGGCGTGGAGGCGCCAAGGCCCGAAGCATACTTGAACCAGCATGGTGAGGGGCTGACCGGCGAGCCCGCCCGCTGGCCGCGCGAAGCTTGCGGCCAAGCCAGTCGCAGCAGCGAATCCGCAATTACAGTAGAAGCGCTCATGAATAATTCGGGGTAGATCGTGGGTGCGCGCTTACACGAGGTAGTTCAATGAGCTCGTCAGAGGGTGCCAAATCCGTTGCCGGAGAACGCATTCGCGAACTCCACGAGAGACCCAAAATGCCCCTCGCAGAGTGGTTACGGGCTCCCGCGCATGTCCACCACCATGCCTATCGGATGGTCGATCCTCCGACTCAGCGACCGGCCAGCCGCGAGGAATTCACAGCTCTGTTGGAAGCTTTTCAGGTTCCGATGGAAGCGAGATCCATCCGAGAAAGGTTCGGCTATGGTGTGAACGTTGCGGTGACCGGGGACCGGCTGATTGTCGTGTGGCAAACACACACCGAATATTACAGCTATCAGATTTGGCATCTGCCTCCGCCATCGCAATCGAACGTCGCTTTTGGTCCGATCGCCTTCCCCCAATATCGATTTCCGATCACGCCGTTGGGAGTTGAGGTCTGTCGATTGGACATCGTGCTGACTGAGGAACGGTTGCCGGATAACGAAACACTGCGGCAGCGGTTTCCCGGACCGCTCCTTTATGGGAGTCGGATTCTTGACGAAGAGACATCCCTGATAACCAGTTTTGCCCACGATGAACACGACCGGGAACGGTATTTCGTCAGCGTCGCGTCGCCTCGATCACGACATTCATCCGTGCAGGAAGTCGTGGATGCGATCGTCAGGATCGAAACCTATTATCATCTCTTGCTCATGCAGAAGCCGCTCTTTTCAGCCGCCGTGGATCAGGTCTATCGGTTCGAGCAGGTCCATTTGAAGCAGCGGGAAATCATCACGACGCGCATCGGAGGCGCCGATTCGCTGACGCTTCAACGGTGGCTCAATGCCCTGACGGAAGACTTGCTGAAAACGAATCGCTTGGCGGGGAGGCTTCACTCCGAATTTTCCGGCTCCGTGCCCTACGACAGGATTGTCCATACGACGATCACGGCGTTGGGGGAGCAGACCCTCTCGACCTACAGGCCCATTTCCGATTACGTGCTCAGCGGGATCACCGGTGTGGCGGAGGGCTATCAGCAATTGCTTAAGCGGATTGATACGCTGCGGAGCGGGTTTGAGGGCATCATATCCATTATCCGAGCCCGCGTGGATTTGATGTTGGAGGCGCAAAATCTCACCCTGCTCAGAAGCGTGGACAAAACGACAAAGAGCCAGGTCATGTTGCAGAATACGGTCGAAGGCCTATCGGTGATCGTGATTGCGTACTACTTAAGCGGATTGGCGGGCTATCTCTTCAAAGGCCTTTCGGAGGTCGGATGGCTTCGGAATGCCTCCGTTGCATCGGCCGTGTTTGTGCCGATCGCGGTAGGTCTCGCATTTCTCATCACCAACCTCAGTCGCAAGTACCTCCACAAGAAACTGTCCGACGACGAGCCGTCGACTCCGCCGCCGGACAGAATCAAACCTGACTCTGCTTCCTGACGACGGCCGATCGCTAGCGAGCCTGCTTGAGAGAGTGCCTGGCCTGGCTGCGGAATCGCGCCGGGGGGACTCCAAACTTCCGCTTAAAGGCGCGGTTGAAGGAAGGCTCGGACTCGTATCCCACATCGCCGAAGGGTCTCCACGAACAAGACTTCCGATAGCTTGGCCATTACGGCGTCGCCACCGGGTCCGGAGGCGTCCGCGTGGTCCACGGAAGAGCGGAGTGTCTCTTCCACCCACCGCCCCGATGAGTTGTCTCACAATGTGACTTGGACGATCGCTGGAAGTCCTGCGAGGAACACCTGACTCAATTCTTGGTCGCAAGTCAGATAGCCGCAGACCAGTTTAGTCAGTTCTCCGCTTCTCCCGGATTGAGCCAGGATACCGCGCTCGGCAAGGAGGACTCGAAGTTGTGCGGTGTTGTCGACCGGAGGAACGGGAGGACCGTTTCCCAGGACGTGTGCGTCGCCATGAGGGAACATGACGATGTCTCCGGCCGCCAGGGAGACGGGGCGACCGTCGCGTTCGATGCGGGCATAGGCCTGTCCTTCGGCGACGAGGTGAAAAATGATGACATGTTTGGAATGAGCCGAGAGATAAGCTGCCATCGTTCCGGCGTCCGGCTCTCGCGCACACCAGGGGGCGGAAAATTCTCCGTTGAAAAAGACGGCGCCATCGAGTCGTACGGCTCTGAGGACTTCAGACAGCACATCCATAACGATGGCCACAGCCCAGAACAGCGCGCGTCGGCTAAGCCGGGCGGACGCTTGGATAAGCGACGGCGCAGCTTAGCACGCTGATGATTAGAGAGCCAGACGGGCGGCAAAGCGGCGGCCGGGGCATCTCGGCTAGTGTGAGCATGGACAGGGCGCCACAACCACCAATCATCCAGGAGGGACATCATGACGATCAGTACCGTGACAGCGGAGGAGAGCGGGTTGAAGACCCGTCTCAAGGTGATGTGGTCAGCCGGTGATTACGACCGATTCTCGCGCCCCATGGAAGCTGGGGCGCGCGAGTTCTATGACCGACTCGCCCTGATGCCGGGTTCCAAGCTGCTGGACGTCGGATGCGGCTCCGGCCAACTGGCGCTCATGGCGGCGCGGGATGGGCTCGACGTCATCGGCGTGGACATCGCGGAGAATTGGATCGAACGGGCGCGGATTCGGGCCAAGGCTGAAAACCTCCAGGCGTGGTTTGAAACAGCCGACGCCGAGGCGCTGCCGTTTGAGGACGGAACGTTCGACGTGGTCGTGAGTCTGATCGGTGCCATGTTCGCTCCGCGACCTCAATTGGTCGCCCGGGAATTGCTCCGCGTATGCGTGCCGGGCGGCACCATTGCCATGGCGAATTGGACCCCGCAGGGATTCGTTGGGCAGATGTTCGCATGCGTGTCACGATTCATTGCGCCGTCCGGGATGCCGGCACCGGTGTTATGGGGCGAGGAAGCCGTCGTGCGTGAGAGGCTCGGCCTCGAACTCTCAGCACTGAGTCTGACCCGACGACAGTACCGCTTTGATTATTCCTTCCCGCCGTCGGAGGTCGTCGAATTCTTTCGCCTCTACTACGGGCCGACGAATCGGGCGTTCGCGTCGCTTGACGCCGACGGGCAAGCGCGATTGCATCGGGATTTGGAAACGCTCTGGACCGCACACAATCAGGCCGGAGCGGACTGCACGACGGTGTTTGCCGAATACCTGGAAGTCATCGGCATTCGACGGTGACGGGAAGGTTCACCAAGAATGCGAGAAGCGATCGCTCAATCTTCGCAGACGACATCACCGCGTAAGGCCGGAGATAGCCGGTTCCTACGATTCACGAGGAGGCTGCCATGAAACCATTACGACTGCTCTTGTTGATAGGAGGATTGTTGCTGGCCGGGACGGTTTCAGCATCGGCTGAAATTCTTGCGCTGCTCAACTATGAAAGCAAGTCCAACCAGCCGGTGAGACGGGAAGGCATCGCCATTATGGATATCGATCCGGAGTCTTCCGACTTCGGAAAGATTCTGATGGAGATTCCGCTTCCGTCAGACCTCGTCGCGCACCACATCTTTTTCAACCGGGATCGGACCAAAGCGTATGTCACGGCTTTGGGCAAAAGTCTATTGCACGTCGTGGATCTCACCCGGTTTCCCTATCGGCTTCAGGCGGTGGCGGTGCCGGATTGTCAGGTCTCGGAAGATTTGGTGGTCTCCGAGGATAACCGGACCTGGTACCTCACCTGCATGGGGTCGAACACTGTGATCCTCGGCGATGCCGTCACTGATCGGCCGATCAAGACGATCAGCGCACCGGCACCGGCCGACGCCTTCATCGCCTATCCGCATGGGATTGCGATTCACAACGGCATCGATCGGGTGCTCATCACCAGCACTGTGAAGCCGGACCTGTCGGATGTCGGCGACACGGTGACCGTATTGGAGGCCAGCACCGGGAAGGTGTTGTCCACCCATCTCATCGCCTCGAAGCCGTCTCCAGCCAAGTCGGCCCCGATCGAAATCATGTTCAGTCCGCTGGCCGATCCTCCGGTGGTGCACATCACGAATATGATGGAAGGGACGCTGTGGGCCGGAGTCTGGGACCCGACGACGAAAACCTTTTCGTTCGCTCAGGTCGATGACTTCGGACCGCGACAACAAGGAATGCCTTTAGAGATGCTCTACAACACGAAGGGGGACCGGCTGTACGTCACGACGGCCAAACCCGGATTTGTGAATCTGTATGACAACCGCGAGCCGCGACGGCCCAAGTTTCTCAAGACCATTCCGGCTGCCGCCGGCGCTCATCATACCGTGCTCTCACCCGATGAGCAGTATCTGTTCGTCCAAAATAGTCTGCTCAACCTGGACGGACTGAGCGACGGCTCCATTACGGTGATTGATCTGACACAGGACAAGGTCATCGGAAGCATCGATACGCTGAAAGCTCAGGGGTACAACCCCAACTGCATCATGCTCCTGCCGAATCATTTGCGGCAGGCGAATTTGCGCGCGAGCCGGTAGCCAGGTCAGGGATGAAGGGTGGAAGAGTAGGCGAGAAGCTGGAGCGAATGGGCTTGCTCAGATAGGTCTGATCGTCCGTCCGCGGGTTTTTCGGAGCGCGGCAGCCGTCCGGTACAGGGTGCGGTGTGAGACCAGAAAGATCCGCGAGCCTTCTCGAAGCAGAAGATCACCAAGAGGGGTCGGGGTGAAATGGAATACCCCGCCCTGCCGGGAGATTCACCTGTCTCGAGGAGCCGCCGGAGATCACGGGGCGGACCTCGATACTGTCGCTATCGGCCACGACCTCGTCTTCGGTCATAAGGTCGCTGCCGCGGATGACGAGATGGGCTTCGACGAGCAGGTTGAGGTCACGCAGCAGGTCCTGGACACGCTTGGGCCCCTTGACCTCGATCTGCCGCTCGGGATGGCTGAGATGGACTCTCATCGGGACGATATTATGCCGCAACCTGGAACAGGAGCAAGAGGGGCACGTGCGAGGTTCTCGCGATCCTCCGCTAATCGACCTGTACCCACCTGAGGACCAACAGGTGACTGTTCCATCTTTCTACCGTTTCGTCATGCGTCAGTCGTCAATCGTGGGAGGCGCGCAGTCGAACCAGGAGAGGGATGCGTGTCCTCTCGTGTGACGATTGACGAGTGACGCATGGCGGTTGTCACAGTTCGGCTTCACGCAAGACCTTGGCGGCTTCCTCAGGTGAGACGGGATTGATGTAGAACCCGGTGCCCCACTCGAATCCGGCCACCTGGGTCAGTTTCGGGATGATCTCCACATGCCAATGGTAGAAGGAACCGCTGCTCTCGTGGAGCGGCGAGGTGTGCAGCATCAGGTTGTAAGCAGGCCGGGCGAGCATGCGATCCATCCGCCGCAAGGTTTCGGATAGAATCGGTGCCATGAATTCGAATTGCGCCTTCTGGCTCTCCTCGTAGTAGGCCGCGTGGCGCTTGGGGAGGATCCACATTTCGAAGGGGAATCGCGCCGCGTAGGGCGTGAGCGTGACGAACTCGGGATTCTCCACCACGATGCGCGAGCCGTCGGCCAGTTCCTGCCGCACGATGTCGCAATACAGACAGCGTTCTTTATCCGTGAAGTGCTGGCGGCAACCCTCCATCTCCTGCACGGCTGCCGTGGGGACGACCGGCAGCGCGATCAGTTGCGAATGGGTGTGCTCCAACGTGGCCCCTGCCGCGGCGCCGCGATTCTTGAAAATCAGGATATAGCGAAACCGCGGGTCCTTTTTGAGGTCGAGCAGCCGGTCGCGATAGGTCCACAAGAGGTCTTCGATGTGTTTGACGGGCATCTCCGCCAACGTCTCCTGATGACGAGGCGTCTCGATGATGACTTCATGCGCGCCGACGCCGTTCATGCGATCGTACATGCCGAACCCCTCGCGTCCCAGCTCGCCTTCTACGTGAAGCGCCGGAAACTTGTTCGGCACGACGCGAACGCTCCAGCCAGGACTGTTGGGCTCGCTGCCTTGCGGGCGATAGGCCAGGATCTCCTTCGGGGTCAGCAATTCCTGCCCCGGACAAAATGGACACAACGATGCCGAGGAAGTCTGAGGCGGTTGGGCGGCGATGAAATCGCGCGGCCTCACCCCGCGTTCGGTTGAAATGATCACCCACCGGCCGACGATCGGATCACGACGTAGTTCGGGCATTCTTCCTCTCCACCATTAGTTAGTGCTGAGTTCTGAGTGCTGGGTCTTGACGGATTGGTTCGCTGCTCATCGAGTTCCGCTCAGCACCCAGCACTCAGCATTGTGTTCTCAGACGCGCCACATCATAGCATCGAAATCGGACGTGGGCACTTCCAATATCACGGGTTGTTGGTGCGGATAGCGCGCCAACTCCAGCCGCTGCCGCGTCACTAAGACACTGAACGTGAACGATCGGCCGGCCGTCAACCCAAGCTCACGGAAGGGGACGGCGACTTCGATGATACGCTGTCTCGCCAATCCGGGCAGTTCCCTGGCGTATTCAAACGGCTCTCCCGGGGAGCCGCGGGTCAGGAGATAGGTACCTTCGGCCGGAGGAATCAGCGGGAACGTGACCTTGTAGACGGTGCCGTTGGTGTGGATGTCCCACTCGACGGACAGTGGAGGCTCTTGGTCCTTCAGGGAACGGTCCGGGTCCAGTCGCAGAAACAATGTCTCCAGGTTGAAGCCGAAGGCGATATGGGCGAAATACCGGGCGGGGCTCCACATGGCGCCGAGCGGCGGAGTAACCCGTAGGGTGCCGGCTCCGTACCATTCGAAGAAGTCCGTCACCATGCCATCGAGCTTGGGCGAAATGAAGGCGGTCGGCATGGCGACCAGATCCTGCTGAGCCGGGGCAAGCGAGACGATCGGTTGGTGCAGGTGGTCCGGGGCGATGAGGCCGGCTTTGGTCCACACGTTACGCAAGTGGGCTCGGAACAGGCGGTCGAATTCGAGTTTGTAATCCGTTTCAAATTCGTCTCCGTACCACCAGAACCAATCGCTCCCTTCCGCGGCATAGAGCTCTTCCCAGGCCGCCTGTCTGATATCAGGATCGAGCGACGGTGAGACCTCCACGAGTCGCTGCCTGGTGTGCCGCAACAATTCCCAGCCGCGCTGATCCTCCTCATGGCCGATCCAAATCGTGAAATCGGCATTGATCCATGAGCCGGAATGCACATGGGATAGCTTGGCCGGAACGGGACTGGAGGTCAGCGCGTCGGACAGGGTCTTGGTCCGGATCTCGAAGTGGCCCGGCTCGTCGGCAGCCTGTGCAGTCAGTTTCTGGTACAGCAACGAGAGGAACTCCTCGCCGCCGTCATGGTAATGCTCCCAGGGGTTTTCGCCGTCGAGGATGACCGGGATCAGGAGGTCTTCCCGAGGCGATTCGTGCGGAATCGTGCGGAGCCGACGGATGACATCTTCCAAGGCGAGTTGCGGCAAGGTCCGATGGTAGCGAAAACCGAAGGCGTCGGAAAAATCCCGGTCGCGGAAGACCGCGTGGAGGCTTCGGCCCTGGAACTCGATCTCATAGGGTTGATAGAGCATGACCGAACGATGCCAGGGCCCCTGCTGCATCTCGATCGATCGGGCGAGGATCCCTTCGTCCGTGGCGAACCAACGGAGGCCGGCTTGGTGGAGAAGGGGGACCAACTCCGGGCAGACTGAGCCCTCAGACGGCCACAGGCCTTTGGGGGATTCACCGAAGACGCGCCGGTGATACTCGACGGCCTTTTGGATCTGAGTCTCCGCATCCGTCGGAGCCTTGATCTGCGGCAAAGCTGGGAGGTGTGGCAGCGAGCGCCGGGCAATCTCGGTATCGATCAGCAACGGCAGGATCGGGTGGTAGAACGGGCTCGTCGTGAGTTCGATTTGGCCGCGCGCTGCCAGCGTCCGATACGAGGGCACGACCTCGCGCATGACGGCGAACTGAAGATCCAACACGTCGGCCTTATCCTGTTCAGAAAATCCCCGTCCTTTTTCCCGTAGTTCGGCCAGGTGGGGAAACCGGTGCAGCTCGCCGTAGCCGAACCAGGCGAGGTTATGCCAGACCTGCAATTCGAGCAGGTCCTGTATCGTAAACCGCTTGGCTAGCGGCTCGAGGTCCTGCGGGGCCACCTGCAACCCGCGCTTGACCAGGAGTTCCTGATAGCGTAGGGCCGGGCGCACCATGGTGGCCCAATTGGCCGCAAAAAAATGACGGATCACGAAGGCGCGTTCCTCCGGAGACAATTCCGCAGCCGGTTTCCTCGCATGCTCCAGAAAGACGTCCGTAATCGTGCCGGCGGTCAGCTCTTCCAACTGCATGAGCAGCGACGGCGTAAAGTTGAAGGTGGCGGAGATGTGAGGAAACCGATCGAGCAGGTAGGCCATGTCGAAATACGCCTTGGTGGCGTGGAGCCGTACCCAGGGCATGCTCGCCGATTTCGTGACCGGATCGGTATAGTAGGGTTGATGCATGTGCCAGAGGAAGCACAGCGCGGCGCGTTTCATATCCGGCCCTTTTTCGTTGTTCGGGAGGCTGAAGTGGAGTATGTCATGCGCCTAGCAAGTCCGCAATTGTTCGACAATAGAGGTCGCGATCAATGACTCGGGACAAGGCGGCGGCTCCAACCCCGCCGCTCGATACGGCTCGCCTCATTGGCTATTGGGTCCCGCCGGTCGTGTATGCCGGAGTCATTTTCCTGCTCTCGACGTTACCCCATCCGGAGAATGACCTGCCTTCGTTCCTGAGCGGGATCAGCGACAAGGTGTTGCACCTGATCGAATACGGCGTCTTGGGAGCGCTGTGCTACCGGGCCTTCCGGCGGGCGGCAGGCCAATGGGGAGCGCAGCACGCCCTATGGCTGTCGATCCTGACGGCGACGATGTATGGGGTGAGCGATGAACTCCATCAAGTCCTCGTCCCGCCCCGAGAAGCCGATCCGTGGGATCTGACGGCCGATGCGATGGGAGCTGCCGTCGGGGCGGCGCTGGCTGCGGTGTGGTGGCGGCGCATGACGGCATCGTCTGATGTCACCAGGCGTAGGCCTCAGGCGCCCGCCCTCCCGGTCCGGGAAAGATCTCGTCCAGGCGCTTGAGGTGGGCCTGGGTCAGCGACAAGGCCAGGGCTCGCATCGATCCGTTCAGTTGATCCAGGGTGCGGGGACCGATGATCGGCGCGGTCACGGCCGGCTGCTGGAGCAGCCAGGCCAAGGCCACATCGGCTGGCCGCTCTCCGAGTTGGGCGCAGAGCGTTTCATAGTCTTCCAGTCGCGCGCGGTTGCTTTCGACTTCCTTGCGAAGGTCGTCGTCGGCGCGACGACCCGACGAAACCGGCTGCAAGGCCCCGGCCAGCAACCCTCTCGCTAGCGGACTCCAGGGGATCAGACCGATGCCGTAGGCCTCGCAGGCCGGAATCACTTCCAACTCGATCGTCCGTTCGTGGAGGTTGTAGAGGCTCTGTTCCGAGACGAGGCCCAGGAAGTTCCGACCTGCCGCGAGTTCCTGCGCCCGTGCCAGGTGCCACCCCGCGAAGTTGCTGCTGCCCACGTAGAGAATTTTCCCTTCGCGGACGAGCTGCTCCATGGCTTGCCAGATTTCCTCCCAGGGCGATTCCCGATCGACATGGTGCATCTGGTAGAGGTCAAGATGATCGGTCTGGAGACGGCGCAGGCTGTCCTCGCAGGCCCGCTTGATATGAAGTGCCGAGAGTCGTGAGTGATTCGGCCAGTCCCCCATGCGGCCGAACACCTTGGTCGCCAATACGACCTTCTCGCGCCGTCCCTGACTCTGTGCAATCCAACGCCCGACGATCTGTTCCGTCACCCCTTCGCCGAGCTTCCACCCGTAGACGTTGGCGGTGTCAAAAAAATTGATCCCCAATTCCAGCGCCCGATCCATGATGGCGAAGCTGTCGGCCTCGCTCGTGAGCGGACCGAAGTTCATGGTGCCGAGACAAAGGCGGCTGACCTTTACACCGGCCCGGCCGAGATGCACGTATTCCATGCGCTCCTTATAGGGCCTTGACCACGGGAATGTCGAGAGGGCGGAGCGGAGACAGGGGCGCCGGATGCTTTCGGGAAGTGGCGTGCATATTGGCTCCGCTTAGCTATACTGGTTTGAATCGCAGTGTAAAGACATGACGCGCATCGTTCGGCATCTCAGCTCAGTGATTCTGATCGCGGTGGTCGCCTGCGCCGGCCCGTCGGGAGATCGATCCGTCCGTGTGTCGGCGCGGGGATGCTGCATGGCCGGCGAGACGGTTGCTCCACAGCAGGCAGTAGCACAGACCGCGGCCTCGCTTGTTGGCGCCCGTATGGTCGAGGTGAACGGGCGGCGGATTGCCTATGACTGTGCGGGGGTGACGCGCGCCATCTATCTGAAGCATGGCATCGACCTGTATGAGAACACGGAGGAAACCCGGCAGGCCAACGGCGTCCGGCTGATCTATCACCACGTGCGGCGGCATGGCCGCATCCATCAGGGACCGGTGGTCCGGGCCGGCGACCTCGTATTCTTCGACAATACGTGGGACTCCAACGAGGATGGCGCGGTCAATGATCCGCTCACCCACGTCGGCGTGGTCGAACGAGTCGAGGATGACGGCACCGTCCTGTTTATCAGTCGGGTTGCCGGCGCTGTGGAACGGTATCGGATGAACCTGGCCCATCCACATGTCCACCAGACGGACGACGGTCGGATCCTCAACGACTACCTTCGGCGGAAAAAGCGGCGCGATACGGACAGAACACCCTACCTCACGGGCGAGTTGTTCACCGCGTTCGGCACGCGCGTCGGGTCCTGATGCGGTACAGCGGAGGTGTCGTCCCATTTGACACGGAGGGCGTTGTCCTGTATGGTGTGCCCATCACTGTCGAGACGGCCCGGCGACCGTGCAACCATAAAATATTCCGGGCCTTGTCATCGCAGCGCGTTCAGATCCTCCTCGGAGCGGACTCCTTTCTGATTCTGCCTCCCTCGATCCTCTGACCTCGTCTCATGCGATGCTCATAGCAGGGTTCTCAAGGGTGCGTCTCCGAGCGATCCGCTGATCCGCTCTTGTGCCCGCGTAGCATCCTGCCTCACATTCACCAAGGAGTGTTCTGTGTTGACTTCTTCTTCCGTTTCTACCACTGTGCCTTCCACCTCCGATGAATCGATCGCGCCGACCCAGCCGGGGCCGGACGGAACGGTTACGTTCCAGTCGCTGGGAATTTCCGAAGCCCTGTTGCGGGATCTGGCCCAGGCGAAATTCACAGACCCGACGCCCATTCAGGCCAAGGCCATTCCCTCGGGGCTCGCCGGCCGCGACCTGCTCGGCTGTGCCCAGACCGGAACCGGCAAGACGGCCGCGTTCGTGATCCCGATGGTCGAGCGACTAGCCGGCGGGCCTGTCGGCCCGCCGCGCGGGTTGATCCTGACTCCGACTCGTGAGCTGGCTTTTCAAATTCAACGGACGATCGGCTTGCTCGGACGCAGCCGCCGGGTCTCTGCGACCGCCCTGATCGGAGGGGAAGACCTCCGCATCCAGGTGCGCGGGCTGCACCAGCGTCCGACCATCGTCGTGGCGACGCCGGGCCGCTTGCTCGATCATATGTGGAACGGGACGGTGAACCTGGCACATTTCACGATCGTGGTCTTGGATGAAGCGGACCGGATGCTCGACATGGGCTTCGCGCCGCAGCTTAATCAGATTCTGGATGCCCTGTCTCCGGAGCGGCAGACGATGCTGTTTTCTGCGACGATGCCGGAGGATCTCGATGGGTTGGCCCGGGCAGGGTTGAAGAATCCCGTCAAGGTGATGGTGAATCCGCCGGCTACGGCGGCCCACACGGTCACTCACGAGGTGCACCATACGACGCATGACGACAAGATCAATTTGCTGTTGAATCTCATCCAGGACCCGGCTGGCAGCGTGCTGGTTTTCACGCGCACCAAACATCGGGCGGACCGGCTGGGAACCGCGCTCGAACACAAGGGCCACCGGGTGGCGGTGCTGCACGCGGGGCGGCGTCTCTCGCAGCGTCGTGCGGCGCTGGAAGGATTTCGGCGTGGAACCTACCGTATTCTCGTGGCGACCGACATTGCGGCGCGCGGGATCGACGTGGCGAACATCGGTCATGTGGTCAATTTCGACTTGCCGAATACGCCTGAGGACTATGTGCACCGGATCGGGCGGACCGGCCGCATGAAGGCGATCGGGCGCGCGACCAGCTTCGTGACGGGTGAGGATCACTTTCAGCTTCGGGCGATCGAGAAGCTGCTCGGCCGACCGGTGCCACGTGCGGCGGGGAGCCCGCCGCCTCAGTCCCATGGGACCGGTTCCGGTCGCGGCTCGGGTCATCGGGGAGGAGGCCGTCCCGGCTATGGTGCCGGTGGACCCAAGAGGCACGAGGCGCATCGGATGGACGAATCGCACCGTCGCGGTGATGGTCAGCATCGGCGTGAGTTCAACCGGCCGGTTGATGGCAACCGGGTGGCTGAAGCCGGTCGGACAGGCCAGTCACAGCCGAGGGGGTTTTCGCAACAGAGCCAGATGCATCAAGATCACGCGCCACGGCCCCATGCGCATGCGGCAGGTCCGGGCCATCAGCCTAGGCGTCCTCGCCGACTGTTCATACAGCCGAAATCCGGCAACTGAACCATAGAAAATGAACCGGCCTTCGGGCATCGGTTGATGCCCGAAGGCGGTTCCGCTTCTCTCTCCGTGCCGACCGGCCCATCTACCAGCCTCCGCCATCGCCGCAGTGAGTCCGTTCGGCCTTCCGTCTGATTTTGCAGTCCTGTTCGTGAACGACGGCCGTTCAGGTATAATGCGCGACGGTATGGGGATGACCAATCCTTCGGCGCCGGCAGCGCCGCTCGCTCCGCCCGACCACCAACTCGTCGAAGCCAGCGTTCAGACTAAGCTGCCTTTTCCTGCTCGGTTCGGCGCCCTGGCGCCGCTGGCCGGCGACGCCTCAAATCGCCGGTACTTCCGTATCCGCCTTGTCGGTGAGGGCGCCGGCCGTCCAGCCTCAGTGATCCTGATGCAACTTGCCGAGCCGGAAGCCTTCAAAGCCTCCGAGGAAGCGGTGAGCGGAGGAGGCCATCAAATCCGCGAGTTGCCGTTCGTGAATGTCCTACGTCATCTGGCGAAGGCGAAGGTCTCGGTTCCCACGCTGTATTACTACGATCAGGTTGCCGGGCTCCTTTATCTTGAAGATTTTGGAGACCAGACGCTGATGGAAACCTGTCAGCAGGCAAGCGCGGCGGATCTGGTGGCTTGTTACAAACAGGCCGTCGATGAGCTGGTCCGTATCCATTCCCGCGCGACGGCGCCAAATGACCCCGGCTGTATCGTGTTCCATCGATCCTTCGATCCGGCCTTGCTGATGTGGGAATTCGAGCATTTCCTGGAATATGGCGTGGTGGCGAGAAATGGCAAGCCGATGTGTTCCGAGGACTATCCACTCATCCATGCCGAGTTTCGCAACATCGCCGAGTTCGTTGCAGGGCAGCCCCGTGTGTTCACACACCGCGATTACCATTCGCGCAATCTGATGGTGGACGGTGTTCGTCTCGGGGTCATTGACTTTCAAGATGCGCTGATGGGACCGGCTGCTTACGATCTCGCGTCCCTCCTGCGCGATGCCTACATCCAGCTCGACGAGGAAGTCGTGGACGAGCTGGTGAGTCACTACTTGGAGCGTTTCACGGATCATGCGACCTTCGGGATCGATCGGCGGGGTTTTCGACGAGCCTTCGACCTCACCAGCATCCAGCGCAATCTCAAGGCGGCGGGACGGTTTGTGTACATTGATCGGGTGAAGCACAATCCGAAATTTCTGGCGGATATTCCTCGTGTACTGGGGTACGTGCGGAGAAATTTGGAGACGTATCCCGAATTGGCGGTGTTGCGGAAGCATCTCGCTCCCTACGTCCCGGAACTGCAGTAGCAGTTCCGGGACGAATGCTGAGTCCGGAGTGCTGAGCCGGAAGGCGATCAATGGACGAATCAACTCTGATCATACTCAGCACTGAGCACTCAGCACTCAGCATCCAGCACTGAGCACTTCCCCATGAAAGCCATGATCCTGGCGGCCGGTCTCGGGACCCGCATGCGGCCGCTGACCAACACGGTTCCGAAGCCGCTCCTGCCGGTCGGGGGCACGCCGCTCATCGTCTGGAACCTCTTGTTGCTGCGGCGCCATGGGTTTCGCGAGGTGGTCATCAATCTGCATCATCTGGGTCCGCTCATCGAACATGCCCTCGGCGACGGCGGGCGGTTCGGCATGCGGATCAGTTATTCGCGCGAGCCCGTGATCTTGGGAACCGGAGGGGGCATTAAGCAGGTGGAATCGTTCTTCAACGGCAGGCCGGGACTGGTTCTGAACGGCGACACCCTGTTCGAGTTGGATCTCAGCGAGCTCGTGGAATTTCATCAGGTGCGGGAGGCTGCCGCCACGCTGGTGTTGCGGGAGGATCCCGATGCGGCACAATGGGGCCTCGTCGAAATCGACGGTGCCCGCCGCATCCTTCGCATCAACGGCCAGGGCCGGGAGAGCCGGGAGGAGAGCTTCCCGCGTATGTTCGCCGGCGTTCATCTGCTGCATCCCCGCCTGCTCCGCTCCTTGCGGGCCGGGCAACCGTCCTCGATCATCGAGGCGTATCTGAGCGCGATCGCGCGAGACGAACCGGTGCTGGGATTCGATTTAACCGGCTACTGGTCCGACATCGGCACGCCCGAACGGTATGCACAGGCCGAACGGGACGTTGCGAACGGACGCATCTCCCTGGCTGCGCGCAACGATGCGTCGCCCGCCCATACTCCAACCCAATAACAGAATGGTTCACAAGCGTGAGGTGGATCGTGTAGCGGACCTTGGCGGGAACGGAGGGCTCTAACTGTCGGTCGGCAGTTCCTTGTCGAGATTCTTCTGTCTCATGAGGCGGGCCAGGTAGGTGCGCTGTAGGTGAAGCTGTTCGGCGGCCTTGGTCTGGTTGCCGCCCGACTGTTTCAGCGCGCGCAAGATCAACGTGCGGCTGTGCTCTTCCATCGATTGATGGTACGGCAGATTCACGTATTGGATGGTCTGTGCGGAACCCTGGTCCGAGGCCTCGCGTCCGGGAGCCGGCGGATGGACCGGCTCGGTCGGCGTCAGTCCCAATGATTCCGGCTCGATCTCTTCGGAGGGGCTCAGGACCACCGCCCGCGCGATCGTGTTGTCGAGTTCCCGGATGTTCCCGGGCCAGGCATAGCTCTGCATGGCCGATTTCGCCGAGGCACTCAACTTCATACCCGTCTGCTTCGATTCAAGGCTGTGGCGTTTCAGGAAAAACTCAGAGAGTGCCGGGATGTCGTCTGGGCGCTCGCGCAGCGGTGGAAGGGTGAAGTTGATCACGTTCAACCGGAAATAGAGATCTTCCCGGAATTGGCCGGCCTTCACGGCCAGCTTCAAATCTCTGTTGGTCGCGGCGATCACCCGGATGTTGACGGAAATCGTCTTGGTGCTGCCCACTCGCTGAAACTCCCGGTCCTGCAATACGCGCAGGAGCTTCGCCTGGAGCGGCAGCGACATGTCCCCGATTTCATCGAGAAAGACGGTGCCGCCATCCGCCATCTCGATCTTGCCCTTGTACAACCGGTCGGCCCCCGTAAAGGCGCCACGCTCGTGGCCGAACAATTCGTTCTCCAAGAGTGTTTCCGTCAAGGCCACGCAGTTGATGACCACCAACGGATGCTGACGGCGCGGGCTCCATTGATGAATGGAACGCGCGAAGAGTTCCTTCCCGGTCCCGCTTTCGCCCAACAGTAACACGCTGGCGTCCGAGTTGGCCGCCCGCTTGGCACCCTCGATGATTGCGGTGAATTTCGGACTGCTGCCGACGATGGTGGAATATCGGCTGTCGATCTCGCCGCGGAGCACGGCGACCTGCCGGCGCAAGGATTCCCGCTCCGTGGCCTTCTGGATCACGATCGCCAAGTGGTCCTTGTCCAGGGGCTTGGTGAGGAAGTCGTAGGCGCCGAGCTTCATCGCCTCGACCGCGGTGGAGATGGTGCCGTGGGCGGTCATGACGATGACGGGCGGGTCCAGATCCCCGGGCAGATGCCGGTTCGTCGAGGAGGCCTCGATAGAAGTCTGCCCCGGCTTGGTCTGTCCCATGCGCCGCAGGACGTCCAATCCGGTCAGATAGGGGATCTCGATGTCGAGTAAGACCAGATTCGGCGGCTCCTGCTCGATGAGTTCGAGTGCGCGGCGGCCGTCTTTCGCCGTCGTGACCTGATACCCGCCGGCCTCCAGGCGATCCTGAAGCATCACCAGGATATCGGGATCGTCGTCGACGACGAGGATTTTGGCTTTCACCCCCGGTCCTCCATCACGTGCAGGACAAGACCTGTCACGGGCTTGGGATAGAAATAGGTGGACTTGTGCGGCATTCGCTCCCCGGCAACGGCCACCGCCCGCACCTCATCGACCTTCGTGGCATTCAGGAGCAGCGCGCCCTCCGCGGTGCCCTTGGCGACCCAATCGAGCGCCTCATACTCGTCTTTCGTGTAGACGATGGACTCCAGGTCCTGTTGGGTGGGACAGAGTTTCGTGATCACCTGTAGCTGCAGGATTGAAACATCCAACCGATCGCGCGGCGAGGCCGTGTCCGGAAGTCGATGCTCCGGACGTTGGATCAGGAGCCAATACTCCAGTCCACCTCGAACGGCCAGGCCGAAGCAAGGGTTGGTCCGCCCCCGGTTGCGCATAGCCTGGAGAAATGTTGTCCGTACCGCTTCTTCCGCCGTTCTCTCCAAGGGAAACGGCACAATTTCGAACCAGGGTTCCAGCATGGTCCGGAGTTGTGGCGTCGGCGGCATCGGCTTGGTCAACACGCGATGGGTGGGCAGCACGGTCAACCCCGGATCTTCCAGCCGGGAGAACAACATGAGGACCTGATCGTGAGGCTGAAGTCCCGGCGAAGGCCCGTCCTGTTGGCGGCGCAGGCGCTGATAGTTTAAGGCTGTTTCATAGCGGTGGTGCCCGTCAGCAATGTATAACGGACGCGGGCGCATCGCCTCCGCCACCTGTCGCAATATGTCGGGATTGTCGATGACCCAGAGACTGTGTTGGTCTCCGACCTCGTCGTGGAAGTCGGTGCGCGGCGATTGCCCGGAAACGGCTCGTTCAAAAAGGCCGCTCACGGCCTCCTCCGGGTCGGAATAGAGGGACCAGATCGGGCTGAAATTCGCCCGGCAGGCTTCGAGTAACCGGAGCCGGTCCGTCTTGGCTGCGGCCCGGGTATTTTCATGCGGGTAGATCTCCCCCGAGTCGAGTTCGGCCAGTTTGAAGTTGGCCAGGAACCCGCTCAGCGTTTTTGTGGTGGACGAGCCTCGTTCCGGCGTTCGATAGGTCAGCCGGTACAAGTACATACAGGGAGAGGCGTCCCGCTTGAGCACGTTCTGTTCCTGCCAATCTCGTAGAGCCCGAGCGGCGCGGGTATAGCGGTTATCCGTTTCCGAATCGCCCGCCTGCTCGAACCCCAGCTCCAACCGGATGACGTTGTTGGGATGGCGATCGTGCAGCGCTTTCTGGCCGGCTCCATCGATGACGTCATAGGGTGGTGCCACCAGATCTCGGATGTTCCCGAGACGCGCCTGGTCGAAATGAACACCTCGAAAGGGGAGGACGTGTGCCATGGAACTCCTTTGTCGGGTCGCTCTGTCGGATCGCTGCAGCGGGCGGAGGGTTACCGGTCGCGCGTCACCATGTACTCGGCCGCAACCATCAGCGCGCGTTTGGGGGTGCCGTCTTCAAATTGGTCGAGGTCGGAGATGGCGACGTCCACGAAACGACGGGCCCGATCCATCGCATAGACGATCGAGCCGTATTGATGCATGAGCCCGATGATGCGGACGAGGTCTTGGTCCGTCAGGGAACGCGTCTCCATCCGATCCTTGATCATGCTCCTGTCGGATTCGGAACAATGCCCCAATAGATGCAACAACGGCAGCGTGGCCTTGCCTTGTCGTAGGTCCTGCCCGAGGGCCTTGCCTAAACAGTCGCCGTTCGCCGTGTAATCAAGGGTGTCGTCCGCCACCTGAAACGCGATACCCAGGTGTTGGCCGAACCGGAACAGGGCCGTCTGATGGGCCGGGGAGGCGTCCGCAATGATGGCGCCCATGCGGCAGGCCGCTGCGATAAGGCCGGCGGTCTTGTGCTCGACGATCCGCAGATAGTCGGTTTCAGGCATTGAGGGGTTGCCGTTGTAATACAACTGCAGGACCTCGCCCTCCGCCATCTTCCAACAGGCGTCCGCCAATACTTCATTCACGGTATGGCTGCGAAAATCCACGATCTGCCGCATGGCCTTGGAATAGAGGTAATCGCCGACCAGAATGCTGATCTGGTTACCCCACACGCGGCGGGCCGTCCGGCGTCCGCGGCGCAGGTCGGCGTCGTCCACCACATCGTCGTGGAGCAGGGTGGCGGTGTGGATATATTCCACCAGGCAGCCGAGCAGATGGTGGTCCGTCCCGGTATAGCCGCAGAGACGGGCACAGAGCAATAAAAGCAAGGGCCGCACCCGCTTGCCGCCGCTGCTCAGGATATGGCCGGCGACGGTGTTGACGAGGACGACCGGAGAATTGAGATTTTTGTGGATTTGCTCTTCGACGCCCTGGAGTTCGGCACGGTAGGCGTCCCAGACATCGGCCATTGTCTGGATCGTGGAAATGGACGGCTGATCCGACATGGCGCGTGATAGTAGGCCAGGGAGCAGGGCAAGTCAAGTTGCACAGGCCGATGTTCCGGACTTCATGTGCTCGAATCTCTCGCCGAACGCGCGAGGCACCGTATGATCCGGGAAGTCGTGCCCGCCGTTGTTCTTGCGACTCGATTTTGGCCGGGGTCCGCCCGTGATGTTCGTCTTGACAGCCGTCTCACCGCGATGTAACCATTGGATACATCCAGGCAGAACGAAAACAGTCCATGGTCCGTGCATGGAACGGCAGATCCTGTGTTTTCACGTGCCCTTGTTCGGCATTGCGCTGGCGCGAGCGGATGATGCATCGCTGAACGGCAGACCCGTCGCCACGGCGCCGATGCAGAGGCCTCGCGCCAGGCTGTGCGAAGTGTCTCATGAGGCGCTCGCCGAAGGGCTGTTTCCCGGCATGACGGTCGATCTCGCGCGGCACCTCTGTCCCTCGTTGCGAATTGTATTGTCGGACCCCCTTCACCTGCGCACGGCGCATGGCCGGCTGCAAAATCTGTTGGCCGAATTTACGCCTCTGTGGGAACCGGTCCGGCCCGGCTCGTTGTTCCTGGATTTGACCGGTACGACCCGCCTCCATGGTCCGACGGTGGACGCCGCCGCCCGCGTCGAGCGGGAAGTGGCGCGACGGCACCGCCTCGCGGGCGTAATCGGAATCGCCGGCAGCAAGCTCGTCGCGCACCTTGCGGCCATGACGCTGGAGCGACCACCGCAACTCCATCACGTCGAGTCCCATGCCGAGCGGGCATTCCTTGCACCGCTCTCGCCCGACTTACTGCCCGGGTTGCAGCGCCGTCATGCCTCCCGTGTGCGTGCCCTGCTGGACGACTTGAATCTGCGCACACTGGGCGCCATTGCCGAGGTATCGCTGCCGGCGCTTGAACGTGCCATGGGGCCGACCGCTAGACTGCTGCATGAGTGGGCGCAGGGGATCGATCCGTCGCCCGTGCATCCGCCGGCGACGCAGCCGGCTCTTGAATGGTCGTGCGCGCTCGACCCGGAACAGATCGATGATCAGGTTCTGTTGGGACGTTGCTGCACAGGCATCGAATATCTGTGCCGGACGTTGCGACGGCAACAGCGGGTCTGTCGGCGTCTGGCGCTGATCGTGCGGTATCGCGATCAGCAGGAGGTCTACGCCGATCGGGTGGTGGGCGGGACCTGCTGGGAAATGGACCTGCTGCCGGCGCTCACGACGCTGTTCTTCCGGTGCGTGCGACGGCGAGTGTGCGTGCAACGGATCATTCTGCGAGCGGAGCAGGTGGGGCCGCCGGCGGAGCAACTGACATTGTTCGATCTCCGGCCGGTTGCCGAGCAGATTCGGTGGGCACGGCGGCAACGGCTCTGTGTGACGCTCGATGCACTCCGCGACCGGTTCGGCGAGCGGGCGATTCGGTGGGGACGCACGACATGAAACCGGGGACGACACAGGACAGAGGATGTCTCGGTTGATCAACGGGCAGGGACGCAATGGCCGAGTTCGTTCATCTGCACGTGCATTCGGACTATTCGCCCATGCAGGGGGTTTCCTCGGTCACCGAATTGTGCAAATCGACCCGCGCGCAGGGAGCGAGTGCGCTGGCGCTGACCGATACCAATGGGCTGTATGGAGTCGTTCGATTTGTGGAGGTCGCCCGCCGGGCCGGACTGCGCCCGATCCTCGGCGCCGAACTGGCGACGGCCACGCATCGAGCGGTGCTCTTGGCGAAAACGCCGGAGGGGTACGCGAACCTCTGTCGGCTGCTCTCCGATCGCCATTGCGATCCGTCGTTTGATTTCATTGCATCAGTAGCCGCCCGCCGGACCGGCCTGATCCTGCTGACCGATCATGAACAGGCGTTGATCGCCTGGACTGGTCAATCCCGCCAGGACCTCTATGTGGAACTGACGCCCGGTCCCGCGATGCATCAGGCGCTGCTGGTGAGCCGCCGCCTGGGCCTGCCGCCGGTCGCAACGAACCGGGTGTATTGTGTGCGGCCGGAGGAATTTGCCGTCCATCGCCTGTTGCGGGCCATCGCGTTGAATACCACGCTCTCGCGGCTGGCGCCGGACGCCTGTTGCGCGCCGACCCAGTGGCTCATGCCGCCGCCGGCGATGGCCCGTCACTTCCCGCACGTGCCCGACGCCTTGGCGAACAGTCTGCATATTGCAGAAGCCTGTCATAGCGAGTGGGCCTTTCGCGACACGATCTTCCCGACGTTTCGCGCTCTGTCGGATGACGAGGCCTGCGCCCTGTTGCGCCGGAAGACCTACGACGGGGCGCGCGTCCGGTATGGCGGTCTGCTGTCTCCTGAGGTCCGTGGCCGCATCGAGAAGGAACTCGACATCATTCGGCGCAAAGGGTTTGCGCATTACTTTCTCATCGTGGAGGAAATCGTCAAGCAGGCGGCGCGCACTTGCGGGCGCGGGTCGGTTGCGGCGTCGATTGTCTCGTACTGTTTGCAGATCACCCAGGTGGACCCGATTCGGCACAACCTCTTCTTTGAGCGGTTCTTGAATCCGGGTCGCCAAGATCCTCCGGACATCGACATCGATTTTCCCTGGGATGAACGGGACCGCATTGTGAATTGGGTGTTCGAACAATACGGAGCCAGGCAGGCCGCGATGGTGGCGAATCAGAACACACTCGGATGGCGGGCGTCGCTGCGCGAAGTGGCGAAGGTCTACGGCATGCCGGCCGAGGAGATCAAACGGGTGTCGTCGCTGGTGTCGCGCCGGAAGGATGTGTTCGATGCCGAGGACCGGGCGGCCGCCGAGGGCGAGGACACGAACGGGGATTGGACGGTTCGTCTCAGCCGGGATCTTCGGCTGGCTCCCCCCTGGCCCGACATTCTACGGCTGGCGGTACAGGTCCAGGAGCACCTGCGGCATCTATCGGTGCATTGCGGAGGTGTGGTCATCGTGCCGGACGAGATCCGGCGATACGTGCCGGTGGAGATCGCGGCTAAAGGTGTGCCGGTCATTCAATGGGAGAAGGACCAGACAGAGGAAGCCGGACTGGTCAAGATTGACCTGTTGGGGAACCGATCGTTGGCGGTGATCCGTGACACGCTGGCGGCAGTCGCCCGACACCACGGGCGCACGATCGACGAGACGACCTGGGACCCGCTGCGCGACGCCGCCACGCAAGAAGTGATTCGACGCGGCGACACGATCGGCTGTTTTTACATCGAGTCGCCGGCGACCAGGCTGTTGTTGAAAAAACTGTGGGGCGGCATGCCGGCCTCCAGATTGGCGCAGCTCGACGTGTTCGACAATTTGGTGATCGTCTCCTCGCTCGTACGGCCGGCGGCGAATCCGTTCATCAACGCGTTCATCCGGCGCGCGCAGGGGGCGCCCTACCAACCGTGGCATCCGCGGCTCGGCGCGATCCTGGACGAGACGTACGGCATCATGGTCTATCAGGAGGATGTCACGAAGGTGGCGATGGCGGTCGCGGATTTTTCGGTCGAGGACGCCGACCAGCTTCGCAAGGTTCTGAGCAAGAAGCACAAGCAGAAACAGCTCCACGACTACCACATTCAGTTTTGCGAGGGCGCGGAACGAAACGGCCTGCCCGCACAGCCAATTGCGGCGCTCTGGAGCATGATCATGAGCTTTGCGGGCTATAGTTTCTGCAAGCCCCATTCGGCCAGCTACGCGCAGGTGTCTTTCAAATCGGCCTACCTGCGCGTTCATTATCCTGCCGAGTTCATGGCGGCGGTCATCAGCAATCAGGGTGGCTTCTATTCCACCTTTGCGTATCTATCGGAGGCGCGGCGGATGGGATTGGCGATCCTGCCGCCGGACGTCAACGCCAGCGACTGGGGCTATACCGGCAAGGCATGGACGATCCGGATGGGCTTGATGCAGATCAAAGCGTTAGCCGAAACGACGGGACGGCGGATCGTGGAGGGACGAATGAAAGACGGTCCGTTCCGGTCCTTTCAGGAGTTCCTCTTCCGGGTGAAGCCGGATCGGGGAGAGGCGCGGGCCTTGATCCGGTCCGGCTGCTGCGATTCCCTGGCCGGCGAGCTGACGCGCCCCGCCTTGCTGTGGCGGTTGTACGCGGGATGCTCGGGCGCGGGGCCATTGCCCATCCCGGAAGAGTATGCGCCGCCGCGGAAGCTGGCGCATGAGATCGAGACGCTGGGATTTCCTGTGAGCATTCATCCGTTGGACCTCTATCGCGCGCAGGTCGAACGATTGGGCGCGATCCCTGGTTCGGCGATGGCGCGCTTTGTAGGGCGGCCTGTCACGATGGTCGGGTTGCTGATCACCGAAAAATTCGCCGAGACCAAAAACGGGCTGCCGATGGAATTTGCCACGTTCGAGGACCAGACGGCGCTCTATGACGCCACGCTGTTTCCCCAGGTCTACCGTCGCTGTTGCCATCTCCTGTTTCCTAATCATCCCTATGTCGTATGCGGGGTCGTTGAGGAACAGTTTGGGGTGGTGACGTTGACCGTCAAGGATCTGGAACCGCTCGGCCGACCGAGCGGGACGACCGTGATGTGCCGCGAATGAAGCTATCCTGGAGATGCGGGAGGGTAAACAGAAAACCAGGCAATTGGGGAGGAGGATTGGAGTACCTGGTCGTCGGCTGTTCCCTTGACAGTTTCGCGCGCCATCCAGTAAGTTCTTGCTCATCCTGGACAGGTAGGTTCGCCTCAGACACGAGGGCCCGAGGATGAGGCGGGTTGACGTGTCTCGGAGGAGCGTCATGAAGAAATCTCCCGCCTTTTGAAGAGGATAGATCATCCGTCTATGAACATTCCCGGATTGCCACCCAAACAAGGCCTCTACGACCCTGATTTCGAAAAAGACGGCTGCGGCATCGGATTCGTCGTCAACATCAAAGGGCAGAAGTCGCACGACATCGTCCGCAAGGGCCTTCAGGTCCTGGAGAATTTGACGCACCGAGGGGCGCAGGGCTGCGATCCCTGCACCGGCGACGGGGCCGGCATTCTGCTCCAGATTCCGCACGAGTTTTTCCGCCGCGCCTGTGCCGATGTGCGGGTGAAACTGCCTGGAGCCGGCGAGTACGGCGTCGGCATGGTCTTTCTGCCGACGGATCAAGAGTCTCGGAAACAGTGTGAAACACTCTTCGAGCGTGTGATCGCCGCCGAAGGGGCCAGACTGGTGGGCTGGCGCGACGTGCCGGTGAAGAGCGACGCCATCGGCGTGGTGGCCCGGAGGACCGAGCCCGTGATGCGGCAGGTCTTTATCGCCCGCGACATCCTCAACGAAGCCCAGTTTGAGCGGAAGCTCTATATCATCCGCAAGCAGGTCGAGCGGGCGGTGCGGGAATCCGCCATTCCGCAGCGCGAGTATTTCTATATCTGTAGCCTCTCTGCGAACACAATCGTCTATAAGGGCTTGCTGCTGCCGGAGCAGATGTCGCAGTACTACCAAGACTTGAGCGATCCGCACGTGACGAGCGCCCTCTCCCTTGTGCACTCGCGGTTCAGCACCAACACGTTTCCGACCTGGCCGCTGGCCCACCCGTACCGCTACATTTGCCACAACGGCGAGATCAACACGCTCAAGGGCAACGTCAACTGGATGCGAGCCCGGCAGGGCCGGTTGGAATCGGAGGCGTTCAAGAAGGATCTCGAAAAGCTGTATCCGATCGTCTACGACAGGCAGAGCGACTCGGCTTGTCTGGACAATGCACTGGAATTTCTGGTCCTGGGCGGCCGCTCGTTGCCGCATTCGATGATGATGCTGATCCCGGAACCCTGGGTGGGCAATCCCCACATGGATCTCGACCGACGCGGATTCTACGAATACCACGCGGCCATGATGGAGCCCTGGGACGGGCCGGCCGCCGTCTGCTTCACCGACGGCAAGATGATCGGGGCGACCCTGGACCGCAATGGACTGCGGCCCTGCCGGTACCAAGTCACGACCGACGATGTGGTGACCCTCTCGTCCGAGGCGGGCGTGTTGCCGGCCGAGGCCAAGCATATCCGGCAGAAGGGCCGCCTGCAGCCCGGGCGCATGTTCCTGGTCGATACGGTCCAGGGGCGCATTATCGGTGACGAGGAGGTCAAAGCAGACATCGTGGGGCGCAAACCCTATCGCGCCTGGGTGACGCAGTACCGCGTGTCGCTCGATGAGCTGCCCGAGCCGATCAATGTCCCGCAGCCGGACCATCCGACCATCCGCCAGCGGCAACAAGCCTTCGGCTATACGATCGAAGAGATTAAGATGGTCATCACGCCGATGGTCATGAATGGCGAGGAAACGATCTCGTCCATGGGAACCGACACGCCGCTCGCGGTGCTGTCGGATCGGCCGCAACTCCTCTTCAAGTACTTCAAACAACTGTTCGCACAGGTGACCAATCCGCCGATCGATCCGATCCGCGAGGAGCTGGTCATGTCGCTGGTGACGAGCATCGGTCCCAAGCCGAATTTGATGGTCGAGATGCCGGAATCCTGCCGGCGCATCCGCGTGAAGCAGCCGATCCTGACCAATGCAGATCTCCAGAAGATCCGTGAGATGGAGGACCCGCACTTCAAGAGCAAAACGCTCAAGATGCTCTTCCCCGTGGTGGAGGGGCCGGAAGGTCTGGGGGCGGCGGTCGAAGACCTTTGCCGGCAGGCCTCGCAGGCGATCAAGGACGGCTACAAGTTTCTGATCCTGAGCGACCGCGGCGTCAATGAAGAGTGGGCGCCGATCCCGAGCCTGCTCGCCGTCTCTGCGGTGCATCACCATCTCGTCCGCGAAGCCACCAGGACCGAAGTGGGCCTGACCGTGGAAACCGGCGAGCCGCGCGATGTGCATCACTTCGCCTGTCTGATCGGCTACGGGGCCGGCACGGTGAATCCCTATCTCGTGTTCGAGACCTTGGTGGACCTGGAGCGCGACGGCTATCTGCCGGAAGGGCTCGACGCGGCGACGGCGGAGGGCAAGTTCATCAAGGCGGTGAATAAGGGCCTGCTCAAGATCTTCTCAAAAATGGGGATCTCCACCGTACAGTCCTACTGCGGCGCACAGATCTTCGAGGCGATCGGACTCAATACCGAACTGATCCGTCGCTACTTTACCGGTACCCCCTCCCGTGTGGAAGGCATCGGTATCCGCGAGATCGGAGAGGAAACGTTGCGCCGTCACCGGCAGGCCTACGAGCCGATGGCGATTCGCCAGTTGGACTTTGGAGGCGAAATCCACTTCCGAGCGCAGGGCGAGCATCACAACTGGAATCCGGAGACCATCTATAAGCTTCAACATGCCTCGAAGAACAACGATCCCAAGACCTTTGCGGAGTTTTCCGCCTTCGTAAATGACGAGAGCAAGAGGCGGTCGAACCTCCGCGGGCTACTCGACTTCAAGTTCGTCGAGGCGCCGGTCCCGATCGAGGAGGTTGAGCCGGCGAAGGAAATCGTCAAGCGGTTCAACACGGGCGCGATGTCCTTCGGGTCGATCAGTAAGGAAGCGCACGAGACATTGGCGATCGCCATGAACCGATTGGGCGGCCGGAGCAACACCGGCGAAGGCGGGGAAGACCCCGAGCGATTCATTCCATCGCCCAACGGCGATTCGAAGAATTCCTACATCAAACAGGTGGCCTCCGCACGGTTCGGCGTCACGGCGCACTACCTGGCCAATGCGCGGGAATTGCAGATCAAGATGGCGCAGGGAGCGAAGCCCGGCGAAGGCGGGCAATTACCCGGCCACAAGGTGGACGAAAATATCGCGCGGCTGCGGTTTGCGACGCCGGGTGTGCAGCTCATCTCGCCGCCGCCGCACCATGATATTTATTCCATCGAAGATCTGGCCCAGTTGATTTTCGACCTGAAGAACTCGAACCCCGATTCGGCCGTGTCCGTGAAACTGGTCGCCGAGGTCGGCGTCGGCACGGTCGCGGCGGGTGTAGCCAAGGCCCATGCCGACAAGGTGCTGATCAGCGGTGATTCCGGCGGCACCGGCGCCTCGCCGTTGTCGTCGATCAAGTATGCAGGCGTACCGTGGGAACTGGGGCTGGCGGAAACGCACCAGACCTTGGTGCTGAACGACTTGCGCGGACGCATCAAGGTCGAAACCGACGGGCAGCTCAAGACCGGACGCGACGTAGTCGTGGCGGCTTTGCTCGGGGCGGAAGAGTTCGGCTTCTCCACCGCGCCCTTGATTGTCGAAGGCTGTATCATGATGCGCAAGTGCCACCTCAATACCTGCCCGGTGGGCATCGCCACGCAGGACCCGGAGCTGCGCAAGAAGTTCACCGGCCAGCCCGAGCACATCGTGAACTACTTCTTCTTCGTCGCCGAAGAGATCCGGCAGCTTATGGCCAAGCTGGGCTTCCGGACCTTCAACGAGATGATCGGCCGGGTGGACCGGCTCAAAGTGCAGAAGGCCATCGACCATTGGAAGGCGAAGGGCCTCGATCTCACGCCATTGCTGGCCAAGCCGGATGTGGGTCCGGACATTGCCACCAATTGCGTGCAGAAACAGGACCACGGCATTGCGAACATCCTCGATGTGAAGCTGATCGAGCTCTGCAAGCCGGCCATCGAAAAGGGCGAAAACGTGACGTTGGATCTGCCGATTCGTAACGTGAACCGGACGACCGGGACGATGCTGTCGAGCCAGATCGCCAAGAAATACGGGGCGGCGGGATTACCGCCCGATACGATCACGATCAAATTCAAGGGATCGGCGGGCCAGTCGTTCGGCGCGTTCCTGTCGCCGGGCATCACGCTTTATCTCGAAGGCGAATCCAACGATTATCTCGGCAAAGGCCTGTCGGGCGGCAAGATCATCGTCGTACCGCCGAAAGGCTGTACCTACCAACCGGAAGACACGATTCTGATCGGCAATACGTCACTCTACGGCGCAACCAGCGGCGAGTGCTATTTCTATGGTATGGCCGGAGAACGGTTCGCGGTGCGGAACAGCGGCGCCAAGGCCGTCATCGAAGGCACCGGCGATCACGGCTGCGAATACATGACCGGCGGGGTGGTGGTCGTGCTCGGACGCACCGGACGGAACTTCGCAGCCGGCATGTCCGGTGGCGCGGCGTTCGTCCACAACGAGGACGGCAAGTTCGAGTCGCGATGCAATATGGGCATGGTGGAACTCGAGCCGGTCGTCACCGCGGAGGACAAAGCGCTCCTCAAGGGCTTGGTCGAATCGCATGCCAAACATACGGGAAGCAAGAAGGCCAAGCGGTTGCTGGAAGCGTGGCAGACGGTGCTGCCGAAGTTCGTGAAGATCATGCCGGTGGACTACAAGCGTGTCTTGGCCGAGCGAAAGGCGGCTGCGGCTGCCGCAAAGGCGGGCGGTGCAAAGGGGAAAAAATAGGTTACGCGTCATCCGTCAATCGTAAAGGACATTTCGTCCGATTGACGAATGACCATTGACGCTGCTCAGGGCTCAACACTCAGCACTGACTACACTCAGCACTGTACTTAGGATACACGGATATGGGTGACCCCAAAGGTTTCATGAAGTTCAAGCGGGAAGGGCCGTCGCGCCGAGCCGTGGAGCTGCGCGTCCTCGATTGGAAGGAATTGTACGAGCCGTTCCCCGAAGACAAGCTCAAGGCGCAAGGGGCTCGCTGCATGGATTGCGGCGTGCCATTTTGTCAGAGCCACAACGGCTGCCCGGTGATCAATCTGATACCGGAATGGAACGACCTTGTCTATCGCGGTCGTTGGCAGGATGCGCTGAAGGCGCTGCACACGACCAATAATTTCCCGGAATTTACCGGACGGCTCTGTCCCGCGCCCTGCGAATCGGCCTGTGTGCTCGGCATCAACGCCGACCCGGTCTCGATCCGCGTGATCGAGTGGAACATCATCGACCGCGGATTCGACGAAGGCTGGGTGCAACCGGTCATGCCCGTCGGCAGGTCCGGCAAGTCCGTGGCCATCATCGGCTCGGGTCCGGCCGGCCTTGCCGCTGCGCAACAGCTTGCGCGCGCCGGCCATGACGTGACGCTGTATGAGAAGTCGGACCGCATCGGCGGCCTGCTGCGCTACGGCATCCCCGACTTCAAGATGGAAAAGTGGGTGGTCGACCGCCGCTTGGATCAGATGCGCGCGGAGGGCGTGAAATTCGTGACCGGGACCGTTGTCGGCAAGGACATCACGGGCGAGCAACTCCGCAACCGGTACGATGCCGTCGGCCTGACGATGGGAGCCGAACAAGCGCGCGAGCTGCCGGTTCCCGGTCGTGAGCTCAAGGGCATTCACCTTGCCATGGACTACCTCACGCAACAGAACAAGCGGGTGGCGGGGGATACAGACCTGGGGGAAGCGATCACGGCGAAGGGAAAGCGTGTGGTCATCATCGGGGGCGGCGACACCGGGTCGGACTGTCTCGGCACCTCGCATAGGCAGGGCGCCACCGAAACCCATCAGTTCGAGCTGTTGCCGGAGCCGCCGCCGCAGCGCGCCGATTCGACGCCCTGGCCGCTCTGGCCCATGCAGCTCCGGACCTCTCATGCTCACGAAGAGGGCTGCGACCGGCAGTGGAGCGTCTCCACCACCAAGTTCACGGGCCACAACGGCCACGTCACTAAACTGCACGCGCATCGCGTGGCGTTCGAGAGCGGCAAGTTTACGCCGATCCCGAACACCGAGTTCACGATGGACGTGGACCTCGTGCTGCTCGCGATGGGCTTCACCGGACCGGTCAAGAACGGACTGCTCGACAATCTTGGTGTACAGTACGACGCGCGGGGAGCGGTCGCGGTGAACGAGCAGTTCATGACCAACCTCGACGGCGTCTTTGCCGCCGGCGATACCAAGCGCGGCGCCTCGCTGATCGTCTGGGCGATCGCCGAAGGCCGGAAGATGGCCGCGGGGATCGATGCGTACCTTCGTGCCGGCAAATCGGCTCGGGTTTCATGAATCTCGCCATTGACGAAAAAGAATTCAAACAGCTCCCGATCACCATCGATCCGGAGGTTGTCAGTGGAACTCCCGTGTTCAAAGGCACCCGTGTCCCCGTAGAGGCACTCCTTACCAACCTCGAAGCCGGCCTGTCCCTCGATGAATTTCTGAGCAATTTCCCTACCGTCACCCGCCAGCATGCGATCCAAGTGTTGGAATTCTCCAAGGCCACTCTTCTGAAGCTCGCGAAGTCCGCTTGAACATTCTGCTCGATGAGTCAGTGCCTCACGTGGTGCAAAAGCGCCTCGGGCACCTTGCCATCCGGACAGTTCAGGACATGGGATGGGCGGGAATCAAAAACGGGGAGTTGCTGCGCCGGGCTGAGGCGCAGTTTGACGTGCTGGTCACTGCGGATCAGAAGGTCCGTTTCCAGCAGAATCTTTCCGGCAAACGCTTGGCCGTCATCGTGCTTCCCACAAATCAGGTTCGTCGTGTCATCGAGCTGCTACCGGCGATCGAGGAGAATCTGAAAGAAATCCGACCGGGGACGTTTGTGGAGATGCCTCTGACGAAATCCTAAGCGGATCCGTTGCTGGAGGAGATCCTTCACCTTAGGATGAATGGGACGCAGGAGACCAAGGCCTTTCTCTCCCATGACGACCAACGTGAACCCTCCCCGAGAACCGACACCGCAGCCGGACTGGGATGCCGACAATCAAAAGCTTCTCTCGGCGACCCTGCTCGCCACGCCGGCACAACGGCTTGCGTGGCTCGAAGAGGCGCTTCGGCTCGCCTACGCAAGCGGCGCGTTGAGGCTGCGAGTGCCGCCGGAGGACGGGTGAGAACAGACACCCGATTCCTTTTTTTCTCCTGATGGCATTAGGCACCGCAGCCTATGTTACGCGTCGATCCTGCTTTCTGTACTTCAGGCGGCGATTGTCAAATGCAGGCAAGGTGCCTTCTAGTGCCATCATCTAAGGGTCAGGTCTTGTTATGTGCATTATCATCACGGGGTCGGGTCTTGCGATGTGCATTATCGGTGGCCTGCCGATTCACGATCCGGCTGATGGTCGAATAGTGCAACCCCACCGCCTGCCCGATCTCGGACAAGCTGTAGCCGTGGTCCACGTGGGCACGACGGATGACCTCGTTGCGGCGCGTGCGGTCGGTGCCGAGTCGGACGGAAAACAGGTGGCTGAGCTTCGGCCGGGCGGCAAATCGTTGCGCTCGGGGAATCTCCTGAAGGGCACGCTTGTCCTGTAACCCCACCCGAAGTCGGTCGATGAACCGCTCGCTCCCGAGCAGCACCTGCCCCTGCACATGCTCCCACGGGGAGCCCTGCCCTATGCCCTCGGCGACGAAGGTCCGATACTTTCGCTGAGCGGCCAGGCGCTGGCGGCCGAATTGGGAGAGCAGCCAATCCACGGCCAGAAACGGTGGCGTGGCGGCGAGGCCAGCTGTGGCCCGGTAGCTGGACCATGCATACGTCTCTGGTTTGCGGGTACTTTTCGCGCGCACCGGATTGAGGACCACGTACCGGCACAGTTCCAGCAGATAGCTGTCCCGGTCCACCACAATGGCCTTGAAGCGGCCTTGGAGCACATGGCCCACTCGCCGGTGGCGGCGGTTAAAGGCTTGGGTATATACGCCGTTGAGCTGGCGCATGGCCCTCGAGAGATTCGCCTCCGGTGTTTCCACCAGCAGATGGTAGTGGTTGTCCATCAGGCAATAGGCGTGAAGCAGCAGGTGAAAGTGGTCGACCACACGTGCCAGCACATCGAGAAACCGCTGCCGGTCCTGGTCGTCGAGGACGATGGCGTGGCGGGCGTTCCCCCGAGCGGTGACGTGGTACAGCGCCCCCGGAAATTCAAGGCGAAGCGGGCGGGCCATGCCATTAAGTCTAGCTCATCGGTACGCACAAAACAAGATCTGACCCCATATGTCCATATGCGCTGACCTGTTTCTAACGACTAAGCTCAGTCGCGGACAGAGCGCGAGGCCCGTCGAGGGCTATTCATCCTGTTAGTCTCCCGTCGGTCTGGTCCCTGTATCCGATCCGATAATGCTCCAATAACGTCTCTGTATCGATTCCGATACCGCTCTCAAGGCGTTCGTTGAGTCACACGATCCAACGATCGCACCTTTCGCCTCTGTCATAACAATCACTTCCATCGATTCCGCATCCGAACTCTCAGTGGTATGCCGGTTGCGTTCGGCACCGGTAGTCGTTCTCTTGCGAGGCAAGACCTGGCTGAAAGTCCGCCTGGAGGAAACGGGCCTCGACAGCCTCGGCCTCTTCAGCCAGTTCCTGACCGCCGGCGGGTTGAACGAAGAGCTGCATAAACGTATAAAGACTGTTGTCTCGAATCGTTGTGGACGCAAGGCAGCCGAGATCGCCGTGGAGAGTCGATCTGACTCAAAGCGGTAATCCCGGCTGCCGAAGGAAGCTGCTGAGACACACGCGTCGGTACCGCAGGCGGTTCATCCCCTTCGCTTCACATTGTTGATGATGGAGGTATGGCAATGGCTGGAAAGAGAAGTGACTTTGACGGTGATGGAAGGGCGGAGATCCCGGTCACGAGCCCCTGGGGCATCGGCATCTTGAAGTTGTCAGGGAATACGCTGGTCGCTCCGATGATGGCGCCGAACGGGACCCGTTTCGGGGGCTGGCTCCTGAACACGGGGGACAACCGCTTCGACCTGATGGCTGATTTCGATGGGGACGGAAAAACCGAATTGCTTGTGACCAGCCCATGGGGTGTCGGGGTACTGAAATTGAGCGGAACCACACTCACCGCTCCGATGATGGCCCCGAACGGAACCCGCTTCGGAGGATGGTTGTTGAACACGGCGGACAATCGATTTGGACCAGTGGGCGACTTCGACGGAGATGGAAAGGCGGAGATCCTGGTCACGAGTTCCTGGGGGATCGGCATCCTCAAGCTCAGCGGCAATACCTTCTCGGTTCTGATGATGGCGGAAAATGGAACCAGGTTTGGAGGCTGGTTGCTCAATACGGCCGATAACCGCTTTAGCCCTGTCGGCGACATGGATGGAGACGGGAAGGATGAGATTCTAATCACCAGTCCCTGGGGCCTCGGCGTGCTGAAATTGAGCGGGAGTGCGTTGACCGCACCCATGATGGCTCCGAATGGGACGCGGTTCGGCGGATGGCTGCTCAACACCGTGGACAATCATCTGGTGACCAGTGTGGATTTGGACGGTGACGGTAAGGCGGAGTTGCTCATGACCAGCCCCTGGGGCATCGGGGTGCTGAAGCTGAACGGCAGTACTCTGACCGCTCCGATGATGGCGCCGAATGGAACGCGGTTCGGCGGCTGGTTGCTCAATACGCTCGACAACCGCATAGGACCGGCAGCGGATTTCGACGGGGACGGCAAGGCCGAAATCTTCATCTCCAGTCCCTGGGGAGTCGGAGTCCTGAAACTCTCCGGCAACACCTTTTCGGTTCCCATGATGGCGCCGAACGGCACGCGGTTCGGCGGGTGGCTGCTGAATACGGCGGACAACCAGTTCGACAGTTTGGCGGACTTCACTGGCGACGGGAGGGAAGATATCCTGGTCACGAGTCCCTGGGGGATGGGCATCTTTCGTCTGACGGGCAATACCTTTACTGTGCCGATGATGGCGCCGAACGGCACGCGGTTCGGCGGGTGGCTGCTGAACACGGCGGACAACCGCTTTGAGGTCGGCGAGCAAACTCTTCGTCTCCATATTAAGGTCTTAACCAACCCCACGATTTCGATCGATCGGATGGTGGTGGCGATGCAACAAGTCTATGAGTCGGTGGGAATTCGCGTGCACCGGGTCAGTACCGAGACGCTCAGCTTGCCGGCCCTCAACGATGTGGATGTCGGGGGCTGTACGCGTGGCACGGTGACGGCTGAACAGACCCAGCTCTTTGGGAATCGCAACAATGCGTGGGGCCGCGATGTGGTGGTCTACTTTGTGCGTTCCACCGTGCCCCCGTACAACGGGTGCGCGGCCCATCCGCAAGGGCGCCCTGGGGCGGTGGTGGCGCAAGGTGCGACGATCTGGACCCTGGGACACGAAGTGGGGCATGTGTTGGGGCTGAATCATGTCACCAACAATAATCAGTTGATGACCGGAAATGGGACGGCGAACATCACGAATCCTCCGCCCGATCTCAGCTCGACGGAGGTGAATACGATGAGGGCGAGCACACTGACCTTTGATACCTAGGGGGACGCTATGGCGATGACCATGACAGATGTACGCCGCTGGCTTGACGCGGAAGAAGTAGATTACCAAAGCGCCAAGAAGCTCGGTGTGCCGGCGATTCCATTTCTTTTGGAACTGGTACAGGGCGGAGACCTTGGGTTGGCTGCGAAGGCAGCCTATCTGGCGAGTCTGATCAAAGGCGAAAAGGCGGCCGCGGTGCTAAAAGCGGCGGTGGCAAGGAATGAGCCCACCCTGCGGGTTGCGGTCGCGGCGGGTATCCGCAACCTCTCTGAGGTTCACGCGGACAAGGTCGCGGGACTGTTACAGGACGATTCGGACATGGGGGTCCGCAAGGTTGTTCTGAAGTCGGCGGCCGGGTTCAGGTCTCCCGCAGTGACTGCCAGGGTCAAGCGGATGGCCGAAGCCGATCCGGAATCATTCGTGCGTGAGCTGGCGGAGAGCACGATGAGGTCAATGGGGAAGAGCTCCATGACGAAGAAATCCATGACGAAGAAATCCATGACCAAGAAACCTACGACAAAGAAATCAATGCCAACGAAATCAGCGACAAAAAGAAAGAAATAGCCGGGTGCCGGCCTCGCTCGACCACATTCATTCCGGTACCCCGATGGGGGCCAACCTCATCGCCGACGGTGCGACGTTTCGAGTCTGGGCGCCGCAGGCCCGCTCTGTCCACGTACTTGGGGATTTCAACAACCGCCTGCGCAACGATACGAGCCTGCTCACGCGCGACGCCTACGGACATTGGCGCGGCTTCGTCCCGGGCGTGCGAGACCGCCAGCGTTACATGTTCTACATCGTCGGCGAGGGGAGCGAAGGGCCCAAGCGAGACCCTTACGCCCGCGAGTTAGAGACTCCCTTCCCAAGCGAGTGCGTCATTCGCAAGACGGATTTCCCATGGCACGAGAGCGGGTATGTCACCCCGCGCTTCGATGAGTTCATCCTCTATCAACTGCATGTCGGGACGTTCTTCACGCCGAATCTGCCGGACAAGGGCGGCACGTTCCTGGACGTAGCGAGAAAAATTCCGCATCTCGCCGAGCTGGGCGTGACCGCGCTGCAACTCATGCCGATTCAGGAATTTCAAACGCAGTTCAGCCTCGGCTACAACGGCACCGACTATTTTTCTCCCGAGATGGACTTTTCCGTGTCGGGCGATGCGCTGGCTTCTTCTGTAGCAGAGGTCAACAAGCTGCTCGATGCGAAGGGGCTGCGCAGATATCATACGGAGGAGCTGCGCGGCGAGATGAACCAGCTCAAGGCGCTGGTGGATCTGTGTCATCTGTACGGAATGGCTGTGATCCTCGATGTCGTCTACAACCATGCCGGCGGCGATTTTGGGGACCAGAGCCTCTACTTCCTCGACCGGCAATCCACCACAGGAGGGAATCGCAACTCCTTGTACTTCACCGACAAGGGCCATGCGGGCGGCCTGGTGTTCGATTATGCCAAGCCGGAGGTGCGCGATTTTCTGATCCAAAACGCCAAGTTCTTTCTGGATGAATACCGAGTGGATGGCTTCCGCTACGATCAGGTGAGCGTGATCGACCACGACGGCGCGCCGCACGGGTGGCGGTTCTGCCAGGATCTCACGTCCACGCTGCACGCACGGCGGCCGAGCGCGTTGAACCATGCCGAGTATTGGAACGTGAATCCCTACGTCGTAAAAACCGCTCCGGACGGAGCTGGGTTCGATACGACCTTGACGGACGGGTTGCGCATCGCCATCCGCGACGTCATTGGGAACGCCAGCGCGCCTGATGAACGGGCGCTCAACATGACGGGCCTGGCGAACAGCCTCTGGCCGGACGGCTTTTATGAATCCTGGCGCTTCGTGCAGGGACCGGAGAACCACGACATCGTGTTGAAAGGACGTGAACAGCGGATTGCCCGACTCGGCGATCCCGAAAACCCGCGGTCATGGTACGGCCGCAGCCGAGCCCGGGTCGCGACCGGCCTCAGCCTGACTGCGCCTGGTATCCCAATGCTGTTCATGGGGCAGGAGTTTCTCGAAGACAAACAGTGGTCGGACAATTTCGAGTTAGACCGAGACCTCCTGCTCTATTGGAATGGTCTGGACCGGGGTGACAAGCAGATGCTTGATCACGTGCGATTCACACGGGAGTTGATCGGCCTGCGCCGGAACCATCCGGGCATGCGGGGGCAGGGTTTTCGCGTGGTACATGTGCACGACCAGAATCGTGTGCTGGCCTTTCACCGCTGGGTAGAAGGTGAAGGGCAGGATGTGCTCGTGGTCCTGCACCTGGCGACCTTCACCCGCTTCGGCTATCGCATTGGGTTCCCCGCCGGCGGGGCCTGGCGCGAAGTCTTCAACAGCGACGTCTACGAAAACTGGGTCAATCCTCAGGTCGCCGGCAACGGCGGCCAGGTCGTCGCCGACCCGCATCCATTGCACGGGTTCGGCTATTCCGCCTCGCTCGTCCTCCCCGCCAACAGCTTGCTGGTGTTTGCCAGGTAAGCCGGGAGTCCTGTTGACATCGTGCATCGCCGGTGCTGCAATGCGCCGGGTCTGGACGAGGTTTTGCGAGGGGACGTTGGCGGACGGGAGAAGACCCGGTTCGCGGAACTGGAGGAGGACGATGCCGAGCAGGCTTGGGCCGGCGTTGTTTGGGTTGTGGCTCGCCGGCTGTGTCTCGACAGGTAATTCGAATCTGGCCGACGACCAGACGATGGCCCAGATCACAGTCGGGAAGACGACCAAACAGCAGGTCGCCAGCCTCCTCGGCAATCCGTCCAATCAACGAAGCATCGAGATGGGGGGATGGACCAGAGAATGGTGGGGCTATAGCTATGCGTCCGGCAGGATCAATCCGCTGGAGTACCTGCTGTTGTACGGCTTCCTCTACAATAGCCCCGGCCTATACGATACCCAATACGATCTCGGGATCTATTTTGATCACAGGGGCATTGTCAGCAGTCTTTCGACCCTGAAGACCGACTACGAGACGGGCAGTCCCTTCACCTCTCCCCGAGTCTCGACCGTGGCCGGCACAATGATGGCATTTCCGGAGACCTCCCGAGATCCAGTTCGATTTGAGATCAAGATGGAGTCTCGGTACTGAGTAGATGGTCCTCAAGGAGGGAGACCGGCCTGCTCACCTTCGCAATGCGACGGGTCAGCGCTGTTGTCGATCAGGGCCTGCCCGAATGGGTTACGACTTTCCTCTTATGATCCGGCAACCGGATCATGTAGCCGCCTTCCGTACCGAAGGTCACCAGCACCTCTCCCTGGCGGCTCAGCCGATCGACTTCGAGGAAGACCTGGTTCCAGGACAGATCAGGCAGGCGATTCGCCAGGGTATCCAGATCGCAGCCATGCGACCGTTTCACTTCGCCAAGAATCTTATGGGCCACAGGTGTATGCGAGGCCATAACCAGTCCCTCCTTTCCGGGCGGTTTACCCCCTATCACCAAGTCATCGCTGCCGCGTCCGTCGTCGGATCCAACCCTCCGGGATAGACGATGGCAAACTCCTCGTCGGGCATTGCCTCCTGAGAAGAGGCGGCCAACTCCTCGGCGGCGTCATCGGCCAAGCCGTAGGCGCGACTGCCCACCATCTTGAGAAACACGCCCATTTCCCGTTTCGCGGCCCACCGATCACCACGGCTGGCCGCGCTCCGAACCCGGTCCAATTCCTGCCGGTACGGCGAAAAATCGTACGCAGGATATTTTTCTGCGAAGTAGGTGGTGAGCTTGTCTTCCAGGTCGTCCACCCAGGTGCTCGCTGGGAGCAGATGTTCGGTGGGGGCTACGGTAGCCAGCGGGGAGGAGGAAGTTGCACCGGCCTCACGATCATTCGAGCGGAGCCCGAAGAGAACCAACGACACAATGGTCAGTGCCAGGAGGGGAATGCACTCACGGCGGGTAATCGCGTCCATGAGGACCCTCGTTCCAAGGGATCCGCATCTGGGAAACGACGATCAGCGGCGAGGTATCCGGCGTCGGAGTGAAGGGGGCTGCGGGGAGATCCGGGGCGCAGAATCACCGGCAGGAGCGCACGGAAGAGACGCCGGCCACCCTCGCTGAAACGACAGGGAACCATGCTACGCCGATTGGAATCTTTGGTCAATCGGCATGTGAGGCGCGAAGCGATGGACAAAACAGTCGCAGCCTAGACGTTGCGTCCTTTTCCAGGATGCTTCGTCTCTTAGGGTAGAGCGAGGGAATGGCTCCTCGCCGGAACCAAGGAGACCTCTCATGAGACCCCATCTGTCGCTCGATGTGCGCAACGTGCCGGCTTCGGTGGCGTTCTACCAGAGAGTGTTCGGAGTAGTGCCACAGAAAGTCACCTCGGATTATGCCAAGTTCGATTTAACCAAGCCGGCGCTGAATCTTTCGTTGGTCTCCACCACGGGCACGATCAGCTCGGTGAATCATTTGGGAATTGAGGTCGAGTCCGTCGAGGAGATTGCCGCCTGGAAAGCTCATCTGCAGGAACAGGGCATTCTCGATAGGGCCGAGGACAACGTCGCCTGTTGCTTCGCCCGGCAGGACAAACTCTGGTTCACCGATCCGGACGGCAATGCCTGGGAGGTTTTTACGGTCTACGAACAGTTGGAGGTGACTGGCCCGCTCAAGAATACCGGCTGCTGTGTGCCGAAGCATTAGCAGTATGGTGAAAAAGTCCGCCAGCTTTGTTCTCGCATCGCTCAGAGGCTCACCGTACGGAGAAGAGTACGCTTCTCCTCCTCGCTCGCTGCGGCCTCGCTGGACGACCTTTTTGACCATCCTGCACGCAGTTCTGATATCGTCCGTGATCGCTCGCTGTTCCGGATTTCGCGGGTACTCGAAAGGTTTTTCAACAGCCTGTTAGGCTGCCTCGGGGTCGGTGGCCGGCGTTCAGAACGAGCCGCTGACTTGCGTGTCCTAACCCACATCATTCATGATCGCTTCTACTGCAACCACCGATGCAACCACCGATACGCCGCTGCGACGGGCTTGGCTGCCGGTTTCCCGCAGCCAAGCGGGCAGGCTCGCCGCTCGGTCGGTCGACATACTGTTTCAAGTATGCCTTCCTTCCTCGCGGCTCCGCGTGCCTGTCTCGCGTGGCGTCTTGGTGGTTTCGTGACGAACCGTCATGAATAATGTGGGCTAAGCTGGGCGCAGTACGGTAGAAGAACCCACGGCGAGGGCATCATGGCGGAGGTCGTGACGGAGATCTGGCAGCAAGTCCACGACAGCCTTCGTGCCTTCATATCAAAGCGGGTGGCGAATGAGGCCGAAGCGGAGGATATCTTGCAGGAAGTCTTTCTGCGGATTCACCGGAGGCTCGACAGCGTGAACGACCCACGTCGGCTTGTCTCCTGGGTCTATCAGATCACACGCCGTGTCATCATTGACCATTACCGGGCGAGCGGAAAACGGATAGACCGGCCGGTGGGCCTGACCGGCGAACTGGAGGCTCTTCCCGTGTCCGACTCGAACGATGAAACGGCGGAGGGTTCCAGTGAACGCCGAGCGGACCTGGCCGGCTGTCTTCGCCCGATGATCATGCAACTGCCGCAGGACTATCGTGAGGCGGTGACCCTTGTGGAATTGGACGGGTTGACGCAACAGGAGGCGGCCGCACGGATGGGGCTCTCGCTCTCCGGCATGAAATCGCGTGTGCAGCGAGGCCGCCGGCAGTTGAAGCGGATGCTCGACGACTGCTGTCTCATTCAACTCGACGGCCGACGCGGCGTGGCCGATTTCGACGCGCGGACGCCGGAGTGCAGTCCCTGTGGAAACGCGCCGGCCGGGAACTGCGAGCCCGCATGATTCATCACGATTTGTGACATTTCACCCGCTGCCGAGCACCCATACATTCAACAAAGAGCAATGGGTCCCGGAGCAACGGATACCCCCACGGGGAGGTCTGGGGACTGACCGCCTTCTGCGATGGTGATGAGGCGTCGCCCGCATGCCGGCGTTCATCGAATCGCATCCCTTCATCGCGGTAGGACAGGCTACCGACATTCTCCCCTTCAACATTCCGTCTCCGCATCGCTGTCGCCGCATCCATTATAATGTGATGATGGCGCTCACGGTCTTTGATCTCTTCAAGATCGGCATCGGCCCCTCGAGTTCCCACACGGTCGGTCCGATGTGGGCGGCGCTGCGATTCGTTCAGACGCTGGAGGCGACCGGCCTGCTGTCCCGCGTGCGGCGAATACGCGTCGATCTGTATGGATCGCTGGCCTTGACCGGGCGAGGCCATGCGACCGACAGAGCCGTGATGCTGGGCCTCTCGGGAGAACGACCCGACCGCATCGACCCGGACAAGGTCGAGCCGCTGGTGGCGCAGATACGGTTACAACGTCAGCTTCGTTTGATCTCCCAATCAACCATCCCGTTCGATGACGCCGCCGACCTCCTGTTTCACGAAGACGCTTCGCTCCCGCTCCATCCCTGCGGGCTGACGTTCACGACTTTCGATCAGATGGGCGAGGTACTCGCCAATCAGACGTTTTATTCTATCGGCGGAGGGTTCGTCGTCAGCGAGGACGAAGCGACTGCCGGTCGCACGGGCGGGTGTGCACCAATGAACCCCGTGCCCTATGAGTTCGGATCGGCTGCCGAGTTGTTGGCGATCGGTCGACGGGAGCGGCTTTCGATCGCCGACCTCATGCGGAAGAACGAAACGGCCTGGCGCAGCCCGGAAGAAACCGATGCTGGACTCGATCGGATTTGGCACGTGATGGAACAATGTATTGAGCGAGGCTGTCGCGGCGAAGGCTTCTTGCCGGGCGGATTGCAAGTCCGCCGGCGGGCCGGGATACTGTTTCGTAGTCTCCAAGGACGACCGGTGACGGCAGACCCGTTGGCAACGCTCGATTGGGTGAGTCTCTTCGCGCTGGCGGTCAACGAGGAGAATGCGGCCGGTGGTCGGGTGGTGACGGCCCCGACGAACGGAGCAGCCGGCGTCATTCCGGCCGTGCTGGCCTACTATCGTCGGTTTCTCCCGGGAGCGGACGATCGCGGGGGACGGACCTTTCTCCTGACGGCGGCTGCCATCGGCCTGTTGTACAAACGCAATGCGTCGTTGTCTGCTGCCGAAATGGGTTGCCAGGGCGAAGTGGGGGTGGCCTGTTCGATGGCCGCCGCCGGTCTGGCCGCCGTTATGGGCGGCAGCAACGAACAGATCGAGAACGCTGCCGAAATCGGGATGGAACATCACCTCGGGTTGACCTGCGACCCGGTCGGCGGGTTGGTCCAGGTGCCCTGTATCGAACGGAACACCATGGGGGCGACCCAGGAGATCAACGCCGCTCGCCTCGCCGTGCTGCACGGAGACGGGACCCATCGGGTGTCCCTGGACCGAGTGATCGAAACCATGAGACAGACCGGGCTGGACATGCAGGCCAAGTACAAAGAGACCGCCAAGGGCGGGTTGGCGGTCAATGTCGTGAATTGTTGAGCAAGAGGCTCAAACAGGATGCCAGCGTTGTGCTGGCGTCGCTCGAAAAGACAACCGCGCATTGCCTAGGACCCTCATCGTCGCGCGTCGGTGGCCGCGGGCGATCACACAATCGCGCGCGACGGAGCATTCCTCGCGAGGAATGCGAGCCATGGTGGGGGACCGATGTGAGCGCCCTTGAATAAATCAATACTCATGCCAGACCCCATTTCCCAGCAGACCCCATTTCCCAGACCCCAGTTCCCATCCACATGACTCCGTCTGGTCATTCATCCAGGCTTGGCCGCAAGAGGAACGGCCCGTAGATCACGGCAAACAGCAGATAGGCCCCGCTCCAACAGGCCGCTGCCATGCCAAGGACTAGATTGGTAGAGAGGCCGGACGCTGGTCCGAAGACCCGCAGCAGCGCGCCAAGATTGACCAGCAAGTAGATGCCAACCGTCATGGGACCGGCATGCCGGGGACGCCCCGTATGGCCAAGGCTCGCACGAGTCATGACCGCCAAGGTCATCGCACCCACGGAGCCGGTCGTCAGCGCGTGCAGCGCCTCCGTCGCCGGCAGCCCTATCCCAAGACCGGCACCTCCCAACGCGACCATCGCGATCGCCAACCAGCCATAGCCGACATGGAGCATCAGCACGAGCGGCTCGCGCCAGGTCAACCAGCCGTACCAGTGCAATAGGCGTCCGAAGATGGAGAGCCCGGCGGTCAGCAGGATCCACCCCGTGGCCATGGCATCCGGTTGAATGGTCCAGGCGATGGCGGCGATGGCCGTCAGTGTGAGCGACGGGACATCGAATGGGGACGGCACAGCAGGCCGTTGAGCCATCCGCTGATCGACCAAGTATTCCCTCGTGAAGTTCGGCGTAATCCGCCCTCCGATGAAGGTGAGCAGGACCGTCAGCAGCGAGAGGGCCATGCGCATGGCCACGTCCGATTCTGCGCCGCTCAGGGCCAGGACATGAAACAGGATGTTGGCACAGGCGTAGAGGCTGATCACCACTCCCACCGGCGCGTGACTCCACGTTCCGGCCGTGGTCAATTCCCGCCAGACGTACCCCGCCATCACAACCAGAAACGCGGCATCAATCGTGGAGGCGACGAAAGGAGGAAGCCATGGGACCGCGATGACCACCCGTCCGGCCACCCACAACAGAAACAACAGCATCAACTTCGTTCCTATGACCGGCGGCCGATCGGTCCAGTTGGGGATTGCCGTAAGCAGAAAGCCGGTGATCACCGCGGGGAGGAAGCCGAAGACCATCTCATGCACATGCCACTCCCGAGGAGCATAGAGGAAGGGCGGACCTCCGGCTCCCGCAAACATTGCGATCCACGCGGGTACCGCCAAGCCGGCAAACAGCGCCGCGCCGAGAAAAAACGGGCGGAAACCGTAGGAGAAAAAGGCGGGCCCCTGAGCTATGGTCTGTTCGCGTGTCTGATCAGTCATGGATCTCAGTCCTGGGTTTTCTTGTGGTCACGATTCTTCGGGTGTGAAGCGTTGCATTCGACAGTTGGCGGGGTGGCTTGGAATCTATGAGGTCGCTCCCGTCGAGAAGGATGCCGCCTGCGCCGTTGCCGGCTCGCGATACTTGGCGAAGCAGATGAGATCGAGATGATGGTAGTGGTTGGGGAGTACGGTTTCCGGCCTGTATCCCAAGCTGAGAAAAAAATGAACATTCCGCGCCGTGCGGAGCATCGTGCAGGCATAGAACTTATGGGCATCGGAGGTGACCCGCTCGATCTCCTGCATCAGGGCTTTTCCCACGCCCTGTCTTTGGTGGGTAGGACTGACGGAGAGTAAGCGGATCACACAGACTCCGGCCACGGTCCAATAGCGTACCGACCCCACGATCGCACCGCCCACCTCGGCCACCAGCAGATGTTTATCCCGCGCGTCCTGCCTGAGACTCTCGATCGTTTCCCTGGTCCAGGCGCTGACCTCGTAGACAGCGGCATATTCCTCGAAGGCCTCCTGTTGTACCTGGAGCACCGACGAGAAATCATCTTCAGTCCCTGGTCTGATGCGAATCACCGGCTGTGCGCCGCGGCTGATGGGCTTCATCCTACGGATTCTTAGCCGAAGGCCGGATGATTAGCAAGACGATGGGCAAGGCAATGGCCGGAACACCCTGTCACCGAGCTTTGAGAACAGGAGATGGGGAATCGACGATCTTCAGCCGGGCGAACTGTCGCTTCATCGTATTCACGCGTGCGAGGTAGGCGCCGACCTCGTGGTCGCCGCATTTCTGCCGGGGGAGCAGGCGGAAGCCGCGTGCCGCATAGGCTTGACCCGCCCCGGCTCCGCACAAATGAATCACCGCAGCCAGGTTCTGTTTTTGTTGGAGGGTGGCGGTGAGGCGCTGTCGTTCGATCGTGCTCCCGACCTGACGGTCGAGCAGGGCCGCGGTCATCTCGATGGCGTGGCTCGGCAGGACGCGGAAGTAGAGGCTGTTGAACCAGCACGACTTCATATCGTGCCAGGGGCCCTCCGCGATCACCACGTGCTCGTGGATGCAGTAGCGCTTCGCCTCGTCAAACGTGCCGTCGGTGATTTGGTACATGCCGACCGCACTCGACGCCGGTTGGTACAGCTCCAAGGGGTTCGATGTCAGACGCCAACGCCAGTAGGTCCGCGCCACGGGGTTGCCCGACCCTTCGACCTGGGCGAGCGCCGCCAGCAACTCGGGCGTGATGACCGCGGTGGAATGGTCTTGGAAGAGAGAACCGTACTCCCGCCAGGTTTCGCGCGGACTCTTGGCGAACGTGCCGTCCAAGGGAAAGAAGATCTCGCTCGGTTTGTGGATCGCATGGTAGATCCAATTGCCAGTCAGCAACAGAAGCAGCACGACCATGCTGCCAAGACCGGCTCGCATCACCGGCGGCGTGGCCATGATGGCGGAGAACATCGAGCGGAACAAGCGCCAGCCGGACCAGATGAGGCGCCGGAATGTCGAGAACACCGGCCATGCCCGGCGTGTCCGTCGCGGAGCGGAGTGCCCCAGGCGCGTATGAGAGCCGGAAGCCATGGCCCCACTATACCCGAAATGTCTGGTCACGCGCGGGGCTTCCGAATCGCCAGTCTGCTCGCCACCGATCCGACCACAAACTGCGGAACCGACAGCACCGCCATGGCGATAAGCGACAGTGGCCAGAGCGAGAGGGAATTGCCCGCCGACAGCATGGCAATGGCCTGGCCGACGGCCATGCTAACCCACATTATTCATGAACGCTTCTACTGCAACCGCCGATACGCCGCTGCGACGAGCTTGGGAGCGAGTTCTCGGCTCCCAAGCGGGCAGGCTCGCCCCTCTTGGCCTCAACATACTGTTTCAAGTATGCTTCGCCCCCTCGGGGCTCCGCGTGCCCGTCTCGCTTGGCGTCTTGGCGGTTTCGTCACGAACCATCATGAATAATGTGGGCTCAGGGTCCAGCGCCAGGCTCGCTCAGGAAAGCGGTAGCCGATGGCAAAGATCAGCGCGCACATGATGGGGATGCCGACGGAGAAATAAACCTCGGAATCCCAGGCCTCCTTACGCCCCGTGACGATCGAAATGACAAGACAGACCAGCAGGCCTGCTAGTGCAGATACAACCAAGGGAATGGAGCGATTGTTGCGGATGTCCAACGTGCGCTGCCAGTGAGTGGGATGGGCGGTCTCGATCAGTCACAGTAGAATTACACGCCCTTCACGATCGGGCAAGCAGAGATGGAGTTCAGGCAGATGGCTGGTTGGTTCCTTTGACGGGACTCGTGCGAGTGTGATCGGACAGCCGGTGGTCTGCAAGAAGAAGGCGAGCGCGAGCATGTCTCCGCAGATCGTTCTTCTTGTCGATGCGTGATCGCAAGATCTGACACGATTATGATCGTACACACGCCATTCTTGGAGGACCCATGCGCACCGCTATCGTGATCGATAACAGCTTGATGCGGCAGGCCATGAAGGCGGCAGGGCTTGCGACCAAGCGCGCGGTGGTCGAGGAGGGGTTGCGACGGCTTATTCAGGTCAAGGGTTAGGAAGGGATTCGCCGCTTGCGAGGTAAGGTAGTGTGGGAGGGGATCCCAAGGTCGTAGGAGTGGTTGCAATCGCCTCCGCTGTTCCGTTCGAGGAACTGCCGAGATTCACCGTGCCGCTTTCGGCCAGTCAGGTGACTAAATCGGTTTGCTGGGTTCCGGCGGCGTCCAGGGATAGAGGCGGGGAATCCAAAAGGTCAGGGCTGCGGCGACAAAGAGCCCGCAGATGGTGCCGACAGCGAATTGCGTCCAGGTCATGGGTCGGATCGCCCCGAGCGAGATGATGACCATCAAGATAGGAATATCCAGGAAGTGTGTGAACGTCGGGAGGTGTTCCTGCCGCGCGCGGCTGAGTTCCGCTGTCGGGGCTCCCGACACCAATGCCTCGTTTGTCAGACGCCGAAGCCGCATGAAATACAGCCGTGTGACGGTGTTGCCCTCCACGAATTCAATCACGAACAATAGAATCATGCCGGCCAGCCAGGGCTGTTGCGTGAACTCCCAGCCACCCCAAACCTCGGCGGTCATCCAGGCGCCCGAGACGAAGAGCATCACCGCCCCCGGCACCACCACTCCATCGTAAAAGACTGCGATGTTCCGGACGGCCTCGGCGAACCGGACGAGGTCTTGCACTTGGCGGGAGCGCAAATCCGCCAGCCACACGCCGATCAAGCCTGCTCCCATGAGCGTGACGCCGACCAGGTGGGCAAATCGAAGGAGTGGATAAGTCATAAGCTGCGCGAGTATGCGCCGGTTCAATGGCAAAGAAAAGGGAAGGACGAGAAGGCGGAGACGACGCGAAAATAAAAGGTCGGAAGTGCGTGTTGAACATCTCCTCCTCAGACTGTAAGGTTCTTCGAGAGGCGATTCGTGGCGAAGACATTGAGCGCCGGTATTCTGCTCTATCGACGGAGGCAGGAGGGCCTGCAGGTCTTGCTGGTTCATCCAGGCGGGCCCTTCTGGTCCAAGAAGGATGACGGGGCCTGGTCGATTCCCAAAGGCGAGTATCACGAGGGCGACGATGCCTTGGCCGCGGCGAAACGCGAATTCCACGAGGAAACCGGCTCCGAAGTGAATGGGCCATTTTGCGCGCTCTCACCATTGAAACAACCCAGCGGCAAGGTGGTGTCGGTATGGGCTGTGGAGGGGGACGTGGACGAGACCGGGCTGAACAGCAACACCGTTTCGATGGAATGGCCGCCTCGTTCCGGGACGATGCAAGAGTTTCCCGAGGTGGACCGTGGGGCCTGGTACGATCTCGCCACTGCCCGAACGAAATTGCAGCAGGGACAGCGGGGCTTTCTCGATCAACTGCAACAGCTCCTGAACGAGACAGTGTCAACGCCGCCTCATCGGTGACGCCGCAGCGAGCGGGCGCATTCGATCGATACGCGACTCAACACGGGAGGTTGACACGATTGTTCTCGACCGGTAGCTTCTGCCTGTTTCTCTGGTAAAGAACCCCACGAGGAGGACCCGCTTATGCCGACTCAGGATCAGGCCGGTGGCCCCACGCCTCAACTGTTTTTTCAGACCGCCAATGCCTACCATCGAACGCAAGCGCTGAAGGCGGCCGTCGAACTGGATCTGTTCACTGCTATTGGGGAGGGGAAGGGTTCCACCGACGCTCTTGCGCAACGCTGCGGGGCGGCGGAACGAGGTGTGCGGATCCTCGCGGACTATCTGACCATCCAGGGCTTCATCGTGAAGGAAGATAACCGGTACAGGCTGACGCCCGATTCGGAGTTGTTTCTCGATCGACGGTCTCCGGCCTATATGGGGTCCGTGCTGGGCTTCCTGCACGCACCGAGATTTGTTGAGGCCTTCCAGAACCTCACAGGGGCGGTCCGAAAGGGAGGCACCGTGACCGGTGAGGCGGGGACCGTTGCGCCTGAACATCCGCTTTGGGTCGATTTCGCCAAATCCATGATCCCCATGACGGTCAAGCCGGCAGAGGAGATGGCCCACTTTGTGAGTCGCACTCAGCCGGACGTGAAAAAGGTCTTGGACATTGCAGCGGGACACGGGCTGTTCGGGGTCGAGATCGCCAAACGGTGCCCTCACGCCGAGATCGTCGCGCTCGACTGGCCGAACGTCTTAGTCGTCGCGCAGGATCTCGCGCGCCGCGCCGGTGTTCAGGATCGCTACCGGACCATCGCCGGAGATGCCTTCCAGCAGGAGTTCGGGGCAGGATACGACCTGGTGCTCCTCACCAATTTTCTCCATCACTTTCCTCCCGCCACATGTGAAACGTTGCTCCGCAAGATCCATCGATGCCTCGCGCCGAGCGGGCGGGTTCTTACCCTGGAGTTCGTGCCCAACGACGATCGCGTCACGCCGCCCCTCGTAGCCGAGTTCAGCCTGATCATGCTTGCCACGACGCCGGAAGGGGACGCGTACACGTTCAAGGAATACGAGCGGATGTTCTGCGCCACAGGCTTTGGTCGAACCGAGCTGCACTCGGTGCCCGGCTCGCTAGAACAAATGCTCGTGTCGTTTCGCTAGGTCGCCCGGAGGGCATGCGAGAAGTGACAGAGGCAATCGGAGAGAGCGATCCGTCCACGCTCAGCTCGTTGACGAACCTAATCTTATAAATGGAGGAGATTGTTATGGCATTGATTCAGAAAGATCTCGTACCCGGCAGTGGTGATCAATTGCTCACGTTGGACACGGAAACCAATTTGGAATGGCTCAACCTGACCGTAACGACCAATCGATCGGCCAGCGAAGTGCTGGGCGGATTCGGCGCATTGACGACCACACACGGCTTCCGATACGCCACCGGTGCAGACCTTGGAACGCTCTATGCCCACGCCGGTATTACCAAGGGACTGAGCGAGCCTGCCTTCACGCCGTCACCCAACGACGGGCGCAACCACACGGGGATCGAAGTCCTGTTGGATCTGATGAACGGCAAGCAATACGCCGCGGCCCCGAGCAGCAATACGCAATCCAAGATCACCTCCCATGGCATCAATGGCGGGAACCCGCAGTGGTTCGTCAGGTTTCTGTCCCTCAACATCACCAAGCCCATGAATTCCCACACGGAGGTCAACCCCTTGCTGTCCCTGGATCAGCGGGCTCCGCATATCGGGTCGTATCTCGTGCGTGCGGTGTCCGCCTCGTCGGCCGCGACGTCAGGCTCCAACAAACAAAAGAAGAGACCGGGAGCCAAGAAGAAGCCGGAAGCAAGAAAGAGTACCAGGAGGGCGAAGCGGCGCTAGGGCAAGAGGAGCTGATGATCCCGGACTCTGGCGGTTCAGGTCTGGGGTCTTGTGTTCTCTTTTGAGCCCGCGGCGAAACGGAGACAGGCTGAGTTGTGAGAGGGGAATGATGCTGACCGAACAGACGGCTCGGCTACTAGCGGATGACTGGCTCCGCGCGTGGAATGCTCACGATCTCGAATCGATTTTGTCGCATTATGCGGACCAGATCGTCTTGGTTTCGCCCATTGCCGCGACGCTCCTGAATACTCCAACGGGAACGGTGAAAGGAAAGGACGCGCTGAGGGCCTACTTCAGACAGGGTTTGGAGGTCTATCCCGATCTGAGGTTCGAACTTTTGGATGTGCTGTGGGGGATTTCCAGCCTCGTGCTGTATTACGTGAACCAGAAGGGCACGAAGGCGGGAGAATTCATGGAGCTGGATGCGCAAGGTCAGATCGCCAGAGTCGTCGCCAACTATAACCGTTAAGCGCAGCCTCGACGATCTCCGGCTGTTGTCGGCGCGCAGCCTGTTCCGTTCCATGGCCGGCCCAAGGTTGTTAAGATCAAGGTGCTCCGTGGGTCGCGGACCGACTTGTCTCCTCGGGACGCAAAATCCTCTTGAAACGAGGCCCGTATGAAGGCGGCTGAACTGCTGGTGCGTTGTCTGGAAAATGAAGGCGTCCAACTGGTCTTCGGTCTCCCCGGCGAGGAGACCTTGGAGCTGATGGATGTTCTCCTGGATTCTCGGATTCGCTTTATCGAGACGCGGCACGAACAGGGAGCCGCGTTCATGGCCGACGTCTATGGCAGGCTCAGCGGACGGCCCGGGGTGTGTCTATCCACCTTGGGGCCGGGCGCGACGAACCTTCTGACCGGCGTCGTAGACGCCTACCTGGACCGGGCCCCGCTGGTCGCCATCAGCGGGCAGGCCTCGCTGAATCGCCGCCACAAGGAATCGCATCAGTACATCGACGTCTGCTCGATGTTCAAACCCGTCACCAAATGGAATACCTCGCTTCCGAAGCCGGAGGTCATTCCCGAAGCGGTGCGGAAGGCGTTCAAGATCGCACAGACGGAAAAGCCCGGCGCGACGCATCTGGAAATTCCGGAGGATGTGGCGGAAGCGACGATCGCCGATGCTCACGCCATGGAGCCGCTGTTTGTCCAGGCCCCGATCCTCCCCGAGCCGTCGCGTGCGCAGGTGACTCGGGCGATCCAGACGATCGAACGGGCACGACGTCCGGTGATTCTCGCCGGCAACGGCGTGATTCGCGGTCGCGCTGCCGAAGGGGTCAGACAGTTTGCGCGGCGATTGCAGATTCCTGTCCTGCACACGTTCATGGCCAAGGGTGTGCTGCCGGACAGCGATCCGCTGTCGCTCTACACGATCGGCCTCCAAGCCCGGGACTATGCCTCGCTCGTGATGGAACGAGCCGATGTGGTCATCGCGCTGGGCTATGATTTCGTGGAATATGCCCCCTGCTTCTGGAATCCGCGCCGGGACAAGCTCATCGTCCATATCGATGTCTCGCCGGCGGAGGTCGATGAACATTACATTGTCGATGTGGGTCTCCTGGGGGATCTTCGCCTGTCTCTCGATCTGGTCGGGGCTGGCCTCGAACCGTTCGATGTGTCCTGGGCTCATGCGGCGCGTCGGACCGTGATCGATGGGTTTGAGGCTGAATCGGACAGCCCTTCGTCCTGGCCCATGCGGCCGCAACATGTGATGCGAGACTTGCGGAGCGCGCTGAATTCGGATGACCTCGTGCTCTGCGATGTCGGCGCCCATAAGCTGTGGATGGCCCGCATGTTTTCTTGCGAGATGCCCAATTCCTGCATCATCTCCAACGGCTTTGCGACGATGGGGATCGCCTTGCCCGGTGCGATCGCCGCCAAACTGTTATATCCCGAGCGCCGGGTGATCGCGGTCATGGGCGACGGCGGCTTTCTGATGAACTCCCAGGAATTGGAGACGGCGGTCCGCCTGGGTCTGCCATTGGTCATTCTGATCTGGCGGGATGACGGGTACGGGGTCATCCGGTGGAAGCAGCAAGTTCGGTATGGCCGGACCTCTTCCGTGGAATTCGGCAATCCCGACCTTGTGCGCTACGCGGAGAGTTTCGGAGCGACGGGCTATCGGGTGACGGAACGATCGGAGCTTCGGCCGATCCTCGCCAGGGCGTTCACGAGCAAGGTGCCGTCGGTCATCGATTGCCCGGTGGACTATGGAGAGAACCTCCGACTGACCGAGCGGCTGAAATCGCTTCCGCACTGACCGGCGTTGGCAAGCTGACGCGACAATTCACGACCGAGCTGACGATGATCATCCGACATCCTCAACGGCTGCCCCTCCTTGCACTGGGGATGATTGCGCTCTTGACGGGGCTCTGGGCAGGGTTGCTGCGCCTGGGGTGGGACATTCCTCCGTTGCAGCCGATTCTGCCTGCGGTTCATGGTCCGCTGATGATCTCCGGCTTCCTCGGCACGCTCATCGGCCTGGAGCGAGCGGTGGCGTTAGGGCGTCGCTGGGCCTATGCCGCACCGCTGCTGAGTGGATTGGGCGGACTTGGTCTGATCGCCGGGTTTCAGGGTTCTGGCGCACCGGTCCTGATTCTGGCCGGGAGTCTCGGGCTTGTCGCGATCTTTGCGGTGATCATTCGGCTCCGGCCGGCCCTCTACACGGTAACGATGGGACTCGGTGCGGCCTGCTGGGTCGCGGGGAACCTCCTCTGGCTTTGGGGTTGGCCGATTGCCCATTTCGTCTTTTGGTGGGCGGGCTTTCTCTTGTTGACCATCGCCGGGGAACGGCAGGAGTTGGCTCGATTACAGCAACTGTCACCGGGCAGCCAAGCAAGCTTTCTGCTCACGCTCGCCAGCGTTCTGATGGGGTTGATCGTGATCGGTTTTTCCTTCGACATCGGAGTGCGTCTGGTTGGAGCCGGTATGGTCGGCCTTGCCTTGTGGTTGGGAAGGCACGACATTGCACGGCGCACCGTGAGGCAAACAGGGATCACACGATTCATCGCGGTCTGTCTCCTCTCGGGATACGTCTGGCTCGGGCTCAGCGGGCTACTGGCGGTCGTCTTTGGCGGAGTCTCTGCCGGGCCGCAGTACGACGCGATGCTGCATGCCTTTTTCCTTGGCTTTGTCTTCGCGATGATTTTCGGCCATGCGCCGATCATTTTCCCGGCTGTGCTCGGCGCCAGGATGGCTTTTCGACCGATGTTTTATGCGCACGCGATCCTGCTCCAGGTCACATTGGTCCTTCGGCTCGCGGGCGACCTGATCGGGTGGGGGGCTGGACGTCAGGTAGGCGGCTTGCTGAACGTCCTGGCCCTGTTGTTCTTTCTCGCCAACACGGTCTATGCTCTTCGGAACCCGGTCAAGGACGCGGCTACGGTCAAAGCGGGAGCATCATGAGGGACGGGGTTCGACGGAGGTCGGGCAACAACGAGAGAGGAAGGTAATCGAATGGCGGACCCTACTCAGACGACCGGCTTACAGACTCAAGTGCTCGACGCGTTGCGGCAGGTCGTGGACCCCGAGCTGGGAGTCAATATCGTCGATCTTGGGTTGGTCTATGGAACCGAGGTGCGGGACAGCCAAGTCCATGTCAGGATGACCATGACGACGCCGGCCTGCCCGATGGAAGAACTCTTGATGGAGATGGTGCATTCAGCCATCCTGCGGGAGCTGCCCGAAGCCCGTTCGGTGGAGGTCGATCTTGTATGGGATCCGCCTTGGCGGCCGGACATGATGAGCGACGCAGCCAAGGCTCAGTTGGGGCGAGGATGAGCCGGATGACCCTCGGGAAAGGAAAGGCGATGATTCGCATCAAGCGCGTCTACGAACCGGCCGCCCGCGGGGACGGCGCTCGTTTCCTGGTCGATCGCCTCTGGCCACGAGCCGTCAAGAAAGAAGAGCTTCGTCTGGCAGGCTGGCTAAAAGATGTCGCTCCCAGTGGGAGTCTGCGGAAGTGGTTTGGGCACGATCCGAAGCGCTGGACCGAGTTCCAGCATCGCTATCGCGCCGAGCTGGACGATAATCCCGATGGCTGGCAATCGCTCCTGGAGGCGGCTCGGGAGGGAACCGTGACGCTGCTCTGTGCCGCGCATGACCTGAAACATAACAATGCGGTCGCACTGAAAGCCTACCTGGAAGCCAAGCTGAAAGCCCGGTAACAGGATGTGGAAAGAGGCCGCCAGTCGGGTGCCTCCTGCATTCGGCGCAGAGGCGCTCCCTCGGTTGACAGGTTCTTCTCGAATTTGTACCCTGCCGCCGGCTTATGAGACACGCGGCACGTGGCGCGTTCGGCGCCGGGCGACGCACAGGCGCATGGCTGTTGATCGGGCTGTTCAGCCTGACACTCGGTTGCGAGTATGTCCGTCCGACCCTGAATGCCCCGCTCGAGCGGTGGGATCTTACGTACGGGTATCGATTCACCAACTTTCCGGCTGCTGAAACCGGCAGTTCGGACGGTCTCTTCATCATCGCCTCCTTCTCCGGAGGAGGCGCGCGGGCTGCGGCGCTCTCCTACGGAGTCTTGCGTGAACTGGCGCGCACGCCGATCACCTGGGAGGGGCGAAACGAACGACTGGTCGACGGACTAAACCTCATTAACGCGCTGTCCGGGGGCAGCTTTACCGCCGCCTACTACGCGCTCTACGGCGACCGCATTTTTCACGACTTTGAGTACCGCTTTCTGCGGAAGGACTGGGAGAGCGAACTCAAATGGCGGGTCTTCTGGTCGCCCCACAACTGGTTCCGGCTCTGGTCTCCCTATTTCGGCCGCGCCCACATCTTTGCCGAGCTGCTCGATGAAGCGCTGTTTGACGGGCATACCTTCGGTGACCTGGTCGAGCGACATCGACGGCCGCTCATCTTTCTTCATGCCTCCGATATGGCGACCCTCTCGCGGTTCGAGTTCATCCAACGTCAGTTCGACCTCATCTGCTCCGACCTCAGCCAACTGCCGCTTTCGATCGCCACGGCCTCCTCGAGCGCGTTGCCGCTCATTCTGAGCCCCATTGCGATGAAGAATTACGCCGGACAATGCGATTTTCATCCTCCGGCTCGGTTCACCACGATGAACCAGACATCCTGGGGGCGCCAGCGGCAGAAGGAGCTGCTGACGTATCTCGATGCCGAGAATCGCCCCTACATCCACTTGCTGGACGGCGGCCTGTCGGATAATATCGGCATGCGCAGCATGTTGGAAACGGCGGCGCTCACCGGGGATCTTGAGTCGTTTTTCAACCTGCTTGGGGTGAAAAACGTTCGGAAGCTGGTCTACCTGTTGGTCAGCGCCGAGACAGCTCCGGATTTGAGTCAATACATCGTGAACGACATCCCCGGTCTCTCGCGTGTCAGCCATGCCCTCATCGATATCCCGATCAACCGCTATTCCACCGATACGCTCCAGCTCATGAGACAGGGCGTCGAACAATGGAAGGTGGAGCTTAGACGGCGAGAGCATGTCGAGAACAGCGCCTTCACGCCCGACGCCGATATCTACTTCATCAACGCCAGCCTGACGGAATTGGAAGATCCGCACGAGATGGAATATCTCATGAACATCCCCACCAACCTTTCCCTGACGGATCAGCAACTCGATCGGCTGCTCCTGGCTGCCACCCGCCTCATCCGGAACGACAAGGACTTTCAGCGACTCATGCAGGACATCGAGCTGGACGCGGCTCCGGCCCCATCCCAATCGGCACGATAGATCATTCGGCAGCAGAACGGCGCCGTCACGTCTCGGTGCTGAGGGAGGCTCATCGGACCGCGACAATCTTCTGTGACGTTGCAGGCGGTCCGGCCATCGAGTATCCTTGGGATATCGGATCGGGCACGCGACTCGGGCTGACAGGCACGTCACAATTCTCTCGTTTGGACCATCCCGCCTGATCACATCCGATCAAAGACCGGAAGCGGTGGCAGCAGGCGTTTCGCCGGCATTCTCTTGTCGTATACTGCCTGATTGAGCTCATTGAACCAGCTACGGAAGGATTCGGTCGGCCATGATCGCCAAAACAGTGGATGACGACTTATCGCGGGAGGTGCTCCGGCGGCGCACCTTCGCCATTATCTCGCACCCCGACGCGGGAAAGACCACGCTGACGGAGAAATTGCTGCTGTATGCCGGGGCGCTGCACCTGGCCGGCGCCGTCCATGCGCGATCTCATCAACGCCGAGCGACTTCGGACTGGATGGAACTGGAGCAGGCGCGCGGGATCTCCATCACATCGACCATGCTCCAGTTTGAATATCAAGGCGTGCTGATCAACCTGCTCGACACTCCGGGGCACCAGGACTTCAGTGAGGACACCTACCGGACCCTCATGGCGGTGGACAGCGCGGTAATGGTGCTCGACAGTGCCAAGGGCATCGAGCCGCAGACGAAGAAGCTCTTCACCGTCTGCCGGCGGCGCGGGATTCCGATCTTGACCTTCATCAACAAGATGGATCAGCCGGGCCGGCATCCGTTCGATCTGCTTCACGAGATTGAGCAGACTTTGGGGCTCACGGCCGTGCCCTTCAATTGGCCCATCGGGGAAGGATCTGCCTTTCAAGGACTCTTCGATCTGCGTGAACCGCGGGTGCTGTTTTTCCAACGGACGGCCCACAATCAGCGGAAGGCGCCGATGCGGGTGGAGTCGTTTCCACATCCAAGTCTGGCCACGACCTTGGGGGAGGCCTACGGTCCGCTTCAAGAGGAGATCGCGTTGCTGTCGGGCGCCGGTACGGCATTCGATCAGGATCGGTTTCTTGCGGGAGAACTCACCCCGGTCTTCTTCGGGAGTGCGCTCACGAATTTCGGCGTTGAGCCCTTCCTGGACGCGTTTCTCCACCTCGCGCCGCCACCGGGGCCGCGCGTGAGCACGCAACGGCCCGTGCAACCGACCGACGAGGCATTTTCCGGATTCGTGTTCAAGATTCAGGCCAATATGGACCCACAGCATCGGGATCGGATGGCGTTCCTGCGGGTCTGCTCGGGCCGCTTTGAAAAGGACATGATGGTCTATCATGCTCGATTGGGCCGGAAGATCCGGATGACCAGGCCGCATCGGCTGTTCGGCCGGGACCGAGAGACGATCGACGAGGCGTACCCGGGCGATGTGGTGGGGCTCGTCAATCCGGGCCTCTTTGCCATCGGCGACACGCTCTGTTCGGCAGGCCCGTTGAATTTCGATCCGATTCCGAAGTTTGCGCCCGAGTGCTTCGGCCGGTTGCACAGCCCGGATATCTCGAAGCACAAGCAGTTTCAGAAGGGGCTTCGCCAACTGGAGGAGGAAGGGGTCATGCAGGTGCTGTTGGCGCCCGATCAGGTCCGCCGGGAGCCGATCCTGGCTGCCGTGGGCGATCTTCAATTCGATGTGGTCGTTTCCCGCCTTCAGAGCGAGTACGGGGTCAAAGCCTCCGTCGAGCGCTTGCCGTATGTGTGTGCGCGTTGGATCAGCGGCGACCCCGCGGCCGTGGCGCGCGTCTATTGGCCGATGGATACGCTCCGGCTCACCGACCGGGAGGGACGCCTGGTCGTGCTATTTGTCTCGGAACATATGCTGGCCTATTGTGTGAAGGACCATCCGGCCCTTCAGTTCCGGTCGCTGGAAGAAGCGGACCGGGCGGCCGCGGCCGGGTAGGAGGGACAGAAGAAATGGGACATGAGGAATTGATCATGGAGAATGGGTAGGATCAATACCCCACTAGACGGATTGTCGGAGGACCCTGAGAGAAAGACGAGTCCTCCTCTCAGGGCCTTGCGAGGAATCGGACTTAATGGGCCGGAAGCATCATGTACAGTCCGACCGCCAGGAGCGGGGCCGCCACATACATGACTTTCTTCCCGAAGGTGTCATACGTGCCGTAACACAAGATGGCCCACATGAGGAAGTAATACAATTGAGCGATGCCGCGATATCCTCCTCCGGCGCCTTCTGCGAAAGAATTGCTCGGCAACCAAGTTGCGAGTGCAATCAGTAGACTGAGAAGCAGCCTCATGACATGCCTCCTTGTATGGTGGGATGGAAATTCAACACTCAATGGGGGGCCTGCCCGTATGGAGAAACGCCCTCATGGCCGATGGCGGCCACGAGGGCATCGTGGAGTCCCGGAACGACTCAGCCTGGTGGGATTCGCTGACACTTCCCCAGGATTCATGTCCTGGCCTCGTGCTGGGAGGGACAGATCATCTTGCACGTTCCCCTTCGGTCTGTCAAAGGATCATCCCTGCAGCCAACCGACTTCACAGTCCGGTCAGGCCATTGTGGATCGGTTGAGCTTCACAGACTGATCGGCTATCGTGCCGGCGAGGTTCCCTGAACATCATGCCGGATGGATTGAACACAGAGGTTCGCGACCGACTGGCACGGCGACGAACCGAGCTGGCGAATGAGCGCACGTTACTGGCCTATGTCAGGACTGCACTGGGATTCGTCGTGGTCGGCGTGCCGGCCGTCTGGTGGATGGAACAGCCTGTGCTTCAGGGGTTAGGCTGGCTGTCTCTGGCGGCGGGCGCCGGATTCTTGGCGGTCGGTATTCGTCGGTTCCGCTCCATCAGGGCCGGGTTTGAGCAGGAATCGGAGTAGGCGCACGGACGGCTTTCGCCTCGATGCTCGCATCGTCCCGGACCGTTGTCCATGTGCTGAGTCCCTCATGTCCCACCCAATCCTGATCGCTCTGTTCGGGCGAATGGCGCAACCCGTGCGCACGGAGGGAGGATGACAACTGTTTCTGCTCGGGGAACGAAGGTAAGAAACGGCGGGTGCAAGAGTTTGCCGCCTCGCCGGCAATGTCCGAAGCCGAGGTGCTGAGCTATCTCGACGATCTGTACCCGGAATGGGCCTCCGAGGCTCACCCGCACGTCATCAAAATCGAATCAACGCAACCTGTTGGCGTCATCCGCTGAAGTCGGTCGTTCGTGCGCGGATGACCCAATCGGTCTCAGATCGGTGTTTCCCAAGCGGACGAGAGCGGATGCTCATTGATCAATCGCTCGTGTTCCGCCAGATCGTAGGGTTCGATGGCCAGGTCGGCCTGATCCAGCGGTTCTGCGCAGGCGGAGGAACAGAGGAAGTCGATGAACGCCTGGGCCTTTTCCTGCGTCGCAAACCGGCAGAGGCCATACTCCGGCATGCCGGACGACGGTTGCCAAAACGCCAGCTCGATCGCGCTGCCCTGATAGATCCCCAGCGTTTGATGCCGAACTTGAAAGCCGCCGGGCAGATGAGATGAGGGCTCGAGCGACATGATCCCGCATGATAGCATGCATGCGTTCTCCAAATCCGAGCGGGCGAGAGTTCGGTCGATCCGTTCCTGGATGACTGGACAGGGCGGAGGCGAACCGGGTAACGATAGGGTGGGGAGGCTTGATCATGATGTTGACTGCCTACAATGGTGTGTCGATTCCATCCTTCATGTACGGTACGGCTTGGAAGAAGGAGGCGACGACCAGGCTGGTGCTGGATGCCGTGTCGGCGGGCTTTACGGCGATCGACACGGCGAATCAGTTGATCCATTACGAAGAGGCGAGGGTCGGGGAGGCGTTGCACACCCTTGCACAGCAGGGGACGTCGCGCGAACGGCTGTTTCTTCAAACGAAGTTCACTCCGGCGAACGGCCAAGACCATCGCATGCCGTATGATCCCAAGGCCGACCTGACCACCCAAGTGCGGCAATCCTTCGACAGTTCGTTGGCCCATCTCCATACCGATTACCTGGACTCGTATGTCTTGCATGGCCCCTATCAGCGCCGAGGATTGGGGGAGGCGGATTGGGAGGTGTGGAAGGCGATTGAAGGGCTCTACGAATCAGGCCAGACCAAGATGATCGGTATCAGCAATGTCTCGGCCGAGCAGTTGGCGTTACTCTGTGAACGGGCGACGCATAAGCCGACGGTCGTGCAGAACCGCTGTTATGCGGCGCTCGGCTGGGACCACGATGTGCGCGAGATCTGCCGTGCTCACCGGATTATCTACCAAGGCTTTTCGCTGCTGACAGCCAATCGGGAGGTATTTGTCGATCCGGACATCCGTGCGATGGCGGCGCGCTACGGCGTCGGGATGGCCCAGATCGTCTTTCGTTTCGCCATGCAGATCGGGATGCTTCCGCTGACGGGCACCACGAACCCGCAACACATGAACGACGACCTCCAAGCCGACCGATTCACGCTCACCCCTGCCGAACTCCAGCGGATTGAAACGATCGGGTTATAGGCAGCCCGCCCGTTCCCTCTCCACTTGCCTCGTCGTGAGGCGAGCGCGTCGGGTCCCGCCGGTCATTGCTGGAGCAGGCGCACGAACGCATCGCGGAAGTTATTCGTGTCGTTGGGCACAAGGTTGGTGGCGTCCGAATAGAACGCGATGATGCGCGGGTCTGCGGCAATCACCGGGGCGTAGCTGTTGCCGTCCACGTCACGGTTGGAGATGGCGATCGAGATCCGAATGACCTCGCAGGCCTGGGGCGGCGCCAGGACGCAATTCCGATCTGCCCGATACACGTCGCGGAAGTTGTTTCCGTCCACCCCGGCCGGCACTAAATTATCTGCCTGCGAAAGAAAGGCCACAAAGCGGCCGTCCCGACTGATTGATGGAAACTGGCTGTCGCCGTTGGGTGGCTGGTTGAACAGGCCCAAGGCGGTGCGGCTGAGGGACGGGACCGGCTGCTGCATGTCGGCGACAAAGATCTCAGCGAATCCGGTATCCCGCGGCGGGCCGGGCAAGAGGTTGCTGGCTCTGGACCAGAAGGCGACAAACCGCCCGTCGCCGCTGAGCGATGGACCATGGCTGTCGCCGTCCGCCGTAAGTCCGCTGGCCGGCACCGAGACCTTTCGCAGCGTATTGGCCAGGCGATCGTGCCGGTAGACATCGTACACCCCGTCGAACGGCTCGCCGGTGATCAAGTTCGTCGCGTTCGAGGCGAAGGCGATGAAGAGTCCGTCGGCGCTGACCGCCGGACTGCCGGGGGTCGAGCCGGCTTGAGGAGGTCCCAGCGGCGCGGTGATGCGCCGTAACGTCGGTCCGCTGCTCCGATCCAGCACATAAATGTCCGGACCGTTGTCGAGATCCTCCGGCGTCAACCGGGCGTTCGATCCGAACGCGATGATGGACCCGTCGGCGTTGATCGCCGGATCGTAACTGCGGCAGCCTTCTCCGGCGGAAGGACAGATCCCTTGAAGACCTTGCGCGGTTTGTGAGACCCGCTCGGTCACCCGCGCCTGCCGTCGGCGAAGAAAGATGTCCCGGGCGTTGTTGGTGTCGTTGAAGACAAGATTGCTGGCGAAGGATTCGAACACGATCGTGTCGCCGTCATCGGTGACTACCGGAGAGGCGCTGTCATCATTGCCGGAAATTCCGTTCGAGCCGACCGAGATTAGTTCCGTCTGACCGGTAAGCCGATCGTGCAAGTAGACCTGCCGCCTTCCATTGGTGTTCGCTCCCGGAACCAGGTTGGTGGCTGTCGAGTCGAACACCACGAAACGGCCGTCCGCGCTGATGCCTGGCCCGGGGCTGGTAAGGTCCGCCACGCCGATCGTCGTGCGGGTGCTGTCTCCACTGCCGCCGTTGGCTTGGAGCACCCGTCCGTCTGAAATCGACACCCGATCCGTCGTGCCCTCAGCCGGGGAGTCTGCCTTTTGGGTCTCCTCGCAACCCTGAAGCAGACTGGCAATGGCGGCAATCAACAGCAACGAGACCGGTCGCTGGCACAGCTTGTCCATTTTGTCCCCTGACCCGAGCAGCGAGACGACGGGCCACCGACCCACCCGCCTCGGTTCCATAGAAAGGCGGAGGGAGGTAGGCGCCGGACCGGACTTGACCATAAACGACACCGGTCCCGTTCTGCAAGCCGGTCGAGCCGCTTGTGCAATCGAGCTTCTTGATCGTGCCTCATTCCGGTACACTGCCTCCGACTCGGCACAGCCGTGAGCATCGAGCCCGGATCGGTCGAAAGCCTCGTGAGCGAAAAGCATGGTTGTCATCATCATGGGTGTCTCGGGATCGGGCAAGACGACGATCGGCCGCCTCCTGGCCGACTCGTTGGAGTGGAGTTTTGTGGATGGAGACGATCGCCATCCGCAGTCCAACCTCGACAAGATGCACCGAGGTCTCGCCCTGACCGATGAAGACCGAGAGCCTTGGCTCCGGCGGCTCCATGAGGAGATCGGGATCTGGCTAGCCTCGAACCGCGATGTCGTCCTGGCTTGCTCCGCGCTGAAAGCGAGCTATCGAGCCAGGTTGGTTGTCGATCCCGCCCTTGTCCGGCTGGTCTATCTCGCCGCCCCCTATTCGTTGATCGCTCAACGGCTCAAGGGTCGATCCGGACACTTCTTCCCGGACGAATTGTTGGCCAGTCAGTATGCAGTGCTGGAGGAGCCGGTCGATGCGCTTCTGATCGAGGCAACACAAAGCCCGGACGACATCGTCCGACAAGTACGAATGGCGCTGGGCCTCTCACGCCGGCAGGCAGAGGGCTGAGGCCGTTACGGCTTTCCATAACGATGCAGGCGGTCGTCCGCTGACGAATGCCGGGCGCTGCGGAGATCGATAGAAGGATGAAGGCGGAAGAAAACTCGACGGACTCGTGAATCGCTCGCTCACGGGATCGACCGAACGATCGGGTTTCGGCTATGGTCGCCGGCTGACGAACGCATCCCTTGCGCCGTTCGTATCCCCATCGACGAGACTCGATCCGTCGGAATAGTACACCACGAACCGGCCGTCGCCGCTGATAGCCGGAAAACGGCTCTCGCCATTTGATTCTCCGCCGTTTCCGTGGACGGACACCCGTTTCACTAGGCAGGGGAAGGTGGCGTCAAAGAGACAACTGCGGTCGATGACGAGGATATCCCGCACACCGTTCAGATCGCTTGTGAGAAGATCGAGATTGGTGGCCAGGGAATCGTAGGCCACCAGACGGCCGTCTCGGCTGATTGAGGGGTACCGGCTGTCTCCGTTGCCGGACACCAAATTGAGATTGACAGACAGTTTGACGATTAAGGGGGGTACTCCCTGGAGATCCGCCACAAAAACATCGGCAATACTGTCGCTATCCGTCGGTCCAGCCGGGAGGTTGCCTGCGCGTGACCAGAAGGCCACATACCTCCCGTCGCCGCTCAGCGAGGGGCCGAAACTGTCACCATTCGGCGCCCCGCCGCCGGACGGAACGGAAACCTTCCGCAAGGAGCCGGTCTGCAGGCTGAACCGGAAAATGTCGGTCATGATATCGGCCGAGTCGCCAGCGAGGAGGTTGCTCGCGTTGGATGCAAAGGCGACGAATTGGCCGTCCGCGCTGACCGCCGGGCTCCCGTTGAGAATATTCGCCTGGGCTCCTCCGAGGCCGGCCGAAATCCGCCGCAAGACCGGCGCACCCCGCCGATCCAGGACGTAGATATCGGTCCCGTCGTCGGTGTCGTCCTGGACCAACCGCGCGTAACTGCCGAAGGCGATGACCTTCCCATCCGCGCTCATCGCCGGGTCAAAACTGTTGCAACCCTCGCCCGAGTTCGGACAGATGCCCTGCGCGCCTTGGACCCCTTGTGAGATTCGTTCCGTGACGCCGGAGGCACGATTGCGGAGGAAAACATCCCGCGCGCCGTTTGTGTCGCCGGCAATCAGGTTGGTGGCAAATGAGTCGAAGGCGACCAATTGCCCGTCATCGCTGACCGCGGCCACGAAACTATCGTCGTCGCCCGGGACCTTCCCCGGACCGACCGAGATCAGCTCTGTGATGCCGGTCTCGCGGTCGTGCAGGTAGATCTGCCGCCTACCGTTCGCGAGCACTCCGGGAACCAAGTTGGTGGCAGCTGAATCGAAGACTATGAACCGCCCGGTTCCGCTCATGGCTGGATCGAAACTGCGCTCGAGGAGCACACCGTTGGTGAGCCTGGTCCCGTCGCCGCTGCCTCCATTGCTCTCGGCCAACGTCTCAGTTACGACGGAGACACGGTGTGTCTTGGAGCGTATGGTCAACATATAGTCCTTCGCATCACTCCAGTTCGGTGCGGTCACTTTGACGGAGAGCGGCACGGAGGTAGGCGTGGTGGGCGTGCCCGCGATCGTGCCGGCCGCGGCATTGAACGTGAGCCCCTGCGGCAGCGTACCGCCCAGGGTCCAGGTCAATGGCCCTGTTCCCGAGGCGGTCAGCGTGGCAGAGTAAGGCTGTGTTTCATCTCCCACCGGGAGCGAGGTCGTGGTGATTGAATTCGTCGGAGACGCAATCCCCCCCCCGGCACTTGCTCCACTTGATCCTCCGTCGCCGCCACCCGAACAGCCCATCACCAGGCCGCATGCGACGGTGGCCATCAACGCGCAAACAGTACGGCTGCGATCCGTTCGACGTTCCATGCCCCCCTCCATACCAAGCTTTGCTAGAGCCGGCGGCTCATCGGGCGACGCCCTTCTTCATTGACGCCGCCGGAGAAACCCCGTTCGTGATTCCCTTCCCCCTCGCCATACCAAGCTTTGCTAGAGCCGGCGGTTCATCGGGCGACGCCCTTCTTGCCTTTCACCCGTTTGGTCAGACTGATTCTTAGTCGGCGTCACTCCACTGCAGGAGAAATGCCGCCGGCGGGTTTCTCTTACGCGCTTCCATTGCCGGCTCCTTCAGATGCGCTGCGACAACTGGGCCCCTCTTATCATCGGGAATCGTACGAACAGCCAACGAGGCAGCATGTCGGAAAACCAGTCGGCCCCTTGTGGATGAAGAGGAAACGGTCGAGGTGCAGGGAATCCCTTTCGTGGGTAGCCGAGTTAATGCACGAACGCATCTCTCCCTAGGACATTGTGAATGACATCGCAAGCGGGCGCGCGGTTCTACGTATTATGATGACAGGATAAACGAAGGTTTCCACACTCGTTGGAAAGGGCGGTGTTCGGCCATGATGGATGAACGGATGAGGCGATCGTGACTGCCATCTCCGTCACGCCGTGTCTCTACCATAAGGCGCTGCGCGTGACAATTAGAGCCGGTTGTCACGGTATAGGGTCTTTAGATAGGGGTGATTTTGGGCATTACAGACCTATGCAAGCGATCGTTTTTGACACTCACTCTGGGCGGTTGGATCAGGCGATCGCTAGACAGGAACGGCAGAACCGGTGGATTAATCGAGGGGGGCCAATTTTCTACAGAGCTCTGCGATTCGACGCTGGACGGGCGGACGAACCTGCGTGAAGGAGAGACCGAATTCGTCGGAGCGTACCCAGCGGACCGAGGCGACATCGATCACAAGCGGGTTCTCGTCACCGTCGATGAAGACGCACAGCTCCAATTCCGAACCGGCAACAGCGACGATCTGACTCTTAATGCGGCACCCCGCCTGCGAGAGATCCTGCAGATCGCCGTCTCCGGCGACCATCCTGTTTTTTGAGGAAAAATGACTGCGATATTGGACGCGCACGCGGGGATGCCGTCGCTGTTCATGTGCTCTGGGTGCGGGCAAGGCCATAGGCATGTCCTGAGACCGCGCGTAATCGGGTCCGACGATCTCGAATGGAGCCTATCATGCGACCTCGGCTCTGACGAGCCAATTGTATCTCCTGATCGACACGAGGCAGGTTCGCCGCTAGCCAAGAGTGGTCCGGCTATGGCAAAGTTGATCGGGCGCGACTGCAGGAGGGGGAGTTCACGGCCTCTCGATTCTTTCCGACATCGTCCATGAACACCTCACAGTACCCTCGAAGTCCTAAAGTCTTACTGGGAGGCCTGGCCCATCTGGCCCGGTTGATCGATAAGGTTCGCCTGCGCCATGCCGGATTCATCCGGGACTACAACTACCTCACCGCGGGGTTCGACAAGTCTTTGATCGAACTGCTGAATCTTGATGCGCAGGCATTCGAGCAACAGGTGTTGGCGGGAGGAACGGACGAGGCCATATTGGAGTGGGTTCGAACCAACGGTAAGACGCTGTCCGAGGCCGAGATCCGGCTCTGGACCAAAAAGGTCCTGACCGCGGGACCGAGCGATGATGCGGCGCGCGAGCGATTTCAAGGGCGGCTCCGTGATGTGGCCGCGAAGCGCGAGGTGTCGCTCGAATCTCTGCCGCCCGTCACCACGTGGGTTGACGCGATCGAGTTGGACGAGGAGCGGCTGTAGGAGCCTGTCCGCATGATTCGTGAACGTCTCTGTTGGAATCGCGGTGCGACTCGTTGGTCTGGATAGGGTGCCACGCGATCAACCACGCAGGAATCATGCGCGCTAGAGAATCAGGGTAGCGGGATGGGGCTGCTTGAGCGTGCCTATGTCGGCTTGACTGGGCAAATGGCCTCCTTTCTGGTCCTGCTGCTCTTGGGACCGGTTGGCTCCGGTTGCGCAGTCACCGCGCCTTCCCCGCATCTGGATGCCTATCTCGGAACCTTCTCGCAGCCGGATGCCGAGACCGTCGATGAATTCCCGGCCGGCCTCCGTGTCGGATTAGCGGTCGTCAATGATGTGACCGGCTCGGAATCCGCGCCGGCTCTCACTGAAGACGCGCTGGTCTTCGTGACCGATCAGGCGCGACGGCACGTCGGCAGTATCCTGCCGCTGTCGGTGGTCGCGATCGCGTCGCCGTCCGTGCGCCATGCCGGCGACAGGCCTGCAACATGGGATGACCTTGCCCATGCACAGCAGGTCGATCATCTCTTGCTCGCGGTGATTTCAAGCGTGGAGATCACGAGTGCCATGACTGTGCCGCTCGACGGTACGCAAGAAGGCGGTGGGGCGATGGGGCGCCTGCCCGGTTCCAGCACAGTCCAACATGCCTTGGCCGAGCTGGCCTTGGTGGACGCTCAGAACGGAACCATCCTCGCGCGAGCGGAAGGTCGAACGATGTCCACGTTGGAGCAACTGACGGGTGGGCTGACATCCAATGCCTATCCGGTTATCCGCCGGTCTGGACGGATGCAGCGCATCGCGGCTCCACGGGACGATGGCGAGGCTCACGACTTCCTGCGGAGTCTGGCGGCGGATGAGGCGATCGAGCTGGCGGCCTACAACTTGAAGGGGCGCTGGAAGCGAGAGCGGCCAGTACCGTGAGTGCCTGCGGTGTCGGGTAACCTCGGCCGAATCGCCGCCATAGCGGTGCTGCTTCTCGGGCTCCCATTGGTTGGAGTCCACATGGCCGGCAAGCCGCTTGCCCCCTACCTCGAATTTCCTCCCCGTCCGCAGCCCGCCGCGCATGCTCCCTTCTCATGGGTCGCGTTCTCTCTGCTTGCCGGGGTGATTCTCCTTTGCGTTGGGCCCTTCTTTCGGCGTTTGTCCGTTGCTCTGGCTCGATCTCGTTCGAGGCGATCCCCGCATTCCTTCCCCTGGTGGGGATGGGCCGGCCTCCTGTGGACCGGTCTGGCCTGGATCGTTTCCTGGAATCGATTCGAATGGATGGGTACCTGGCAAGCACAGACGTTCACGCCGCTTTGGCTGGGCTACATTCTCATCGTCAACGCCTGGACTGAGGCGCGAAACGGCAGTTGCGTGATGCGGAAACGCCCACGATACTTTCTCCTGTTGTTTCCGCTGAGTACGGTCTTTTGGTGGTTTTTCGAGTATCTCAACGGCTTTGTCCAGAACTGGCACTATCCTCCAGTCTGGGAATTCACCGCTTGGGAGTATTTCTGGTTCGCGACCGTGCCTTTCTCAACCGTGCTACCGGCAGTCCGAAGCACGACGGAGTGGCTCTCGACTTGGCCAGGATTGGATGCAGCGTTCCGCCGGCTGTGGCGGTGGGATTGGGTGAACCATCCGGCGATCGGATGGACAGGGTTGGCGACGGCCGTGCCCGGTCTGGCCGGCATCGGCCTTTGGCCGGACTATCTCTTTCCGCTCGTCTGGATGGCGCCGGTTGTTCTCTTGACGTCGCTGGCGCTCATTAGGGGAGAAGCTACGATCCTCACGCGACTGCGATTCGGCGATTGGCGTTCGGTCTGCCTGCCGGCCCTTGCCGCGCTGGTCTGCGGATTTTTTTGGGAGCTCTGGAACGTCAAGAGTCTCGCCCATTGGGAATACGCCATTCCCTATGTCCAATGTTGCCGGCTGTTCGAAATGCCGATCCTGGGCTATGCGGGCTACCTGCCGTTTGGCTTGGAGTGTGCCGTCGTGGCAGGGCTGGTCGAGGGCGATCAGAGCGGGATGACGGGTGCTCACGGAAGGGACGCGGCGCAGCGGAAGCCGAGGGTGGCGGCACGCTGATCTGGTGCGGACCCTCCGCGTGTCGCGGTTCGGAGCATCATCGGTTTGCTTTTCCACGAACCGCCTCGTGCGACCCTGTAGCGGCCTGTGGTGGGACCCGGTGGATTGCGGTCCGGCGTGACGGCGTAATAATCGAACCCCAGCCAGTCCTGCACCCATTCTGCGATGTTGCCGGCCATATGACGGACACCGTAAGGACTTTGCCCCTCCTCACCACTGTCCACTGCGGCCACCAGCGGGATTTCATGGACGTGGTATTGCCCGAACACGGCGATGCCCGGCGACGGAGGGCGGTTGCCCCAAGGAAACAAGATGCCTTCGCGGCCGCGTGCGGCCTTTTCCCATTCGGCCTCCGTCGGGAGCCGTTTCCCATGCGTGCGGCAAAAGTCCGCCGCCTCCTGCCAGGTCACATACAGGGCCGGCCAGCGGGCGAGCACGGCGTCAGGCATGGAGTGGACTGAGATCACGTGCCAGAGGAGCCGTTGTAGCTCGTCCGACACCGGTTGCCGGGATTGACGGAGAAACGCCAGGTATTCCCCCACGCTCACTTCGTCCCGATCGATCTGATAGCGATCCAGCCAGACGCGGTGTTGCGGCAGCTCGGTGTCGTCGAATTGCGTTTCCAGCGCGTAGGGCTCGTCATCCTTCCTGACGGTCCCCATGAGGAACCAGCCTTCCTCGACGGTTACAGACGGAGAGGGGCGCACGACGGCAGCGATCGATGCAAGATGGCGAGCGAGTTCCTGTTTGGGAGGAGGAGGTTGCGTGTTGGAACGGGCGTCTGCGGTTCCGACCGTCGTCCCGACCACGATGGCGGCTGAAAGCAAGATCCGGAGACCGCTCACAACTTGTCTTTGGCGGCTACGGCCTTGCTGATCTCGGCGATGAGGCGTCGCTCGATCTCCGCCGTTTCGTCCGGCCCGGCGGTGAGGATCCTCCCGCCTTGGGCGAGCTTCTCGAATTCCGCCTTCACGCTGAGTCGAGTGACGCTCGCCGAGGGAATCTGCAGGGCGATGAGAAATTGATTCCGAAAACCGGATGCTTCGAGGGACGCGGGCGGAGAGATTTTCCGCTCGGTCACATACACGGCTTTCTGATCCGTTTTGACGCTCACCCTGATCGCATACCCGTTGCGCGCCAGGGCCTCCTCGGCGGCGCGGGCGACCAGGGCGAAGGGACGAGGAAGGTCTTCGATCTGCGCGCCCTTCTCCTCGGCGCGTACGGTAAAGGCGGCTTGGGCCGCCGCGGTTCGCTGTACTTCGGCGGAGAGCTTCTTGGTCTGGGCCACCTGTGCCTCGAACTTGAGGGTTGCTTCCTTGGTCTCGGCCCGGACGCGCTCGGTTTCGTCGTGCGCGCGCTGGGTTTCTTTCTTCGCGTCCCGCAGTTCCTGATTCAGTAGATCGATCTGTTGCTGCATGACCTTGGTGCCGTCTTGCAGCGAGTTCAGGACGGACTCCTGCTTGGTCACTTGCTTGCGCAAGGCTTCGTTCTCGGCCTTCAAGGGAGAGTCGTCGGGCTTGCAGGATGTGAAAACGAGCAATAGAAGCATCGGTGCAAGGCCAATCGCTCGCGATGTCGGCCTTTCGATTCGCATTGTCGGCAGGTGAATCCGGGACTGCCTGCGTGGGGGTTTGACGGTCTGCGGCATCGCAGCTTATGCTCTCACTATGCGAAGGACAGCGGTCGTCATAGGGTGTCTCTGCCTGATGACGCTTGGATTTGGCGACCGAACCCTAGCGGCGCCGACCGGGATCTCGCGAGCGGATGGGGAGTCCGTACCGGAGGAAGAGTATCCTGTCTACGATAGGATTGTCGAGTCTAAGTTTCTTACGAGCCTGATCCAGATCGTGGTGATCGAGCGCTTCACCCTCACACGGCTCCATCCGAACGAACCGGATCCGCCGAGCGAGCAGTGGTTTGAAGAGCAGCAACCGTTCGATGGGCGGCTTCCGCACGACCTGATCGCGGATTTCATCGCCAAGAACCAACGTCCGGCTCGATTGCAGCCGCAATTTCGATTCGGGGCGCGTGTGCGATTTGTCACTCCTGAGGGTGCGGAGGAATCGGACGTGTTCCTCGGGCCGCAATTCGCGACCTGGAGGCATTCCGTGCAGGCGGACGACACCCGGCTCGATCGTCTGGCGTTTTCCCGGGTTGCCTGGACCCTCAAAGAGGATCAAGCCTTGGTCTACGTGGCCAATGAACGGCCCGATGGGACGGGAGCCGGCTTTCTCTATTGGTTACAACGGCAGGGGCAGGGCTGGAATCTCTTCGATACGGATATCGTGTGGGTCGCCCATCCCGAGGAAAGGAGGAGCTAGTGTCCGCATCGCTCATCCGCAAAACGTTCCCGGTGCCGCCTTTGGGCTGCAATTGTTCGATCATCGGAGATCCGCACACGAAGCAGGCGCTCGTGGTGGACCCCGGCGGGGCGTCGGACCAGATCCTTCATGAAGTGCGGGCCTTGGGTTTGACCGTAACCCGCATTCTGCATACGCACGCGCATTTCGATCACTTCCTTGCGTCTGGACACATGCAGCAGGCGACCGGGGCGTCGCTCTGCCTTCACCCGGATGATCGTCGGTTATGGGAATTGTTGGAGGAGCAATGCGAGGTGTTCGGCGTGTCCTATGTGCCGGTTCCGCTGCCGGATTACTGGTTGAAGGACGATGAGCAATTTGCGGTCGGCGCGTTGGCCTGCGTTGCGATCCATACGCCGGGCCATACGCCCGGTTCCATGAGTTTTCATCTGCCCACCGAGCGGCTGTTGTTGGCTGGAGACACGCTGTTCCGCGGTTCCATCGGGCGTACGGATCTATGGGGCGGTGACTTCACGGCGATCGAGCGGTCCATCCGCGAACGTCTCTACAGACTGGAAGGAGACACGGTCGTTGTGACCGGTCACGGGCCTGAAACGGACATCGGCACCGAGCAGCGGACCAATGCCTACGTGAGAGGATAGTCGGTTCGAGCACAGCGTGAAAAGAAACAAAGCCGCTTGACGAGTCTCTCCGTCGGCCGATGAAGACAGAGGAATGAAAATACGCATCAGGTGCTTCTCCGCCGGCTCAACCAAGATTGGTATGAGAAAAAGCGGGAAGGATTACCGGATGTGTTTCTCCGGCGGCGACAATGAAGAGGGGCGTCGTCCGATGGACCGCCGGCTCAACCAAGGTTGGTATGGAGGGGACGTATGAACAGGCCAACCGTCTCAATCACAGGTCTCATGTGGTCGGCTCTTGTCGCGTCGCTCGTCACGGGAATGCCGGCTGGTCAGGCCGTGCAGGCTGAGGAGTCGGGCGAGTCCGCTCAACTCGTCGAAATCACCGATGTGCGGGTGCGGGTCTCCGAGCAAGGTCCGGTCGTTTTGCTGCTGGCCGAGGGGCGAGCTATTCCGATTTTTGTCGACGCGACCGTCGCCGGCTCGATTCACGGTGCGCTTACCGGCGATAAGCTGCCCCGGCCGATGTCGCATGACCTCATGCACAATATTTTGGCAGCGTTCGGCGGCCGCGTGCTGCGGACTGTGATCACGCTCAAAGACGGCACCTATTATGGAGCCCTGACGGTGGCGGTGAACGGAGTAGAAAAGGTGTTTGACAGCCGGTCGTCCGATTCGATTGCGCTGGCGGTGCATTTCAAGGCGCCGATCCTTGTCGGGCGGGACCTGTTGGAATCCGCTGCGAAGATGCTCCCGGAATTCAAGAAACAGGAACTCTGATCGTCATTCTTTTGCCATCCGCTCTTCGAGCCGCTTCAACCGGTTCTGGGTGGCCTGCTTGATAAACGCCATGTTCTCTGCCAGATGCTGTTCGGCGGTAATCTGGCCCGCATCCCGCCGGCGTTGTTGGTCGAGTCCGAAACGCGCCATTTCCCCGACGGCCTGATCGTTGAGCTGTTTCCAAATCACCCGACACGAGGCCTGTTTGCCTTCAGGATAGCGATCGCAGGGAGGGTCGCCTGCATCGACGGAGCGCGGCATCGTCATGGCCAACGCCAGCATCACGGTCGCCGGTGCGGCGATGCTCGTGCACGGCGGTACACGCGATCGGAGTCCAGGGTGGATCACGCACACAGCATATCACAGCGGCCCGTTTCGAAACCTGATTTCTTGACAGGCTCAGGGGGTTTCCTTAGACTGCCTTCCGTTCGGCATTGTCGAATCTCGGTACGCGTCGCGGCGGGGCCTCGCCGCGGGGTATCCTACCATGACAGCCCGTCGCACCTACGATCTCACGACCTTTTCTCTCCGCGACATGACCGAGTGCGGGGTGGCGTTGCGGGCGCTCGGCCCAACCGGGCCCGACCTGCACGGGGTGGCCCAGGGCCTTGCCCAATTTCTCTACCGGCATCTCCGCGATCGACAAAATGGCCAGCCCCAGTGCGTGCTGGTCCGGTGTTTTGTGACACGGGAATACCGGTCGCTGAGCGAGGCGGAACGCGAACTCGCCACCCAGGCGCTGGGCCGCCGGCCCAGGTCAACCGCGATGAAATGTTTCACGCTCATGGGCACTGCGGGACAGGAAGCAGCGTGGAACGATCGCAACCGGTCTCACCGATATCGCGCGATTCCGCTGGTCAGCGAACAGTTTGTGTCCCAGTTCCCCATGTTCTCCCAACTGCTCCGGCAGTTTGGCGTGAAGATAGAGTCGAGGTTCGTCTCCGGGTGCAACCTGGTCATTGATAGTGAGGAACGGACTCATAATGTGTTTTTCGTGCCGGATGCCGTGAAGAGTCCGTACGTGCCGGTGCAGGACGCGTTTGTCCTGCGGTACGGTGTGCGGTCGGTTGTGGGGTTCGGCGGAATCTTGCCGTCCGGCCACCTCTTTGTCGTCGTCCTGTTTGCCAACGTGGCGATTCCAAACGACACGGCCGATCATTTCCGGACGCTCGCCTTGAGCGCAAAGCTCGCATTGTTGCCTCACGACCGGCAGGCCGCAGCGATGCCGGAGGTGCGGCCTGCCGTGCCGCGACCTGCCGCGGTCGGGCGATCCAACCGCAATACGATCGCGTTGTTAGAATCCCAGATCGGCACGTTGCAACAATTATTGGCGGTGCACGAGCGGACCGTGATTGCCGATGTCACCCAGCGAGATCTGGACGAGGCCGACTTGGAACGGTTGCGCCGTGATTACGAGCTGCTATTGAACTCGGCGTGGGACGGGATCTGTCGGGTGGACCTCTACGGAAACCTCACCTTCGTGAATCCGGCGGCGGCGAGCCTGTTGGGGTGGCGCGCGGATGAATTGCTCGGCCGGTCCATGCAGAAGCTGGTGCGCCAGACCCGGGCGGACGGGACGGACTACACCGCCGATGACTTTCCGATCATGCGCTCGTTGCGCCAAGGGCTGATCCAGCACTCCGTCGACGAGATGTTCTGGAGAAAGAATGGAAGGGGCTTTCCGGTCGAGTATTCCTCCACCCCCATTCTCGAAGACGGGAGGATCGTTGGAGCGGTGGTGACGTTTCGTGATATCAGCCAGCGGAGGGAAGCCGAACTGGCGTTGCGCAAGAGCGAAGAGCAACTGCGGGCCTTCGTCGATTCCAGCGAGGACGCCATTATCACCATGGACGCCCGAGGCGCCATCGTCTTTTGCAACCGGGGGGCGGAACGGCTGTTCGGCTATGCCGCTGCCTCTCTGCTCGGGCAGCCGATGACGCAACTTCTGGCCGAGCGCCACCATCCGCTCTATTGGCGGATCGTATTGGGCGTGGGGGCGGCGCCGGCGGATGCCGGGCATGGCACGCTGTTCGAGTTCATCGGGACCAAGCAAGACGGCACGGAGTTTCCGTTGGAATTGTCCCTCTCATCCTGGACAATTCCCAGCGGTCGATTCTTCACCGGCATCATCCACGACATCACAGGCCGTAAGCGGGCCGAACAGGAATTGCAGCAGGCTCTGGAAGGCGTGCGGACCCTGTCCCACAAACTGGAGGCGGTGCGTGAGGATGAGCGCACCCGGATCGCGCGGGAACTGCACGACGAGTTGGGGGTGGGGCTCACGTGCCTGAAGCTGGATCTCTCTCGTATCCGTACGCTGGTGATGGGCGAGCTGGCACCGCGCGAGCGCGCCAAGTTGACCGACAAGGTGCACTCCATGACGCAGCAGATCGATGCGACTATCACTGCGGTCCAGCGGATCGTGGCGGAACTTCGACCGGGCGTCCTGGACGATCTTGGACTGGTGGCGGCGATCGACTGGCAATGCCGGGATTTCACGCGGCGCACCGGCATCGAGTGTGCTTTCGCGACGGAGATTGAGGATCTTGAGTTGGAGCGAGGGCAGGCGACGGCGGTCTTTCGCATTTGCCAGGAGGCGCTCACCAACGTGGCACGTCATGCGGCGGCAAGTGAAGCGACGGTACGATTGGAGACCGCAGGCAACGATCTGTTGCTGGAGGTGTGGGATAACGGGGTGGGGGTCCCGAAAGGCCGCCTCTCCGATACGAAATCGTTCGGCCTCCAGGGTATGCGGGAACGGGCCCGTGGGTATCGAGGAATGGTGACGATTGCGAGCGAGCCGGGGCAGGGGACCGCGGACCGACACAGACTGCCCCTACAATAACCTGAAATATTAATGGGCGATTCAACTGAAACCGCCGTTCGACCCGTTGCAATACGGAGAAAGGGGTCGAACGGCTGCGACAAGCCTGGGCGGCGAAGAGATTTCTCCGGCGGCGACAATAAAGAGAGACTTTGTCCGATGAGTTGCCGGTTCACACGAAGTGCGGTATGGCGGGCGGGCTCGCCGCTCGTCTCCTCAACATACCGTTTCACGTGTGCTTCGGGGCCTTGCGTCTCCACGCGGGGGCACTCATTGCTCTTCCCATGCAATGGGTCCAACGCGTGGCGTCTTGGCGGTTTCGTGACGAACCTTCATGAATAATGCGGGCTAAACGAGGAACCCATGTACAAAATTCTAATTGCGGACGATTTTCCACTGTTTCGACGGGGTGTCAAAGAAATGCTTGCGGAGGGGCTGGGACCAGTGAAATTCGGGGAAGCAGGGGACGCCCGCGAATTGGCCGACTTGGTGCAGAAAAAGCCATGGGACGTGGTGATCATGGACATTTCCATGCCCGGGACCACGGGGACCGAGGCTTTGAAGCAGGTGAAACACGACCGCCCCGCGCTGCCGGTGATCGTGCTCAGCATGCATCCGGAAGATCAGTATGCCGTCCGCATGTACAAGGCCGGGGCGGACGGCTACCTGAACAAAGCCAGCGCGCCCCAGGAGTTGGTGCAAGCCATCAAGAAGGTCGCAAGCGGCGGGCAATATGTCAGTCCGCAAGTGGCCGAGCGGTTGGCACTCACGATGAAGGCCGGCGAGGGGCGGCCTCCCCATGAGCTGCTGTCCGACCGTGAGTTTGAGGTGCTTCGCCAGATCGGGTCCGGGAGGACGGTCTCGGAAATTGCCGAGTCGCTGAATCTGAGCGTCACGACGGTCAGCACCTACCGGGCCCGCATCCTGAACAAGATGCAATTGAAGAACAACGCGGAACTCACCCGTTACGCCCTGATGCATCAAGTTGCCGAGTAGTCCCGCCGATCGCCCTCGGGCCGAGCAGGCGGTCGAAAAAGCTTTCTGGACTCCCAAGAAGCACAGAACCGCAAACGATTGCAGATGAGATCGGAACGGCCCGCAGGATGTTCAAAAGAGCCGTCCTTCACCCGCCAAACCCCGGTGAGTGAGTCTCACCCCTCCTCTCTCTGATTGCTTCGCAATCGATCATCCGGGACACATCCTTCTACGGTTGGGGCCATAGCCAGCGAAGGGGCGAGGCCGGTACCTACCGCACGATGTGTGAGCCAGCGGCTCATCGGGCGAAGTCCCTCCATACCAAGCTTCGCTTGAACCGCCGGCCCTTCATCGGCTTCTCGTCACTGCGCCGGCGGAGAAGCACCCTATGCGTTTCCCTTCATCTGATTTTCATAGGCCGCTGAAGAAATCCCTTCAAGGTTGAGCCTCTTCGCGTGAGACCCTTTGCATCATGAACTGCCTGCACTGGGTGCCTCAACAAAGCCGGCGGGATTCTTCAACATCCTGCGAGAACCCCAAGAGCGCCCTCACGATCACGCGACCCGACGTCGTTGTCGGACAAACCACGACATTCGTTCCTTGGTTGTCTTCGACAAAAATTTCAATGGCTTCAGGATAGACATGATGAGCTTCCCGCGATATATGACAACCGTCACCTCTTGGTTTTTGTCCTTATCTTGATCAGTGCTGACGTGCTTCATCGCGGAGTCCACTGAGGGTGGGGTATGACTCGTCTGGAAGAGTTGGAGCAGGAGCTTGTCGGCTTGTTGGAGGGACAAGATCCCCGTTCACTCGAAGATCTGATCGCCGGATTGCCGACCTACAGTTGGAACGAAATCTTCGGCACTGTCGATCGGATGATCCGTGAATCAAAGCTGGTCCTCCTGAGGCCGAGTTTGTCTCAGTACTTGGTGTCCCTCTACCCGGTGGAGCGCCTGTCTCGATACACGTCGGCGGCTTGATTCGGGCAGTCGCCTCACGCGCTTCGATAGGAGTTTTCCTCCGAAATGATGGTCGAGGGGAAGGTGCTGCGGGATCCGGCTGGAATCTGTCGGTGATCCCAGCCCCCTTCGACTGGCTCTCCGTCTGAACCCGGGACAGGGGCGCGCCCATGCTCACCAGATCTGGAGGTGATCGTATGCCCGACCATCATACGGACGATGCGAGATCCGAGAGACCTTGGTCCATTGTGCTGGGGGGCGGTGACAGCCATTCCGTGCGCCCGCTGATTACGAAATGGTTGGGACATCAGAAGCCGAAGCCCTTCTGCACGTTTCTCGGCACCAGGTCCTTGTGGCAACACAGCATCGACCGGGCCATATGGGTCAGTCGGCAGGAGCGAGTGATCGCGGTGGTGAATCGGGAACACCACCAGGAAGCGCTCGATCAGCTCGGAGATCGAACCATCGATCATCTGATGGTCCAGCCGACGAAAAGAGGCACCGCCGTCGGAATCTTTATGGCCCTGGCCAGTGTGCGGAGCCGCGATCCGAACGGTACCGTGGTCATCCTTCCATCGGACCATTTTGTCTATCCTGAAAGCCGGTTCCTGCTGGCCCTTGAGGAAGCCGTCTGGATCGCCAAGGAGCTGTCGCATCGGCTGGTGTTGTTGGGCGTGCCGCCGGAGTCGCTCGAACTGGACTATGGATGGATCAAGACCGGTGCGCAGGTGATCCTGCGCACCGAGTCACCCGTCAAACTCGTGCGCGCCTTCGTCGAGCAGCCCACTGCGCTGGAGGCCGACCGGGTATTGGCGGAGGGCGCGCTTTGGAGCACCTTGGTGATCGCCGCGCAAGTGGAGACTTTGTGGGATCTGGGCCGGCAGATCCTGCCTGAACTGGTCCAGACGCTGGAAGGGCTGAGCGTGTCTGCCGGAGGCTCGTCGGAGCCGGCGATGCCTTCGGTCTTGTCGGATACCCTTCCGTCGTATGATTTTTCCAAGGATTTTCTGGAACAAATCCCGGACTATCTCGCGGCGGTTGAGATGCAGGATGTGCTCTGGAGTGATTGGGGGCGGCCGCAGCGGATCGCCAGCACCCTGCGACGGATCGGCCGCGAACCGGCCTTTCCGCTGCACTGTTTCCCCGAGCCGCTTGTGCCCCTTCAATAGATCCCGGCCAGTTCCTTTCCGATCACAGCCGTCTGAACGACATGGGCGGCGACCTCCGGCCGGAGGGGAGGAGCGGCGGACGGAGCGGTTGGAGACAGGACGTGTAGGGGGGCACGAGCGGGGTGGGCTTACTGCTGGGGAGGGGGGGGATCTGAAACCGCGAGCCGGTTGGCGAGCGGAACATGGACCTCGTCATCGAAAGTCCAGAACCCGCCGTCCTGCCGGTCGCTTGTGATGCACCAGTAGATGAAGATCAAGCAAATGCCGTCGAGGTAGACCCAGTTCGACATGCCCCGTTCGATCCGAACCGTCATCGGCTCGTAGCCGGCCTTTTCGATCCTTGCCGTGTGATCCTCTTTCCGGTTGAGCGACACCTTCCCTGGCGCGGTCAGGTGAATCCGCTCATCGATCACCACGTCCGCTTCCGGTGGATCGGTGTACAGCGTCACGGATTGATGGTCGCCATGGGCCAGCGAGGCGCAGCCTGAAAGCAGCGCAGAGAGGCCGAGAGCCGGCAGACTGAAGCGGAGGGCAGAGCGGGTCTGAGGGCGAACCGTCGGCATGTCAAAGGAAGTGCCGCGTTGCGGACTAGATCTTCATGGCCTCTTGGACTTCCAACAGCGTCCGATGGGCCACGCGTGCAGCGCGTTGACTTCCTTCTGCCACAATCTCTTCCACCTGTCCAGGTTTCTTCACCAAGTCGGCACGGGCGTGCCACATCGGCTGCATGCGACCGACGATGGCATCGGCCGCCAATTTTTTGCAGTCGATGCAGCCGATGGCGGCCGTACGGCATTCGCGATTGACCTGCTCGATGATGGGTAACGGAGAAAAAATCTTGTGGAAGTCGTAGACCGGACAGACATCCGGATTGCCAGGGTCGGTACGACGGACGCGCGCGGGGTCGGTGATCATGGTTTTGAGTTTTTGCCGGACGACTGGCTCCGAGTCGGACAAGTTGATCGTGTTGCCGTAACTCTTGCTCATCTTCCGTCCGTCGGTGCCGACGACCTTGGGAAACTTGGTCAGGTGTTCCATCGGCTCAGGGAACACGGGACGATACAGACTGTTGAAGCGACGCGCCAGTTCGCGCGTCAATTCGAGGTGGGGCAACTGGTCCTTGCCCACCGGCACGAAGTCGGGTTTGTAGATAAGGATATCGGCAGCCTGCAGCACTGGGTATCCAAGGAAGCCGTAGGTGGCCAGATCGCGTTCCTTGATCTCTTCCTGCTTTTCCTTGTATGTCGGATTCCGTTCCAGCCAGGAGATCGGAATGATCATCGACAAGAGCAGGTGCAAGACGGCGTGGTCCGGCACCCGCGATTGCACAAAGACGGTGGCGCGGGCGGGGTCGATGCCCGCCGCCAGCCAATCGATGACCAACTCCCGCGAAAACTCGCGCAGCCGGCCGGTGTTTTCATAATTAGTCGAGAGCGCATGCCAGTCCGCGACGAAAAAGAAACAGTCGTAGTCCGCTTGCAGCGCCTTCCAGTTCTCCAGCGCGCCGAGCCAGTTTCCCAGGTGGAGCAGGCCACTGGGTTGCATGCCGCTGAGAACGCGTTTGCGCGGAGTCTCCGTCATGGTGTGACACCTCGAGTTAGGGTCTGGACCTGTTGAACAATCGTATTGGCCGTGAAATCCGTAAGCGGACCGGTGATGGTACCGATGAGGTGGATCTGCGGGTCCAGCAGCACCAGCGCAAAAATCAAGATCATGCCGTAGGGTTCCAGTTGCGCCAGTGCCAGTGCCGGCCGTTGCGGCAACAGGCTCGTCAGGATCCGGCCTCCGTCGAGCGGCGGGATCGGGATCAGGTTGAAGAGCATCAGCAGCACATTGATCAGGACGGAATAGAGTGCCATCACCGCGAGCGGGAGCAACACCAGGCCCGCGAGATCCTGCCTCCTGGGGCTTGACGAGCGCGAGAGGAACTCACCGAGCGTCGGATCCAGCATCAGGAAAGTGCTGAACGCGGCGGCGCTGAGGATGGCCAGTGCGAGGTTCATTCCGGGACCGGCGGCGGCGACCCAGGCCATGTCGCGACGCGGATGCGACAGGTTCCGTGGGTCGATGGGAATCGGCTTCGCCCAGCCGATGAAGAAGCCTCCGGGCATGAGCAGGCAGAGCAACGGCACCAGCACCGTTCCGAACGGATCGATATGCGCGAGCGGGTTCAGTGTGAGCCGGCCTTGCAGACGAGCCGTCGGGTCGCCGAGCCGACTGGCCACCCAACCATGGGCGAATTCGTGCAGGACCATGGCGAACAGCAGCGGCAGGCCCATGTAGGAAATCTTGTAAAGCACCTGAGACAACGACGTCATGGGGTTACTCGATTTGCACCAGGTGGCCGCCCTTGATGCCGATGACGAAGACCCGTCGGACCAACGAACCGGATCCGTCGAAATGAGCGGGACCGCCGAGCGTCGGCAGGTCGGGGTGTGTTTGAAGGTATTCTCTCATGGCCTGACCCGAGAGGACACCCTTCCGCAGGGCGTCGAGGATGATTGTGGCGGCGTCGAACGCTTGTGCGGCAAAGGCCGTCGGACTGGATTGAAATCGCTGGCGGTACCGATCGACGAATTCCTGCACGGCCGGGTCGGGGCTCTCGCTGAAAAACCCATCCACAAACACCGACCCCTCAAGGGCCGGCTCATTCGTGGTCGGAGCGGGCGTCATGTTCCAACTGCTTGTGCCGAGCAGCGGAACCTTGACGTCGTGAAAGGTCAATTGAGGGGAGAGCAGGGTAATGTCCATCGCCCGTCCCGGGACGAAAATCGCATCAAATCCCGGCGCATACAGATCGCGTTTTTGGCCTTTGGAGCTGACGACCGGTGTGGTCATCCCATATTTCTTCAGGTCCTGGGTCTTGAGCCGCTTGATCGCCTGCCCGAAGTCCGTATCGCCTTCTTTATAACTCTCGGACGCGATAATTTCGCCGCCGTGTTGAATCACCTCTTGACTGAACAACTGGGCCAATTCCCGGCCGTAGAATGTGTCGGGATGCAGCACACTGACCCGCCGGTATCCCAACTGTTCCGTCGCGTAGGACGCGAGACGTTTGGTTTGATGGGCATAGGAGAGGGCCGTGCTGAAGAGCCACGATCCGTACCGGCGGACATCGGCCACAGTGGCCGACGGAGTGATCGCCGGCGTGTCCGTACGCGCGACCACCTCGGCGACCGTGGGCAGATGCTTCGACAGGAGGGGACCGATCACGGCAATGGGTCGATACTCTTCCAGGGTGTCGGTAAGATCCTGGGCCAACCCTCCGCGGGGTGCGGCAGAATCCTTCACGATCAGTCCGATCGAGGCGCCAGTGGACGTTGGACCGTACGCTTCCTTTGCCTTTTCCAAAGCGAGTTGGATGCCGTTCAGCGCTTCCGTTCCGAACGGTGTCAGCTTTCCGGTTAACGGTAGTAGCGCTACCAGGACGGCTTGGCTCGATTTCAGTTTCGCGGCCAGGCCGTTCAGCAGATCGGCGGCCTTCGCTGCGTATTCGTGCGAGGGAAATCGCTGGAGAAACAGCCGGAGTTGCCGTTCGGCCAAATGGTCTTCACCGCGCGCCGTGTGCCATTCGATCAACCGGATCAGGGCGACATCGCCGGGGAAGGACGAAGGATAGGTATCGCGAATTCGTACGAGCGCCGGTCGGTCCAGCTTGTCACGGATCAGCGTCTGGATGCGGGCTGCCGTGGCACCGCGTTGCTCTGGCTGGGCCAGCTCCATCTCCTCCAGCCAGGCCTGGATCGCGCGAGGGACGTCGCGTTTTTGAGCGAGAATGTCGCCGGTCAGGAGCAACGCTTCCCGTTTGGTGGCCACATCGGTGGTCAGACTGCGAATCTCCGCGAGAAGGGGCAAGGCTTGGTCCGGATGTCCCATCACGGCGTGCTCCGAGGCCAGGAGCATTTTGGCGCGATCGAGTAGCGGCGACGTCGGAAATTCGCTGAGAAAGAAGTTGAGTGCCGCGACGGCTTCGGCATGCTGATTCGCTCCGCGATAGGCGGCGGCCATCAACAGATAGGCTTGGTCGGCTTGGGCCGGACGCGGCGAGAGATTGACGAAGGGTTTGAGCAGCGCCAGTGCTTCATCGGGGCGCTGGGATTCGATCAGCCGTTTAGCTTTGTCCAACGTCGCGGAGGCGCGACTTGCTTGCGTCCGGCCTCCGTCGGTCGTTCCGGGTGGCGAAGTGGCGGCGGTGCCTGAGAATGGCGCCAGCAGACAGAGGACGGCACCAAGGATCAGTCCGGTAGCCGGAACAAGCCGACGGGGCACCGTCGTTCGTACGGTCGAGAATAATCGGAGCCAGATGGAAGGCATGGGAACGTGAGCATCGCGAGACTCGCCGCGACGAAGGTGACTATAGGTAAGCATGAGAAATCTTGTCAAGGAATCGTACGATACGGGAAATCATGCGCGAAAACGGAGTGGGTGTTTGAGTTGAATCTCACGCTTCGCTATAGTTGCGAACAGGAACCGGCCGTCGATGCAGAATCCCACGCGAGCGATGCGGGCAGCGCGGAGAAGACAACCTATCGATACTCCTGCCGCACGTCAGGACGGCGCGGAGCGAAGGATCCGGACTGATCAATGGATTGATCATTTCGTGCGGTATCTGCGGGTCGAGGGCGGGCTGGCAGCCAACACCACCGAATCCTACCGATTGGATCTGGCAAAATTCCTTTCCCATCTTCGCAGGCGAGGCTTGTCGGATCCCTCCAACGTCACGCCCGCTGTCTTGGCCGAATTTTTTGTCGACGTTGCCCGAGGGGGCGGCGCGTCCTCTTCCCGCGCCCGATATCTGGCGACGCTCCGCGGCTTTTATCGGTTTCTCCAACGGGAAGGACTCTGCCGGGATGATCCCACCGAATTTCTGAGCGCTCCCAAGGCGGGTGTCAAACTTCCACGTACCTTGACCAAGCAAGAAGTGGCAGCCCTGCTCGACGGTCGGGTTTCCAACGGTCCGGAAGCGGTGCGGGACGATGCGATGATCGAACTCCTGTATGCATCCGGACTCCGAGTGTCGGAACTGGTGGCGCTGCCTCTTTCGAGTCTGAATCTCCCGGTGGGGTACCTACTGGTATCGGGGAAAGGGAACAAGCAGCGAATTGTGCCCATCGGCGACGTGGCGCGCCGAAAGGTCATGCAGTACCTTTCGCAGGTGCGGGGCGTGTTGTTGAAACGATGCACCTCGACGATGTTGTTCGTGACGCGCCGCGGAGGACCCTTGACCAGACAGGGATTCTGGAAAGTGCTCCGAAGCCGGGCCCGACAAGCCGGCATCACGTCCCACCTTTCGCCCCATGTGTTGCGTCATTCCTTCGCCACCCATCTGTTGGATCGCGGCGCGGACCTGCGGTCGGTTCAGGCCATGTTGGGGCATGCGAGCCTGGCCACGACCCAGATCTATACGCATGTCGAGCGGGAGCGGCTCAAGCAGGTGCATGACCGGTACTTCCCGCGTCGCGCGGGTGCGTCGCGACGCAGCCCACCTGTGACAGACGCCTGATCGATCGTCAGTACCGCCGGATACCGAATCGTGATTCGTCCTGACGCACTCTGCCACGACGCCCAGATCTTGCCGTAGATCGGTTGACATCGCGGAGGCGACTTGATAGCATGCGCAACTATCGGGGATTACAAAACTTTAGGCGGATAGCTCAGCCGGGAGAGCGCTGCCCTTACAAGGCAGAGGTCGCAGGTTCGATCCCTGTTCCGCCTACCAGGAATAGAAGACTACCAGACAACGTATTCAACCTATTGACGAGCTGATCTCAGGCTGCGTTGAGCATCGACCTGCACCCACAGTTCGCACTGCGCAGTCGCCAAGCTCTCTCCATCCATTGCGGGGCCGTCGTTCAGCCTGGTTTAGGACGCCAGATTGTCAATCTGGAGGTCGCGGGTTCAAATCCCGTCGGCCCCGCCATTTTTATCTCCAGGTGGGTGACATCATGTACGCAACCGGTGCATATTTTCCCGCGAGCTGTACAAGAGGGATACTAAAAGGGAATGAATTTGCAAGCCGGTCCCCTCGGACTCGTTAGTTCGCTCGGCCTAGTATCCAAAATCATCCTGCTCTTCTTGTTCGGGTTTTCCGTTCTATCCTGGGCCATCATTCTCTATAAGCTTCGAGTCTATCGTCGGAGCGATGCCGAGGATCAACGGTTCCTGTCGAGTGTTGCAAAACTGAACGACGTGGAGGAAATGCGACGGCAGGCCCGAAGGGCCGGGGACAGTCCGTCGGCGGCCGTGCTGCTCAACGTCCTGGATCGCCTACCGGAGGCGCCTGAAGGCAGCGGGAATCCGCACAAAGACCATCCAGGGTCAGCGGAAGGGATTCCAGTGGACCGGCATTATCTCGAGCGTTCGATGGCATATATCGTGCAGGGCCAATTGGCCAGAATGGAGTCCTATCTGCCCTTTCTCGCGACCACAGGCAACATTACTCCCTTCATCGGGTTGCTTGGGACGGTGCTGGGGATCATCGATTCATTTCGGGAAATCGGGCAGCAGGGAACGGCCAGCATCGGGGCCGTGGCCCCCGGGGTCGCCGAAGCGTTGGTGGCGACGGCGATGGGATTGTTTACAGCCATCCCTGCGGTCGTTGCCTATAATTACTTTCTCTCGCGCATTCGACGGATGGCGTTCCGTCTGGAGACCTTCAGCGTGGAGATGTTGAATTCGTTGCTTCGGCGCGCTGGCGCCAGGGGAACGGCTTCATGATGATGGAATCGCGACAGCGGCGATTCATGGCCGAGATCAACGTTATCCCGCTCGTGGACGTCGTCTTGGTGCTGTTGGTCATCTTTATGATCACCGCGCCCATGCTGTACCGAGGGATCGATATTAAACTGCCGTCGTCGGCCAGCAATACCATCAAGCCGGAAGTGCGAATGGTGCTGACGATCGAGAAGGATCAGAAGCTGTACCTGGATAAGGACCCGATCAGCGTCGCGCAACTTGAGCGGCGACTCCGATCAGCGAAGGAGCAGAACGCCGATGTGTCGGTATTTCTGCGGGCGGATCGGGATGTGCCGTACGGCACGGTCGTCCAGGTGATGGACGGGGTGAAGAAGGCCGGCATCGAAAAAATGGGCATGGTGACGGAACCAACAACCAGTGAGCGGGTGGCCGAGGAGCCGACTAAGGTCGGAGAGCAAAAGCGCTAACACGTCATTCGGCTCAAGCGGTCGGGGGCGGTTGGAAACAATGGGTCAGATGGCCGCACGGTCTCAATCGTCGTCACAGTCCTTGCCGTTGGTCCTGCCTCTCACCGGAGCCAGAGGGAAATCCGAGCCTGTCACCGGGCCGCTGGCCCTCTCGCTATCGCTCCATCTTGCCCTCCTGCTCGTATTTGCCTTCATGTCGTTTAAGACGGGTGAACGTCCCCTTTCCGCTGCCGTGCAAGTGTCGTTGATCACCTTGCCGCCGGCTCCTAAGCCTGCCGTTCAGAAGAGTCAGCCGACTCCGGTGCAGCCTCAGTCGCGGGCCGTGCCCCCGCCGCCAAGCAAGCCAGAGCCGCAACCTTCGCGGACGTTGCCTCCACCCCCGCCGGCAATTCAAAAGACCCCGGCGCCGGTCCAGAAGGCTCCGGCTCCGACCCAAAAGGCCCCGGCGCCGGTTGTCGTGGCGCCGAAATTGCCGACCGTGTCGCCGGCTCCTCCGCAGACAAGGTATGAGCCGATCGTACCTCCGCCTGCTCCGCCGGTCTCCGGGCCGAAGCGGGGAGCGGAGAATCCATTTCGCGGCGCCTTGAAGGACGTTGACCTCCCACGAGAGGTCCCAAAGTTCGGGGAACTCAGCCCCGATCGGCCGGTGGCACCGGCACCACAGCCCATCCCGGATGCCACACCGCAACGGGTGCCTGACCGAACGAGGACGGAGGTCAGATCGCTTCTCAGCAAGCTGAAGGTGCCGGAGACCAGGGAATTGCCTGCCGTTCCCCCTCCGGCTGTCGAGGAGCGCCCGCGGCCGCGAGAGCAGCGGGCATCTTTGTCCGACGAGTTCCAGCAGGAATTGGAGCGAGAACTCAAGAAAACCAAGGAACAGCCGCTGCCCAAGCCGCAGGAGAGTCCGACCTTCAGTACCGCGACGGTCAAGACGGTTGATGCTCGCCCGCGTGAAGTCGTGAAGCATGAAGAGATCGAGCCTGCCCCGGTCCCTCCTGCGATGGCATCCAAGCTTGCGAGCATCCGCCCGGAAATGACGATCAACGTGCCCGGTGCTGGGCCAGGGTCGAACGCCTATCTCGCGAGGGTGCAACAGTTGATCAGCCAACATTGGACAGCTCCGCCGGTTGAGATGATCGGCAAGGGCTTGACCGTGGTCATTCGGTTTCGGCTGAACCGCAGCGGCGCCGTCAGCGGAGTAACGGTCGAACTATCCTCAGGAAGCGAGTACTATGATCTGGCTGGAAAACGGGCCGTGCTGAACGCGGACCCGCTGCCGCCTTTTCCCAAGGATCTGTCCAGTGCCTATTTCGACGCGCATTTCAGTTTCGTGGTCGGAGACTTTACGGGGTAAATGCTCATGCGTGCTCTTTTAACCGGTGTGGCGATGATCGCGGTGATCGGGGTGGCTTCCATTTTCGAGTCACGGGCGACGGATGTCTTTCTGGAGGCGACGCGTCCTGATTTTCAGAAGATTCCGCTCGGCGTGGTGGGATTTCGAGCCAGCAACGGGTCTGAATGGCTGGGCAGCCGTATCGAGGAAGTATTGAAGGCCGATCTTCGCCGCTCGTTGATCTTCGACGTGGTGGACTTGCCGAGCCGAGGCATTAAGGTGCGGGAGCTCAAGGGCGATGAGAAGGCGGTATTCAAGCAGGCCACCGACAACGGCATTTCGGTACTCGTCTGGGGCAAAGCGGCGGCCAAGGACGGAAGCAAGGACACCGATGCTCATATCGACGCGTATGTCTACGACGGGGGAACGGACGAGGTGATCAGCGGAAAACGGTACGTCGGCGCGACCGGTGTGACCCGTCTCATCGCCCATCGATTTGCCGACGAACTGGTGTTTCGGTACACGGGCGAGCAGGGGATCGCCAGGACAAAGATCGCCTATGTCTCGGAACAGAAGGGCGCGCGAGAACTCTTCGTCATGGATTACGACGGCCATGATCCGAGACAGGTGACGGCCGATGGCTACCTGAACCTGATGCCCCGATGGTCGGCCGACCGCCGGTTTCTCATTTTCACCGCCTATCGAAGCCGCAACACGCAGGACATTGACATGATTGAACTCGCGACAGGCAAGCGATGGACGTTGATTTCCAAAAAGGGGCTCAATATCACCCCGGCCCTGTCGCCGGATGGGAATTATTTGGCCTTTGCCTCCAGTGAGGACGGCAACTCAGAAATTTACAAGCAGGACACCAGGACGAAGGCGTTTGAGCGGTTGACCACGAACCAAGCCGGCGATCTGTCCCCCACCTGGTCTCCGACCGGCCGTGAGCTGGCCTTTGTCTCCGATCGAAGCGGGGGGCCGCAAGTCTATATTATGAGTGCCGACGGCTCCAATGTCCGGCGATTGACGTTCGAAGGCGACTACAATGCGGCGCCGGCATGGTCGCCGAAGGGGAATTGGATCGCCTACGTCTGCCGGACGGCGCGGCGTGAGTATAAGATCTGTCTGATCAGCCCGGACGGCCAGCGACGTGAGCAGATCACGACCGGTTCCGGACTCGACGATTCGCCGTCATGGTCGCCGGATGGCCGGCATGTCGTCTTCAGTTCCATCGTTGATGGAAAAAGCCATATCTATATGGTAAATGCTGACGGAAAAGACATTGAACGCATTACCTTCGACGGGCATCACAATAGCTCTCCGACGTGGTCCCCAGCCTGAGACCGGCCGGGCGCCGACGTTAACCCGACCGAGTTGCACGATCGACTTACTTTCACCTGAGGAGTTCACCCATGAAGATATCGTGTGTCACCATCAGTCTTATCGGAGCCGTCGGGTTGCTGTTGCTGGCAACGCCGGGGTGCTCCAAGAAATCCGTGCAGGCCAGTTCGGGCTCCAAGTCGTCGGAGGCGGCCAAGCGTGGGGGAGGCGGGCCCGGCGGGGTGGGAGGATTCGGAACCGGCAGTGTCTCGGAACAGCCGATCGGACCCAGCGGGATGCCGGACTCGGCCAGTGGGGTGCCGGACTCATCGGGCGGAACAGGACGAACGATCGAACCGGATTATAATTCCAACATTCCCAGCCTGTCGCAGTCCGGTGGGGAAATGGGGGGCGCTCCTGGCTATCCAGCCGGAGACACGAGCCATTTGAGCGGACTGGATTCCATGAAATCGGGGAGCGCTCCGGGTGAGGAGCGACTCGGGGGCGGGCCGTTGTTGGCGAAGGTTCAGCCCTCCGAGAGTGCGGCGCGCCAAACCGAAGAATTGCGGCAAGAGCAATTGGCCTCTGCGGCCGCGGGCTTGCAGGACGTGTTTTTCGCCTACGATAGCTGGCAGATCAATGAGGAGGGCCGGCGGGTTCTGGCGGTCGATGCGGACTGGATTAGGACGAACCCCGACAGCTTGGTCAAGATCGAGGGCCACTGCGATGAACGCGGCACCTCGGCTTATAACCTGGTGTTGGGAGAAAAGCGGGCCAAGGCCGTCAGAAACTACCTGGTGGAGCTCGGTGTGGCGGCCAATCAATTGTCGGTCGTCTCCTATGGCAAGGAGCGGCCCTTCTGCCATGAGCATGCCGAGAGTTGCCACCAACAGAATCGGCGCGGTCATCTGGTCGTGAGGAAGAAGTAGCACCTGCCGACAGGGTCGGAACGCACCTGGATGATCCGGAGCGAGCCCATCGCAAGCGGTACGGAAGGTGTAGGGGGTGACGCATGAGTCTGATTGCGCACGCGGTCTGGAAATGGAGCCTGCCGGCGGCCGGCGGGTTGAGCTGCCTTGTCCTCGCCGGGTGCCTCGCCCAGCAGGCCGATGTCAAGAATAATAAACTCGAGCTGCAGAAGAGTATTCGTGACAGCAAGACCGAAATGCAGAAGCTCATCAGTGAATCCAAGGCCGAGATGAAAACCGAGATGGACCGCATTGTGCGGGAAACCCGAGCGAGGTTGAACGAAGATATCAGCCAGATTCGCGAACGGGAATTGGCGGCGCTCCGGGGCGACGTCGAGAAGCGGGCGCATGAAGAGGACAAACTGCGGCGCTCGCAGGACGACATCCGCAGCGAACTGTCCCAGGCTGCGAACAAGCTGCGAAAGGAGCTAACTGAACAGTCCAATCTGGTGACGACCTCGCGGCAAGAACTCAAGATGGAGCAAGACCGGTTTAGAACCGAGATCAAGACGGAGCAGGATCGGTTGCGGAGCGATCAAGAACGGTTCCGAAGCGATTTCAAGGAAGCGGTTACCAAGGATCTGAGCAAACTATCCGGCGATTCCACCGCACAGGTGGCCAAATTGTCGATCCGTGTAGACGAAGTCTCCGCCCGGGTTGCGACGTCGGAGAATATGTTCAAGAAGGTCAGCGAGCGATTGGAAAAAATTAGCGAGCGTCTCGACGAGCAGCAGCGGGACATCAAGCATGCCGAGGCCAAGTCGGCCGGACTGAACCAGAAATTGGAGGTGCAGGATAAGAACGTGGCGGACCTCAAGCAGGCTCTGGGCGATTTCAAGTTGGCTCTCACCGGATTGGGCGACAAGATCGTCAGTCAAGACAAGGCCGCGACCGATCTCTCCGGATCGGTGAGTCAGCAGTCGTCGGTGCTAGCCAAGCGGGTCGATGGACTGTCGGTCAAACTCGATGCCGATATGAAGTCGATGAGCCATCACGTCAATGAGGTCAACAAGAGCACCAGCGACCATCTTGAAGAGGTGAACAAGAGCGTGAACACCGTGGCAAAGGCCCTTGAATCTGCCGGGGACAAGTTCGCGAACCGGTTGGAGGAGCAGGACCGGCGCCTGGAGGAGCTTGGCAGGTACGTGACCGGTGTTCAGGAATTCACCAAACGGGTGGAGCAGCAGGGGCCGGAATACGCCAAGGTCGTCACCCGGTTGGAGGAGCAGGATCGGCGGCTGGAAGATCTCACCAAATACCTCACGGCCGTTCAGGAATTCAATAAGCGGGTGGAGCAGCAACTCGCGGATCGGACAGCACACCCGATTTCTGCTCCGGCGCCGATAAACCATCCTGCGACCTCGTCGAATAGCAACGATCAGGTTTCGATTCAGGCGAAAACTACGGCCCCGCGGGTGGCGCCGCCCAGCGAGCGGCCTCCGCAGCCAGCCATGTTTTCCGGACCGACCGGGCGAGATCCTGCGAGGGAGCGATATGAACAGTTGCTGGGACGCATGCGCGAGGGAGATCTCCCCGGTGCACAGGAAGGATTCACGGCGTTTCTGTCGGACTATCCGAATTCCGATTTGTCGCCGAATGCCCGCTTCTGGCTTGGCGAATCCTACTACGGCCAGAAGGATTACCGACGGGCGATCGACTCCTATGAACGGGTGGAACGCGATTATCCCCACAGCGAAAAGGTTCCCTCCGCGATCTTGAAAAAGGGCTATGCGCAGTTGGCCTTGCGGGACCGCGCCAAGGCGACGGCTGCGTTCCAGCACTTGCTGTCGCGCTATCCCAACAGCCAGGAAGCGGGCAAGGCCACCGAAAAGCTCGCCCAACTCAAAAAGGAGCATTGACATCGAGATGTGCCTTTCCGGATTATCATGCCGAGCGACTGGTCTGCTGATCATCCTCTCCATTGGTGTGCTCGTCTCGGGTTGCGCCAAGCACTCGGATTTTGTGGATGTCCGGGAAGAACTCCGGGCGGCGGTGAAAACGCAGGACCAGGAGCAAAAACGTCTGGAGGGTCTCACACGGCGAGTCCAAACGCTGGAGGCCGTCAAGGAGAAGGATGCCGATCCACTGCGACAACGCCTGGACGACTTGGCTGCGCGCCTCGGCAAACTGGAGGGTCGGATGGCGAGGTTCGAAGAATCGCCCGGCTCCGGGACACCATCCATTTCCTCGAAGGTCGAGCCGTCTCCCGCGACGGAGATGAGCAGGAGCAGCAAGCCGGCGAAACCGTCCCCGGCTCCCGAGAGCGGCGCCCTGTTGCCCGGTGTGCCGGGTCTCTCACCGACCTCCGCGTTCAATCTTGCCTATAATGACTATCTCAACGGGCGCTACGATATGGCGGTGATCGGCTTTCAAAAATTCGTCAAGGATTTTCCGACCGCGTCCTTGGTGCCCAACGGATACTACTGGCTCGGGGAGTCCTACTACAACTTGAAGGATTACGTGCGGGCGATGCAGGCCTATGAGCAGGTTGTCACCGAATATCCGGGCAGCGAGAAGGTGCCAGCCGCGCTGTACAAGATCGGGCTGTCCGCGTCGGAAACCGGCGATACCGGGAAGGCCAAGAAGTATTTGAAACGCGTCATCGAGGATTTTGCGGTTTCCGAAGAAGCCAAGCTTGCCAAGAATCGGCTTGCCGAGCTGCGATAATCCGCCTGCCCGGCAACGCGCTCGCCGCCGTCTCGCGCCTGTCCAGACGGCCATGTGCCACAGGATATGATCACGAGCAGCCCTCAGGCGAAAATCCGGATTCTGTCCGCCGAGGTCGTCGGTCGCATCGCCGCGGGGGAGGTCGTCGAGCGTCCGGCCGCCGTCGTCAAGGAACTCATCGACAATAGTCTCGATGCGGGCAGCACGATGATCACCATTGAGGTGGCCGACGGCGGGCTGAGCCGAATTCGTGTGACCGACAATGGAGAGGGGATGACGCGGGAGGATGCACTGCTGGCCTTTCGGCGGCATGCCACCAGCAAGCTGCGGTCCGATCAAGATCTCGCGTCCATCCGAACGATGGGTTTTCGAGGCGAAGCCGTACCCAGCATTGCCGCCGTGTCGAAGGTCAGACTCGTGACCATCCGCCGGGACGACGCCGTCGGCAGCAAGGTCGAAGTGGTCGGCGGCACGGTAACGTCGGTGGAGGATGCCGCCGCTGCCCCCGGCACTCAGATGGACGTGACCGACCTTTTCTTCAACACCCCCGCGCGAAGGAAATTTCTCAGATCAACGGCGACTGAGGTCTCGCACATCACGCAGGTGGTCCAACAAGCCAGTCTGGCCTGGCCGCAGGTGCATTTTCGGCTGACGCACAACGGGCAAGAGGTGTTGCACTGTGCAGCCGTGCCGACCAGGCGGGACCGCATGGTGCAGATCTATCGCGGCCAGTTCCTGAATCAGACACTGGTCGTTCGAGGGGAACGTGCCGGAATCCGCATTGAAGGGGTCACGGTCGATGCCCTGCATCTTCGCGGGACTCGAAGTCCGCAGGAACTTTTCGTCAACCGGCGGCCGGTGAAGAATCCCACCATCCTGCACGCGATTGCCGATGCCTACGGGGCGCAGTTGGCGAAGGGACGCCATGTGCAGTTCATCTTGTTTGTGGATGTCGACCCGGCCCGTATCGACGTCAACGTCCATCCGACCAAACGTGAAGTCCGTTTCGCCGAGCAGGAAGTGATTCACCAGACGGTACGCCAGGCCGTGAAGACCGCGCTGGGAGATCAGGGCGATGGCGCGCGAGCGGCTGATGCGGGAGCAGACATCGCGATTCCGGTTCCCGATCAGAGCTATGTCGCCCAGAGTACGGCCGGATTTGCCGCACAGACTCTTGGATTATTTCCCGCGTCGGTTGCGGCTGAAACGAGCGATAGAGCCGGGCGGAACATCGCCATGGAGGCCGAGCCGTCCGGAGCATTTGTTTCCTCTGTGGTAGGCACCGAGTCAGCCATTCGACCAAGCCAGGATGTCGTGGCCTTCGGCCAGGTCAGACAGACCTTCCTGGTCGCTCAACTCGGGACTGAACTCCAGGTTATCGATCAACATACCGCCCATGAACGGGTCCTCTTCCAGCGCTTGTGGAGGGCCTGGCAGGACCGCACGGTGCAGGCGCAAACCTTGGTCGCACCGTTGTCGGTAGAGACGACGGCTCAGCAAGCCAGGTTGTTGCATCAGTATCTGGAGCCTTTGGAATCCTGCGGATTCCATGTCGAACCGTTCGGAGATCGATCGTTTGCGGTCCGGGCGGTACCGGCGATCCTGCGTATGGGTGATGTCGCCGGGGTGGTGCAGGGCATTCTGGAGGACTTGGAGGAATGGGGGACGACGTCCTCCTTCGACGCGCGGATGCAGGCGATGGTGGCGACCCTGGCATGCCATACAGCGGTCCGCGCCGGACGGTCGATGGCGCTGCCCGAGATCGCCCAACTGATCCGAGACTGGGCGCAGGAGGGGATGGTCATGACCTGTCCCCATGGCAGGCGTGTGGCGCTCCGGCTGCCGTTCGATGATCTGAATCGTCTTTTCGGCCGAAGCTGACGCATGCGCACTCGAGTACAGTCCTTGGAGAAAGAGGATATCGTGCGGTCTGCAGCCCAATCTCCTCAGCTCAAGCCAGTTGTGGCATTGGTGGGACCGACCGCCGTCGGGAAGTCCGCGGTGGGTCTGTGTTTGGCTCAGGCCTTGGGGACGGCCGTATTGGCGGCGGATTCCCGCCAGGTCTACCGAGGCATGGACATCGGCACCGACAAGCCGAGCCCAGAGGACCGGTTGACCGTCCCTCACCGGCTCATCGATCTTGTTAATCCGGACCAACCATTCAACGTCGGTTTCTACCGGCAATATGCGACTGGCGAGATCTCGCGATTGCATCAGGCAGGCAAGGTACCTTTGGTTGTGGGGGGGGCGGGGCTGTACATCAGAGGGCTGTTACGCGGACTCTGCGATGGACCTCCGGCTGATTGGACGATGCGGGCCAGGTTGGAGGCGGAGGGGCTGTCGCGGGGAACCGAGTTCTTGTACCGGAAGTTGGCGGTCGTGGACCCTCCGTCCGCCCGGCGGCTGCATCCGAACGACCACGTGAAAATCATCAGAGCGCTGGAAGTGTACGAGCGGACAGGTCGGGCACTTTCGGACATCCACGGCGCCCACCGGTTTGCCGAATCGCCCTATGCCGCATTGATAGTCGGACTGGTTCGGGAGAGAAGCGAATTGTACCATCGGATCGAGGAGCGGGTCGACGCCATGTTGGCCAGGGGACTCTGTGAAGAGACTCGGCGTTTACTCGACCGAGGATATGGTCCCCACCTGAGCGCCATGAGGAGCGTCGGGTACAAACAGATGGTCGGGTACCTCTTGGGCGACTACGGTTATGAGGAGGCGGTGCGCCTGGTGAAGCGGGACACCCGCCGGTTCGCAAAGCGCCAGCTCACATGGTTTCGCTCGGAGCCGGGCATTCACTGGGTGACAATTGCATCGCAGGAAACGATGGAACAGGTGGCCGCTCGGGTATTTGTCCTGACCCAGGACTTTCTTGCTCAACTCGCCGCGAACGGCGGGACGGCTCGATCGGAAACGGGTCTCACGTATGTCGGAGCGGAAATGCAATGAGACGGCGCAGCGGAACAGGCCGGGCTCGCGCCGACATTGGGATCATCGGTGGCAGCGGGCTCTATGAGATGGAGGGGCTCACACGGGTCCGGGAGATTCGGCTCAAGACACCGTTCGGCGATCCGTCGGGGCCTCTGGTCATCGGGCAGCTTGACCGCCACCGGGTTGCATTTCTGGCCAGGCATGGGCAAGGTCATCGATTCAGTCCCAGCACCATCAATTACCGCGCGAATATCTACGCGCTGAAGGCGATTGGCATTTCCCAAGTTCTCTCCGTCAGCGCCGTCGGAAGCATGCGCGAGCAAATCCGGCCGGGTCACGTCGTGCTGCCCGATCAGTTTGTGGATTGGACCAAGCGACGGGTGTCCACGTTTTTCGATGCGGGCGTCGTGGCCCACGTGGGGTTGGCGGAGCCGGTTTGCGGCCGGCTGGGACAGATTGTGGAACAGGCTGCTCGTTCGACGGGAGCCGTGGTGCACCGCGGCGGGTCGTATCTGTGTATCGAGGGCCCGCAGTTCTCAACCAAGGCGGAATCGCATTTGTATCGCAGTTGGAATGTCAGCGTCATCGGCATGACCAACATGCCGGAGGCCAAGTTGGCCAGGGAAGCGGAACTGTGCTATGCCACGATCGCTCTGGTGACGGACTACGATTGCTGGCACGAGACGGAGGAGGCAGTACAGGTCGAGGCCATTCTTGCCGTGCTCCGACAAAATGTCATGCTCGCGAAACGGTTGCTGCGGGACCTGATCGGGAAAATGGAGGGACAGGTGAGCTGCGGGTGCCAACAGGCGCTGAAGGGCGCCGTCATTACCGCGCCGGAGGCGATTCCGGCCGCGGCACGCAAGCGGCTGCATCTGCTGATCGGCCGCTATCTCGAAGCGAAGAAAGGACGGAGCTGAGGCATGGGGAAACTGCTGGTGGTGGGATCGGTCGCGCTGGATACCGTGGCCACGCCCTTCGGTGAAGCGAGCGATGTGTTGGGCGGATCGGCCACGTACTTTTCTACGTCGGCCAGCTACTTCACGAGTGTGGATTTGATCGCCGTCGTCGGGGAGGATTTTCCGGAGAAACATCTGGCGTTTCTGAAAAGCCGGCAGATCGATCTGGCCGGGCTGGAGCGTCGGCCCGGCCAGACGTTTCGCTGGCGGGGCCAATACAGTCATCAACTCAACGAGGCGCAGACGCTCGATACCAAGCTGAACGTGTTTGAAAGCTTTCGACCCAAGATTCCGACCCAGTATCGGACGCCGGAGGTGCTGTTTCTCGGGAATATCGATCCCGAACTGCAGCTCGAGGTGCTGTCGCAGGTGACGCGACCGGCCCTGGTGGCGTGCGACACCATGAATTTCTGGATCAACGGGAAACGTGAAGCCCTGTGGAAGGTCTTGGAGCAGATCGATGTCTTGATCGTCAACGACGGGGAGGCACGGGCGTTGGGTGAGCATCCGAATCTGGTCCAGGTCGCGAAGAAGATCCTGAGTCGAGGACCGAAACATCTTGTGATCAAACGGGGCGAATACGGCGTACTGATGTTCGATGGACGCGGGTACTTCGGCGCGCCGGCTTATCCGCTGGAGCAGGTGCTCGACCCGACAGGAGCGGGCGACACCTTCGCTGGGGGATTTCTCGGGTACCTGGCCGCCACCGGAAATCGGTCGCCCCAAGCGTTTCGCCAGGCCACGATCTTCGGGAGCGTCATGGCCTCGTTTACAGTAGAGGCCTTTAGCCTTGACCGTTTGCGAGTCCTGGATTACAAAGAGATTGAAGCACGCTTCAAAGAATTCAAGCGGCTCACCCATTTCGAGGACCTCCCCACATGAGCGGCGGCCTTTCCTGTATGATGAAATCGTGGGTTGTGCGGTCTGTATTTCAGGGTCTGATTGTCTCGTCGCTGTTCACCGGCTGTGCCGCGTCCGAGGAGCAGATCAAGAAATCAGCCGGCTATTACCAGGAGGGCTTGGCGAACCTGACGACTGACCGCCAGCGGGCGTTCGTGTCGTTTCAGAAGGCCATCCAACTCGATCCCAAGAACAAGGATGCCCATTACGGTCTGGGGCACATCTATGTCCAGCAGGGACGGTTTGCCGAGGCGGAGGCGGAGTTTCGCCAGGTGCTGCTGATCGATCCGGAACATTCAGAGGCTCTGACCTATCTGGGGCAGGTGCAGGCGAGTCAGGGGCGCTGGGACGAGGCCATCAGAAGTTACAGGCAGGCGCTGGCCAACCCCCTCTATGCGACGCCGGATCTGGCCCGGTTTCATTTGGGACGGGCGTTGGCACATGAAGGAGATATGAGGGCGGCGGCAGCCGCGTTCGAGGATGCGCTGCAAGTTAATCCACCTAGCATTCCTCCTGCCAGGGTCAACCTCGAGCTTGGGCAGGCCTATTACAAGATGGGGCACGCACAGAAAGCAAAGGACGCGCTGACGCGCGTGTCGAGTCTGGATAAAGGCGGAGAGTATGGTCAGGCGGCGGAACAACTTCTCCAACGAATGAAGTAGTATGAGCAGCATGTTGCAACAGCTCCTCAGCCGGATATCCGCCTTGCGAGTAATCGCGGCGCACAGACCCTCGATGATGAGGCCCTGTGGCATGAGGAAGAGCAACAGCGACCACGAATACTCTTCGGGCCTGTGCTTGCTGCGGCTGCTTCCGTGGATGGGTGCGTCTCGGCGCACGGGCGTTGGGCGAGCGAGACACCTCATCTTTTTGGACATCATACAGCGACTCTTGACTCAACACCGAATCTCCCTCGGGCCCGTATTTTGCGGGTCTAACCATAGTGTTCCAACAGTCTGTCAAGGGTAAGGGGCGGCATGGATTCTATCGGTGATTTCTTTCGACAGGTGCGGGAGACCAAGGGTTTGACGGTCGATGAAGTGGCCTCCAAGACGAGGATCCGTGCCGACTTCGTGCGTGCGATCGAAGAGGGAAATTATGCCAGACTTCCGGATCAGGTGTTCGCGCGAGGATTTGTCCGATCATACGCTCGTTCGTTGGGATTGGACGAGGAGGATGCGCTGCAACGGTTCGTTCAGTCGGCGGGGTCCTATTATGATCGGCAAAACGAACGCGAGCGGCTGAAGCTAAAGCAGGAGGAAGAGGACCGACGGCGCCGCGCGAGCCGCAAGGCGGTCGGTGTCGCCATTGCGGTTGCCGTGGCCTCGTTGGTGGTGTTGCTGACCCGACAGCAATCCGGGCAACTGATCAAACGGACCGCTGCGGAGTTCACCGTCGGGACGAGCGGCAGCGCCCGGCCGTTGTCTGCAAATAGGGAGACAAAGTCCGCCCCACCAGGATCCGTCGAGGAGGCACAGCCGTCCGCCAAGGGAGCGTCCGGTCCGCCGCCGGATGTCAGCGAGACGCCGCCGGTTGCCGCGCCGGCACCCTCCCATTCATCGGTCCCGCCGCTTGCGATGGCATCGGAGTCGGTTCCAGGGGAAGTGACGGCCCGATCAGAAGGACCCTTGGCCGGACTGTCGGTGGAGGGACCGGGCGCCACGGAACCGCTCGTGCTCGATTTGGAGGCCGTCGAACTTAGTTGGGTTGTGGTCCAAATCGACGGCGGTAGCCCCGTCGAGGCCTTGCTCCGTCCCGGTGAACGGGCACGGTGGAAAGCGCAGGATCAATTTGCCCTCACGCTCGGCAACGCCGGCGGCGTCAAGGCCTCGCTGAACGGCAAGCCGCAGAAGCCTTTCGGGCAGACAGGTCGGGTCGTCCGAGATGTGGTATTGAAACGAGAAAGCTAAGGCCCGGCTGTCGTCCTCTTCTCCGCTTCGCCTCTCCCTCTGCCCTGCCAACTTCACGAGACCAGTCCGTCTGCGTTTCGCCCCCCGTTGCTGACTCACGAATGAGGCGTCCGGTCCCGCGGTGAGGCACAATATCACCACACGGCGCGTTCCGGAATCCCTTCTTGGACCGGATCCAGGTGCAAGTCGTTGGAACCCGACAACCTGAGAATCTCTTGTGCGCGGCACGGCTCTTGATGTCTCTCCATCCTTGAGGCGATCGATCAAGTCGGATCAGGAAGCGAAACTGATCACGATGGCAGGCAGTGGTCTCTACCGCATCAAATGCGGCGATCTTCGCATTGTGCGGGTTGACAATGTTGAGAAGGCGTTGCTATAGTTCGTCGCCTTTCATACCCGACGTCCTTTTTTGTCGTGATCCTTGTTGCGGCCTGTCGGGATAAGGGAAAGCTGCTCAACGGCACGGGCGGAGGGAGTGTGTCGTCAAGTGTTTACCACAAAGGAGGAGTGTGATGGGGTACCTTGCTAGGGTTCTGGTGTTAGTCGCGGTTGGTATGTTCGTGTCCGCCACAGCGTCCGTGGCGGAAGAAAAGGATCCCTTGAAGCCTCGCGTTCCGGCGGATCAAATGGCCGAGGCCAAGCAAATGAAGAATCCCGTAGAGGCCACCCCGGAGAACATTGCCAAAGGCAAGGCGCTGTTTGAGGGGAAGGGTACCTGCGTGAATTGTCATGGGAAAGGGGGCAAGGGCGACGGACCGGCCGGTGCGATTCTGAACCCCAGCCCGCGCGACTTCACGAACTGCAAGTTCCACAAGAAGCGGAAAGACGGCGAATTGTTCTGGGTCATCAAGAACGGCAGCGCAGGGACCGGCATGGTATCCCTGGTTCCGGCCGCGATCACCGAGGAAGAGGCCTGGACGATCATCAACTACGAGCGGAGCTTCTGTAAAGAGTAATCTCTTAGGGTACATAGATCGGTCACTCAGACGGGCGGCATGGAGATTCCCATGCCGCCCGTTTTGTCTCAAGTCCTTCCCCTCTGCTCTCGATTTTCATCCACGTATGTCCTTCGAATGCCTTGACGATTTCCGTTCTGAGGAGGCTGTTGAAAACCCTTCGAGTACCCGTGCATGTCGGCACAGCGAGGGATCACGGACGATCTCAACACCCTGCGTCGGATGGGGGAAAAACCGTTTATCGGGTAAAGCCTCTTTCTATTGATGCCGCTGGAGAACACTCTTCAGGGTCGTGCCGCTTCGCGTCAGACCCATTGCATCCTGAAAGTACAGCCATGGGTGCTCCAACCAAGCTGGCGACCTTTTTCAGCATCCTGTTAGATCCCGCGTTCTCGTGACAGGAGAATGTCAGCAATGACGGAACGATCTCGGTCGTCCCGGCGCCGGAATCGGCCAACTCAGTCGCCCTGCCTTCAATCTGCCGTGCGGAACCTCGCCATTCGTCACGACCCTCCAGGTGTCATAGCCTTTCCGATTCGGTAGGTTTGAGCTGAGGTAACGGTCGATCCGCCCGATCGGAGCCCTCGGAAACAGTGCGCTAAAGATCCGTGAAATGAATGCCGATGTAGCCTCAGGGGGTATCAGTATGGCCAAAGTCCTTGTCGTTGACGATGAACCGTTTGTTCTCGAGCTTTTGAAGACGGTGTTGAAACGCAAAGGGCATCAAGTGCTGGTAGCCACGGCCGCGCAGCGTGGTATCGAGTCGTTCGTTCAAGAATCACCACAGGTGACCATCCTAGACCTCAATCTTCCGGATATGGACGGAATTTCCATGCTCAAGCAGATCCGGCAGGTAAATCCAGCGGCCCCAGTGATCATCCTCACCGGCGGTGGAACGGAAACTGCTCAGGATGAGGCCCGGGAATTGGGCGTCGTCGATTTCTTACCGAAAGAATTCTCACTCCATCGGCTTGGGGATGCGCTGGCTCGCGCCTTGGCTCAGGGCAAGTCAGCTCGAACGGTATGAACAGAGTCCGCAGGCGGGCCGGCTCACGGTCTCCTCTCTCCTGCGGCACACTCGTAACGATTGTGCTTTGGATTCGCGAACCGACACAGGCTGCGCTTGCACCGCCTGGACCTCCGCCGAGTGAAACCTCACGGCGTCTTGCTCTGAGCCGATTCTGACCCGGGCTGCACGGACGATGTCCTTGCTTGGATTCAACCATCGGGAATTGGCCACGGTGCTACTGGATCGGCACCCGGCCAAGCTATTCGTCCTGTCCGGAGACGGGAATCTGATTTACGCCAACCATGGCTTCCTGCTGAAATACGGACGGGTCGCTGGCGCGGTCAATAGTGATGGAACAACGGAACCGACTCCTCAGCTCCAGGCCTGGTGGGAGCACATGCGGGCACTGGCCGCACGGATGGCCGAGGGCGATTGTCAGGAAGGAATGATCGAAGCCCAATGCCTTCCCGACGGCACCGAGCTGGCTCCGGCCGTCATGACCTTCCCTGTCCGTCATTCCACAGCGCTGCCGCTGATGGGAGGCCTGATCGCCGATTACCATCCGTGTCGGGACCAGGTTGAAGTCTGCCGCCAGGGATACGAATGGTACCGGCGTCTGCTTGAGCTGTTTCCCGAGGCCATCGTGCTGGTGAAGAAAGGACGTGTCGTCTCCGCCAATCGCGAGGCCGCCAATCTATTCGGCGCGGCGAGCGCCGAGAAGCTTACCGGACGATCCCTCTGGGATTTTGTTCATCCCGACTACGACCGGAGCAAGCTCGAACATATCCGTGGCAGCTTGGAACGAACCGGGGCGGTCGCCGGAACGATCGTCAAGTGCCTGCGCCTGGACGGCAAAGGAGTGGATGTGGAGTTGCGGGCCGCCCCCGCGGATGGCGCGGGCAACGAGGTTGTGCAAGTGCTCCTTCACAATCTCAGCAAGCAGCAGCAACTGGAAGAGCAGGTCCGGCAATCTCAGAAGATGGAGGCGGTCGGCAAGCTGGCTGGCGGCATCGCGCATGATTTCAACAACATGTTGACGGTCATCAACGGTCACGGATGTCTCTTGGCCGAAGACGACACCTTGACGGAGGATCAACGCCAGAGTGTCGATCAGATCCTGAAAGCCGGCGAACGCGCGGCGGGTCTGACGTCCCAACTGCTCGCGTTCAGCCGACGCCAGGTTCTGCAACCGAAGGTCATCGATGTGAACACGGTTCTGCAGGGCATGATACAGATGTTGCGCACGCTGGCCGGGGACAACATCGAACTGCTTGTTCGGCCCTGTCTCGACCTCGGGACGATTCGGGTCGATCCAGGCCAACTTGAACAGGTGATCTTGAATCTGGCCGTGAATGCGCGCGATGCCATGCCGGAAGGCGGCCGGATCATAATTGAGCCGGGCAACATCGATTTGGGACCGCAGGAACTCGGCGAGCGGCAACTCGATGCTGCTCCCGGCCGGTACGTACAGGTCGTTGTGGCGGATACCGGGACCGGAATCGATCCTGCTGTCCTCTCACACATCTTCGAGCCGTTCTTTACGACCAAGCCGAAGGGCAAGGGAACAGGGCTGGGGCTCTCTACGGTGTACGGGGTTGTCAAGCAAAGCGGCGGGTTGGTTACCGTGACCAGTGAACGGGGGCGGGGGACGACCTTCACCATGTACTTCCCGCGGATCGAGGGGGCGGTGACGTTGGAGCATTCCGAAGATCAGGATGTGGCCAAACAACGGGGGACCGAGAGCATTCTTGTGGTGGAAGACGAACCCGCCGTCCGTGCCTTGGTGCGTGATACGCTTCGATCGCGAGGGTATCGGGTCCTGGAGGCCAACGATGGAATGGAGGCACTCTTGCTCGTCAGTCAGTATCGGGACACCATCGACCTGCTCGTCACGGACATCGTGATGCCGCAGATGGGAGGCCGTGAACTGGCGGAACATTTGCTCGGCCAGTCCCCCGAACTTAGGGTCATGTTCATGTCCGGCTACACCGATGACGAGATTCTTAAACACGGAGTGGTCGCCGCGCGCGTCGAATTTTTGCAAAAACCTTTTACCCCGCATGCCCTGGCGAACCGGGTTCGAAAAGTGTTGGATCAACCGAAGGGGATGCCGCCAAATCTGTCTGTTCAGGCCGCCGGAATCGGCCCATAAGGCCCTACTAAATGGGTAATAATAGATCTATAAAGTGCGGAAATAATTCCATCTTAATAGAGTCATATTTCCACTCAAGCACCGATCAAACGGTTCTACTCAACCATCCTCCCTCGTCTATGCTTGTTCTTGTCCGTTGATTCACGCTTTCGCTTCAGCGACGACGCACCCCTTGTGAGCCGCGGCTCTCTGACAGGCGCCCCGCGCGCCCAGGGGTGGAGTGTGCAAAGCTGCAATACCCTACCGGCTGACAAGGGAGTCTTATGGGATCACTGCATGTGTTGGTTGTGGAGGACGACCCCGCCGTTCGGACCTTGATTCAAGCCACGCTCAGCAAGGATGGTTGGGAGGTGGCAGCCGCAACCGACGGACGGTCGGCGATACAGCAGGCACAGGATCAGGCGATCGATGTGCTGTTGATCGACCTTCAATTGCCGGACATGGATGGCGTGGCTGTGATCGAACGGGTCGCCGCGTTGGAGCGGGGGATTTGCAGCGTGGCGATGACGGCGGACGGCACCGTCGAGCGGGCGGTGCGCGCGATGCGCGCCGGGGCTCGGGACTTCATCAAAAAGCCATTCGATCCGGCGCGGCTCTCGCAGACCCTGGAACGGGCGGCACAATCTCGCCAAGGGCGGCGCGTCGAGGTCGGTGCCGGCTTGGGTCTTGGCGAACGGCAGGTTCATGACACACCGGTCGGTATCAGCGCCTCGATGCAGGCGGTCATGCAGGTGGTCAAGCTCGTCGCCGACAGCGACAGCACGGTATTGATCCAAGGTGAGAGCGGGACGGGCAAGGAAGTCTTGGCGAGAATGCTCCATGGCCGGAGTTCACGATGTCACGGCCCCTGGATACCCATCAATTGCGGGGCGATTCCGGAACAGCTCTTGGAATCCGAACTGTTTGGTCACGAGAAGGGAGCCTTCAGCGGCGCCCACAACGCCCGGCCCGGACGCTTTGAACTCGCTCATCGAGGGACGATCTTCTTGGACGAGATCGGGGAGCTGAGCCTGCCGCTGCAGGTGAAGCTGCTGCGGGTGATCCAGGAGCGCTGCTTTGAGCGGGTGGGCGGGACCCGCTCGATTGCCGTCGATGTGCGCATCGTGGCGGCCACCAACCAGGATCTGGAGCAGGCAGTCCGCCAGGGTCGCTTCCGCAAAGACCTCTACTATCGGCTCAACGTCATTCCCATCGTGGTACCTCCGTTGCGCGACCGGCGGAATGATCTTCCGTTGTTGATCGAGCATTTCCTGGGTCGCTTCAATCGGCTGAAGCGCGCCTCCATCGCCGGGCTGGCACCGGACGCGGTACGGGCTTTGATGCGGTACGAGTGGCCCGGCAACATCCGCGAACTTGAGAATCTCATCGAGCGGCTCGTCGTCTTGAAACGGCAAGGCTTGATCGAGATCGAGGACATACCGACGCCAATCACCCGCCAGACCGAAACGGCAATGCGGCCGGAAATCGAGAACGTCTCGTTTGCGGAAGGCGGCATCGATCTCATGCGTGAGGTGGAACGGTTTGAGAATCGGTTGATTGTGGAGGCATTGGCCCACGCGAAGGGCATCACCAGTAAAGCCGCCAGGCTCCTTCGCCTGAATCGCACCACCCTCGTCGAGAAGCTCAAGCGCAAGGGACTAGGAGGCCGGCCTCCGCTCGCGGCCTGCGAATCTGGCCCTCGCGACGAGTCCTGCTCATTGACAGGGCGTCAATGATTTGACCGGCCTGCTCATTCACGTGTCTGCATTCTGACGGGACAGCGAGATTTCCTACGCCATCGCGTCGATTGTGATGGGGCACAGAAGTTGCTGGGGTGGTCTTGCTGATGCGGATGCCACCGACCATCGTCTCCCTCTCGGTCCTCCTGATCACGGCCGTGCCGTTCTCTCAGACCATACTACGCTCAGTCTCGGCGGCAGAGCCGGACGGTCTGGCTCAACCGGTTTCTTCCGTGTCACGTTCGACTGTTGGGCAGGGCGCGACGTTGGCCTGGTCCGACCTTCCTGATCCTGGACCGCGCACGGAACCCCAACTGACGGAGGCTGCCGAGCTACAGTTGGCCCATGCGATGGTGTTCTATGACCATGCTGAATGGGATGCAGCGGAGCAGCACTTCCGGCGAACGGCGGAGCAGTTTCCTGGCTCAGTAGTCGTCCCGATGGTGCGTGCGTTTCTTGCGGAGATTTCCGCTCATCGGGAGCAGACGACCCAGCGGCGCTTGGATGTCGTTCAAGACTACGTCGAATTAATACGCGACTTTCCGGGATCGGCCAATGCTCAGCGGGCTCGTTGGCGGATCGGCGATCTTTACCGAGACCTGGGATGGACAGCCGAATCGCAAGCGGCCTACCAGCGCGCGGTGGCGGAATCGACGAATGCCAGGGATGCGGCGCGGGCCTTCTTGGGATTGGGGATGACATGGTTGGCGGCGCAGGAATGGAAACAAGCTCGTCATGCGTTTCACCAGGTTCGCACCGGTACCGAGCAGGAAACACTCGTGCAGTGGGCGACGCTCGGCGAGGCAGCGGCACACTACGGCGAGGGCCGTTGGGAGGAGGCGGCGGCGCTGGCTGAGTCCGTCATGCGGCGGTGGCCGATGGCCTTCCGTGCTTGTCCATCCTGCCTGCTGGAACTTGCCGAGATCGAAAATAAATACGGTCGGGGAAAAGCTGCACGGCAACTCTGGTCCATATTTGTCAATTTGTATCCTCGCGATGAACGGGCGTCGCGCGCTCTGTTGGCGTGGGGAGAGAGCCTGGACGAGGACGGTCAGATCGCAGCGAGCCAAACGCTGTATCGGACGGTGATCGTCCGATTCCCGAACAGTCTGGAGGCGGGTCGGGCACGGCTGCGCCTGACCGAGGTCGGCCAGGATCTGGCCAAGCAGGCGGGCGAGCGTCGAATCGCATTAGAGGTGCAGATGAGTTTCGACGTTCAACCGCCGCTACCCGTGGCGTTCGAACAACGGGTTCGAGTCTTGCGGGCCGTTTCCCAGGAACAGGCGTTTGATGCGCTCGCGAGCGAAGCGCTGGTTCGACTGGGGGAGCAGTTCCAGGAGGCAGGCAAGGAACAGGAAGCCATTCACCATTTCCTGTCCGCCTGTCGGCGTGACGGCGTCGTATCCGGCGATCCCTGGCCGGCCGTCGCGCGCCGGCGGCTTGCGGATTTAGCCAAGCCGGCTCTGGAAGCGGCCTTGCGATCGGCGGACGACTGGCGGGTGGTGCTAGCGTTCCATCGTTCGGATGTCTGTGTTGAGCACCTGGCCATGGAAGAGGAGTTTGTAATTCGCGGCGCGGATGCTCATCGGCGTCTGGGTTTCAGCGCAGGAGCGGTGGAACTCTACCAACAAGTGCTCCATCGACAGCTTGGTTCGCGTTGGCGACAAGAGGCCCTCATTGGTCTTGGGCGCGCCTATCTCGATCAGGATGATCCGGAGGCCGCCCGACGAGTTTTTGAACGGTACCAACTGGAGAATCCGTTGGGGCCTTATCGAATGGAAGCCTTGCACTACTTGGCCGATGTCTGGAATCGATTGGGTGATGCGCGCAGCGTCGTGAAGGTTTGTCGACGCTGGCTCAAGCTGCACGACGCTCAGCCGACGCAAGACGCCCAGTACAATGAGATGCTGCTCCAATTGGCCGAGGCGCAGGCCTCGCTGGGAGCCCATGCTGAGGCGGCGGCGACCTTTGATCTGGCGGAGCGGGTGGGCGCGATCACCGATGTGCCCGCGATCCTGCGGTTTGCGGATGTCCTGGCGCAAGCCGGGCGGACTGCGGCTGCAGCGGCGCGCTATGGAGATGTGATTCGCCTCGCTCCTTCGTCCAATGAGGCCGAGCACGCTCGATTCCGGCTGTCCAGATTGTGGTTGACACAAGGGCAGTACGACGAGGCGGTCTTGGTCGCGGACAAGGGCAGGGCCACGGCCAGAACCGAGGTCCTCAGGCGGGCGATGGCGCTGATTACCTCCACTGTTCGAACGGAACAGGCGCGAGAAAGGGGGACGCATCATGGATCAGGCGGTCTCGACAGAGCCGGTCGGAGCTGAGCTGCTTCGAGAGGCGTTCCGTAGTTTCGGAGCGGCCACCGCGGCGCTGGAACAGTCCTATCGGGCGCTCCAGGTCAAGGTCGAGCAATTGGATCTTGAACTGGCCGACCGAAACGAGGCGCTCCGTCTCAACCTGCTCAAGAACGAAGCCGTATGCAGCGAACTCCAGGCCATCCTGGAGTCGTTGTCCACCGGCGTGCTGGTCGCAGATCAGCAGGGAAGAATTCATCGTTGTAATCGGGCGACTGCTCTGTTGTTGGGTATCGGGACGGAGAATATTCTCGGGCATGAATTACAGTCGTTCCTGAAGGAGCAGGGGCTTGAGGTGCATCAGCCGCCCTGGCCGTGTCCGACGCACTACCCCTTGGTCACGAAGACGGGGGCGTTGATTACGATGTCGCGGACCTTGGCCCATCGGGACGGAGGACAGGCGGTGGGGACGGTGATTCTGTTGCACGATATCACGGACCTGCATCGGCTGGAGGAACGGCTGCACCGACGGGATCGTCTGGCATCAATGGGAGAGATGGTCGGACGCATCGCGCATGAGATTCGCAACCCGCTGGGAAGCGTCGAGTTGTTTGCATCGATGTTGCGGCAGGATTTGGAGCAGGACCCAACCTTGCGCTCCTACACGGAGCATATCTCTCTCGCGGTGCAAGCGATGGATCGATTGCTGTCCAATCTCTTGACCTATACCAGACCGGCGAAGCCGAAGAAGGCATGGCATGCAGTCGACGGGCTTGTGAGCGATTCGCTGACATTGGCGGCGCATGCCCTCAACCGGTCTCGCGTGACGATGGAGGTCGATCTGGACAAGGCGCCGCCGAATCTGTGGTGTGACGGGATGCAGATGCGTCAGGTGCTCGTGAATCTGATTCTGAACGCCGTGGAGGCGATGCCCGATGGCGGGCGTGTGACAATCGCGGCGAGCGAGCAGCGCCGTTCATTGCAGGATCAGCCGGTGGTTCACCTTGCGGTCAGGGACACGGGGACAGGCATCGAGCCCGCGCACCTGTCTCGGATGTTTGATCCGTTCTTCACGACCCGCGAGGATGGCACCGGTCTGGGACTGGCCATCGTGCATGCCCTGGTGGAGGGGCATGAGGGACGAGTGGATGTCGAGAGCGAATTGAATCGGGGGACGGTTGTGACGGTCGTGCTGCCGCAGGACAATCGGGCGCTGAGTGTGCAGGCTCGTCGCAGGATGAGACAAGTCGACGAACGGCAGGAGTCGCGCACATGTTGACGGGGTCGGTCGAGGACACTGCGCTCGCACCGCTGCGGACCGTCCTGGTTGTGGACGATGAGCCGGCCATGCGGACCGCACTGACGGAATCTTTGCGACGGAGAGGCTATTTGGTGTTCCAAGCCGTCGACGGCCGCGATGCGTTGGACCGGTTGGCCGACGCCAAGCCCTGGTTGGTGCTGACTGATATGAAGATGCCGAGGCTGGGCGGCATTGCCCTGGTGCGGGAGATCAAACGGAGAACACCGCAGACGCACGTCGTGGTGATGACCGCCTTCGGTTCCGTGGAAACGGCAGTCGAGGCGATCAAGCTGGGAGCGAGCGATTTCTTGCTGAAGCCCTTTGCGACGGACGTGTTGGAGCGAGTCGTGTCGGGGCTTCCGGGAGCAGGCCTCGAGATGACAGTGGCGGACACCACCCAGATGACGCCCGCGCGCCCTATTCTGACCGACGATCCGGCGATGCGTCGACTATTGAATCAAGTGGAGAGTGTGGCGCTCTCGCAGGCGACGATTCTCATCGCGGGGGAGAGTGGAACCGGTAAGGAATTGTTGGCTCGGTTCATCCACAGCCGCAGCCCTCGGGCGCAGCGGCCATTTGTGGCGGTGAACTGCGCCGCGCTGCCGGACGGGTTGTTGGAAAGCGAGCTGTTCGGCCATGAACGGGGCGCCTTTACTGGGGCGATGGTCCGGAAGCTTGGCAAGTTCGAGCTGGCTCATCAGGGTACCATCCTGTTGGACGAAATCAGCGAGATGGCCCTACCGCTTCAAGCGAAGTTGTTGCGGGTGTTGCAGGAACGGGAGGTGGATCGTATCGGCGGGATTGCTCCTGTCTCGATCAACATCCGCGTCATCGCAACGACGAATCGTCCGTTGCATCGTGAGGTCGAGCAGGGACGGTTCCGGGAGGACCTGTACTACCGTTTGAATGTGTTTCCCGTGACATTGCCGCCGTTGCGGGAACGGCGTGCCGACATAGCCGTGCTGGCCAGGCATTTTGTCCACCAGGCGGCAGCGCGCAACGGGGTCCCCGTGCCGTTGTTGTCCGAAGCGGCGGCGGAGGAACTGGCCAAGCGGACATGGAAAGGCAATATCCGCGAGCTTGAGAATGCAGTCGAGCGGGCGGTGCTGCTGACCGGGAATGGAGTGATCGATCCGATGCACCTCCCGGTCGAACCGAGCCTCCCAGACACCCAGGCTCAGGCAACGGCCCTTCAGCCCATAGGTCGGACAGAGGTGCCCTCCACAGGGTCCCTTCGCGACATGGAACGGGAGCTGATCGTCGGCACGTTGGCCCGTGTGAATCAGAATCGGACCAAGGCGGCCAAGGAATTGGGGATCAGTGTCAGGACGCTGCGTAACAAGCTGCGTGAGTATCGGGAGCTCACGATCGGGAGACCATCTATGCGCGACTGGCCATATGGCGGGGGGTAGGACAAATATTCCTCCGCGGCAAAACCTGCCGGGTGAGCTGCCGCGGCACCGCTTGCCGGTCCGCCGACTTGCCAAATGGCCGCGGAGAACCGGCCACCAGACGGCGGGATCGCGTGCTTGTCAGAGGAATGACGTTTGCTACGTTGATGAGTGGACTAGACGACGAGGCGAGCCATGACCATTTTCGACAAGACCATGCGGTTAATTGAACGGACCTTGGATTTGCGGGCGGCCCGGCATCAGGTGATCGTCTCCAACATCGCGAACGAGGAAACGCCGGGCTATCGTTCGAAGGACATGCGGTTTCAGGACGCCCTCCTGTCGGCGGCCCAAGATCGATCCGGCGTGTCCCTGGCTGCCACGCATGGGCTTCATCTCGGCGTCCGCGGCGACGCAATCGCCCGCACAGGTGGTCGAGTGGTGGAAACCGGCGAAGGCGATGTGCCACTCGATGCCAATACGGTGAATCTGGAATTTGAGATGGCCAAGCTTTCGGATAACGCGATGCACTACAACACCGCGGCGACGATCATGGGCGCGCGCTTGCGGCAATTGCTCGGGACAATCCGAGAAGGGCGTTGAGGCGGCACAGGAGCGATCGGTTCGCAAAAGACGCGAGCAGGCGATGAAGAGGCGAATCACTTGAGGCGTTGTTCTCCGGCTGCCCAGAGTGATCGAACGCACCGCCGGTTCGACTAAGGGTCGTTCGTCACGGAGCGGACGGCTGTAGCGAAGCGTGGAGTGTCGGACTCGGATCGACGGCGAGACCTCTCCGGCGGCCTATGAAGGCCGGAGGAAGGAAGACTCGCGAAAGGGGTTTCTTCAGCGGCATCAATGAAGAGGGGCTTCGCTCGAAGAGCCGCCGGCTCAAGCGAAGCGCGGTATGGAGGCCACGTCATGGACATTTCAGACAGTCTGGCTCCTTCGGTTTCGGCGCTCGACGCGCAACGCCGACGCATCAACGTCATTGCGAGCAATCTTGCCAACGCACAGTCGACCAGATCGGTGAACGGCGGCCCCTATCGCCGGCGTGACGTGGTGTTCCAAGCCACCCCGGTCGCGCCTCCGTTTCAGCGGGCGCTGAATCGCGCAGTCTCCGGCGGATCGGGCGGGGACGCCCACGGTGTGCGGGTCGCGCGTGTCATTGAGGACTTCAAGCCCGGGCAGTCCATCTACGATCCCAAGCATCCGGACGCGAATGCCAAGGGGTACGTCATCATGCCCAACGTCAATGTCATGGAAGAGATGGTCAATATGATCGGCGCGTCCCGAGCCTACGAGGCAAATGTGCAGGCGATCAATGCCACACGCGCGATGTGGAATCGGGCGCTGGATATCGGCAGATAACGGCGAGGAGGCACGCGATGGACCCAACCGCGATATCAGGGATCTCGCCCTCGAATCTCCATGAAGCCACCGCCCCGTCGGCCCTGGCAGGCCAGGGTGGGAGACCGTTCTTGGATTCGCTCAAATCGGCGATCAGCCAGGTGAACGATCTGCAACTGGAAGCCGGCCGTGCGGTGGATGCCCTGATGACGGGCCAGACCGAGAATGTCCATCAGACGATGGTGGCGTTGCAGAAGGCCGATGCGTCTTTCCAGTTGATGATGCAGGTCCGCAATAAGCTGGTGGCGGCTTACGAAGAAATGAACCGGATGCAAATATGAGCTGCTGAGCCCGTCTGATCTATGCTTGCGAAGTTCGCCACGCTCTCCCTCACGCAACGGTTTGCGGTCATGGTTGCCCTCGCGGCCGCCATCGCCGGTCTCGCCGCCGTGGCCCTCTGGACTCAGCAACCGGACATGCAGGTGCTCTTCACGAATCTTGCCGCTGATGATGCCGGTTCCATCGTGGACCGGCTCAAGAACATGAAGGTGCCCTACGAACTGGGAGCGGGAGGCACGTCGATTCTCGTGCCCAGCACGCAGGTGCACGATCTTCGTCTCCAATTGGCCGGGCAGGGCCTGCCCCATGGCGGTGGATTCGGGTTCGAAATCTTCGATCGGACGTCGTTGGGTGTATCAGAGTTCGTGCAGAAGGTGAACTACCGGCGGGCGTTGCAGGGAGAATTGGCGCGCACCATCGCCCAGATGCCGGAGGTCGAACGCGCGCGGATTCATCTTTCGATTCCCGAGCGGCGACTGTTCAATGCCAATCAAGAACGGTCCCGCGCGTCCGTGGTGCTGAGCCTCCGAGGAGCACAGTCGCTGAGCAAGGCGCAAATCCAGGGCATCGTGCACTTGGTGGCGAGCAGCGTGGAGGGGCTCCAACCTCAAGACGTCACGATCGTAGACGGGCATGGACGATTGCTGTCCGGGTCGTCGCAGGACGACGGCGCGCGACTGACGGATTCGCAACTGGAATATCAGCGGACGATCGAGAAGGACATTGAAGGCCGCATCCAAACCATGTTGGAGCACATCGTGGGAGCGAATAAGGCGGTGGTGCGCGTCTCGAGTGTGTTGGACTTTCGCCAGGTCGAGACGACCGAGGAGCGATACGATCCCAATGGCCAGGTGGTACGGAGCGAGCAACGGGCACAGGAAAAGTCGGCTGGAACGAATGGAGTGTCGGGCGGTGTCCCGGGAGTGGCGTCCAATGTGCCGCCCGGAAAAGACGCAGAACCGACCCAGACCAGCACGAACACAAGCCAGAACAAGAACGAGACCGTCAATTACGAGATCAGCCGGACCGTCTCCAAAATCGTGGAACCGATCGGCACTGTCAAGAAACTGTCCGCTGCCGTGCTGGTCGATGGCCGATATGACATGGTCAAGAGCGATACCGCTCAGGCTGTGACGGAGGGAGAGGCGCCGAGGAAGTACAGTCCCCGGTCCGAGGAGGAGATGAAACAGATCGAGGCCATCGTCAAGAAAGCCATGGGGTACAACGCAGAACGCGGCGACGAGGTGCAGGTGGTGAATGCGCAGTTCGGATTCGGTCAGGAGGAGGACGCCGGCACGAGCGTTGACGCCGCCTCCAGCCCGATGTCGTGGGCGCAATATGTCCGCTATGGAGTCGGCACGGTGCTGTTTCTGCTCATCCTGTTCTTTGTCGTCCGGCCGCTCATCGCGGTGATGACCGCTCCCTCCGATACGGAGACGAGGATGGGACTGCGCGCCGGAGCAGGCGGTGGGACTGGGACACCCCACTCCCCCATGCCTGTCGGCCAGGTACGGGCCGAAGGCCTTCCCGGAGCGTCCCACCACGCGCAGATTCTCGATATGGCCAAGAGCAATCCGGAATCCACCGCACTGGTTGTCAAGCAGTGGCTCAACAACAACGCATAAGGGGTCTTCATGACGAACCGGCTCACGGGTGAGCAAAAGGCCGCGATTCTGCTGTTGACCATTGGAGAAGATGCCGCCGCTGCCGTGATGAAGCATCTGTCTCCCACGGAAATTCGCAAGCTCGGCGCCCACCTCGCAGCTCTGTCTTCGATTTCCAAGGAGCAGGAGCATGAGGTGATTCAGGACTTCAAGGCGGCCGCCTCCGGCGGCGAGATCGGCGTCGAGGGCAGGAAATATGTGAAGACCGTACTGGACAAGGCGTTGGGCACCGGGAAGGCCACGCAGTTGATGCGTTCGTTGACCACGGAAACCTATCCGGGCATCGACACGCTGAAATGGCTGGACGCCAAGACGGTGGCCACTCTGCTACGGGTCGAACATCCCCAGACGATCGCGGTGGTCTTGGCTCATCTGGACCCGGAACAGGCAAGCCAGGTCATCGCGCTACTGCCGGAGGGATTGCGGAGCGACACGCTGCATCGATTGGCGACGATGGACGAGGTTCAGCCCGATATGTTGCAACACTTGAGCGACGTGTTGGAGGAAGTCTTGCAAGATCGCTCCCGCCCGCAATCCATGAGTATCGGCGGCACGAAGGTCACAGCCGATATCCTCAACCGGTTGGACAAGACCAACGGGGGGACCATCATGGCCAAGCTGGCCGAACGAGATGCCGCGCTGGCTGATACGATCCGGTCCCTCATGTTCGTGTTTGACGACTTGATCAAGATCGATGATCGCGGCATTCAGGAATTGCTGAAAGAAGTGGGGAAGGAAGAGCTGACGCTCGCCCTCCGTGCCGCTAGTCATGCGATCAAGGACAAGATCTTCAAGAACATGTCGAGCCGAGCGGCCGAGGGCCTCAGGGAAGACATGGAAGCGAAGGGGCCGGCGAAGGTGACGGACATCGAACGGGCGCAGCAGAAGATCCTTCAGACGGTCCGCAGATTGGAGGAGGAAGGCAAGATCGTCGTGGGAGGCGCGGGCGCCGAGGCTATGGTGTGACTCCCGATGGTACAACGGCCGACAAGCATCAGGTAGGCGAACAGATGGTAACGGCTTCATCCGGACGACAGGATTCCTTCTCAACGTTCCGCTCCGGCGGCGGACCGGCCTCTCAGGAGGAACCCCAACCTTGGAGCGGTGGGCCGACGCAGGTCCTTGTCATCGAGGATGAGGAGGGCGTTCGAACGCTCCTGACCCGGCTGTTGACGCAGAACGGATTTGCCGTGCGATCCGTTGAAACCGGACAGGCGGGCCTTCGAGCGCTCGCCGATCATCCGGCCTCCGTTCTGCTGGTGGACTACCGATTGCCCGACATGGACGGGCTTTCCCTGCTCGAACAGGTGACTCGGCAAGACCCCAAGGCGGTTGCGATCATGGTTACCGGACATGGCACGGTCGAGTTGGCGGTGAAAGCCATGAGAGTGGGCGCAGCCGATATGCTTACCAAACCGTTCAAACCGAACGACGTGCTCATGGCGGTGCGGCGCGTACTCGAGGTGCAACGGCTCCGTCAGGAGAACCGGGTCTTGAAGCAGACGGTGTGCAAAATGCAAGGGGTGCACCTGAACGCCTTCCGCCTGACAGATCTGAACGAGCGGGGAGACGCGATCCGGACCGAGTCCCAGGGAGCGACTTCAAGCCGCGCGCAAGAGTACGAACGAGGTTTGGCGGAAGGGCTGCGCCGCGCGGAGGCGCAAATCGCGCTGGCGAAGCAGCAGGAGCAGTACCTGGTGGAAACCGTCCGCCGGTTGGCCCAGGCCTGTGCGGAAATACCCGGTCGGATCGAATCAGAAGCGGTTGAGCTGGCCTTTACGGTCGCCTGCAAGGTGGTGCACGACTGTGCTGCGGAGAAGCGGGACCTGATCGTCGAGCAGGCCAGGCAGGCCGTGCTGCGGGTTCGAGAGAGTCCGGTCATCCGGATACTGATGCATCCTCGGGATCTGCCCACGCTGGAAGCGGTGCACGACCGGTTGACCGCTGTCTGCGACGGACCTGTGACGATCCGGTTGGAGACCGATGCCGCCATTGTGCCAGGCGGCTGTCTGGTCCAGACGCCGACTCATTGTGTCGATGCGACGCTGGACGGACAATTGGCGAGGATGGCAGAGGTCCTGAGGAAGGGGCAGACCACGTGAAGCGGATCGACCTGCTTGAGGGGCTTGATCCCTTGACGGTGCAGGGGCGGATAGCCCAGGCAGCCGGGATTGTCCTCGAAGGATACGGGACGGCCACGACCATCGGGGAGTTGTGTGAAGTCACCCGCGACGACGGCTCGGCGCCGCTGACGGCCGAAGTGGTCGGGTTCCGCGGCGATCGTATCATGCTTATGCCGTTGGGCGACATGCACGGCATCGGTCCGGCCAGTCGCTTAATGACCAAGGGGCGTCAAGCGTCCGTCACGGTCGGACCCAAACTGCTCGGCCGTGTGTTGGACGGCCTGGGACACCCGCTTGATGAAAAGGGACCAATCGAGGCGGAGGGCGAGTATCCCTTGTATCAGGCGCCGCTCAATCCACTCCATCGCCGGCGCATCACTCAGCCGCTCGATCTTGGGGTGCGGGCGATCAATGGACTCCTGACCTGCGGCCTGGGACAGAAGATCGGCATCTTCGCCGGCGCCGGCGTGGGGAAGAGCATTTTGTTAGGGATGCTGAGTCGGAACGTCGTGGCGGACGTCAGCGTGATTGCGCTGATCGGCGAGCGCGGGCGCGAGGTGAAGGAATTTCTCGAGCGCGATCTCCGTCCGGGCGGTATGCAACGCACGGTGGTCATCGCCGCAACGTCCGACCAACCTCCGCTGGTACGGATTCGCGGAGCCTTCCTGGCGACCGCTATCGCCGAATACTTTCGGGATCAAGGCCGGCACGTGCTGTTGCTCATGGATTCTCTTACGAGGTTCGCCCAGGGTCAGCGGGAGGTCGGGCTGGCGATCGGGGAACCGCCGACCAGTAAGGGCTACACGCCCTCCGTGTTCTCCCTGCTTCCGAGACTGCTGGAGCGTGTCGGCACCTGTGAAGGCAGCGGAACCCTGACCGGCCTCTATACGATCCTTGTCGAGGGGGACGATCTGAGCGACCCGATCGCCGACTCGGCTCGCTCCATCCTTGACGGCCATATCGTACTATCCCGCGATTTGGCCTCCCGGAACCACTATCCGGCTATTGACGTCCTTCAAAGCACGAGCCGGGTCATGCACGGGATCATCACGCCGGCGCATGATGCGGCGGCCCGCGCTGTTGTCGAATTGATGGCCACCTATCAGCGAGCGGAAGACCTGATCACCCTGGGGGCCTACAAACCTGGCGTGAATCCCAAACTGGACCGCGCCGTCGGCATGATCGAGGCCATCCATGCCTATCTGAAGCAGGAGAAGGACGAATGCGCCAGCTTTCCCGCCTCGGTCGAGGCGTTGATCCAATTGGCGGGACAGCCGGGATGAGCTGGCTGCGACTATACCGATACCGGGTCCAGGTCGAGGAAGTCGTGCGGATGGAGCTGGCGGAGTTGGATCGGGCCGTGCAGAAGGTCAACGAGGTCCGCGTGCAATGGCAACAGATCGCGGATGACAGTGCGGACCGCTTCGTGACGGAAGTCCGACGAGGGGCTCATGCGGGACTCGCGCAGGGTTGGGTAAACGAATGGGATGCGATTCAGGCGACCGTGACCAACGTCGAGCGGGCGGTGGCTTCGGCGATGGAGCGACGCGCAAAAAAGCAAGTGGAGCTGACGGAGGCGGTCCGAGACCGAAAGAAGATCGAGTTGGTGATGAAGCGGGCGGCCAATCGAAGGCAGCAGGCTCAGCGACGACTCGACCAACGGCTACTTGACGACCTCGCTGGGCGACGGTGGATGAGGGGCGCCACGTGATACGGGATCCGGGAGGGACACCGATCTGTAGCCCGACGAACCGAACGAGAGTTGTTCGATTGATCCTCTGGTCCGTCCTGGCCGCGAGTGGGCCTTGCCTGGCAGTCACGGTCCAGAGCATCGGGGCGGACTCAGCCGGCTTGGCGGAGACGGCTTCGGAGTCACCGGATAAGTCGCCGCCCGCAAGCGCGTCGGATGACAGGATGCCGGTGAGCGGACAAGTGGGGACGAAAGAGAGTGATCTCCAGGATCGACGAGTACAGGGGCCGGCTGTGGATGTACCCCGCGAGGTGCTCGATCTCTTGGATCAACGAAAACGCTATCTGGACCGCCGGGAGCAAGCAATGCGAGCCGAACTGAAACGGCTTGAAAATCTGAAGGCCGACCTTGAGGAGCTGTTAGTACGCTATGAAGCGTCGGTCCAGGCCTTCGAGACGAAGCAGGGCCAGGCTCAACAGACGAACCAGGAACGGGAGAACAAGACTCGCGATCAGCAGGCGGCCGAGGCTCAGGCAAAACTGGGCGTCGTTGCCAAGATGTATGAAGGGATGCCGGCCGAAGAGGCGGCAGCCAGGATCGAGAAGATGCCGTCTCCAATGGCCGTGCAGGTGTTGCGGACCGTGAAGAGCAAGACTGCGGGCGCCATATTGGCGCAGGTCAGGCCGGACAAAGCCGCAAAGTTGACCGAGCAAATTGTCAATGCGCCAGCGTCGCAACCGATTCCCGCTGCCTCGATCAAGGCCACTCGATGACATGGCATGCTCGGCGGGTCGCTATTTCTTGGGCGAGTCATCGACGATCAAGGTGCGAATCTTCCCCATGTGCCCTCGCTTCTTGATCGACCGCCCGTTTGGAGATCAGAAGAGCGTGACATCGCTCGCTTCCGTCTCGCGTTGCAGTTGCTTCCGATGCTCCGCCTCGCGCGCGAAGATCGTGTCGTTCTTGATCCGTTCGATCTTCTTCACCAGCAGCCGGCCGGTCTGGGCGAAGAAGTACACCTTGTGGGGGTGTACGTCGCCGAGGTCCATCTTCGCCGGGACGAAGCCCTCCTGCCTCATGAAATCCAGGACCCATCGAGTGTTGTTGGCTCCAACGTCCATGGCCCTCTCATAGATCTTTCCACCCACGCCGGCGATCGGGTCGCGCGTAGTGGCCGACCGCTGCGCGAGATTTCGCACTTCCGTCGCCACGACCGCAAACCCGCGGCGGCGCTCTCCGGCTCGGCTGCCTCCACTGCCGCGTTCAAGGCCAGGAGGTTGGTCTGGAAGGCGATCTCGTCGATCACCGTGATGATGTCGGCGATCTTCTTGCTGCTCTTGTTGATCTCCTCGATGGCGCTGACGGCTCGGGTGGTGATGGCACCCCTCCTTGTCGGCGATGACGCAGGCGGCGATGGCCGACTGATTGGCCTGTTTGGCATTGTCCGCGTTCTGTTTCACTGTGGAGGTCATCTCGTGCATGGAGGCGGAGGTTTCCTCCAAGGCGCTGGTCTACTCGGCTGTCCGCTGGGAATGGTCCTCATTGCCGCGGGTGATCTGCTCGGCGCCGGTGCTGACACTCTCGGCGGCCGCTCTGACCGTGGTGAGCGTGGTCAGCAGGGTCGTGATCGCGGTATTGGCACTGACTTTCAATTTGTCCAATTCGCCCTGATAGGTCCCGGTCATGTGCTGCGTGAGATCGCCTTGGGCGACGGCGCTCAAGACCGTCTGGGCTTCCGTGACCGGGTGCTCTTCCTCCAGTGTCTACGAGGTTCTGTTTGAGGGTAGTGGTCTTGGAGGTCTCCAGCCGCTTCAGCATGTCGCCGGTCTTGTCCTGGTCGCCTTGTTGGCCATTGGAGTGTTGCGATTCGAAAATCACGAGCAGTTCCAGCAGCTTGTGTTCGACATCAGTCAGCACGGTCACCAATTTATTGACGCGCTGGGCCAGGAGATCCTGAAACGACAGGGCGGTGAAGATTTCGATCAGCCGCTTCTCGTCGTCGTTCAACAGTTGTCGCATAGCCTCCAAGTCGTCCAAAAGCGGCCCGCCGATGCCGGCGTGGCTCAGGCTGGCGAGGACGCCGTTCAAGGCTGCCAGCAGGCGGCCGTGATTGTCTTGAATGGCCTCGGTTTGCCCCATCACGTTGTGGGTGGCCTCCTCGCTCATTTTGGGGAGGTCCGACAGGTGTGCTGTCGCCTGGGGGAGCTGGTGCGATGCCGCCTCGATCGGCTGTTGCAGGTTCTGAAAGCCGTGCATCGTCTGTTCGATATAACGGGCCAGGTCGCCCAGTTCTTCATACCATTTCCGATTCTGATCGCTCACCGGAGCCTCCACGTCGGTCTGGGCAGGGCTGTCGCGGATGGACTAGCCCTGCGTCTCACTGGAAGATCTTGTTCATCTTGTCTTGCAGGGTCCCGGCCGTGAAGGGCTTGACGACATAATTGCTGACTCCCGCCTGCGTGGCCTCGCCGATATTGTCCCTTTGGGATTCGGCCGTGACCATCAGAACGGGGAGCGTTTTCAATTTCTCATCCGCCCGGATCGCCCGCAGCATTTCAATGCCGGTCATGACGGGCATGTTTCAGTCCGAGACGACAAACCCATAGCTCTCAGCGCGCAGCTTGGCGAGGCCGTCCTGTCCGTTCTCCGCTTCCTCGGCGTTGTTGAACCCCAGTTGCTTCAGAAAGTTCTTGGTGATGCGGCGCATGGTGGACATGTCGTCTACGACCAGAATCTTCATGTTCGGCTCGACTGGCATAGGGGCTCCTCCTCTGGTTCCTTCCGAGGAGCGATTCGAAATAGCAAGACACAGGCCGTGCCGCCAGCGGCAAGACGCGACGGATCGACACCGCTTGGGCCTCGTGATCACCGCACTATCGGCAGCTTGGATGGCGGACTTGACCGGTTGATGCCGATTAACAGCGGTTCATCTCTGCCTCGCGGGAGGAGAAAACTGCCCCGCCTGTGAGGAAAGAATTGCCGGGGTTGCCGGACGAGGATGGGGTGACTCGGCAGAAGGCGTTGATTTGGCGGGAGGCGGTGATCGGAGCGTGCATGGCATCGGACTTGAGATAGTGCCGATCGGATTGCCGTATCAGTTTGATGAGATCCACGCACCATGAGTGAGATCAGCCTTGTTCCAACTGCGGCTGTGGGCTCGTCTGCCGAGAGTGGGGTACGTTCGTCCCTCAGAGCGACCGAAGCGTCATCGGGGGACGGCGTAGCATTCTCCCGCATGCTTCAGGATGCGCCCGGCAGTAGACCGGCAGTTCCCGAAGCGCCAGGCGAAGGGTCTTCGGCCGGCCTTCAAGCGGAGGAAGCACAGTTGGACGACCAACCATCGGAGGAGCCGGCGATGGTGCAAGCGGTCGTTGATCATATTCTGACTGGATTCGCGGGTGTGGATTCCGCAGACCAGGCTGCTCCGACGCCGGTGGATGAGAAGGCGACATCCGCAGCCTCTCCTATTGAACCATTGCTGGAGACGATGCCGGCTATCGGGTCGCAGGTCCAAGTGATGTCGGTACAGAATGGCGGTAGAGCAGAAATGACAGAGGAGGTGGGCACGGACCAGGCTCAGGCGATTTCTCACCAGGAGACGACGTTAGGAAACAAGCCCTTGAACGCGGTCCCGGCCTCTTCCACCACGATTGGAGAGGACGTCCGCGAGATGTACATGGCCTCCGGACCGGCAACGGGAATGGCCCGAACGGATGGGGCCGTGATGCGTTCACTGGACCGGCAGCTAGCCGTCGCCGCGACGCCCAGGGAAACCGCTGTCTCGTTCAGTGGGACAGCCGGACCTACGGGACCGCAGTTGATGGGACCGCAAGGAGATCTCCCGTCGGCTGCCGCAGCCGCCCATGAACCTCGGTTCCTTCTCTACGGCGGGCGGCAGGCAGGAGGGATGCCCATCGGTGACGACCCGCAGGTGCTTTCAAGCCCAGTCGGCCTGGGAGGTGACCAAACTGAATGGGTAATGTCGGTCAAACCACTCGGTGATCCTGCTTCCAGCCCCAGGACGGCGAAGGATCAATGGGGCGGGAACGGAGAGCCTGTCGGTCCAGGATCGAGCTTTCAGGGAGATCCGAGTCAGGGAGGAACTGCGTTGGGTGGCCAATCGCCATCCGCAGGCCAGGGTTCCGAGACCAGATCGGCCGCTCCTCTGTTGGAGCCGGTTCGTCCAACTCCGCAATCGGCAGCCATGTGGGATCCCTCGGCTCCCCGGGCCTTGAGGTTGGAACTTCAGTCTCCGGACGGCCCGCCTGTCCGTCTGCACGTCTCGCTGGTCGAGCAGACGGTCTATGCCACGGTCATGACGGATCACACTGAAGTTCAGGACTTCCTGCTCAAGAATCAATCGCGATTGGAATCTCAGCTCCACCATCATGGATTGGAAATGGGCCAGTTCTCCGTTCTTGTGGATCGGGAGGGCCAGGGACCTTCGTCATACGGATGGGAGGCGAACTGGTCACAGCCGGTTCGGCAAGGACAGGAGCCTTCGGCGGATGTTGTTGCGGCCATCCCCGAGAGCGTCGAACCAGGCGGACCGCGGCATGTGAATCTGTTCATCTAGCAGTATCGAGACACGGGCTGATCGGTGACGGGAGGACACACGATGGAACTTTCACCAGAGATGCAAGCCGTTCAGGCGGCTCTGAGTAATTCGACTCCGCCGGGCGCGCCTTCGGTCGGAAGCGCAACGAATAAGGCGGCTTCGGCCATTTTGGGCCAGGCCCAACTGGGAAAGGACGACTTTCTCAAGTTGCTGGTGGCGCAGCTTGAAAATCAGGATCCACTGAACCCGACCAACAATGAACAGATGATGGTCCAGACGGCCCAATTCAGTCAGATCGAGCAACTGACCAAGGTCGTCACGCTGCTGGAACGAATGGTCGAACTCCAGGAGGCCCAGCAGGAGCCCGTTGTACGACCATCTGAGAACGGCGCGATCACGACGTGATACATGAAGTCGAAGCACTCAGCACCGAAGAGAACCACGTTCATTGACCAGTGATGAACGGTAATTTGATCTCGACCAGGACGTAACGTGCGAAACATTACGAGGAGGAGCACATGGGAATTCTCACGTCGATGTTTACGGCGGTGAGCGGGCTCAATGCGTACGGCAATGCGATGGGAGTGATCGGCAACAATATCGCCAATGTCGGGACAATCGGGTTCAAGGGCAGCCGTGCCTCGTTCGCCGATCTGATCTCGAGCAGCCTGGTCGGAGGATCGGGCGCGGATCAGGTGGGTCTGGGCGTCTACTTGAACGACGTGCAGGGCAACTTCTCTCAGGGAGCGTTGACGACGACAGGCTCCGTGCTGGATCTTGCCATCGATGGAAACGGGTTCTACATGGTTCAGGATGCAGCCGGGACGAACCTGTACACCCGTAACGGCCAGTTCAAGGTGGACAATCAGGGCCGCCTCGTCGATTCGAACAACTATCTCTTGCAGGGCTACCAGGCGAATTCAGCCGGCGTGATTACTGCCACGATCGGCAGTATCACCATGAGCGCGACCAACCGCGCCCCACAGGCCACGACGACCGCGAGCCTTCGCGCCAACCTGGACGCGGCGGCGACCGTACCGACCGGCGCCTTTAATGTGACGGATCCCACGACCTATAACTTCTCAACCGGCTTGACGATGTATGATTCGCTCGGCCAATCCCACCAGCTTCAGTTCTATTTCGTTAAAACCGCGACCGCCAACACCTGGAACCTCTACTCCCGTCTGGACAACGGTGCGGCGACGGCCGGGACGAATCTCGTCTTTAATTCGACCGGAGCCCTGACGTCCGGAGGGACGCAAAACCTGTCTCTCACGATCGGTGGCGGCGCAGCCACTCCTCAGAGTGTGGCCGTGAATTTCACCCAGTTCACGCAATACGGCGCCAACTCTTCTCTGTTGGATCAGACACAAAACGGCTATGCGGCCGGGTCCTTGTCGCAATTTTCGATCGACTCCCAGGGACAGCTCTTGGCTCAGTACACCAACGGGCAGTCTCAACTTCTGGCACAACTCGCGTTAACTCGATTCCCGAACCCGCAGGGGTTGGCGCGCCTGGGGAACAACGTGTTCTCCACGACGGCGGAATCCGGCGCTGCCATCCAAGGTTCCCCGGGCAGCAACGGCCTGGGCCGGATCATTTCCGGCGCGATCGAGCAGTCCAACGTCGATCTGGGTGAGGAATTCGTCGACATGATCATCACGCAACGGGCGTTCCAGGCCAACTCGCGGGCGATCACCACCAGCGACGAGATGCTGCAGGAGCTCGTCAATCTGAAGCGGTAAGCTCGTCATTCGTCATCCGTCATTCGTCAATCGTGATGTGGCCGGTCCGGGCGCATCACGATTGACGATTGACGTTTGATGCACCGTTCTTCCTCTTTTCCACTTATCCTCGACGGGCGTCAGAATTCTGACGATGTCAAGCTCCTGGCTGGCCGCCAGACCGTCACTGGACGAGTCCTCATCGCGCTGATCGGCGCAAACCCCAACAGGACGCGCATTTGGCCAGGCTGCCGGCCACACCGTGAGTCGGGTTGACATGGCATATCCATTGCAAAACCACGGGCCCGATCACTTCACCAAGGGGACTGTTATGGCGGAAGTTGCAGAAGAAGCCAAAGCGCCGGCGCTTGCGCCGGGGCTGCCGATGAAAATGGTCATCTTGATCGCAGTGGGCATGTTGCTGTTGGGACTCGGCGTGGCGGCTTTACTGTTTCACTTCATGAAGGGAGGCGGTCCATCGGTGAAAAGCGAGGAACGGGCGTCGGAGAGGTCGACCACGGACAAGGAAGGACAGGATGCCGGGTCGAAGGCTGAAGCAGGAGCGACGTCCCAAGTCGGCGCGATTTATGACTTGGACCCCTTCATCGTCAACCTGGCCGATACGCCGGAGATTCACTATCTCAAGGTGACCGTCAAGGTCGAGTTAGAGCGATCCGACGTGACCGAAGAACTCAACAAACGGCTGCCGCAGACGAGGGACGCGATCCTGGTGTTGTTGTCCAGCAAGGAGGCCGCGACGGTGCGCAGCACCCAGGGCAAGCTCCAACTGCGCGAGGAGATACTGCAACGGGTGAACGCGCTCCTGCCGAAGGGCGGCATCCGCGGCGTCTATTTTACGGATTTCATCGTCCAGTAGGCCGAGGTAGTGGGGGGCGCCACGTGGGAGGCCTGTCTGCCTGCTTGATCAGGGGTGATTTCGGATGGCCGATAATATTCTGAGCCAGGACGAAGTTGATGCATTGCTCCGCGGTATGGACGCGGGGGACGTCGACACGACACCGAAGGAAGAAGAGACCGGGGGCATTCGCACGTTGGACCTCTCGGCGCAGGAGCGGATGGTGCGCGGCAAGATGCCGACGTTCGAGATGATCAACGACCGATTTTGCCGAATGCAGACCGTGTCATGGGCAGGCGTGCTCAGGCGTCCCGTGGAATTCTCGATGGGCTCCACCGACATCATGAAGTTTGGGGAGATGCTGAAGAAGCTGCCGGTGCCCGCGTCGCTGAGCCTGTTTCAACTCAAGCCGCTTCGGGGCCACGCCCTGGTCATCATGGGCGCTCCGCTGGTGTATGCCCTGGTCGACAGTTTGTTCGGTGGGCACGGCCAGACGCACGTGAAGACGGAAGGACGGGATTTTACGCCGGTTCAGCAGCGCGTGATCAAGACCATGCTCGAACGGCTCCTCACCGACCTCGAAAAGGCGTGGCACGCCGTTCTTCCAGTCAAGGTCCATTTCGTCCGCTCCGAAAGCAACCCCCAGTTCGCGATGGTCGTCTCGATTCCGGAGATCGTGGTGTCCGTCTCGTTCCATGTCGATCTGGCGGGGATCTCACACAAGATCATGGTGATGTATCCCTATTCCATGATCGAGCCGATCAAGGAAAAACTGTCGGCGGGCTTCTTTGCCGATCAGATGGAAGAGGATCAAAGCTGGATGAATCGATTCCGCGAACAGTTGTTGGATTGTCCGGTCGAGTTGACGATCCAACTGGGCGTCACCTCGGTGGCGATGAAGGAGGTCTTGCAGTTCGGGGTAGGCGACGTCGTCCTACTGGAGCAAAGCCCGGGGGATTTGATGACCGGATTCGTCGAGGGTATTCCGAAACTGCTGGGCGCGGCGGGAGTGGTCAAGGGAGCCAACGCCTACCGGGTCGTCAAGTCGATCTGAAGGACGGCGGGGTGAGGAGGCGCGAATGAATGGAAGTGAATCCAGTCAGGCGACGATGGGTGGAGCGGGAGCAGGGGCGGAGGCGGCTGGGCAACCGGCGACGATTCCACCGCAAGAGGCAAAACCGCTGGCAGGGGCAAAGAATCTGGATGTGTTGTTGGATATCCCCATGCAGGTGTCGGTGCAGTTGGGCACGACCCGCATGGTGATTCGGGAACTCCTCCAGTTGGGGCAGGGGTCCGTTGTGGAGTTGGACAAGCTGGCGGGCGAGCCGTTGGAGGTGCTCGTGAATCATCGCTTGGTGGCCCGCGGCGAAGTGGTCGTGGTCAACGAAAAGTTCGGCGTCCGTCTGACCGACGTGGTCAGCCCGGTCGAACGTGTGCAAAAGCTCGGATAATACCGATCACAGCGTACCCAACCTTCCAGCACGGATGACGACGCGGTGGAATTTTACGACAGCCTGATTCGTATGATCACCGCTCTGGCTGTGGTCTTGAGTCTGATGGCGGCTGTCGCGTGGGGAGCCCGGCGTCTGTTGGGCAAACCCTTGATGCCGGGGGTCGCGCCTGCGATCCGGGTGCTGGCGACGGCACACCTTGGGGGTCGTAAGAGCATCATGCTGGTGACGGTGGCGGATCAGACACTGATTCTCGGGACTACAGCCACCAATCTGGTGTGCCTGGGCACCTTGCGACCGCCGCATGGGGGGGCACCAGAAGCGGGTGCTTCATCCGCCAAAGCTGTATCGCCGGTCACGATCGATGCCAGGGTGAACAGATGAGTCGCTCCCTCCGGCTGCCGGCGGATGGTCATTTTGGAGCCGAGGGCTTTCCCCGGCTCGGTCGGTTCGGTCAAAGGGCTCTGCCGACCACGGTTCTGTTGCTGGTGGGTCTGTGCCTATCGACCTCTGCTCTGGCGGGAGACGGTCCTTCGTTGACCATCGATCTCGGTCGAAGCGGACAAAGCCAGATCGCCGTGGTACTGCAGATCCTCGCCCTTCTGACCATCCTGTCGCTGGTCCCCGCGCTGTTCATCATGGCCACGTCGTTCACCCGCATTGTGATCGTCCTGTCCTTCCTCCGACAGGCCATGGGGACCCAGCAGGTGCCGCCGAATCAAGTTCTCATCAGCCTGGCCCTCTTCCTCACCTCGTTCGTTATGGCTCCGGTAGGCAAGGCGGTCTATGAGGATGCCGTGCAGCCGCTGATGGCCGAACGGATCGGCTATGAGGAAGCCTGGACCAAAGCCTCCGCCCCCCTCCGAACCTTCATGTTGAACCAGGTGCGAGAGAAGGACCTCGAGCTGTTCATCGACCTGGCGAAATTGCCGCGCGTGTCCTCCTCGGCGGAGTTGCCGATGCAAGTGGTCCTCCCGGCCTTCATGCTCAGCGAGCTTCGGATTTCCTTTCAGATCGGGTTCTTGATCTATATCCCGTTCCTCATCATCGACATGGTCGTCGCGAGCGTCTTGATGTCGATGGGCATGATGCTGTTGCCGCCGGTCATGATTTCGCTACCGTTCAAGTTGATTCTATTTGTGCTGGCCGACGGCTGGTACCTCGTGGTCGGCTCGATGGTGAAGAGTTTCCAGTAGCGATGGAGCTGTCAATCGTCAAGGGTCCTACAACAACCGAAACGCAGGGGAGACGGTCGGCAGCGTTTCATGCGAATGACGCTTGACGTGTGACGAATGACGGGCAGCGATGGACGCGGTGAGGCAAAGGAGCACGGAGCGATGACGCCGGACATGGTGGTGGAGATCGGCCGCAGAGCTGTGGAGACGACGCTACTGGTGGCGGCACCCATGTTGGGCATGAGTCTCGCGATCGGGTTGTTGGTGAGCCTCTTTCAGGCCCTGACGCAGATCAACGAAGCCACGCTTTCATTTGTGCCGAAGATCCTCGGTGTCTTTCTCGCGACGATGCTGTTCTTCCCCTGGATGATCCAAGTCCTGACCGGGTTCATGATGCAACTGCTCATCACGATCCCGCAATATGCACGCTAGGACCCTCCCTCGATGACCCAGACGATTCAGCTCGGGCTGCCGCACTTTCAAACCTTTGTCGTCGTTCTGATCCGTATCGGAGCGATCCTGGCGGCGATGCCGATGCTCGGCAGCCGATCATTGCCGATGCAGCTCAAGACGGGGTTGGCAACCGCGTTGGCGTTGGTGGTGGTGCCCTTCGTCGGCCCGGCCACCTGGCCTGCCGATACGGCGCTGTTCCTGCTCGGTCTGATTGCAGAGTTTCTAGTCGGTCTCGTGATCGGCCTGGCCGTTAGGAGCCTCTTTGCGAGTTTCGAAGTGGCCGGAGAACTGATCGGCAGCCAGATGGGATTCAGCATCGTCCAGCTCTTTGACCCCGTCACCTCTCACACGGTCCCCCTCATGGGGCAGTTGAATACGGTGCTGGCCTCGCTGATATTTCTGTCCCTGAACGCGCACGTGCTGATCGTCCACGCGATCGGCGAGAGCTTCCGGCTGATTCCTCCGTTCGGTGCGAGTCTGTCGGACACGCTGGGCGACGAGGTCATGCGGCTCTTCCAAGGAGGGTTTCTCGTTGCCCTCAAACTGGCGGCGCCGGTGCTGGTGGTGACATTGGTGGTCAACTTGGTGCTGGCCCTGTTGGGACGGACCGTGCCGCAACTGAACGTGTTCGTGCTCAGTTTCCCATTGACGATCCTCTGCGGACTGTTCGTGTTTGGTCTGGCCCTGCCGGCGGTCGCAAGCCTCTGTGAAGAGGAATTCCTGAAGCTGCACGAAGGCATCCTCGACCTGATGAGGACGATGGGGCATGGCTGAACAGGCGGGCGCAAGAACGGAACCGGCAAGTGCGCGGCGCAAAGCCGAGGCCCGACGCAAGGGGCAGGTCCCGTTCAGCCGGGATCTCTCGATGGCCCTGGTGCTCATGGCGGCCTTGGGCGTGCTGTCTCTGACTTCGGAAGCGACTATTCAGGCGCTGATCCGCATTCTGCGCGAATGGTGGGCGATGGCAGCCAATCCGCGCTCATGGTCCGCCGCCACCGCCGACATGCTTCAGGCTGCGATGCTGAAAATGGGGACGGATTCCTTGATCCTCCTCTTGCCGGTGCTGGCTTGCGTGCTCGTCATGGCTACAGGGGCGACGATGGCCCAGACCGGCCTGCTTTGGAAACATGATGCGTTCAGCCTCGACCTCAGCCGGATCAGCCCGATTGCGGGATGGCAGCGGTTATGTTCGCTACGCGCGATCGTGGAGTTGATCAAGGCGGGCCTTAAGGTCGTGGTGGTCGCGGTCGCCGGATATCTCGCGATCCGTACCGATCTGGAGTCGTTGCCGCTGTGGGTGCAACGGGGCGTCGATCATCTGCTGGGAGCCACGGGGTGGCTGTTGTTGAGTGTCTCCCTCTGGGTCGGGCTTGCGCTGACGGTGCTGGCGGCCGTGGATTACGGCTATCAGCGCTTCGAATGGAACCGTAATCTGCGAATGACACGCCAGGAAGTCAAGGAGGAGACGCGCGAATCGGAAGGCGATCCGTTGGTCCGCTCGCGAGTCAAAACGCTCCAACGTCAGATGGCTCGACAACGGATGATGGCGGCTGTGCCCACGGCGGATGTCGTGGTGACGAATCCGACGCATATCGCGGTGGCGCTGCGGTATGACCACCAGGCGATGAAGGCGCCCGTGGTGGTGGCGAAAGGGGCGGAGTTGCTTGCGGAACGGATCAGAGAGGTGGCGCGGGAGAACGGCATCATGATCGTGGAACAGCCGGTTGTCGCTCGCAGTCTGTACAAGCTGGTGAGAATCGGCGGCGAGATCCCGGCCGATCTCTATCGCGCAGTGGCGGAAATTCTGGCAATGGTTTACCGCGCCAGAGGCGTGCGGGTCGGGACGCCCACCTGAAGGGCGCTGAGTCTCACGTGAAGTGGATCGTGTGATGGCAGAATCGCCGAATCAATCTCTCCTTCAACTCCTGCGGCACTCCGACGTGCTGATGTCGCTCTGTGTCGTGGGCGTGCTGATGATCATGTTGCTCCCGCTCCCGCGGGTCATCCTGGATCTCCTGCTCGCCTTCAACATCGCGCTGTCGATCACCGTTCTGTTGGTCAGCATGCAGGTGCGGCGGCCGCTGGAATTTTCCGTGTTCCCATCAATCCTGCTCATGGTGACCTTGTTTCGTCTGTCGCTCAATATCGCCTCGACGCGCTTGATCCTTCTGCATGGCAACGAGGGTCCGGGGGCGGCCGGCGAAGTCATTCGTTCGTTCGGCAATTTCGTGGTCGGCGGCAACTACACGGTCGGTCTCGTTGTCTTTGCCATTCTCGTCGTCATTAATTTTGTCGTCGTGACCAAAGGCGCGGGCCGTGTGGCCGAGGTGGCCGCCCGGTTCACGTTGGACGCGATGCCGGGCAAACAGATGAGCATCGACGCTGACCTGAACGCCGGCTTGATCAACGACACGGAAGCCCGCCGCCGCCGTCGCCAGGTATCGGAGGAAGCGGACTTCTACGGTGCCATGGATGGCGCCAGCAAGTTCGTGCGTGGCGACGCGATTGCGGCGGTGGTCATCATCTTGGTGAACATTGTGGGCGGGCTGACGATCGGCGTGTTGCAGCAAGGGATGGCGTTGGCCGCGGCCGCGCAGGATTACACGCTGCTTACGATCGGGGAAGGCCTGGTCGCGCAGGTGCCGGCGCTGATTGTCTCCACCGCTGCCGGTATCGTCGTGACCAGGGCTGCGACGGATACCAATTTGGGCGAGGAAATCACCAAGCAGATGCTCGTTTCACCGAAGGCGCTTGCGGCCGCCTCCGGGATTTTGATGGCATTAGGTCTGGTCCCTGGGCTCCCGCATGTGGCGTTTCTGACGCTCGGGGCAGTGGCCGGGTGGGTGGCCTATGAGATGGTGAAGAAGGAGCGGGAGGAGCGGGCGACCCAGGCCGAGCCGGCGGCGCCGGCCAAACAGGAGGACCTTTCGCCCCGCATCGCCCCGCTCGACTTGATGGAACTCCAGGTCGGCTATGGGCTCATCGGCCTGGTGGACGGGCATGACGGCGCCGCATTGCTCGACCGCATTAAGGGCCTGCGCCGTCAGATCGCCACCGATCTCGGCTTTCTGGTTCCCTCCATCCACATTCGAGACAACCTGCAACTTCGCCCCAACGAATATGCGGTGCTGCTGAAAGGGGTCGAACTGGTCCGCAGCGAAGCCATACCCGGCCATCTGCTCGCGATCGATCCCGGGACCGCGCAGAAGCATATCGTGCAGGGCATTCCTACGAAGGAGCCGGCGTTCGGCTTGCCGGCCTTGTGGGTGCCGGAAGCCTCGCGCGATCAGGCTCAGGTTGCGGGTTATACGGTGGTGGACGCCGGATCGGCCATTGCCACACATCTCTCCGAAATTATCAAGCGGCATGCCCATGAACTGTTGGGACGGCAAGAGGTGCAAGGGCTGCTGGACGAACTGGCCAAGGGAGCTCCGAAGCTCGTCGAGGAGGTGGTGCCGGCTCAAGTCCCGCTCGGAGTGCTGGTGCGGATTCTGGCGAATCTGCTTCAAGAGCAGGTACCGATCCGCGACCTGCGGACGATTCTTGAGGTCGTGGCCGACCATGCGGCGATGACCAAAGATCCGGACGCCCTGACTGAAAGCGTCCGTCAGGCGTTGGGGCGAATGATCACGCACCAATTCACAGGTCCAGACGGGTCGCTGCAGGTCATCAATCTTGATCCGCGGCTCGATCGGGCGCTCGTCGACCACATGACCGCCGCTCAGGGCGCCCCCTGGGGGCTTGAGCCGGGATTGACCCAGCGCCTCCTGGCGGCGCTCAAGCAGGCGGCCGAACGGGTAGCCGCCAAAGGTCAGCAGCCAATCGTTCTCTGTTCGCCAGGCCTGCGCCGACACCTGCGGCGGCTGACGCAGCGGGTCCTGCATTCCGTGCCGGTGCTTTCCATCGGAGAGATCGACGGGATGACCAAGGTGATTGCGTTCGAAACCGTGCGCTTGACGGAAGATGCGGGCTAGGAGGCGAGTCTGAATGAATTTCAAGACCTTCGTCGCGGACAGTATCCCGGAGGCGTTTCGGGCAATCAAAGCGGAACTGGGTCCGGATGCGGTGATTCTCAGCACCACGTACACGCGGACGGGATGGGACTGGCGGCATCCGATCGGGAAGCAGCAAGTGCAAGTCGTCGCGGCGGTCGACGGCACCGCGCGGAGCGATGTATCGGCTGAGATCAACAAGGCCGGTGCAGGAGTCGCCGGCGAGGACGATGCGACCGGAGCGGCCGCCGACTTCATGACATTCCGGTCATGGCTCGAGGCCTCGTTGGGACGAGATGGGGCGGGGCTACATTCCCAAGAGTCCAGTGAGGTGGCTCGTGCCGGTTCGGAGGGATATCGTGAGTCGGGTGAGAGCGACCCGCCGAACTCGGCGGGTCGGCAGGCTGGACCTTCCCTCGATGGTGATCGGGAACCGGGGCAGGTCGATCGACTGACTCTCCAGTTAAGCCAGGAACTGGTGACTCGGGGTTGTGATCTCTGGACGGCGACAAGATTGGTGGCCGAGGCGTTCGCCCGCGCGGCCACGCATGGTTCGCCGGCCGAGGTCCACGTGCGACGGACCCTGCGCGACGTGGTGATGGATCAGGTTCGCGTGAGCGGGCCCCCGTTTACGGGACAGAAACGGTTGAAGGCAATCGCCGTGATCGGGCCAACAGGAGTGGGAAAAACCAGCGCGATAACCAAGCTTGCCGGCCAATACCGGCTGAAAGAAGGACGAAGTGTCGCGGTTGCGAAGGTCGAACGGGAACCGACCGGCGGCGTCGATCCGCTAAGAGTCCTCGGAGGCTTCCTTGGCCTCAAGATCGAGACGGTGAGCGGGAAGCAGGAATTCAGCGACCTGGTTTCAACCAACGGTGGTGCCGAACTGCTGCTCATCGACACGCCCGGCCACAGCCTGCTGAATTGGGAAGCCATGGAGTGGCTGCGAGGATTGCTCTCGGACGTCCTTCCCCTTGAAGTGCATCTGGCCTTGCCGGCCAATACGGACATCCAGGATTTTCTTGATGTGGCCAGCCGCTACACAGGGCTTCCGGTCCACCGCCTGTTGTTCACCAAACTTGATGAAACCACGCGTTTCGGTCGGCTGTTCGAAATTCTGTGCCGGAGCCGGTTGCCCGTGTCCTACCTCACGGCTGGCCAGTGGGCATTGGACGACCTCCAGTCGGCCACACCCGAACGCCTGGCTGATCTGCTCTGTGGGACTCACTCTGAATTCGGTCGGTGTGACCGACGCGATTCGTTCTTGTCCGATGGAGGGACGAGCGGTCAAGAACGCCGGCCGCCAGGTTCGGACTTCAAGCCCAATATGTCACCACTGGAAGTCTCTTGTGCCGAAGGAGGACGTCGATGGACGACACCGTAACGGTCGCAAACCCTCGGGAGCCGATTGGGCCGCCGTCGCCGCCGGCATTCCGCGTGATTGCCGTGACGAGCGGAAAAGGGGGAGTCGGCAAGACGAACGTGGTGCTCAATCTGGGTATTGCGCTTGCGCAGGCGGGGCAGCGCGTGCTGGTGCTCGATGCCGACATTGGGTTGGGTAACGTGGATGTGCTGCTCGGGATCGTCCCGCGCTACACGCTTTCGCATGTCTTGGCCGGAGAGCGTCGGCTGTCCGAGATCATGGTGCGCGGCCCTGAGGGGATTATGATTCTGCCAGCCGGCTCTGCCGAATGGGACTTGACCGCCCTATCCTCCGAACAGCAGGTGGTGATTCAAGAAGAGTTGGAGCAACTGGCGCCCTCGATCGACGTGCTGTTGCTCGACACCGGAGCCGGCATCTCGTCCAACGTATTGTTCTTTGCAGCTGCCTCGCAAGAGATCCTGGTCGTCGCCTCTCCCGAACCAACCTCGATGGCGGATGCCTATGCGGTGATGAAGGTGCTTGCCCAACGGTATCGCGAAACCCGGTTCCGGTTGTTGGTGAACATGGCCAAGAGTCGGCGTGAGGCTCTGGAGGTGTATCGACGGCTGTTGCTCGTCTCCGGCCGTTTTCTGAATATCTCGATCGATTACGCGGGGATGATTCCCGCCGACGACTACCTCCCCATGGCCGTGCAGCGCCAACAGGCCGTGCTGGCCGCCTTTCCCCATGCGCCGTCCAGCGCCGCGTTTCGGCGTCTGGCCGAAGTCGTGTTGGAATGGGAGCCGGCCCGTCATCTCAAAGGAGGAGTCCAGTTTTTCTGGCACCGGCTCCTCATGCAAGCGTGAATGTTGGACGAGGGATCATGAAACAAGACCACCAAGCGGCCCTTGGACGGACGAGGGCCGTCCCCAAGACGATGGGAGTCTCGATAGGGACGGACCGGGAGCGCATCATTCAGGAATTCGCCCCCTTGATCAGGATCATGGCGCATCGGTTGGCCTTTCGACTACCGGCCTATATGGATGTCGAAGACCTGATTTCAGTCGGCGTGATCGGCCTGATGGATGCGATGACCAAATACGATCCCACGAGAGAGGCGAACTTCAAGACCTACGCGGAGTTTCGCATTCGAGGCGCCATGCTCGACGAGATTCGGTCCATGGACTGGATACCGCGGTCCGTCCACGAGCGCATCACGCTGTTGCACAAGACCGAGTTGGAATTGATGCGTCGGCACGGTCGAGCGCCTACGGAAGACGAGCTGGCCTTGGCGTTGCAGATGTCCGTCGGCGAGCTGTCCGACTTTCTCACCCAGGCGCAGGGCGCGATCGTCATGAGCCTGGAGGATCTGGCGGTGCAGGATTCAGACGGAGACAAGATACTCCGCATGCTGGTGGATACGCAGCACCCCGATCCGCTGTCCCATGTCGTGACCGAGGATGTCCGGCGCGCGCTCGAGCGGGCGATTGAGGAGTTGCCCGAGAAGGAGCGGTTGGTGCTGACGCTCTACTATTGCGAAGAGTTGACCATGAAGGAGATCGGCGGGATCCTCTCGATCACCGAATCGCGCATCTGTCAGATCCATGCGAAAACGATCGTTCGATTGAAAGCCAAGCTCCAGATGCTGCAAAGCTGAACGAGGATGCAGGAGCAAGCTGGATGGGCAGGAGGGAAAACTTTTCCCACTGGGGAGGAAGGAACCAGGTCAACGCTTGCCGGCATCAGACGGTATGCACGAAACCTCCGATCCGCCGCGCAGAATGAGGCGGTTTGAACGACTCGACGATGGCACATGGGTTGCTACGGAATGGTAGCCGTTGAGGAGACGATGGAGAATCGACGATGAATCGAGGCATCTACCCTATCCTGTCCGGAGCGCTGGCACAGGAACAGCGGACCCAGGTTTTCGCACACAATATCGCCAACGTGAACACCAAGGGGTTCAAGCAGGAGGAACCGCTGTTTCAGGCCCTGCTCCCGCATCGCCGCCTTGTCCCTTCGCCCGAGTCTCAGATCCGGCTGGTTTCCGGAATGACGCAACCGGTTGGTGGTGCGGCCGAGCGGGTCTTCGTCGGGCCACACGGGAACCATACCCAATTTGATTCCGGGCGGCTGCGAACAACCGGCAATCCCCTCGACTTGGCGATCGATGGGTCCGGATTCTTCGAAGTGCGCACGCCAGAGGGTTTCCGCTATACGAGGAATGGCGTATTTCATCTGGATGAGAAACGGCGATTGGTGACGCAGGCCGGCTTTCCGGTGATGGGTACGAAGGGCGAGCTGAAACTGCCGCCCGGTGAGGTGGTCATTGACGGGAGAGGCGCCATCTCCGTGGGTGGCCAGCCGGTCGGAACCGTGAAGGTCGTTGAGTTTCCGGAGCAGCGAATGCCTCATAAGGTGGCGGAGAGTCTTTTCGCGGGAGAGGGAGGGGCGGATCAGAAACTCCCGACCATTATGAGCGCCGCTGTGGAAGAGTCCAATGTGAATCCGCTCAGCGAGATGGTGAAGCTGATCCAGGGTATGCGGTCGTACGAATCCGCGCAAAAGATGATTCAGACCATCGACCGGATGGCCGAACTGGCGGTTCAGGACGTGGGACGGGTGGGATAACCTTCATGTTCGAGCGTGACGGGAACGACCGTCGGAGGACCTGATGATTCGAGCCATGTGGACCGCGGCAACGGGGATGACGGCTCAACAACTCAATGTCGATACGATCGCGCACAATCTGGCGAACGTGAATACCAACGCCTTCAAGCGCAGTCGGGCGGAATTCGCCGACCTCCTGTATCAGATTCAACGGATGCCTGGCACCAGCGCGTCGAGTGTCGGCGTGTTCCCGGCCGGTATTCAGGTGGGGGCGGGCGTGCGGCCGACGACCGTCGCGAAGGAATGGCAACAGGGCAACATGAAACAGACCGGAAACGACATGGATGTGGCGATCGACGGTCCGGGGTTCTTCCAGGTGTCTCGTCCGGACGGGACCATCATGTTTACCCGCAACGGGGCGTTCAAGCGCGATAACGTCGGCAACCTGGTCACCGGAGACGGCGATCTGTTGAATCCCGTCATTACGATTCCCTCCGGTGCGCTCAAGGTCGACATTGGCCAGGATGGAACCGTGTCGGTGCTGTTGCCGGGGGTGACGCAGGCGTCTCAGGTCGGGCAGATCCAGCTCGTGCGGTTTGATAACCCATCCGGGCTGGTGGCGATGGGGAACAACCTCTTTCTGGATAGTTTCGCGTCCGGACCGGCGATTCAAGGCATCCCCGGATTCTCGACCGGATTCGGGCTGATTCAGCAGGGATTCGTGGAAAGTTCCAACGTCAACCTGGCGGAAGAAATGGTCAATATGATCATTGCGCAACGGAGCTACGAGATCAACTCAAAAACCATCCAGGCCTCCGACGAGATGATGGCGATCGCGAATAACATCCGACGGTAGGCATGATGCGGTACCCTGACCAGTCTCGTCGGATTGTGCTGCTGATGGGAGTCCTTCTATTGACCGGTTCCGCCTTCGGAATCGTATCCGCCTCTGCCGGCTCCGGTCCCACCTCCGCGACCAGGGCGACATCCGACCATGCGGACAAACCGAATGCCGGCAAGGCCTCGCATAGCGCAAAACAGAGCGTGCAACACATTACGGTTGACCAACTTCGGAAAGCCATCGTCGCCTATCTGGAAGCCCGATTCAGCGGCCGCGTGGGCGAAGTCGAGGCGGAGGTTCTGGATCCCTCCGAGCCGGTCGTGCGTCCGGCTGGCCCGCTCAAAATAACGGTCGCGAGCGGTGGAGGAGCGGATACGGCGGGTCGCCGCCGATTTCGGATCGTTCCGCTGGTGGCCGGACACGAGACCGAGTCGCTCGATGTGATCGCCGATGTCTCGCTCTACGCGGACGTGGTGGCTCCGACGCGGATGCTGAAGCCGGATGAGTTGATCGAGGCCGAGGATATTGACGTGGTGCGGGTCAAGGTCAACGGTGTGCCGCACCATTTTCTGATGAATCCGGAAGAGGCGATCGGGAAGAGTCCCGGAAAGGTCCTCCAGCCGCAGATGCCCATTCGCGGGTCTTCCCTGGTGAAACCTTTTACCGTGCGTAAAGGCGACCGGGTCATGATCGAAGCCCGGCGGGGTGGGCTTTCCATTCAAACAATGGGCATCACCAAAGCGGCGGCGCAACTCGGACAATATGTCACCGTGACCAACCAGGATTCGGGAAAGGACGTGCGCGGCCTTGTGGCCGGGCCGGGACTGGTCCGCGTCGAATTCTGACCGGGGTGATAGATGGTTCCCGAATCCTTCCGGGCGTCGTTCGATCTGATGCACCTACGTAAACTGTCCGACAGAAGGGCCTTGTGTGATGGACTGGTCTGGTCCCTGGTCTGCTTCGCGTTGTGGTCCGGCTGCAGTACGGATGCTTCCAAGCCACCCGGCATCACCGTACAGCCGCTGCCGCCGCCGAAAACCGTCGGGTCCTTATGGCAGGAAGAAAACGGCCGTGCCTATCTCTATGAAGACCTCCGGGCGATGCGGGTGGGGGACATCCTGACCGTGAAGATCGTGGAAAACCATAAGGGATCGAAGAGTGCAGACACCACAGCCGAACGGGAATCCACGATTGATCACAGCATGGCTGGCACCGGTCGAGGCTATCTCGGTGTCCCCGGCGTGAGTCTGAGTGAGAACGCACGGCAGAGCTTGGGCATCGAAGTCAGCGCCAAGAACAAGTTCGGCGGCAAGGGCGCAACCAGCCGAGCCGATACGTTAACCGGCACGCTGTCGGCGATGGTGCTGGAAGTCCTGCCTAACGGGGACTTGCGGATCGAGGGCCATCGCGAAGTCACGGTCAATAGCGAACGGCAGCGGATGGTGTTGAGCGGGCATGTCCGGCGGGTGGATGTAGATACGAAAAATACCGTACTGTCTTCTGCCATTGCAAACGCCAAGATCGAATATTCCGGGCTCGGCGTGGTGGATGATGTCCAGCGACCAGGTTGGTTTACGAGGATTCTGGACTGGATCTATCCGTTCTAGTCGAGTGTCAGTGGAATGGGGTGCCGGCCACCAGCGGGAAGAGCGGAGGGAGGAATGGCGATGGAGCGACAGCGGGAATGGCAACGGGTTCCGATGTGGTTGCTTGTGGCGAGCGGGGTGGTCCGCCCCGCCGATTCGGTGAGACCCTTGATGCTGGCGGTTCGGGAGAGTGGTGAAGCCGACAGAGAGACCGAGCCGGCCGTGCACCATGAGGCCGCCCCTGCAAGTTGGTGGGGGCGGATCTTCCACCGCCAGCCGGTCGCATGAGCGATCGAAAGTTTGACATGAACACCCGCAAGGAGTCGCCATGAGCGCAATGTTTCGTCGCAGCAGACGGTGCGGCGTGCTGATCCTGTGGTTGCTCGTGACCTTGCTGGCCGACCCGGCTTTGGCGGTGCGGATCAAAGACGTCGGGTCCATTGAAGGTGTTCGCGAGAACCAGCTTATCGGCTACGGTCTGGTTGTCGGATTGGACCGGACTGGCGACCAGGTCATCGGTGGGCAGTTCACGGTCCAGGCGATGATGTCGATGTTGAATAAAATGGGGATCAATCTGGTGATCGATCCGATTCAATTGCTCACTCGCAACATTGCATCGGTGATGGTGACAGCAAAACTGCCGCCGTTTGGCAAACCCGGCATGGCTATCGATGCGATCGTGTCGTCGATGGCGAATGCCAAGAGCCTGCAGGGAGGCACGCTGCTACTCACGCCCTTGAAAGCGCCCAACCAGCAGGTCTATGCCGTGGCGCAGGGTCCGATTTCGATCGGCGGGTTTCTTGGAGGGGTCGGCGGCCCAGGAGGAAGCACAGTCGTCAAGAACCATCAGGCTGCGGGAGTGGTGCCGAGCGGCGCGCTCATTGAAAAGGAAGTCGTCGTCGACCTGGATGCATGGGACTCGGTCTCCGTGCTCCTCCGGCATGCCGACTTCACGACTGCGATCCGGGTGGCCGAGGCCATCGATGGCGTCTTCGGATCAGGCACCGCTACCCCGGTCAATGCGGGGTTGGTGCGCGCGACGGTACCGGCCGATTATCGGGGGCGGGTCGCCCATTACATCGCCGCCTTAGAAGGACAGAATGTGGTCGTCGATACGCCGGCCAAGGTGGTGGTGAACGAGCGGACCGGCACCGTAGTGCTGGGCCAGCATGTGCGGATCTCCAACTGTGCGATCTCCCACGGCAACCTGATCGTTTCGGTGAAGAACACGTTAAACGTCTCACAACCGCCGGCGCCGATCGTCGGGTCAACCGGGGGGCAGACGACTGTGACGCCCGATGTCCAAACCGAGATCAAGGAACAGGAGTCGAGACTGGTCGTGATTGATGAGACCGTCACATTGGGGGATGTGGTCCAGGCGCTGAACGCGGTCGGCGTTACGCCGCGGGACTTGGTCGCCATCTTGTCCGCACTGAAGTCAGCCGGCGCGCTGCAAGCCAATCTTGAAATCATTTGATGGGCGGTCGAGGGAGCTGTTCAAGAGCAGGAAGAGAATCTCGATAGGCGTCTTCTCTGGCCGTCAAGAGCAATCAAAAGGACGGCCGGTTCAACTAAAGGTAGGTATGAAGGTCAACCTGGACGGGTTCCAGAGTCATCCGTGGGAAATCGCTTCGGGATTCATGCCGACCTCTCGTCCCATCGCGGGCGACGAGTTGGCGGCGCGGTTATCCACCAATTCGGTCAGCCCCAAAGAAGCGGCCCAGCAATTCGAGGGCTATTTCATCTCACACCTCCTGACGGTCATGCGCCAGACGATACCGGCCGGTCCCTTTGAAAGCAAGGCCGCCCAGACCTGGTATTCCTTGTACGATGCCGAGATTGGGAGGCGGGCTGCCGAAGCCGGAGGGTTGGGATTGGCGCGAGCCCTGGAGCAGATACTGGATCCGCCGAATTCTATGGAACCGGCCGGAGGCCCGCTCAAGTCTGGAGTTGCCGCAGCCGATATACACAGTGGGCGACCAGCGCCGCCGGGGCGGGCGGACGCCCATCTCCACTCGTTGAGGCAGAAGCAGGCACGATAGCTTCTCGCGAAACTTGAGACAGAAAAGGTGGGGAGAAGCACGTGAGGAGGCTTTTCCGGTTGCCGTGGACAATCTGAGCGCGGCCGAATCATCAATCGAAGGCAGGGATGGAGGAACGCCATGGAGATTTCCAGACATGGCCGTATTGACGATCTGGGTAGGCTGCTGCTGGGCGTGCAGGAAGCCGATCGACCCACCGCCGACAAAACTCTCAAGGCGGTTCCCTCCGGAGCGGACCGGGTGGAAATTTCCCATGCGGCCAAAGAGATGCGACAGGTCGGTGAGCTGACACGTGCTGCCGATCCGGCTCGGGATCAACGGCTCGCGGAACTCAAACAGGCGGTCGATACCGGAACCTATGACGTCCGCGGTCGAGCCGTAGGAGATCGTCTCATTCGACACACCTTGATCGACAGTATCCTCTGATTGGTTGTCCCCGGTCCTATGACTGGGGTGGGGTGAACCATGTCCTACTCCTCGGTAACGGAGTCCGTGACCATGCTGCTCGGCCTGCTAGATCAAGAGATCGCTGAGCTTGAAGTGCTGGCTGATCTTGTACAAGAAGAGCGACATGCCTTGGGGCAATGTTCAATCCTCTCGTTGGACCGCATCGCACAACGCCGGTTCCATTCAATCCATCAGCTCGAACAACTGGAGATCAGACGCGCTCAGTGTTTGGAGGGGAGGGGCCAGGATGGGAGAGGGGCGATCGGTCCAGAGGGCCTGTCTGGGGTGGCGGCGCGAGTCGGCAGAGAGCTCGGAGAGCGCCTACATGCGGCGGGTCGGCGGTTGACGAGTCTGGTGGAAGAAGTGCGGGGCGGGATGGCCGTGAATCGGTTTGCTCTGGCCGGCTTGCAGGAGCATGCGGAACACACCCTCCGATTGTGGCAGGTCCGCGGAGACGAGGGGCTCTATTCGGCTTCCGGGATCAGGACGCCGGCGGTTGCTGGAGCTCGCGTCGCGCACAGAGGTTAATGATGAACTTGACGAACCTGTTCGACATTGGGAAGAGCGCGCTCTCCGCCGCCCAGCGCAGAACGATGGTCACCGGGCACAATATCGCCAATGTGAACACGCCCGGATACAGCCGGCAAGAACCGATCCTCCAGGAAAATCGTCCACTCAATGATCAGCCGGGGCAGGTGGGGTCCGGCGTCCAGGTCGCGGAGATTCGCCAGCAGGTCGACCGAGTGGTGGAGGACTCATTGCTGCGGTCTGGTAGCGCGCTTGGTACATTCGATGCCGCTCGCGGTTGGCTGCTGCGCGTCCAGGACAGTATGGGGACCTCCGGCGAACAGGGGTTGGGCGCTACCATCAATGAGTTCTTCCAGGCCTGGCAGGATGTCTCGACCAACCCTGCCGATCTCACGACCAGGACTGTGTTGCTTAGCCGGGCCACGTCGTTGGCTCAGCTATTCAACCGGACTACGGCGGACCTCGATCGCCAGCGCCAAGGGATCGATGCAGAGGTCGGCCAGACGATCGCGGACAGTAATGCCCTCTCCGTGAAAATTGCCGACCTCAATCAGGAGATCAGCCTCGCGGAAAGTCGAGGGCAACAGGCCAACGATCTCCGCGATCAACGGCGACAGCTACTCGGGGCCCTCTCGGAACAGATCGAGATTTCGACCATCGAGGACAGTACTGGGCAGGTTACCGTGTTCGTGGGGAAAGGCCACCAGTTGGTGGAGAGGGGGCGGGCTTACCAATTGGTGGGAGTGCCCGACTCGGGGAACAGCGGATTGCTGGACGTCCGGTACAACGGCGGCGGCGGAGCCTCCGTCGATCTCACGTCGTCAACCGGGGGCGGGCGCCTCAAGGCGATCCTCGATGTGCGCGATCAGCAGATTCCGACGGCACAAGGTTCCTTGGATAGCTTGGCTGCCGCGATGGTGGCCGGGATCAATCTGCAGCATCGCTCGGGATTCGGACTTGACGGGTCCACGGGACAGGACTTTTTTCTCGCAGGAGGAGTGACGGCCAGGACGATGGCCGTGGCGCTGACGGACGGGCGAACGGTTGCGGCGTCGAGCACTGCGGCCGGGGTTCCCGGGAACAACGCGAATGCAATTGCGGTCTCAGCTCTTCAGAGCCAAACTGTCGCATCTTTGGGTGGACTGAACTTCAATCAATACTTCAATTCTATAGTCACAACTATCGGAACAAAAACACAGGCGGCCCAACGTGACTTCGACGCACAGGAAATCATTCACGAACATCTGGAGGCGAGGCGCGCAGAAATTTCCGGTGTGTCCGTCGATGAAGAACTGGTGCAGATGATGCAGTCGCAACGCGCCTTTCAGGCCGCCTCCCGTGTCATCATTGTGGCCGATGAAATGTTGCAGACGTTGCTCACATTAAAGCGCTGATCGGTGGGTGAGTGAAGGGCAGTTCACTGCGAGGAATCTCATGAGAGTTGCGGATAACCAGGTGTTCAATACGTTGTTCGGAAACATGCAGCGCACCCGATGGCGTATCCTGTCTGCACAGGAGCAGATTTCTTCCCAAAAGCGCCTGCTCAAACCGTCGGATGATCCGAGTTCGTTCAATCAGGTCTTGGCCGGTCGCACGGAGTTGTCCCGCAACGAACAGTGGAGCCGGAATATCAACTTCGGCAGGCAGCGCCTGGAACTCTCCGACGCAACATTGACGCAAGTCACGACGGTGTTGACCCGCGTGAAGGAACTCACCATCCAGGCGGCGAGCGGTACGACTTCCGCGGAACAACGTGCGACGATCGCTCAGGAGGTCAGACAGTTACATCGTCACTTGTTACAGTTGGCCAATAGCGAGTTGGATGGCCAGGCGATTTTCGCTGGCACCGATACCGATGCCGTGCCCTATGCGGTGACGACCGGCGACAATGTTGTCTATCAGGGCAATGGCGAGCGACATGCTATCGAGGTTGGGGAGAGCCAGACGATCGATGACACTATCCCCGGTAGCCAAATCTTCTCCGGGCCTACGACCAATTTGTTCAACTCTCTGCGGGACCTCCTTGCGGCCATGGAAGGCAACAACCAGGCGGGAATTGAGGCGGGAATCGGCAACCTGGATCAAGCGATGGCACAAGTGAACAATGCCCAGGGAGAAATTGGAGCGCTTGTGAATCGAATGGATGTCGTCGGAGAATGGCTGGCGCGCGCGACCGAACTCGTCACCCGGGCGATCTCCGATCGTGAAGATACCGATCTCGCTAAAGCGATTTCGGATCTCAGCCGCAACGAGCTGGCCATGGAAGCGGCCAACGCCACACTGAGTCGCATGTTCAGTACCAGTCTGTTGAATTTCCTCCGATAGAATCCAAACGAGTTAAGTCAAGCCTTCAGCCAACCGATAGGGTTCCCCAGACGGTTGAAGTTGATCCAAGGACGGCGACGGTGTTGGCACTGACGCGCAAGACGGGGGAAGCAATCACGATCGGCTCGGACATCCGGGTGGTGGTGCTTCAGGTGAAGGGAGGCATCGTGCGTCTAGGGATCGATGCCCCGCGTTCGGTCGAAGTGCACAGAGATGAAGTGTATGCGCGCATTCGAGAGCAGAACCGTCTTGCCGCGTCCGCCGATCCATTGAGCACCGTTGAGCTTGAACGACTGACGCCTCCGCGGTCGCGTCGGACGCAGGTCGGGATGGCCACGCCTGCTCAGACTGGAGAAGGATCTTCCAATGTCGATTCGTGTGACGACAGACCGTTTCGGCGCTATCGCGGTTGACGAGCGGACTCTGTTGACGATGCCGTCTGGCATCGTCGGGTTTCCGCACGCCACTCGGTTCGTAATTCTGGACCATGATCGGCCGGCTCTATTCAAGTGGCTGCAAGCCGTCGATGACCCGGCGTTAGCTTTTGTAATCATGGACCCCGGCGATCTTTCCTGCGAATACCGTGTGATGTTGCAACCCCAGGAACTCGCTGAGCTTGAACTGCAGACTCTCTCCGATGCCGTCGTCTTCGTGATCCTGACGCTTCGGGGTGCGGATCCGCATGGCATCACCGCTAATCTTCGCGGCCCCGTCATCGTGAATGAGCGCACCCGTTTCGCCAAGCAATTGATTCTCCCTGACGATCTTCCAACCAGGTTTCCGGTGTGGTCGCAGCCGTCGATCAAGCCGAGGGAGCCGGGCCATGTCTGCGCGCCGGTTGACCTCTCCGGACCACGGGGCTTCACTCAAGCCTGCAACCGGCCCGACCGATAGAGAAGCGGGTGGATATCTTGCTCGCACATCACTGTGGAGCCCCGCTCACTTATGCGAGATCAGGTCATTCATCATTCATGTAAAGGATGAAGGATGAGGACAAAAATCCCTGTTACGAAACTGTCAGTCGGTATGTTGGTCACGAGTCTGGACAAGCCATGGTATGCCACCCCATTTGTTTCCCATCGAATGAGAATGACGACACAGGCGGATGTGGAGATGGTCAGGGCCTGCGGAGTCAAAATCGTCGAAATTGAAATCGAAGGAACCGAGGACAAGAAGGCCGCTTCGTCGCCAGAGGCTGTGCCACAATGCGATGAGTCGCAGGGTATTCCCATTGAAACCCAATCGAATAACCCGGTTTCGCAACGTGCTCACTGGAACGGACCGGCATCGCCGCCTGCCTCTGGGAGAACGATGACAGTCGCAGGATCCGTTGTATCTCCTGGTAGAGCTGGTGCTGCCGCCGTCACCGACTCCGACCCGGAGGCAACAATTGCCGTTCGACCAGGCGAGGCGTTCGATCTGACACCCAGCCCGTTTGAACAGGAACTGGAGGTTGCGAAGGCCGGCTATCAACAAACAAAGCAGATGGTTCAGCAGGCTATGGCCGATGCGAAGATGGGACGCGCCTTCAATTCCGAGGCCGTGGTCACGGCTGTGGATGTGCTGGTCGGGAGTGTCCTTCGAAATCCGGACGCGCTGACGAGCTTGGTACGACTGAAGAGTTTCGACGAGTACACCTATTACCATTCGGTCAACACGTGTGTCCTGGCCTTGGCCGTGGGCCGGAATCTGCGCATGAATCGCGACGACCTCCAGCGACTCGCGTTCGGCATGTTGCTGCATGACATCGGGAAAATGCAGTTGCCCGTTGAGGTGCTAAATCGAGCCGGCCGATTGGAGGAGGACGATTTTGCGCAGGTGAAACGACATGTGGAGCAGGGGGCTGAATACTTGAGCGAAACGGTGAGGGTCGAACCACCGGTCCTGCTTCCCGTTCTGGAACATCATGAACGTCTTGACGGCTCGGGGTATCCCTATGGCAGGAAGCGGCATCAGCTTTCGGAATTCGGGATGATCGCCGGGGTTGTGGATGTCTACGATGCACTGACAAGCGATCGCCCGTATCGAAAAGCTGTGACCCCGCATCACGCGCTCCAGATGCTCTATGACATGACGCGCCGAGGTCTGTTGGATGCGGCCTTTGTGGAACGATTGATCCGGTGCATCGGCATCTATCCCGTGGGGTCGTGTGTTCAGCTCAACACCGGCGAAGTCGCCATTGTCTCGCGGATGAATCAGGCGCAGACCTTGAACCCGGTCGTGGTCGTTATCCGGGAATCGACTGCGGGTCCGAACGTGGCGCCCCAGACGCTGGATCTCTCGATGCAGGCCACGAAGCCCATCAAGCGCATCACGGAGGTGCTCGACGCAGGCCGGCTTGGTGTGATGCCGAACGCCGTGCTCGAAGCGGCAGCGTAGGTCGCTTCGTAGGAAGCCACCCAAAACGACCGGGTCCGTTCTTGCCGCTCTGATCCAGGAAGTTTTTTCCTCCCCGCTTTCTTCAGCAGAGCCAGGCCCTCCGATCGCCGTTGATAACCGGTTGAAATATAGGGAGCCCGAAGTGCCGGCCCTCGTGGTCTAAGGTTTGCTCTCCTTCAAGGCTGGCGTTTCGAGAACGAAGGAGCGTGCATGGAGCCAATCCGGCGACAGAAACCATGGAATGTCCTTCTGACGGGCGGCACGGGATTCTTGGGCTCGCACCTGGCTCGCAAGTTGTTGGACGCCGGTTCTCGCGTGACCGTGTTGGCCAGACGGACCGAGACACCATCGGCCAGAGATCTGTCATCCCGAGGGGCGCTGATCGTTTCCTGCGATCTCGGGAGTCCGGATGATCCGATTGATCCAATCGATCCATCCAAGACAGCCCACCTGGCCAAGCTCGGCCGGCCGGATTTCATGGTGCACTTTGCGGCCGAGACCGCCTTGCATGCTTCGACGCTCCAGACTAGCAATGTGAATGGGTCGCAGCGGGCGCTCGATCTCGCCACGGCGCTCGGTGTGCCGTATTTCGTCTATGCGAGCAGCATCGAAGCGCAAGGCTTGACCTCCGATCAACAGGGTCCGCTCAAGGAGGAAGTCCCCTGTCGTCCAGTGTCGGCCTACGGGCGATCGAAACAGGCAGCCGAAGATTTGGTCACCGTCTGGGGAAAGCAACCTGGGCGGGAGGCTCTCGTCTTGAGAATCGGCAATATCTATGGGCCCGGCAGCGCATGGATGTTGGAATCATCCTTGATGACGCTGTTGGGCGTGACCTCCTTCCACCCGATCTGGCCTCGACTCAGGCACCGGCGTTTCCAGCCGCTCTATGTGGACGATCTGGTAGAGGGCGTCTGGAGATCAGTCGAGGCACGACTGACCGGGTTATATAACCTGACGGGTGACGCACCGGTTTCCGTTGAAGAGTACCTCGATCACCTCACTGCCTTGCTGGGCCAGCGAGATCTGCTGGCCACCCGTTTGGCCGGGCTGTCGGACGACTCGGCACATGCGCCGGTTGCGCCAGATTTTGCCTATCTGTTGATGGGCGAGGCGGACCGCTGTCACCGTCTCTATGACAATGACAAACTCAAGCGGGAGATCGGGTTCTACGGCCGATGGTCGCTCCGCCGTGGCCTGGCCGCCACACTCCAGTGGTACCACGAGGCAGGCCGGCTGGCTTCACTGCTTCGTTCGGTTCGGCAGCGAGGACTCCAATCATGCACGTCACACTGATCTTCCCTGGAGTTGCGCTCCCGGGATTTGACAGCTTCAAGAAGAAGCCGACAATTGAGGCGAATTTTATCGACCATGGCCTGGCATCGCTTAGCGCAGCCGTCAAGGCTCATGGCCATACCGTCGACCTGATCGACCTCCGCACTCTCGGCGGCTGGGGACAGTTTCGAGAGGAGGTGGCGAGGAGGATGACGAGAGTCTGGGGCGTCACCTCCTGGAGCCTACACTATCCCGACGCCGTGCGGGCGATCCGGATTATCAAGGAGGAGCACGAGGATGCCGTCGTCGTGATCGGGGGGGTCCATGCGACGGTCCAATTCCAACAGGTGTCGTCGAATCGATTGATCGATCACATCATCACACAAGAAGGGGAAATCAGTTTTCCCAAGTTGCTCGCAACACTGGAGCGGGGCGAGTCAGTCGACCGGGTTATTGTCGGCGAACCGCCGGTGCTGGATGAGATCCCCTGGGTGGACCGTGATCTCTTCGACATCACGGGGGAACTTCAGACTCCCATGGTCCCGCGGCTACCCACGCCGTTCGTCACGACGAACGCCGGACGAGGCTGCCCCTTCAAGTGCAATTTCTGCCAGCCTGCCGAGCGCGCCGTCTTTGGCAATCGGGTAAAAATGCGCAGCCAGGCAAACGTCATTAGTGAGCTGCGCGAGCTCAAGCATCGCTTTCACTTTCGCAGTTGGATGGCCCACGATGATCTGTTCTTCATCAACCACCGCTGGACCCGCGAATTCTGCCGCCAGTACCGGGCTGCCGGATTCACCGAACCCTATATCTGCCAGATGCGGGCCGATCTGATCTGCCGCTATCCGGATGTGGTCGCCCAGATGGCCGAGACCGGTCTGGCCTGGGCGATGATCGGGTTTGAGAGCGGCAGTCAGAGAATCCTCGACCTGTTTGAGAAGGAAACAACGGTCGAGGAGAATCTGAAGGCGGCAGTCATCTGCAAGGAGAACGGTGTCAAGGTCTGGGCCAATATCATGTTCGGCGCGCCGGGCGAGAGCCGATCCGAAACTGCGGACACCGTGCGTATGGTCTGGAAAATCAAGCCGGATCACCTGAGCACGAGCTTTTTCACGCCTACTCCTGGCAGTGGCATGGCGGCCGAATTAGAGCTGCAAGGGTTGATCATGGTGGATCCCTACAACGGCTCCTGCCGTACGCCCAACGAAGCCAAGGTGAAGCACGTCGATTATCAGTGGCTGAACAAGGCCGTATCTCTTGCCCATCAGGGCGGGCCTGAATCCCAACTGGTTACGCTGGGTGGTCTGTCGCCCGAGAGAACGAGCTCGTGAAGGCTGCTCTTTGACTGGCGAAAACTATCGAGATGCGGCCTGATCAACTGATCAATTGAAAGTTGGTATGAAAGATAAAATGATCACTGGATGTCTTGATCCGACTGGCAAGAACAATCTGAGGGGAGCCGGATTTAGCAAGCGTGGTATGGAGGCCTCATGCACATCGTGTTGATCAACAGCCCGTCCTTGGCGCGTCGGCCCGTCAGCCGGAGTATGGCTGGTGGATTGGGGTTCGATGGCGGCGACCACCTGTTGTTGCCGCCGCTTGATCTGGCGACGATGGCATCCTCCTTGCGCCAAGTCGGGGAATCGGTAGAACTAATCGACGCTGATCCACTGCGCCTGGACGAGGCCGGCGTCTATCGGCGGCTGGAGGGCCGGACATGGGATGTCCTGTTGGCCACCGTCGCCTTGCCGACTCTTGATGCCGATGCGGCGTTCCTCGCTGAGCTGCGCCGACGGCATCCCGATGCCAAGGTGTTTGCCAAGACCTTGATTCGCGACCACCGCACGCTTGAGGCATTGCTCGGGCGGAGCGGTGCCGATCTCGTGATCCACGGAGAAGCGGACCTGTCGATCGTGGACTTGGCCGCAGGGCGGTCGAGGAAAGGGTGCGCCTGGCTGGGGCAGGACGACGGCTCGGATAGCACGAGCCTCCGTTTCGAAGAAGGCGAGCCGGTTACTGATTTGAATCGCCTTCCCTTTCCTGCGAGGGATCTGCTGCCAAACCAGCAGTACGTCTATCCACTGCTTGGATCGCCGGTTGCCACGCTCCAGACGAGCCGGGGCTGTCCCTATCCCTGCGGCTATTTCTGTCCCTATCCGCTGGTCGAGGGTGTGAAGTGGCGGTCGCAAAGTCCCGAACGCATCGCAGCCGAGATCAAGGAAATCGTCGAGCGGCAGGGCATCACCAAACTCTATTTCCGCGACGCGACCTTCACACTCAACCAGGAACGGATTGAGCGTCTCTGCGATCTGATCGTGAGGGCGGGTTGGACGTTGGATTGGATGTGCGAAACCCGTGTGGATTGCCTCAGCGACGGGCTGATGGAAAAGATGCGCGCCGCAGGCTGCGTCGGCATCCTGATCGGCGTGGAAACCGGCGACGAAGCCGTGATGCATCACCGGGAGGGCAAGAAGGGACTCACCGTGCCGCGATTGGCCCACGTGCGCGACAAGGCCCGGCGTCTGGGGATTCGCCTGCATTTCCTGTTGATCGTGGGGCTGCCTAAAGAAACGCGCGAATCCATTGTCGCCACCTACGACCTGATCCAACGGTATCAGCCCGATACGATCGGCGTGACGATTATTACACCCTATCCTGGCACTCCGCTCTACGAAGAGGCGCTCCGAAAGGGCTGGATCGACTCGATGCGGTGGGGCGACTACGGGGGGCATCAGGTGCCGATGCACACGCCGCAATTGTCCCGCGAGGATCTGATCACGGGGAAACAGTTCCTGGAGGAGGGGTTTGCGATCCTGCAGCGACGGCTCGGGGAAGGGCCATCGCCCCTTGTCGAGCACGTGACGGCACAACATTACGATCAGGTACTTCGGTGGGCCTATCGGTTGGACCCCGTTGTCGAAGCGATCCGTGACGCGGAAGCTGCGCAATCCGGTATTGCCGGGATCTCTCGGACGGAAGCATGGAATGCGCGGGCCAGTTCCGATTTGGATCACGAGCAACTCCGCTCCGCTCCCGAACTAAGCGTCGTCATTCCAACCTATAATCGACAGGTGATCGTCAGGAAGACGCTCTTGGGGTTTGCTTCACAGACGTTCTCCCCTGATCGGTTCGAGGTGCTGCTGGTCGACGACGGGTCCACGGACGACACCGCCTCCATGATCCGTTGCATGAAGCTGCCGTTTGCCCTCCGCGTCGTCACTCGGCCGCATGGAGGCGCCAATGCCGCCCGCAATGAGGGCATCCGCGCCGCTCAGGGGCACGTCGTCGTCATTACTGGTGACGACATGATCCCCGAGCCTGGCTTCCTGGAGGCTCATGCGACATTTCATCGGAAACATCCGGTGGAGTCGGAGGCCATGCTGGGGTTCATCGATTGGTCTCCTGAGATTACGGTCACGCCCTTCATGAAGTTCATCGTCTCGCCGGAAGGAGGTCAGCAATTTGCCTACCATCTGGTCAAGAACGGGAAGGTGGATTTCCGCCTGTTCTACACCAGCAATCTTTCCCTCAAACGATCATTCTTGCACCGGCAGACGACCCTCTTCGATCCGGATTTCCTGTATCCCGCATTCGACGATGTAGAGTTGGGCTATCGTTTGGCGAACCAAGGCATGCAGATTCATTTCAATCCACTAGCGGTGACCAGACACCATCATGAGATCACGCCGGAGAGCTTCGTTGAGCGCCAGCGAAAGGCCGGACAGATGGCGGTGTTGTTGGCCGGCAAGCATCCGGTTCTGAACGAACTGATGTTGAGGCTCGATGAAGTGCCGCGAGACTCGGGGTCCTCCACCTCCAGCCGAGATCGGATAGCCTTGCTCCTCTCGGTGCTCAAGGAAGTCGAAAAGCCGACGGTCTCGCGCATGGCTGCTCTTCGTATTCAGGACATGGGCTTCGACCACTACTACGCCAGGACCGTGCTCTATCCCCTTTACCAGGCCCTGCTCACCTCGGCGTTTCAGGAGGGAGTCCGTCTGGGTTCGCAACAGAAAGAGCCCATACAGCAGGCTCTGCAAGTACAGCCGCCGCCGATGACCTCTTCGGCAAATCGTCATGATGTTTCCATCATTATGCCGGTGTTCAACCAGGTCAACTTGACCAGGCAATGCCTCTCGGCCTTGGCGGCGGTCACTCACGGGGTCGAGTATGAAGTGATCGTCGTAGATGACGGCTCCACGGACGAGACTCAGGAGTTTCTTACCTCGCTCGGCGGCGATGTCCAGATCGTGCGGAATGATGCGAACAGTGGGTTCGCCAAGAGTTGTAACCGCGGGGCCGCCACGGCACGCGGACGGTATCTCGTCTTCTTGAACAACGACACGATTCCGTTGGAAGGCTGGCTCCGAGCCTTGGTGGACGAAGTGGAGACCCATGCCGAGGTGGCGGTCGTAGGCAGCAAGTTGTTGTACGAGGATGGCACGATCCAACATGCCGGTGTGGTGTTCTCAAAAGTGATGTTCACGCCCTATCACATTTACCGGCAATTGCCGGGCGATCATCCGGTCGTGAACCGGCGGCGGGAGTTTCAGTGTGTGACGGCCGCCTGCACGTTGATTCGACGTGAAGTCTTCGAGGCGGCGGGCGGATTCGACGAGGGCTATCTCAACAGTTTTGAAGACGTGGATCTCTGCTTGAAGATCCGCGAGCGGGGTTGGCGGGTTGTCTATCAGCCGAAGAGCGTTCTGTACCATCTTGAAAGCCAGAGTGTCGGCCGAAAGGCCCACGATGCCAAGAACGCCAAGCGTCTGCTTGAGCGCTGGGGGCAGCACTGGTGGATTCCCGACGAAGACATCGCCTACGTCGAGGATGGGCTGGTGTTCCGGCAAACAGCGGACGGCGAAATCATGCGGACCAGGCTTGATCCTCTGACCGATACGAATGAACGCAGGCGCTGGGAGCTGGTTGCGGAGGCGCAACGGTTGGCGCAACGGCAGGAGCGGGAGGGTCTTCGATCCCTGTTGGCCAGGGTGCAAGAGTGGCCTGACGACGAGTGGGTGCTCCGTTGGGCCGCCATGGTCTGCAGGATCGTCGGCGCCCGTGACCTCTCCGGTCTCTTTTGGGAGCGAGTGCTCATGGTCGTGGACGATGCGGAGGCGCACTGCTCATTGGCCAGGATGGCACTTGAAGAGGACGCGGTGGCAAAGGCCGAGGAGCATGTATCCGCGCTGCTGGGACTCATGCCTAATCATGCCGAGGGATGGTTGATGCAGGCGGTGCTCTCGATGCAGCGGCAAGAGTTCGCCGAGGCGGAGAAGCAATTTGAGCGGGCATTCCGCCTCGGCGCCGACGCCAAGCGATCTCAATTGGGGATGGGTATGGCGGTCGTCGGGCAGAATCAGTTAGAGAAAGCCTGGCATATCTGCCGGCACCTGTCGGTCGAGTATCCGGACGATCAGGAGGTTCTCCATTGGCTCCTTCGGGTCGGCGTCTCGCTCGGACGATGGGAGCCATTGTCGGACGATCTGGAACGGTACATCGCCCGTAATCCCAGTGACTTGTCTGCTCGGTTTGCCTCTGCCGGCACGTTGCTGCGGCTGGGTCGGGTCGAGGCCGCGCGCAAAGAGTACGACACGATCCGCGTGCTCAATCCCGGCTTCGAGGGCCTGGATGATCTCGCGAAAGGCCTATCGGCAGCCGGCAGCCTACCGCTTGTGGCATGAGCGAAACAGTACAAGAACCCTTCTCAAAGGCGGTGCTGATCCAATTGGCCCGACTTGGAGACTTAGTTCAGACACTTCCGGCTATTGAATCCCTGACGCAGTTACGACCAAGGCTCACGCTCGATCTCTTGTGTGCGGCGCCTCTGGCTCCGGTCGCGCGATTGTTTCCCCATCTCCAGCGGGTCCTCGAATGGCAGGGCGCCCAATGGAGGGCCTGGGTGGAGTCGGCTCACGGTCGGCGTCAGCAGATCTGCCGGGAGGCTACGCACTATCTGAATGAGTTGGGCGCCGGCACGTACGAGCTGGCTTTCAACCTGAATCAGCATCCGCGAGCGATTTATGCCGCGCACCTGCTGGCGGCTCAGGTCGTCGGACCGGGATCGGATGGTCCGCTAGGTGTGTCATTGTCCGCTTGGGCTGCTTATCTTCGCAACGTGGCCAGCCGTCGGACGGACGATCGCGTCCATCTGTCGGATGCGTTTTGCGGGCTCTGTGGGGTTCGCCCGCCGGAGTTCGTGCCGCGCATTCAGGCGGCAGATGACGAGCTTCCAGCCGTCTGTTCGCCGGTCGGGAAGGGAGACAGCCTGTGGGTCGCCGTGGCGGTCGGAGCGGGAGCTTCCGAGCGCTGCCTGCCTCCGTCGATATGGGCTCGTTGGATCGAGACCTTGTTGACGGCCCATTCACTCGCTCACGTCGTGCTCATTGGGACAGGACTGGAATCCGAGGTGGCTGCCGCCATCCAAGACAGGCTGTCGCCGTTGCTGCTCGGACGCCTTTGGGACTCAACGGGAATATTGACCGTGGCGCAATTGGCCACGCTCTTGAGTCGCTGTCACTGGATCGTCGGGGCCGATACAGGACCTCTCCATCTGGGGGCGGCCCTAGGACTTCGTGCGATGGGGTGGTATTTCGCTCGGGCGCGTGTGCACGAGACGGGACCGTACGGGCGAGGGCATTGGGTCTGGCAACACGAGCCGACTGGCCAAAGCAGACCTCAGGACTGGCCAGTCGAGTCGAGCGTGGAACTATTGCTGTCGGGTTCCTGCCCCGGAACGTCGCCCGAATGGTCTCTTTGGAAAAGCCGGTTCGACGACTGGGGCACCTACTATTGCCGGCTCCACCATCCGGATGGCGCCGAGCGCCGGCGAGAGGCGATCTGGGCCTCGATCGGGCCCGTGCTGTGTGTCGAGCGGTAAGACATGACAGTCTTCGAATCCAATGTGGCGCGGATCGCTGAAAACGATCCGATTCTGGCCGTGCAGATCCGGGAGTCATCCGGCGGTGTGCTGGAGATCCTTGAGTCGCGCAACGGCATGGCGACGGCAACGTGCGGCGACCGCTGGGTCCACAGCTCCTATGATCCCCGACAGGAGGCGGAGCGTTGGGCGGAAGGTCATTTGGCGGTCTGGCAGTCGAACGAGATAGCGGTCATCCTCGGCGTCGGCCTCCTGTATCACGTGGAGGCGCTGTGCAAACGTTCGCGAACCGGCGTGCAAATTGCCGTGGTCGTGCCGGACCTGAGGGAGCTTCATGACGCATGCCGTGCACGCGATCTGGGTGATTGGATCGGTCTCGTCCGATGGATTGTTGGGCCCGCTGGAGAAGCCGCCCAGACGCTCGCGTCCTTCTCGCAGCCGCTTCGCCTGCTCACCTATGCGCCGGCCGCCGACTGTCACGCGGACTCCTATGCCGCACTCGAGACCTCGTTGAGGGAGGCCCTCGCGGTGAAGATGGGGGGGCGGCTACATGTGGCGGTGGTGGGTCCGATCTACGGGGGGTCGCTCCCCATCGCACGCTATACCGCTTCCGCGCTCAAACAGCTCGGCCACAGGGTCACCTGGATCGATCACAGTTTCCATCACGGCAGCTATGAGGCGATGGCGGGACTATCCGACGGGCGGCATCGCCAGTTGCTCCAGGCTAAGTTCGCGGAGCTGCTCAGCCAATGGTCGCTGGCCCGCGTTGCGGAAGATCCGCCGGACCTCATCCTGGCCCTGGCTCAGGCGCCGTTGACGCTTCCGGTGTTGGAGCATCTGCGACGCAAGAAGTTTCTGACGAGCATGTGGTTCGTCGAGAACTATCGCCACCTGACCTATTGGCAACAGGTGGCGGGCGGCTACGACTACTGGTTCGTCATTCAGCAGGACCGCTGCCATGAAGCGATGCGATGGGCCGGTGCCAAGCAGATTGAGTATCTGCCGATGGCGGCCGATCCGGCCGTTCACCGGCCGTTGGAGCTCTCTGAGGCAGAGCGGCGCGAGTTCGGGGCCGACGTCGCCTTTGTCGGCGCCGGCTATGCGAACCGCCGCGCGCTGTTGCCCCGGCTGACCTCCTCGGAATGGACGTTCAAGATCTGGGGCAATGAGTGGGAGGGAGCGGCGGCGGTACAGCCGGCGCTTCAACGGGGCGGAGCGCGGGTCGATACCGAGACCTGCGTGAAGATCTTCAACGCCACGGCGATTAATCTAAACCTACACTCCCATGTCGGAACGGGGTTCGATCCGGAGGGCGACTTTGTCAACCCGCGCACGTTCGAGTTGGCGGCCTGCCGCGCTTTTCAACTGGTGGACCGACGAAGGTTGCTTCCGAACCTCTTCGACTCCGGGCAAATAGCGACCTTGACCGATGAGGATGGGCTTGTGAGATACCTCCAGACATGGCGACAGGAACCGGAAGCCAGGCGGGTGATGGCCCAGGAAGCCTATGATCGAACCTTGCGAGAACATACGTATGTGCATCGGATGAAGACCCTGCTGGCGAGGATCGGCATGGGCGAGCCGGATCGGGTCGGGGCGATTCTACGCGGCGATCGGCAGGCCGGACGCCTAGCGGAGCAGAGCCGGGACACTCCCGAGTTGATCCCGCTCTTGCGGCAGGGGCCTGACACCGAGCGGGTGGAACTACGAGATCTTGCGGCCAGGATCAAGGCGAAAGGAGCCACGGCCACCCTCGGCCGCGAAGAGCTGTTGATCCTTCTGCTCGATGAGCATCGCTCGGACATGAGGGATCTGCTGTGAGCCGCCGGGTCTTGATCCTGAACATCACCAGGATGGGCGATCTGGTCCAGTCGGTCCCATTGATCGCGCGGCTTCGCCATGAATGGCCGGATGCGGCGGTGGATCTGGTCGTGGACCAGAGTTTTGCCTCTGTGGCCGCGTTGTTGCCAAATGTACGACAGGTCCATGCGCTCGACTTCCGGGCCCTGACCGAGAACGGGCGTGCAATGGCGAAGGACCTGGTCACGTTGTATCGCGAGCTAAAGGAGTGGGCTCGGCCATTGGCTGAAGTGCGTTATGACCGGATCGTGAATCTCACGTTCAACCGGCGAAGCGGGTTGCTGGCTGCGTATATCGGGGCACCTGATATTCGCGGCGTCACCTGTGCCACCGACGGGGCGACGGTTGTACGGAATGCCTGGATGGCCTACTTTACGGATCTGCATCGGCATCGACGGTTGAACCGGTTCAATCTCGTCGATCTCTATGCACTCGGCGGCAGCGGTCACGGTCCCTTTACTCCATTGCGGATGCCCGTTTCATCTAAGGCCCGCGAGGAGGCTCGGGCGCTCCTCGGCCGGCAACGACCGGCGGAGGGGTGGATGGCCGTGCAGGTCGGGGCAAGCGAGATCATCAAAGCTTGGCGTCCCGACTCGTTTGGCCGGGCTATGGCCGCAATCGCCCGCCGCGCGACGGTCGGATTCGTCATGATCGGTACGGAGGTCGAGCGGGAGGCGGTGGAACTGGCGATCAACGCCTATCGAAATGCAGGGGGGGCCGCGCCTCTCCGGAATGTGTTGGGACGCACCGATGTGAAGTCCCTGACGGCACTGCTGGCGGAGTGCCGGCTGTTGCTGACGAACGATACGGGGCCGATGCATCTGGCAGTCTCGGCCGGCACACCGGTCATCGATCTGTCTGTGGGGCACGTGGACTTTCGCGAGACCGGCCCCTATGGGCCGGGCCATTGGGTCGTGCAGCCGGATCTTGGGTGCGCTCCATGCGGATTTGATCAGGTCTGCGCGCATCATGCCTGTAAGGATCGGATCCTTTCTGAGCAGGCTGCGGAGCTCTGTCTGTATGGCATGGGACTCGGCCCGATGCCGGCTCATTCGACCGGCGTTCGGATCTATGAATCCGCTCTCGATGATGACGGGCTTGGGGCTTACAAACTGAAGGTGGGACGAGCAGATGCTGTAAGTGAGTGGTATGCCGCCCTGTGGAGACGCTATTGGTTTCAGGAATTTACTGGACGTGAGAGCCTTAGCCCGGTACCGCAAGGGGAGGCGCCGGACGCGAAGGAGCAGCGAGCAGTATTTCGGTATCTTGCTCCATTGCTCCGGCGGTTGGTTGCGCAAGCGGACGAGCTTGAGCGGTTGTGTCGCCGTTCGGTTCCACCGGTCTCATCAGTGCAAGCGCTTCAGGCGGAGATGCGTGACCTGCGCCGGCGTGCCGTCACTCTCGCCGCCGAAGGTTTGGCTTTCGGCTCTGCCACAGTGGCCTTCGTGCGAGAAACCTGCAACGGGGAGGCGTTGACGCTGACCGCCATGGCATCGGAGCAATTGAGCGCCTATCGGGCATGGCAGCGGCGCGTTCATGAGGTGGCCCATCTGATCTTTTCTCTCACGAGCGATAATTGCCGGCAATCGGTGTCAGTGCCGGTGTTGACGGTGCGCCGAATGTCCGCCGCGGACACGGCGTAGGAGAGTCGCAGGAAAGGAGAGGCGATCATGCGGATATTCTTGAACGACGAGGAGTGGGAACTCTCTGATGAGGCAACTTTGTTCGAAGCGCTTGCCCAGGTAAGTGATCGGGCACAGACCAGACAGCATGTGGTGATGAGGTTGGAGGTTGGAGGACGTCCCGTCACCGACCGTGACCTCCACCCGGATTTTCTCTCCCAACCCGGTAGCCTGATCGGGGTCGTTCGGGCCACCTCGCAGCCCGTCGCCGAGATCTCCGCTGCTACCCGTGAGCTGGTGGAGACTTATGGACGGCAATTGAGACAGGAAGGAACGGCGTTGGTCGCGGCGCACCAGCGAGGGGAGACGGCCACCGCAGGCCTTGATGGATGGCTCGGCCGGTTGGCCGACTATGTGGAAGCCGTTGAACAGGATCGCGGGTACACCTCCACTGAAAAACGGGATTCGTTGGTGCCGTGGATCGCTGAACTACTGGAGGCTCGCAGTCGCAAAGATGCGGTTCGCATAGGCGATCTCTTGCAATACGAGGTCTTGGCTAGGCTGCCGGGGGCGGACCAGCCGATGCTCTGAGCCACTGTTGTCCATTGATATCCGTTGTCGAACAGAACCTTCGCCAAACCCGGTTCAGGACTCAAGTCCAACGGGCGACTGCCGATAACGAGGGCACAGAACACGGCGGCATGAGACGGCTGGGATGCGCGCAACCTCGCTGGTCGGCATGGCCGCTGGGTCATGAGCACGGAAGCTGATGGCTCACACTTGTTGACTTGTGCGTGATGAGTTAGGAGGAAGGGTCCATGTCACTTGTAGTCAATACTAACCTCGCGTCTTTGGCCGCCCAACGAAACCTGACAAGCAGCACGAATTCGCTGACCCGGTCGGTTGAACGTTTGTCTTCGGGCTTGCGAATCACCCGGGCCGCAGATGATGCAGCCGGCCTGGGCGTCTCGGAAACGTTGCGGGCGAGTATCCGCAGCATTAATCAGGCAAAACGAAATGCCAGCGACGGCATCAGTCTGACGCAGATCGCGGACGGTGCGGCGCAAGAAATCGGGAACCTGCTTGCCCGGATGCGCGAATTGGCCACTCAGTCGGGCAGCGGGACGGTCGGTACGACAGAGCGATCCTACCTGGATCAGGAATTCGTCGCGTTGCGTTCGGAAATCGACCGGATCGCCAGCGTCACCGAATTCAACGGCCAGGCGCTTCTGAGCGGGGCCACCAACAGTTTCAGCGTATTCGTCGGGTTCAAGAGCGGGTCCAGCAACGTGCTGTCGCTCGATCTGAACGATCTGGACCTCAATGCGCTGGGATTGAGCAGCGTCAACATTTCCTCCGCCAACAACGCCCAAAGTTCGTTGGCCAACATCGACAGCGCCATCAGCGCCGTTGCCACCGCCCGTGCGGAATACGGGTCCATTCAAAACCGGTTTGAGACCACGATCTCCAACCTGGCGGTGACCGGCGAGAACTTTTCGGCCGCCGAGTCCCGCATTCGGGATGCCGATGTGGCGTATGAAACTGCGATCTTCACGCGGAACCAGATCCTTGTGCAGTCGGGCGTCGCGATTCTGGCGCAGGCCAACTCGCTGCCGCAGGCGGCACTGGCTCTCCTCAGCAGGTAACCGGGTAACTCGCTCCACTCTTCCTCCCTCGGTTCGCCGGGGGAGGAACGGGTAGGAGGAGCTGCTCAGGGAGGTGCCTATGATTCCGGAGGTGGCCAACTCAAGTGGGCCGATGACGGCCGGCGGAACTGTGGAGACCGGGCAGATTCGTTCTCAGGCGCGCCCCGCTTCGTTCCGTCATGTGGTGGAGGAGGAAACCGGTGTCGGCGGTCGAGATGGACCGATCCGAGGCAGGGCGAGCATGGAGCAGGTGTCCTCGTCCAATGATTCCCTCCTTCGTTATGAAGTCGATCCGGAGCTACATCGATTGGTTGTGAAGGTGTTGAACGAAAAGTCAGGTGATATCGTTCAACAGATTCCTCCGGAAGAAGTGCTCCGTGTTGCGAAGTTCTTGCAAGGCAATCCCGGACAGCTCGTTGACGAGCGTATCTAGTAATTCGGCAGGGGTGGAGGCCTAGGATGGCGACTGTCAGTTTCGGAGGTCTGGGCAACGGCATCGACTTCGGCCAGGTTGTGACCGAGCTGGTGAAGATCCAGCGCTTGCCGATCGATAAGCTGAACGAAAAGAAGACAGTATTGCAATCAAAACTGGCCGATCTAGGTTCACTCGGCGCCAAGCTGCTGGCAGTCCAAGGGGCTGCGGATGCCTTGAGACTCGCGAGTTCATTTGATCGCACGAGCGCAACCGTCAGCGACGAGGAAGTCCTCTCTCTTTCCTCTTCCTCTACGGCGGTCCAGGGCAACTACCGGGTGCAGGTTACCCAACTCGCCACCGCTCATCAAATAACCAACAAGGCGGCCAAAGCGGTTGCGAGTTCCACAGCGGACATCGTGGCCGGGACGTCGGCCGTGGTGTCCTTCCGCGTGGGAACCGGGGCGGAGCAGACGGTAACTTTGGGGGATAGTGGCACGCTGGAGGACTTGCGTACAGCCATCAACGACCTGGGCGCTGGCGTCACCGCGTCCATAGTGAACTCCGGAACAGCACAGGCACCCGCCTATCGGCTGGTGCTGACGGGAACCAGTACGGGAGCCGCCAACACGATTTCCATCACGGCCGACGGCACCGCCTTGGACCTGGCCAACACGTCCGGTACGGGGGGGGCGGACACGCTTCAAGTCGCGCAGGATGCGATCCTCGTCATCGGGGATCCTGCCCAAACGCAATTGACTATCCAACGGAGCGGGAACACCGTCACGGATGTCATCCCGGGCGTGACGCTCAACCTCAAGCAGGTGACAGTCGGAACGGACTCGGTCAACGTGACCGTCAGCCTCGATACCGCAACGGTGAAGGACAACATCAAGAAACTGGTCGCTGCCTACAACGACGTGGTGAAATTCATTCATGAGCGGGCGACCTTCGATCCGGCGACCGCGAAGGCGGGAATTTTGACGGGGGAATCGGCGGTCCGGACCACGCTCTCTGCGCTTCGACAGGCTATCTCCGGAGAAGTGCCAGGACTGTCCACTTATACCAGCGCGGGTCAGGTGGGGTTCAAGACGGAACGCGACGGCACCCTCACACTCGATGAAGCTAGGCTGTCCCAAGCACTCAGCACCGACTACTCAGCCGCTCGCGCGTTGTTTATTCGGCAGTCGACCGTGACCGGAATTGCCCAGCGTGTCACGGAGGCCGTCGACCGGCTGGACGAATTGGAAACTGGTGTGGTGTCCTCCCGCAAGAACAGCCTGACTCAAGAAATCGAGAAAATGGCCGACAGTATCCAGCGGAAGGAAGACGAGGTGGCGGCCTATGAGGCGCGACTGCGGCTCCAATATGCCAACTTGGACGGCTTGCTCCGCCAGCTCCAGTCTCAAGCCGACTTCTTGCGCACGCGAATCTCCTGATCGTAAAGAGGTGTCATGCGAAGTGCGGTCCAGCAGTACCAGCAAACAAATGTGATGACCTCGTCCGGCGTGCAGGTGGTCGTGGTCCTGTACGACGGAGCAATCCAGGCCATGCTGCTCGCGCAGGAAAGCATCCGGGGGAATCGAGCAGCCGACAGGGCCAGGTTCCTAAGCCGTGCGGTCAACATTGTAACGGAATTGTCCGACGTGCTCGACATGCAGCAGGGCGAAGACATTGCGGTGTCCTTGCGGCGTCTGTACGATTACATCTTGGCGGAGCTGCTTTACGTCAATCTTCACCATCAGGCCCATCGTCTCGATGGCCCGGTCCGATGCCTGAGCATCTTACGCGAGGCTTGGCAGAAGCTCGCGGAAAGCGGTGCGGCCATTCATGCCCGAACCGAATAACTTTCCGACACCAGGGGCGTGGACTGACGGGATCGGCCGTCTCACAGTCGAGGCGCTGGAAGCCGCCGAGCGAGGAGACTGGGACCGAGTCTCGGCTTGTTATGACGCGCGTCGCACGTGGTTCAAACATAACCATGTGATGCCGAACCTGGCCTGTGCGCTCCTGGCCATGGACGAGACCATTATGGCGCGCGCCCTCGTGGCGAAAGCCGCCCTGCACCAATTGTTGGTGGAGGCGGCGGCCGCGCGGTCTCGGTGGAAATCATTTTCATCGACCCTGGTCGACGGCCGATCGGTGGGGAGGCAACTCGATCGTCTCAGCTAGCTGGAGGAAGCCGGAACGTGCCATTGCCGACGACAGAATCGGTGGAATTCGATCGACGAGGTTGGCAGCGCATCGATGATCGGCTACTACTGGAGTATCGCTCGATTGGACAGCCTTCTACTTGCACCGTTATCGGAATGGACCCCCGTAGCGCAACGGCGATCCATGATTTCATCTCCGCGCCCACGGACCGTCTGCTGAATCAAATCAGGCCCGATGACCCTCAAGCCTTGCTGGTTCCCTGGCTCATGAAGATCGATTGGGCGCTGGCCTTGGTTGTCGGAGCACTGGCACAGACGGTGCCTGGCGGGCTTCCGCTGCCGAAAATGACGCAGGTCAATATCAGTGCAACCGGGATCAGTTTCCCGACCGACCAACGCTTCCACGAAGGCGACCAGATTGAGGTGAAGCTGATTCTTCCACCGTTCTTTCCGATTGCCGCTGTGGCGGAGGTCAGTCGTGTGACTGAATCAAGAGGGTCGGAAGAGAAAAAATATCTCATCGGGGCAAAGTTTCTCGACATTAGTGCCGATCATCAGGAATCCCTCATCCGCCACATTCTTCACGTCCAGGCTGAACAGCGGCGTGGCGAACAGCGCGCGCCTGGCCTGTCGCATGCCTGATCCAGGCAGCTCCCGATGGCATGGCGGACCAGATCGGTGAGAAGCCCTGTCTTAAGTTTCCTCGGTCTCGGGCCGATAACACACAACAGGCAAGGGGATGTGTGCGCCCGATGAATCAACGGCCAGGTGGAGCCACGGTCATGGCACAGATTGAAATCCTCACCGTTCTCGAGGTTGCGCATTTGCTCCGCGTCCCAAAATCCACCGTCTATAAGCTGGCTCGGCTCGGGCAGATTCCCGCATCTAAGATCGGAAAGCACTGGCGCTTTGTACGCCGAGATCTCGACGAATGGGTCCATCGGGCTGCGCGCTTGCAATAACGTGCAGGCGGCTCCGGCATCGTCTTCATCAGGATCCCGAGTCATGCGAGCGAACGACGGATTGAGTCGAACGGAATCGTACCATGCTGCGGCTGGCGTGCCTGCTCGGGATGCCCGTCAGGGAAAGCGAGCGGGATGGATATTCTGACCGTGCTCGGCGTGGTGGTAGCCCTAGGCTCCATCCTGGGCGGGCAAGCCCTGGAAGGCGGACACGTGGGCTCTATCATGCAGTTGACTGCGTTTATGATCGTACTTGGCGGAACGATCGGCGCCTGTTTCGTTCAAAATCCCCTTCCCGTGGTGATGAAGAGCTTCTCGCTCCTGTCGCTGGCGCTATTGAATCCCAAGCACGATCCTAAGGGGCAATTGAAGCAAGTGGTCGACTTGGCTCAGGTGGCCAGGAAGCAGGGGTTATTGGCCCTGGAGGGCAAGATCAAGGACATCAAAGATCCCTTCTTCGCGAAAGGATTGCAACTGATCGTGGATGGCACCGACGCGAAGATGGTCCGAGAGATCCTCGAAGTGGAAGTGGAGCATCATGAGGAAGAGGGGACGGCCGCGGCCAAAGTGTGGGAAGCCGCCGGAGGGTATGCGCCCACCGTCGGGATCTTGGGAGCGGTATTGGGTCTGATTCACGTGATGGAAAATTTGGCCGATCCTTCCAAGCTTGGGAGCGGAATCGCCACGGCCTTTGTGGCGACAGTGTATGGAGTGGGTGCGGCGAACTTGTTCTTTCTCCCGTTGGGCAACAAGATCAAACTGAAGATCAAGCAGGAAACGGGGATGCGGATGATGCTGATTTCGGGACTGGTTGGCATCGCATCCGGAGATAACCCTCGTCAATTGGAAGAGAAACTCTCCGGATACATCGGCGGCGGACAGATCCACGAAAAATAAAAGCCAGATGTCCAAACGTAAGCACGAAGAGCATGAGAACCACGAACGGTGGCTGGTGTCGTATGCCGACTTCATCACGCTGCTGTTCGCTTTCTTCGTGGTGATGTACTCTGTTTCATCCGTCAACGAGGGCAAATTTAGGGTGGTGAGCGAATCGATCCAGGCCGCGTTGAAACCAGTTGTCAGCACCCCGGTCTCTGACAAGGTGTTCGAGATGGGCGCGCACAAGTCGTCGCTGGTGCCGGTGCTTCACCAAAAACCGATCCTGGTCAGGAAAATCCAGGAGGTGTTGTCCAGCCGCAGCCGCGATGTTCTTTTCACCAAACATGTGGCCATTGCCGACACGGATGAAGGCGTCCTGATCACCATCGCCGACAGCACGATGTTCGAGAGCGGACAGGCCGAGCTGCGCCCGGAGGCGCTGCCGTTGCTTGAGGCTCTGGCGGAGGTACTGATCGATCAGGCTCCTAAGGAGGTGCGGGTCCAAGGACATACCGACAATGTGCCAATACAAAGCATTCAATTTCCATCGAACTGGGAATTGTCCACTGCTAGAGCGGCCTCGGTCGTGCGAGCGCTGAGCGAAGTTTATGGCGTCCCCACAGGCGGTCTCTCCGCAAGCGGCTTCGCCGAGTACAAACCGCTGACGAATAACACAACTCCGGACGGTCGCGCGAAAAACCGGCGCGTCGAACTGCTGATCGTCATGAACGACTAATCCTGCTCCGCTCTTCATTCCTCTTCTGTGATCGAAAAGCACCACAAAAGTCTGTGAAATATCGGTTGATTTAATTCGAGATAGGACCGAACGTCTCTATTTCTCATCGATGCAGATGGTGCTATGATACCGTCCGATTTTACGGCCACAACCAGCACCATAATCCGGTCATCCTTCACTTCCCGAAGAGGAAGTGAGGGTCCGACAGATGGCCGTATCGCATCGTCTTGCATTCCTCGTGGTCAGCCTCGGGTGTTCCGGGGTTGACTCTGTGCCCGCCGGTTTGGTTGACTCTTCTGCATAGAGGATCGCGGCGTGATTGTTCGAGGCACCGAGGCTCTCCCGTACCCATCCCGCAAGGAATTTCAGCAACTGCGGGACATCATGTATCAGACGCAATCGGTGGATTCCCAGTCACGACTGTCCGCCTTGACGGCGGCGGTCGGCTCCATCATCCCGCACGAGTTTTCGGCCTGTGGGGCATTCAACGTCAGAAAATGCGAATTGCAAATCGGCCATTCGAGTTATGGCGATGAGTTTTCATACCTCTATGCGTCGTGTGGGTTCCTGAGCGACCCCGCAATCCAACTGATGCAAACCACTCGGTTCGGATTTGTGACCAGCGAAGATGCCCCCGCGATTGAGGTGCCCAGAGAGGTCACGAGCCTCAAACTGGATTTCGGCATCAAAAGCTGTCTATCGGTCGGGATTCGCGGCGTGCTCGGCGCGTGCACCTATTTTGCATTCAGCAATTTCGACCACAAGACGATGCCCAAGCTACGTGCGATTATGCAAATCCTCTCCCCCCATTTCCATCTGGCCTATCTCCGCGCGTTGACCCCTCAGGATCAGTCTCCGGCGCAGACCCCTCAGGCGCAATTGACCAAGCGCGAAGAGGAGATTATGCGTTGGGTTGCCGAAGGGAAAACGAACTGGGAAATCTCGGTGATATTGAGTGTGAGTCTGAACACCGTGAAGTTTCACCTCAAGAACATCTATGAGAAGTTGGGGGGGGTGGAAAACCGCTGGAGTGCTATCGCTAACTGGCGGTCCCAGCACAATGAACTCCTCGAACTCCTCCTCCCTGCCGCCCGTGCGAACCGCCATTCAGAAGCGACGTCCTAGTCCGCCATCGTTCAGGTTTTTCAAACCACAGTCGAATCCCGTTCCCAGGGCTGTTCCGAACCCACTCCATGTTCGGCTGCCTTCCACACATCAATCTACTTCATGTCCTCTCCGTTCCCGGGATGAGACTCCGCTGACCTACCCGGGTGGGTAGGTTACAGCGATAGCACCATCTTTGTAGAGTCTCGCCAGCCGCGCGAGCGGAGAAGACTCATGCACCAAGGAGGCGCACCCATGGTTTCCTCGACTTGTCATGCGACGCAATCCACCGAACTCAGAACGTTGGTTGATTTGCTCCAGCAACGACGGACCCGTCGTTTTGGGTGCGGGATGGAACTGCCGGCTGGCCCGCTTCGCTATCGGAGTGAGATGCAGCCGGTCCCACTGACGGCTGAAGAGCTGCATTACCTTCTCTTTGCCGGAGTCGGGGAGACCGGTCCGCACCTGGCCGACATGCAGTATGTCCGTCGGCCCGGCCATGAGGATGGGCAAGGCATGGCCATCATGGGGTTTCGAGGACGCACCGTCCCCAGTGCCTGCGCGGCCAATACGACGAGGCTCTTTGTGTCGAACGACGACGGGGTATTTTACGCAGCCGGCGTGCCACATCCGAACAGCGGAGCCCGTCCGAATCTGGTGCGCCTCCAATCAAGCCGCTTGGACATTCCCAGGCAATTGCCGTTCATGTTGTCATTCAACCAGTGGTATGCCAACCGCCCGGGCTCGCAGTTCATCGTGCCCGTGACGGAGGTGGCGCGGGTCTATTTGAATCTCCTGCTGGTACTGCTCAGCGAGGAATACGGCTATTTCATTGTGGACACCGACAACGGCCAGGCCGGGTGCGGCCTGGATGAGTTCCGAAAGAGTCGAGGCGGATACCTCCATGATGACCCAGGCGCGCGGCGGATGATGACACTGCGTGATCTCGATGCCGCGATCAGCGACACGGCGCTTCAGGAGCAAGGAGCGGTGTGCCAGAACATGTTCCTCATGGAGCAGGCCATCGGGCTGGGTGGCGGGATCCAGAGCGTCGGGAGTGGACGGCATCTCCTTGGATGGGAACCGCAAATCTATCCGGGTCTTGGATTTCTGTTTGCGCCGTCCTTGGTGCCTGGGGCCCGATCGAACCCCGTCGGCATCCCCGATATCTGGGAAGGTCCCTGCCCGCCGTTCGTACCTTCCATGGAGACGTCGGTCCGGAACCTCGTCTACTCCAAGTTCGGCGCCAGCGGGATCTATCCTAATCCCGCCACCTGGCCGTGGATTCCCCGCAAGCAGGAGCAGGAAGTCCAGCCGCATAGCGCGCGCGCGGTCGAAGCGGCGATTCGATTCTGTGAGTATGTGTATCGTACCTATGGTCGTTTCCCGGCTCATGTGGATGCATTCAAGACGGTCATTGCGTTTCAAGCCCACCATGTCGACATTGGATTCTACGAGAAGTTTTATCCCCAGGACGCGTTGGGGGAAACCCATCGGGACCATATGTCGGTCTGGCACGGTACGGAACATAGGTGAGGACGCCCAAACGAATCTGCCGGTTAGGGAAGGCCTGAATAAATACTGATTTCGATCGGTCGGTGCACAAAACACAGGGAATTTGTCTTGTCGCCATCTAGATTCTTGAATTGAGCAGACCTTCCTTAGATGGATCTCACACGAGGAGGATGAACCATGAGCCTATCGCGTCGCGTTGTGATTACGGGGTTGGGTGTCGTGTCTCCACTGGGTTGTGATCTCAGGACGTTTTGGCATTTGCTCTGCCGAGGGGAATCCGGAATCCGGCCGATCGAGTCCTTCGAAACCGCCTCGTTCAAATCCTGTTTAGCGGGCGAGGTGCGGGACTTTGATGCCACGGACTTCATTCCGCCCAAGCAAGCCAGACGCATGGGCCGGGTGTCGCATTTCGCAGTCGCGTCAGCCTTGATGGCCGTGCGGGACGCGGACCTCGATCTGGAGGCCGAGGACCGCTCCGGTATGGCGATCAGCTTCGGCACGTCCGTGGGCGGACTTCGTGAAGCCTTCGCCGCGCATGATTGCATGTTGCGCAAGCAACATCTCCATCCCTTCACCATGACGGCCACCTTCCCCAACGCGGTCTCCGCCGAAGTGGCCATTGCGCTCGGCGTCCATGGTGAGTGCGAAACCTATTCGATCGGCTGTTCCTCAACGGCGAACGCCATCGGGCGGGCCTACGACCTGATTCGATCCCGTAACGTCGATTTGGTCGTTGCAGGCGGAGCCGAAGCTCCGCTGCATCCGACGATCCTGTCCGCAATGGAAGCGGGTCGGACCCTGGCTCCGGATTGCCAGGGATCGTTGCGGAATCTGCCACGTCCATTCGATCGGACCCGATCGGGCATCGTCATGGGCGAGGGAGCCGGCTGCGTGGTACTCGAGGAATACGAGCATGCCGTCCGCCGAGGCGCACATATTTATGCCGAGCTCGAAGGGTGGGCCTTTACCTGCGACGCCCACTCGATGGCCAAACCTATGGAGTCTGGAGGAGAGCAACAGCGTGCGATCGAGGGGGCGCTGATGGCCGCCCACTGGTTTCCGGAGGAAGTGGAGTATGTCAACGCCTGTGGACTCGGCAGCGTGGAGTTGGACGCCATCGAGACGAAGGCGATCAAGCAGGCAATGGGGGCGCATGCGTACCGGGTGCCCGTCAGTTCCCTCAAGGGTGCCTTGGGCCATGCGTTTGCCGCGAGCGGCGCCTTTCAAGTGATCAGCACCGTGCTGTCATTGGAACATCAGTTTGTGCCACCGACGCTGAATTTGACCGACCCGGACCCCGATTGCGATTTGGATTACGTTCCGGGGCACGGGCGGCCGGCGGCCATCCAGCGGGCGCTCATCAACAGTTTCGGGTTCGGTGGCAAGAACATCGTGTTGGCGCTGTCTCGGACGGAGAGCGTGGAGGCACGTCGCCTGGTACCAGCCGACATGGATTGGGAAGGGGCGTTCAGTATCTCGATGGCGGCGGCTGTGGCCAAGAGCGCGGTCACGACACAACCACGCCTGTCTTCTTAGCGGATGGTCGCGCAGGCAGCACGGGCGGATGAATCGACCGGGGTGGGAGAGGCAGGAGCCGCTCGCTCATGCCGACCGGCACCGTGAGGCCGAAACAACGTTCGCATCCAGAGTCGAATCATGAGGATTGATGAGTCTGCCATCGGTAGGCGCTTCGCCGGTCGGGTAGGAGGGGCATGATGCGCCCGCTCAATCTCGACCTGGCGGCGTCCGGGCATGCGGCCCTGTTGTTGGTCATGGAACAGATTCCGGCGGCCGTGGCGATCTTGGACGCGGAGTTGCGGTACCTGGCCGCAAGCCGGCGGTGGTTGGAAGATTATCGGTTGGGCGATCGCCGCATCATCGGGGAGCACCACTACGACGTCTTTCCGGAAATCCGGTCTATGCCGAGGTGGCTGGAGATTCACCAACGTTGCCTCGCCGGCGCCGTGGAAGGTTCCGACGGCGAGTACTTCCTTCGCCATGACGGCAGCCGGGATTGGGTCCGTTGGGAGATCAGGCCCTGGTATGGCGAAGAGGGGGTGGTCGCCGGGTTGGTCATGTACACCGAGGTGCTCACCGAGCAGCGGCGCGCCCAAGAGGCACTGCGCGAAAGCGAAGAACGGTGCCGGTGTCTCTTTGAGTCCGCGCCGGATGCGCTGTTGGTGGTCAGTTATGAAGGAGTCATTCTGGACGTCAATCCCGCAGCCTTGAAACTCTACGGGTATTCCAGGGAGGAGCTGCTTGGCCTGTCATGCCGGCACATCATCCATGCTGATTCCGATGCTCACGTCGAGCACGCTGCGGCCGCGTCGGCTGAGGGACGCGCATTCGAGTCGGAAGGCGTTGGTCAACGTCAAGACGGCACCCTCATTCCCGTCGAGGTCCGGACGTTGCCGTTTCGCTATCGGGGCGAACCGGTCATGCTGAGTGCGGTACGGGACATCACCGAACGCAAGCGGACCGAACAGTTACTCCGTGAGAGTGAGGAACGGTACGCCCGGGCCGCCGTCGCGGGACGAGTCGGGGTCTGGGAGTACGACTTCCTCGCCGGCCGATCCCAGGGAGATCCCAGCTTCAAGGCGTTGTTCGGCTATGGACGGGAAGAATGGGATGAAAGAGACCTGAACTGGTTCACCCTCATCCATCCCGAAGACAGGCGACTGGCCACAGACGCCACCATCGCGATCATCGATCGGCTGACGGACAACTATGAATGTCTGTTGCGGATGCTTCACAAGGACGGATCGATCGTCTGGACGCACCTTCGAGGCTCAACCACCCGGGACGGCAACGGTCGCGCGGTCAAGCTGGTCGGAACCGCCGTGGACGTCACCTCTCGGAAGCTCGTAGAGGAGGCGAATTCGGTGATGAGGCGGGCGATTGACACCGCCATGGAAGGGATGGCACTGCTAGACAAAACCGGTATCTATACGTATATTAACCGCGCGCATGCCGAACTATACGGATATGAGCAGGAGGAGTTGATCGGCAAGACCTGGAAGAATATCACCCCGTCCGAATCGGTGGCCGACTACGAACGGAAGATCTTTCCGCTCTTGTTACGGGAGGGGCGATGGCGCGGCGAGATCACAGGGAAGCGCCGGGACGGCTCGCAGTTTCCAGTCGAGGTAGCGCTGTCGAGTGTGATGAATGAGGCCGGCGAATTCGACGGATACATCTGTACTTGTCACGATCTGACTGATCGAGCGCGTGCGGAGGAGGCGTCGCGACACAGCGAAGCCCAGTACCGCTCGTTGGTCGATAACCTCAGAGACATCGTCTACCTGCTGTCGCCAGATGGGCTGATCCTGTCCATCAATCCTGCCTTTGAGGCACGGACCGGCTGCTCGCGGCAAGTCTGGCTTGGGCAGCCCTTCACCGAGTTGGTTCATCCGGACGACCGCGCGCTGGCCGTCCAGTCCTTGGACGATATCCTATCCGGCGTTAGAGACAATCGGGTCGAACTCCGACTGCGGAAACGGGATGGGGAATGGTTGTCGATGGAGTGTGCGGGAGGGGTCTACCAGAAAAATGGGGCGATCATCGGGGTGCTCGGCATCGCGCGTGATATTACCTTGCGCCGAAAGGCGGAGGAGGCGCTGCGCGAGACGGAGTTGCGGCTCCAGCGGATAACGGACGCCATTCCCGGAGCCGTCTATCAGTATCAACTGAGTCCGGATGGAACCGATCGGTTCCTCTTCATGAGCCGGGGCGTCAAGGAGATTCTGGGCGTCGAGGCGGGAGCGGTGATGCGAGATGTCCGGGAGGCATGGAGGTTTGGGCTGTCAGAAGATCTGGGCGACCTCCAGGTCTCTATCCAACAGTCGGCAGAAGGATTGTCTCCCTGGGGCCATGAATTCCGCGTAGGATTGGACGACGGCTCGATCAAATGGCTCCGAGGGGATTCCATTCCGGAGATTCCTCGGCCGGATGGGAGCATTGTCTGGAACGGCATCCTGACCGATATTACCGCTCGAAAGCGGGCGGAGGAACGGCTCCTCCAGGCGGCCAACGGGGTGTCAGCCGCTACGGGTGAGGCGTTGTTCCATTCTCTTGTGGAACATCTCTGTACGTCGTTGGACGCCGAGTATGCCTTTGTCGCGACCCCGCATCCATCGGCTCCTGGTGTGATCCGGACGATCGCGGTCTGTGGGCGCGGGCAACGGTTGCCGAACTTCGATTATCCGTTGACCGGCTCGCCGTCCGAAACCGTCATCGGGCAGTCGGTGCAGATATACGATCAGTGTCTCCGCGACCTGTTTCCGGCAGATCCCCTGCTCAGGCGCTTCGATGTGGAAAGTTACATCGGCGCGCCGCTCGACGACAGTGGGGGCCGCTCTCTCGGAGTCCTGGCCGTCATGAAATGCGCCCCGCTGCTCCGACGCGACGAAGCCCGATCGCTGTTAGCGATTTTTGCCAGTCGCGCCGCGGCCGAGCTGGAGCGCCAACGGGCGGAACAGGCGCTGCGGGCGAGTGAATCGCGGTTTCGGACGTTTGCGGACACGGTCAACGATGTGTTTTGGATCATGAGCCCGAACCCGCTTCGGCTCGTCTATATCAATGATGCGTTCGAACGGCTGTGGGGCCGTCCCGCGGCGGAACATTATCGCGACCCACGCCAGTGGCTCTCGGCCGTCCATCCGGTCGATCGGGATCGAGCGCAGCAGGCCTTCGAGCGGTGGATGGCGGGATCGCCGTCCTACGATGTGGAATATCGCATCGTCAACCCGGACGGAACGGAACGCTGGATTCACGATCGCAGACAGCGAGCCACGGACGATCGTGGAGCGGTGACGTTGCTGGTCGGCATTGCGAGAGACATCACCGAGCAGAAGCGGGCGGAGCAGGCGCTCAAGGCGACGACCCAGTTGCTCCAGACGTTGGTGGATGCCTCGCCGCTCGCGATCATCATGCGGGACAATGATGGCAAGGTGGCATCCTGGAATATGGCGGCGGAAGCGATGTTCGGGTGGAGTGCGCACGAGGTCATCGGTCGTCCGCTTCCCTATGTGCCTGCCAATTTGGAAAACGAGTCGCGGGCGATCTGGGAGGAGGCGGCACGGGAGGAGGCGGTCAGGGACATTCATGTGGTCGGCAAACGCCGAGACGGGAAGGTGCTGGAGCTGGCCTGTTGGGTGCGGGCGCTGACGGACAGTGAGGGGAAGCCGATCGGGTATTTGGGCTTGCTGACGGATGTGACCGAACGGAGGCTGCTGGAGCGACGTCTCCGCCATGCCGATCGCCTGGCCACACTGGGAACCATTGTCGCGGGTGTGGCGCACGAATTGAATAACCCGCTGTTTGTGATTACGGGGCATTTGCATCTGATCGAGCGCAAGCTGGAGAAAAACCAAGTGAAGGCCGTGCGCCAGGAATTAGGCGCTGCGCAGGAGGCCGCCGCGCGCGCGACGACCATCGTCAACCATTTCTTGAGCGGTGCGCATTCATCAACCGGGCGCCGGGAGCTTTGTAATCTGGAAAGCATCGTGCGGCAGGCGCTTTTCCTGGTCCGGACGGACCTGCGGTCGCGTCAGATCCGTGTAGAGATGGAGTTCGAGCCCGAGCTTCCGGTGGTGTCTGCGGATCCCCAATCCATGTTGCAGGTCCTGCTTAATCTGCTTACCAACGCGCGGCAGGCTATCGATCTGGTCGGCTGCAGGGGTGTGATCCGCGTGGGCTTGTCGAAAGAAGAGCACCAGGGTGTCCGTGTCGTGGTCTGTCGTATTCAGGACAACGGCACCGGCATCCCAGCCGAGCATCTCCCGCATATTTTCGATCCGTTCTATACGACTAAACCGGTCGGAGAAGGCACGGGCCTTGGCTTGGCCATTTGTTATCGGATCGTGTCCGAACTGTGCGGCACGATCGGCTGCGAAAGCCGTCCAGGAGAGGGTGCCAGCTTCACCGTCCGGCTGCCCGCGGTTGCAATGCCCGACTCGAGTCCGTCTTGTTCCGATCCGTCCACGACCGACCGGGTTCGGAAACGTGGGCGCCCGCATCCGCAGGAGCCGTAACTCATGCCGACCAGCGGCGCCCGCGTCCTCGTTGTCGATGACGATCCTCTTATTCTGGGGATGCTGGAAGGCTATCTCAAGGAAGAAGGGTATGAACCCGCGACTGCCAACAGCGCGCAGGCGGCGGCGGCGATCGTCCGCCGTGATCATCCGGACTTGGTGCTCCTCGACATGCGCCTGTCCGATGGGACGGGCCTTGATTTGCTCAAGTCGCAACTGCTTCCAGAATTGGGTCCCTACCGAGTCATCATGTTGTCCGGATTTGTGAGTCAAAAGGACGCCGAAGAAGCGGTGCAGGCTGGCGCATTCGACTATGTCACCAAACCGGTGACCCTTCCCAAACTAGGGATCACGATCAGGAATTGTCTCCGACTCCAGGAACTGACGCACGAGGTGGCGACCTTATCGGGCGACGGGGTGAAGCCGTCTGCGTTGAGCGCCATCGTGGGGATGAGTCCGGCCATACTCGACATGATCGAGCACGTTAAGCGGGTTTCATCATACGACGTGCCTGTACTGATTCTCGGAGAGAGCGGGACCGGAAAGGAATTGGTTGCGCAGGTCCTGCACGGATTAAGCACCCGGCGTCAGGCACCATTTCTACCGCTGGACTGCGGGGCCATTCCGCAGGATCTGGTCGAGTCGGAGTTGTTCGGCCATGAAGCCGGTGCCTTCACCGGCGCCACACAGACGCGGCCCGGGCGGATCGAGCGTGCCGAAAGCGGGACGTTGCTGCTTGACGAAGTGGGCAATCTGCCGCTGGCCGTTCAAGCCAAGTTCCTGCGCGTGCTGCAATTCAAGGAATTCGACCGTCTTGGCGGACGGCACACCATCCAGGCCGATGTCCGGATTCTGGCGGCGACCAACGCCAATCTCGACGAGATGGTGGAGCACGGGACATTCCGGCGAGATCTGTACTTTCGCCTCAACACCGTGACGATCCGGGTGCCTCCCCTCCGTGAGCGGAGAGAGGACATTCCGTTGCTGGCCCATGTGATCCTGATGGAAGCGAACCGGACATACAAGACGAGAGTGCAGGGCATTTCGACGGATGCCTTACGACTGCTGGAAAACCATCAGTGGCCCGGGAATGTCCGTGAATTGGAAAACTCGATCCGGGCCGCAGTGATTCTGGCCGACCGGATCATTCGCCCGCCGCATCTGCCCGCGGCGGTCCGTGGACTGGCCAAGGTCGGCGAATCGTCGGGCGAATCAGAGGCACGACTGACGGGACGAGGGTATCATCGGCCGATCGGCGATCGCACGCTCGCTGAAATCGGGCGCTGCGCGGCGGAGGAGGCGCAGCGCGCCGCGGTGATGCAAGTCTTGGAAGAGACCGGGTGGAATAAGGCTGAAGCCGCCCGTCGTCTGAGAATCGATTATAAGGCGCTCCATATGAAACTTCAGCGTTGGGGACTGCGGGCACCCAAGCTGTGACGAGGTTCTCATCTTCAGTCGTGGCTGGGGAGTGGATATGAATGTGACAAGTGAGGGTGCGGCCACCATGGTGGCCGCACCATAGCATAAGGGTTTTTGCCCCAGGTTCACCAAGCTATTCGCCCAACCCAAGAGTTTGGGCTGTCGCGACGCATACAGAAAGCGTGAAATATCAAATTCTTCCGATGTCTCATTTGATGAAAAATCTCGCGAAATCGATTGAGGTTGTGGCATGACATATGCTTAAGCAGACTCAGTTTGAGGAACCAGGAAGGAGTCCTATGCGCACACGTCTTCACCATGCCCCGGCAGATGACAGGGATGTCGACGGCCTGAAACGGGTCAAAATCCTCATCGTCGATCCGTTGGAACTTGAACGGATCGGCATGCGCAGCGTGTTCGACCGATATCAGGACATTGTCGTGTCGGATGAGGCGGTTACTTGGGAGGAGGCTGTCCCCAAACTCGCTCGTCTCCATCCCGATGTTGTCATTATGGACATTTCGGTGTCCCACCCGGGATTGCTCGACGAGGTCAATGACACGCTCACCCGCCATCCCGGGACGAGGATCTTATTTTTTGCCCTTACGTTTGAGGAAGCGACCTTGGCGGCGATCGTGCGGGCCGGTATACACGGCTGCCTGCTGAAGAATATCTCATCCGAAGAATTGGTCCGCGCAGTTCGAATCGTTGCTTCAGGCGACAGTATCATCGATCCTCGGTTGACCGGCACATTGTTCGGCATGATCCGTGAAACCAGAGAATCAGGAAGGCGACGTACCCCGTTATCGGCTCAGGAGAGGCGGTTGCTCCCGCTGGTTGCCCAGGGGCTCACCAACAAAGAAATTGCGCGGGAGATGAAGCTCAGCGACAAGACGGTCAAAAACTACCTGGTGAGCATGTATAAGAAGCTGAATATTTCCCGCCGCAGCCAGGCGGCGGCGCTCTACTCCCGCACCTTGATGGCGCCACCTTCGCACCTATCAGGTTCGCAGACATTGTCGGCTTCGGCGGTGCTGCCTCCCGATCGTTTTTCCAGAGTTCCTATGGGGCACCACGGCATCCTGGTCAAGGTCTGATCCGGTTAGGTGATCAAAAACCCTCCCATCTTAATCCTTCCGCCGGCTTTAGCGGTGCGGACGAGGGGTACGGCCTTACGGGCAGTCCGTTGCGCAAAGTCCAGAGAGGACCTCGGTCAGACCCAGAAATCGCGGCACTTGGAACGCGCCGCTCCCATGCTGCACTCCCCTCCGCGATTTTCGCCTCCTCCCTCACACCGTCCCGAAGCAGCCGTAGCCTTGCGCTAGCGGGGTCTGACGACGACCGACGACGGTTTCGCTCAGCATCGTCCTGTCTTGGCAGCGACCACCGTCAACGTACGGACTTTTCCTCTTTGAAGAGGACTTTTCTCTTGTTGTAGAATGCGTTGACCTCATACCACCCTTGAAGGGGTATGCTCGTCCGCGGTTGCGCGGGCTCGGCGTCGAGTCGAAGGGTTGTCTCTGGGGCGAATGGTTCACACGTTATGGGAGGACCAATGAAGATTGGACGGACGGCAACGAGGGGAATGATCGGATGGTGGGTTGGCGGGGTGGCTCTGGCGGGGCTAGTGCTCATAACGGGATTCGGAACCATTGGGGTTCCGACCGGACAGGCCGCCGTGCCCGCCGCGTTCTCCCAAGGGTTTTCCGAAATCGTCAGAAAGGTGACCCCGGCGGTCGTCAACATTGCGGTGACTGGGGGAGAAGGGCGGCGAGAAGGGCGCCGGCAGATTCCGCCTGGCCCATTCGGCGGACCTCCGGGGGGACCGCCCGGAGAAGAGCCGCCAGGAATGGAACCGCCCGGTCCGCCCACTCCAGGTCCCCACGGCCGGCCGGAGCAGAGCGCAGGGTCCGGCGTCATCATTGATGCGGCCGGGCATATTGTCACCAACAACCATGTGGTGGAAAACGCCTCGCAAATTACGGTCACGTTGAGCGACAAGCGTGAGTTTCCGGGGAAGGTGATCGGGACCGATCCAAAGTCCGATCTGGCCGTCATCAAGATCGAGGCGACCAATTTGCCGATGCCTTTGAAATGGGCGGATTATGACAAGTTGCAGGTCGGAGACGTCGTGCTGGCTGTCGGGAGCCCCTTCGGATTGAGCAGCACCGTCACGCTGGGCATCATCAGTGCGTTGGGTCGCGGCAACGTCGGTATCGCGGATTACGAGGATTTTATCCAGACCGATGCCGCGATCAATCCCGGCAACTCCGGGGGCGCCCTGGTGAATATGGAGGGGGAGTTGATCGGCATCAACACCGCGATCTTCTCACGCACCGGCGGTTCCGAGGGAATCGGGTTTGCCATTCCGAGCACGATCGCGGTTGATATCGTGGACAGTTTGGCGCGTTCCGGCAAGGTGGTGCGAGGTTGGATGGGAGTCGCCATCCAAGAAATCACGCCGGCATTGGCCAAGTCGTTCAAGATTCCGGAGAATCGCAAAGGAGTGCTGATCAGCGACGTGAACGAGAATGGGCCGTCTTTCGCGGCCGGCATCAAGCGCGGCGATGTCGTCGTGGCATTCAATGGAAAAGAGGTGCAGAGTGTGAGTCAGCTTCGAAACCTGGTCGCCCGAACGATCGTGGGGCGGGATGCCGAGATCAAGATTTTGAGGGACGGAAAGGAGCAGGTGCTCAACGTCAAGGTCGCCGAGCGGCCCTCGGATGAAATGCTGGCGCGGAGAGAGCCGGCCCCTCCGGCAGCCCCGGAACCGGCGAAGCTGCCCGACAACGTGCTGGCGGCGCTGCGCGTGCAGCCGCTGGATGCCGCGATGCTCAATCAGTTTAACCTTTCTGCGAAGACCGCCGGCGTCTTGATCAGCTCGGTCGAATCAGGGACGGCGGCGGAAGCGGCGGGTTTGCAACGGGGCGATGTGATCCAGGAAGTGAATCGGGAGCCGATAAAAACCGTCGAGGACTATGGTAAGGCGTCGGCCAAGGTCAAGAAGGATGAGCCGGTTGTCCTGTTGTTGAGCCGGCAGGGAAACACACTGTTCGTCGCCGTAAACCCGAAGTAAGCGCGTCATTTTCCTGATCGAGGCCGTCGCATGTAGCTGTTATGGCGCAAGACAAGGCACAAGACAAGAAGCCCTCCAAGGTGTGGGAATGGCTTCAGGATTCGGTCTTCCGTCCTCTGGAAGACAAGAAAATGCCGGTCATGGAGCACCTGGTGGAGCTCCAGGCGCGGCTGACCCGGGCCGTATTGGTGACCGGGGTGGTGTTCGTCGTCACCTTCTTCTATGCGGACACGCTCGTGAAATGGATCAGGGTGCCGCTCCAGAACATGTTTGTGCCTCGGACGCTGGAGTGGGTACCCACTGATCTGCCGGCTGTCCCTTTCGTCTTTCTCGCCCCGGCGGAGGCGCTGTGGCAGAACGTCAAGGTGGCCGGACTTTTCGCGGTCGTCCTGGCGGCGCCCTACATCCTCTTCGAGCTCTGGCAGTTCACGGTCCCGGGCCTGCATGCGCAGGAACGGCGGTTTGTGGGGCCCTTCGTGCTGCTGAGCTCGCTGGCGTTCTATGCGGGAGTCCTGTTTTCGTTCTTCTTCGTGCTGCCGTTTGCGTTGAACTTCCTGATTTCCTATGGCGTGAACGCCGGATTCATCCCTCAGCTCTCGATTGCCCAATACGTAGGGTTTGCCCTCTGGTTCCTGCTGGTGTTCGGCATGATCTTCGAGGTACCGCTTGCCATCACGTTGATGGCAAAGCTGGGGTGGGTCGATGCGCCCTTCTTGAAGCGCTACCGCAAGTGGGCATTTCTGGCCGCATTCATCTTCGCGGCGATCCTCACTCCCACTCCGGACCCCTTCAATCAATGTCTGATGGCGGTCCCGATGTACGTCTTTTATGAGGTCGGGATTGTCAGCGCCGGGTTCTTCAATAAAAAGAAACGGATGGAAGCGGCCCAGGACGCAGAGCCGTCCGGAGGCGTGCCGGCGGCGGCCCATGGGCAAGGCGGACCCAAGATGGCCAGACCAGGCGGAAAGTCGGAAGACGAGTATGTGGCCGTTCCCAGCGGCATCGGACGCTCATGACCCCCCATGCTTCAGGTGGCCGTGATCGTGATCAGCAGCAAGATCGTCTCCGGGACCGAAGAGGACACGGGCCGCGTTGCGTTGGAGCAGATGGTAGCGGAGATTCCGGGGAGGGTGAATTCCTATGACATCGTGGCGGACGACCGACGAGCGGTTGCCGAGCGACTCGCTGCGGTGGCGGATGCAGGGCGGACCGACCTGATCCTGACAATCGGAGGAACCGGAGTGCGCCCTACGGACTGGGCGCCGGAAGCCACCAGGGACGTCGTCGAAAAGGAGGTTCCTGGGATCGGCGAGGCGATGCGACAAGAGAGCGTCAAAAAAGTCAAAACCGCGATGCTATCCCGGGGAACCGCAGGAATCCGAGGCGGTACCTTGATCGTCAACCTGCCCGGCAGCTCACGGGGAGCGAAAGACAACCTGGGCGTGATCTTGCCGATTCTCGAACATACGGTAGGGAAAATCCACAAGCAGGCAGCGAGCCACCGACGCTGAGCCGGTCCGCGCTCGATGAGGGCAGTCATGCATCGCAGTCATCTATAGAGGACGCATCATGCCGAAGGAATTGAATATCATCAACACGCCGGGGTCGGGCAGCGGCGACGTGTGCACCTATCTCTGGGCCTGTGCCATCTGCGACGAAACCGAACGGTGTCAAAAGGACAAGGAAGGCCACAGTCGCTGGCTTGTCTCCAAGCGGATGGAACGCATCGAATACAAAGTTCTCGTCATGAGCAATAAGGGCGGGGTCGGGAAGAGTACCGTCACGACCAATCTGGCCGTCAGCCTGGCTTTGAAGGGGTGGCACGTCGGGGTCTGCGATTTGGACATTCACGGGCCGAACATTCCCAAGATGGTGGGCGCGGAAGGGCAGAAGCTTAAAATCAGCACATCCGGCGGGATCATTCCCTTTCAGGCCTACAACCTGAAGATCGCGTCGATGTCGTTCCTCCTCCAGAATTCCGACGATCCCATCATTTGGCGCGACGCGTACAAGTATGAGTTTATCAATCAGTTGCTCGGAGGCGTTGAATGGCAGGACCTCAACTTTCTGTTGATTGATCTGCCGCCTGGGACGGGGAACGAGTCGGTGACGACGATTGATCTGCTCGGCGGCGTGAGTGGAGCCGTGATCGTGACCACGCCGCAGGAAGTGGCGCTCTTGGATTCCCGCAAATCCGTCACGTTCTGCCGTGACAGTGAGGTGCCGATCATCGGCATCGTTGAAAACATGAGCGGGCTCGAATGCCCGCATTGCCATCACCACATCGAGGTCTTTCGTAAAGGAGGAGGAGAAGCTTCCGCCCTCGACATGGGCGTGCCCTTCCTCGGGCGCATTCCCCTGGACCCTGATGTCGTTACGCAATCGGATGCAGGGGAACCTTTCGCCATGTTCTATTCCGACACCGCCACCGCCGACGCGTTCCACGGCATTGCGAACAAGGTGGAGGCGTTTTGCAAGAAGGCCGGGTCGCTGGTCAATATCGCGCCGCGGCACCAGCACTGACGTGAAGACGGAGAAAACGGCCCTATGCAAGGTCTGACGCCCTTAGAGGAAGCCCAACGGATCGTACTTGAGGCGGCCCGCCCGCTTGGATTGGAGAAGATTCCGATCTTGGATACGTTGGGGCGTGTGCTCGGTGAGGACATCGTCGCGCAGCGGGACAACCCGCCGTGGGACAATTCTGCGATGGATGGATTTGCGGTTCGATGGGACGACATCAAGCAGGATCATGCGATCACCAAACCGGTGGAATTGACGATTGTTGAGGACGTGCCGGCCGGCAAGATGCCGTCCAAGTGCGTTGGGCCTCGACAGGCCATCCGAATCATGACCGGGGCACCGGTCCCGAGCGGAGCCGATACCGTCATCAAGGTGGAAGACACCGAACACACGCCCGACTCGGTGCGTGTGTTCAAGGTGGAGCCGCGAGGCGCGAATATCCGACCTCAGGGCGAGGATGTGAAGAAAGGGGAGTGCATCATCTCCCAAGGCATGGCGATCCGACCGGGTGAGGCCGGCATGCTGGCCATCCTGGCGCGGTCCCTCGTGCTGGTCTATCAACGGCCGCGGGTTGCGATTCTCTCAACCGGAGACGAGCTGGCGGACCTTGACGAACGGTTCAGCGAGGACAAGATCATCAATTCCAACAGCTACGGGATCGCCGCGGCGGTGCAGGAAGCCGGAGGCGTGCCGATCCTGTTGGGTATCGCCAGGGACAATCCGGCGGCGCTGACCGAGAAGATTTCCCATGGGATCAACGCCGACATTCTCGTACTCTCGGGCGGAGTATCGATGGGCGACTATGATTTTACGAAGGCGGTGTTCCGGGACCTCGGGGCCGAGATGCATTTCTGGAAGCTGGCCATCAGACCGGGCCAGCCGTTGGCCTTCGGGAAGATTCAGGGAAAATTGGCCTTCGGGCTTCCCGGCAATCCTGTGTCCTCCATGGTGACGTTCGAGCAATTGGTGCGCCCGGCCATGCTGAGGATGGGCGGCCATCGCAGCTACGGACGTCCGGTCATCCGGGCGCAGTTTCAGGAACAATTTTCCAAGCGAAGCGATCGCCGGCATTTCTTACGAGGGATTCTCACCAGAGAGCAAGATGTGTTTCACGTCAGGACGACGGGCGACCAAGGCTCCGGGATCTTGACGTCGATGGTGAGGGCCAATTGCCTGATCGATGTGCCTGCCGAAGTGGAGCGGGTGAACCCCGGCGATTGGGTAAGCGTCCAGGTCCTTAGCGGGCCCCTCTGGACGCATGAAGTTGGGTGCCAGCCGTCGACAGGCCACCGGCAGTCCTGTTGCTGATAGGGTAAAGGAGCGCGCGCCATGGCAATCCCGGTGGTCTGCTTCGTCGGACGCTCGAATAGCGGGAAGACGACCGTCATCGAACGGATCATTCCTGAACTGGTCCGTGCCGGCTACAAGGTGGCGACGGTGAAGCATGCCGGCCACGGGTTCGACCTCGATACGGAAGGCAAGGACAGTTGGCGTCACAAACGCGCGGGGGCCAGCGCGGTGGTGGTGCTCTCCAAGGGAAGTCTAGCCATGTTTGCCGACGTGTCCGATGAAGTCAAACCGGAAGACGTGCGGGATCGGTTTCTGGACGAGGATACGGACCTGATCATCGCCGAAGGGTGGAAGAGCGACGGGTATCCCAAGATTCTAGTGGTCAGGGATCAGCCGGGGGAAGTATCGGTCTCTCCGGAAGGGCTGCTGGCGGTTGTCTCGAATAAGCCGGTCACGGTCTCCGTCCCCGTGCTCGATGCGGACGATATCCCCGCGGTGGCCCGACTGATCATCTCCCATTTTCCTCGACGTCCGCGGAATGAGACATAAATACTCTCCCTGGGTCGTCCTGGCCATCGTGGCCGGGGCCGGGGCCCTCGGCGGCGGCGGGCTACACCTTACGAACCAGCCGGAATTCTGCGCGTCCTGTCATACCATCGCGCCCTCCTACGAGAGCTGGGCCAGATCCTCGCACAAGGAGGTGTCGTGCGTGGACTGCCATGTGCGGAGCACGCCGATAGGATGGTTGCGTGACAAGGCCTATGCCGGGACGAAGGATGTGCTGATTACCTGGTTCGGCAGGCCCACCGCGCCGCATGAGCTGGACGCGACTGTGCATTCCGAACTGTGCTTGGGGTGCCATCGCGAGATTTTGCGAGTCTCGGAAGTTGCGCCGCGCGATCTGCCTTCTCCGGTCAAGGAAGTGGGATTGGTGATGAGCCATCGGAAACACATGAAGGCGTTCGACAAGCGCGAGAAAGGGGAGGGCTGTGTCACCTGCCATTCGCGGGTGGTGCATGGAGAGCCCATCAAGGGGTACCCGATTATCGTTCCCCGCGGACATGTGGAGGCCGACGGCAAACTGAACGAGCCACGGCATCCCCGAGGTAGTGTCCTCTATAGGAAGGCGATGGCGGACTGCTTCCGTTGTCACGATGGGAAGGCCGAGCACGACGGCGCGGTGCTGAGCCGGAAGTGCGAGACCTGCCACCTGCCTGAAAAAGTCCAAGATCTGTTGTTCTAGGCGGGCCGATCCCGCGATGCCTTATTATGATGACGCCGATCGTCCAGGTGTGCCGTCTCACGAAGCGGTTCGGCGACTTCGTCGCCGTGAACGATATCTCGTTCGATATTCAACCCGGCGAGATTCTGGGTTTGCTGGGGCCGAATGGAGCCGGCAAGACGACGACCATCCAGATGTTGTTGGGTTTGATCACCCCGACGAGCGGCACGATCCGCATGTTCGGGCTCGACCTCGCGTCACATCGCGAGGCGATCATGCAGCAGGTCAATTTTTCCTCCACCTACATTTCGATGCCCTATTCCCTGACCGTGGAAGAGAATCTGCGCGTGGTCGCCCGATTGTACGGCCTCGCACATGTGGAACAACGTCTCGATGAGGTGACGAAGCAGTTGGAGATGGAAGAGATGCGTCATAAGCTGACCCGCAAACTCTCGTCCGGACAGATGACCCGCTTGACCCTCGCCAAGGCCATCTTGACCGAACCCAAAGTCCTGTTTCTGGACGAGCCGACGGCCAGCCTCGATCCCGACATTGCCCACAAGATCCGCGCGTTGCTTCAGGATGTCCGCCGGTCGACGGGGTTGAGCATGTTGTACACCTCTCACAACATGCGCGAGATGGAAGAGATGTCCGACCGCATCATCTTTCTGCAGCGCGGCAAGATCGTCGCGGAAGGCACCGCGGGCGAAATTACCGCACGGTTCGGGGACCGGGATCTCGAAGAGGTCTTTCTCCGTTTGGCGAGGGAGCAACCCTGATGAAGTGGCATCGGGTCATCGCGCTTCTGAGCCGGCATTTGTATCTCTACAAGCGCAGTCTGCCTCGGATCATGGAGATTTTCTACTGGCCGCTGCTGGACCTGGTCATCTGGGGATTCATCACTGTCTACCTCATGAGGCATGAAGGACAGGTGCCGGGGCTGGTAACGTTCTTCCTGGGCGCCCTCATTCTGTGGGATGTGTTGTTTCGAGCGCAGCAAGGGATCACGATCACCTTTCTCGAAGAGATCTGGGCCCGCAATCTCTTGAACCTGTTCGCCAGTCCCTTGAAGCCCAGCGAGTTTCTCGCCTCGACCATGGCGATGAGCATCTTCAAAGTGGCGGCCGTCGCCTGCGTGATGACGCTCTGCGCCTACGCGTTTTATTCGTATAACGTGTTTGTCATCGGTCTGGCGCTCATTCCCTTCGTCCTCAACCTCGTGGTCACCGGCTGGACGATCGGCGTCTTCACGACCTCGTTGATCTTGCGATTCGGCCACGAAGCGGAAGTGCTGGCGTGGAGCATGGTGTTCCTGTTTCAGCCGATTTCCTGCGTGTTCTATCCGCTCGACGTGCTGCCCGCCTGGTTACAGGGCATCGCGTGGATGAATCCTGCAGCTCATATTTTTGAGGGCATGCGGGGAGTCTTGAGGGACGGCATCCTCTCCGCCTCCCACCTGACCTGGGCCATCGGGCTCAACCTCTTGTACTTGGCTGTGGTCATTGCGGTGTTTCATTGGACGTTTGAAGTCTGCAAGGAGAAGGGCCTATTGGTGCGGGTGGGGGAGTAGCGGGAGCATGGCGGGCGGAAGGCCCACAGCACCATGATCTCGGATATCTGGATCGGGCAAGCCGAACTGTCCCGCAGCGAGTCACGCTGGAGCGCGATGGACAACGGGACACCGCCCGTTCACCCGCCTACTTGTCCCTGATGTGTCTGATCGGGTTGATCCGTTCTGTCAGCCGGTGTCGCTCAGCCGGCCTATGTCGGATGTGTTCCCGTCCCAACCGATCGGATTGCTTCCACCGTACCCCCGAGAGTTCAACGACCTCCGGTCTTCCTCACACGGAATGGTAATCGAGACCTGCGTCTGGCCGAGTTCGTCGAAGCGTCATCCCCACTTCGCGTAGCCCGCGTTCATCCGGCTGAGAAATCCCATTCTCCGGGCGACATGAACTACGACGAGCCACGTAGTAGGATAAAGGATACACCTCGTCTCCGCTCTATTCGCTCTCATTTCAATGGCGAGGCGGGGTTGAGCGTTGGCCGCACTCTTGCATCCCATCCGTGCATTCCCCAGGTCCTACAGAAGGAGACACGGACATGAGTCGGATATCCAGACGGCGGTTCTTGCAATGGTCGGCGGTCGCAAGCGGGACGGCGTTGCTTGGAGGCATCCCCCGTTGGGCGGGAGGCGCCGATGACGGAACCGCGGGGTCAGCTCCAACCCGTGCGAGGATGGTGGAGCAGGTGTCCGACGAGCCCATCACGATCGGGATCATCGATCCACTTACGAGTCCCTACAAGACCTCCTCCATTCATGATGTGCATGGGGCGACCGTGGCCGTGGATCTCTATAACAAGCAGGCTGGCGTCCTAGGACGTCCCGTGGCGATCGTGGAGGCCGATGACGCGTCCAATCCGGAGATGGCCAAGAAGGCCGCCCTGAAACTCATCAAGGAGGACCGTGTCGATTTCCTCATGGGAACCTTCAACGGGGACTGCGCGCTCGCAGTCAGTGACGTCGCCAAGCGGGAGCATAAACTGTTCATGGTCACGGGCGCGCACCTTCCGGCCCTCACCGGGGAACGATGCGACGCGCACATGTTTGTCTTTATGCCCAACGCCACCATGCTGTCCAATGCGGTGGCGCCCTACATCGTGAAGGAGTACGGTCCGCGCTGGTTCATGGTCACGGCGGACACGGTGGACGGCAGGTCCGCCGAGCAGGCCTTGGCCGAGGCCTGTCGGGCGCAGAAGGGTGAGGTGCTGGGCTCTGTTATGACATCGTTCGGCGCCACCGACTTCACCGAGGCCCTGACCAAAGCCAAGGCCGCCAATCCCCAGACGGTGATCCTCAATCTCTATGGGTGGGATCTGGTGCACGCGCTCAAGACCTGCGCCAAACTGGATTTCGTGAAGGACAAGATCGGCATCGCCGGCATGATCGGAGGCGAACAGATCGGGCGGCCGCTGGGTTATGCCGACAATGCCGGCATCTGGGGCCTGGTCTGGGATCCGAAGATCAAGACCGAAGGGTCGAGACGCTTCATCCAAGCGGTGGTCGACAAGTACAACCACACTCCTACCTCGCGCTGCTACCTCGGGTATGCGGCGGCCACGCAAATCCTGGAGGCTGTACGCCGGGCCGGTTCCACCGAGACCTCAGCGGTCGTCCAAGCATTGGAAGGGCATGAATTCGACGGGCTCAAGGAGGGGCGCTCATACTTCCGCGCTCAGGACCATCAACATGTGCAGGACGTTCTGGTGGGCAAGGCCTATGGGAAGGAATTGGGGCTCGGCCATTACCAACTGCTCGGCACCGCCGCAGGAGACACGCTTGCGGGAGGGAATACCAGCGCAGTCTGCCGGCTATAGAAACTGATTGGCGAGGCATCATCCACCGGGAGTCTGTCCCTGGGAAGAGACTCTCTGGCTCCTATTCGGCCGTACTTTTCAAACGATCCGATCTCGTCTTTTCCAGTTGAAGGAAAATCGTTCGTTCCTGGGTGACCGTCACCGTGCCGGGGGCTCGTCCTTTCGCCTTCTTTACCCATTTTCTCCTGGTATAGACGACGTCGCCCTTACCGCTCTTCTTGAAATCGCTGTAAAGGACTGCGAGCGTGGCGGCGTCGCGGATTGTTTCGACCGGAGGCTCACTGCCTTTCGGGAGGCGTACGACCACATGGGAGCCCGGCACGCCGCGGGCATGAAGCCACAAGTCGTCGCCCCGTGCGAACCGATGGGTGAGTTCTTCGTTTTCCTGGGCGTTCCGTCCCACGTAGATCGGATGTCCGTCCAGAGAGGTAAACCGGCGAAAGGGACCGCGGCGTCGGGGCGCTGAGTCCTGTCGGTTCTGACGACCGGTCGGCTTGTCATGACGTTGGTCGCCGGGTCTTTCCGTGGGAAGGGGCGGGGGCCACTCGCCGCGTCGAATGCGGTCCATTTCTTCCCGGAGTTCAGCCCGCTCCCGTTCCGCCGCCTCCATCCTCGGACGGATCTCGGTCTCGGCCGTGAGAAACTTCTGATGCTTCTGAAAGTATTCGTGCATATTGGCGATGGGATTCTTGGCCGGGTCTAATGGAATGGTGATCGCAGCAAGGTCAGGATCGAAGTAGTCCTCCACGGTCACACTGTCCTGTCCTTTCTGTATCTGGGCGAGATGGGCTTTCAGCAACTCGCCGTAACGTCCGTAGGATTCATAGCGCCGAGCCTTATCAAGGTCCTCCTCCATGCCGAGAATACGCCGGGTGAGACGTTTCAACTGGCGGGTCAACCCCTGCAAGCGATCTTGTTCGAGACGCCGAATTTGCGACTCTAGCTCCGTCTTTGAATAATGCTGCTCGATCGCTCGTGAGAGCGGATAGTCCGGAACGTCCGCTGACGAGGATGACACCGCGAACCGCTGTTGCATGGCCCGCGGCTGATCCGTTCTGGGTTGACCGATTCCATCGAACCACGGTTTGCCGATCCGTTCCGGCGCCGGCCGGAGGGCGGCGAGCGCGCAGCCTGTTGCATCGACATAGTAGAGGTTCGCGCTCCGTCCTGTAAGCTCCGCCGCCAGTGTCCGGATCCCAGCCTTGGTTTGCAGCCTGATCTCGACGATCCTGTCTGTGTCCCATTGCTGGATCGCTTCGACCCTCGCTCCGAGCAGATGAGCCCGCAAGAGCTGACAAAACGAAGGAGGTCGCTCGGGATTCGGCAGGTGCGTCGAGAGTAGGTGGAGTCTTGCTGCGCTGGGGAGGACAGAGAGGTGCAGGGCTAAAGTCTGACCCGGCACACGAATGTCCAGGGTCACGGCGGTATCTGTAGGTTGATAGATTTTCTGAATCCAGCCACCCAGAAGAGCCGGGCGAATTTCCGACACGACAGCGTCAATTTCCGCCGCAGACAGCGACATTCTGTCTCCTTCTCACCTGCCTTCCAAGGGATCGCTTCGGTACAGATTCCCCGATTGATGGGAAGATCGCGAGGTGCTTGATCCGGGTGCTGCGGATCCAGGCTGTAAACCCTCTAATTTTAACGTTGTTGCATTGCCGAGGAAATAGCCGAATTTTGACCTGATAGTGACCACCGATATGGCATCAGCGTTGCGATTAACCGAGACGCATGCCCACAGGAGAACCGGAACTGCGGATGAGACGAGAACAAAGGAGGCGAACATGAAGTGCGCACGTTGTCATGGGCTGATGATCGAGGATCATCTTCTCGATATTCGAGAAAGCCTGGGGCCTCTGTGGATCAAGAGTTGGCGTTGTGTGGCCTGCGGCAACATTGTAGACCCGTTGATACTGAAGCATCGGACGGCTCAGGCTTCACAGGTATCGAGGCTCGTGATCGTGGATGTTCCCGAGCAGCAGCCGGAAGTTGAGGTGGCGCCGCCTGCTGTCGGGATGCCCGCCTGAAGCCGGTGCGAGATCCTGCCGTTCTGGTGGTGGCTCAACAAAGGGGCTGGCATCCGGAGGACGGCGGGGGATGGCGGGCGATTCGAACAGGTTCTTCAACCCTTCCATTTGCGAGTTCCTCCCTTACCAGTTTCACAAAGTTGCTCCTCTGAAGGTTCCTGCGCTAGAGTGTGCGCCGAGAATCGGTTGACGATCGCTCGATTTGGACCCTTGTGTCCCTTGATCCCTTCCGCATAGCCCATCTCGTTCGATTGAACCACTCGTTTCGCCGGTCGATCAAGTCGCTCCTTCGAGGGCTCTGTGACGATTTAGAGCGACAGTACCCCGGGGCTGTCGCTCGGTTCGATCTGCCGCTTGCCTACTTTCGGCTACTTCATGACTCGCTGAGCCCGGACGCGTGGGATTCCTGGAAAGTTGTCGGGTGGGTCGAAGGCCTCAACGACCTGCTGTACTTCATCGACGTCCTCTCGCAACTCGGACGCGAGCCCGATCGATCGGAATTCGCCGAACAGTTTCTCGCCGAGTGCCAAGAACGATTCTACGAACATACCTATCTAGACGAGCTCTTCCCGAATCGTCGTCCTGAACCCTCGCGCCTCGTTCCGCGCTTGACCAGACTGTGCGAACGGTTGAGCCGAGAGTTGGTGCAGGAATCGCTCTTTCTGGTGCCGGGCTTGCCCTGTCGATGGGTGAGGCAAGAACAGCGGAAACGGTGGATCGTTCTGGGCGATCTCGATGTTGACCTCGAACGCGCCGAACCGGCGAAGACGCTTCCGGTTGGAATCGACGGCACCGTTGTCGCAATGCCCTCCACGACAACGATGCGGCCGGGTGGCAAGCGCTCCTCCGCGCAATTCGAAATCTTTTCGGGCGAGATGACCCTCAAGATCGGCCGGAAGCGATCCGTGATCCTCGTCTGCGAGGATGTCCCCAGATGGTTTTGGACATACCATCCGCCCTGCTACGTGCAGGAAGCCGATGTCCGTTGGCGGCACGGGCTCACGCTGGGACCGACGTTGGTGTATGACCGGCAGCGTATCCCTCGCGATGCGCGATCCTCCTCGCCGACCTTGCTCCCTCGCCTCAGGCGGGCTATCGACGTGATCGAAGAAGCTTGGCCGGAGGGGCTCAATCTGCTGTCGCTGTTTACGACGAGAGTGGTCCCGCTGCGAGCAAGCGGCGTCGTCAGCTTCAGCTATCGTCACAGGCCGGGCTTGTCCTTCATCAATATGTTCGAGCGGGACCAACTGGATCTGATCGACGACCTGATCCATGAGAACAGCCATCACCATCTGAACCTGTTACTCAGGAAGTATGTCTTCTATAAAGGAGATCACAATCAAGAACGGTTCTACTCTCCCTGGCGGCGCAGCCTTCGCCCGATCCGCGGCATTCTCCATGCCACGTTCACGTTTACGATGGGAGCGCTGTTGTTCGAGCGGCTGTCAACCTGGGGACAGAAACGCCCGGACCGCTGGCGTACAGCCGGCCTCACCAGACGTGACCTCCTCCGTGCGCAGTTCCGCTGCCTGGAAGAAGTCGAATCGGTGCGATATTCCATTCAAGACTTGGAGTATGCGAATCGCTCACTTGGCTGGCTGACCCGCTCAGGGAAGGAATTGGTCGAGCAGCTCAAAAACCGGATTGCCAAGGTTGAGAGGACCATCGCGCCGATGCGCATGACGGTCCTCCGTTCACGATTTAGCCCCGCCTTACGACGGCATGTGGAGGAATTGCGGAAGGCCCGTCAAACCTACGGACCGATGCGGGTGAGTAGGGCCTAGAAACGCCAGTCAAGTTATGTTCGATGCGGGACTCGGCTATTCTTGGCACCCTGTTGGCGATAGGGGGTATGAGTAAGCTGCGGCAGACCAAAGATGGCTTGTTGATCCCTTCTTCGCTGTTGAAGGGCTAGGCGGGACCTGTGATGGTTAAGCGGGAGGGTAATGTGCTGCTGATCGAGCCCGAACGGCGGCGGACCGCTCGGCGGCGTATAGCTCGCATGGGACAACGGCTGAGAGGTGCTGCGAAAGAATCAGGAACCCTCACTCCGCTACCCAGCTCCCATGAAGTAATGGCTGTGCGACGGAAGCGTGCGGGTCATCGTTGACGCCAACATCATCGTCTCCGGCCTCATCCCTCCTGCAGGCCCACCCGGGAAAATTTTAGACGCGGTGCTGCGGGCATTCCCGTCCCCGTTGTGAGTCCTCCCACGTTGGCTGAGCTGAGCGCTGTGTTGTTTCGACCGCGTCTGCGTAGACTGTTTCAGAGAGCTGGAGTTGACATAGCGGAATTCCTGGCTGACTTTCCTGAACTCGCCGAAATCATCGAACCAAATCCTACCAACACTCCTCTTCGTGATGAAACAGACCGGATCTTTCTGGACCTCGCCGCGACACGCCCTCTGGTGGAGTTTCTGATCACTGGCGATCACGACTCTGAGCGGACGCAGTATGCGGATGTACCGGTGATCTCAGGAGCCGGGTTCGTGAAAACCATCCTGTCCTAAGGAATCCTGCCCATGAAGCATTGTGTGTGATTGCAAGACCTGACCCCGATCGTGCTGCCCGTGGCGAGACGGGCGCCCGGAGCCGGGAGGAAGGAAGGCGTACCCGCCGGGTACGTTGACCGACTGAGCGGCGAGCCCGCCCGCCATACCGCACTTCGTGTGAGCCGGCGGCTCATCGGGCAGAGCCCCTCTTCATTGTCGCCGCCGGAGAAATCCCGTCGAGTGGCCTAGGCTTGTCGCAGCAGCGAATGCGCGATTGCAGCAGGAGCGTCCATGGGCGACGCGGGCTCAAGGTTCCACCGTGACGTCCACAAATGCCGGCAAACTATCCGCCCCCAGCTTATCGTAAACCCGCAGCTTGAAGCGGAACAGTCGCGGTTCGGACACGGTCGGGGCGACGAAGGAGGCCCGGGGCATGTTCAGATCGAGCAGCGGCACCTTGCTGCCGCGGACCTGGCTCCAATAATAGAACAGCGCTTCGCCCTCCGGGTCTCGGCTCTTGAGCCCGTTCAATTCGACCTTTCGTCCCGCCTTCACGGTCCGATTCTCTCCGGCTTCGGCGATCGGGGGCTCGTTTGGCTCATCGGACAGGGCCGAAATGACCTCCAGCAAGGCTTCCTTGCCGCGATTCTTCACCGTCAACGTTGTGCGGCCGCTGCCGGTGAGCCGGAGCAAGCCGTACGATTCCACTTTGATGACGGCTGGGTTGGATGAGGTGATCGTGGTGCCGGTCGAGGGGGAAGAGAGGCTCCGAGTGATCCCATCGGCGAAGAGGCCGACGATCGGCAATTCGATGGTCTTTCCGCGAAAGTCCACCTGCTCATAGCTGGCGGCCTGTCCGATCCTGCCGAGTTTGAGGGGTTTTTCGGTCTCGAAGTCGATCGATGCGAGTTCGCTCGGGGGCTCGGCCTTCACAAGAATTTCGTCGAAGGACGTCTGGATCCCGAGCCGGCCACGCGAGATTTCCGCGACGGCCAAGAGCCGGATGGTGCCCACCGCCTCGTGCGGGATGGTCAACTTTCCTCCGAAGGGTGGATCGTTCTCGGCGGTCGACACGAGCGCCGGCCGAGCGACGATCTGTTGCCCAGTCGCGCGTTCCTCCTCCAGAGCCCGTTGGCTTGTCGAGAGTGATGACTGGTCCGATGACTGGGGCGCAGGCTCATCGGCCTGGACCAGCGCCTCGGCGTGCTCCGAATACCAATAGTAGCGCACCTTGACGACGCCGGTATCCTTGCCGAGATCAACCTTGGCGGTGACTGTTTGGCCGGACTTGAATTGCCCCTGTTCGTCTGGTTCCAGGATCTCGAACGACCAGGCCGATCCAGCAAGGAGCACGCTCAGCCCGCCTACGGCCAGGAACAGGATCAGTCCTCGATAGCTGGGGCGTGTTATCGGCATGGCGAACTCCTGACGGCTATCGTTGGAGATGATAGGGGACGTCGGTGAGGATCACGCGCTCTTTGAACAAAAGCGCCGCTTTCAACATCAAGGCCCGCTGATTGTGCAGGATGTTCTGCCACCACCGCGCTGGCAATATTTCCGGCAACACCACGGTGACCCATCCATCCTGATCCTTTTGCAGGAGCTGTTCGATATAGTCGAGCAGGGTTTCCAGGATGGACCGATAGGGAGAGGGCAACACGATGAGCGGGACACCACATCCCCATTGCGCCCACTGGATCTCCGTCCGCGCGGTTTCCTGCGGATCGATGTCCACCAGCACGGCCCGCACGTCAGTGGAGCGATGGCGCGCATAGTCCACGGCCCGCACGACGGCGCGGTTGACGCCGCTGATCGGAATGATCACGGTATTCAACCTGGGTACGGGTGGACGATGATCCCTGGCCAGCGCCACCTGTTCGGCCGCAGCCTTGTAATGGGCGCGAATGGACCGAAACCACATGATGAGAATCGGGATTAGCAGAATGACGATCCAGGCTCCCTGCACGAACTTGGTGATCGTGATGATTAGGGTGGAGATGCCGGTTGTGACAGCCCCCAAACCGTTGACGAACAATTTCTTCCGCCAGTGCGGCCCTCTCTTTGCCTGCCATCGCAGGACCATCCCGGTTTGAGAGAGGGTGAACGAAATGAAGACACCAATGGCGTAGAGCGGGATCAACGCGTGGGTATCGCCCTGAAAGATGAGCAACAGGAGCCCTGCAAGCACGCCCAATATGATGACGCCGTTGGAAAAGACCAGGCGATCTCCGATGCCTGACATCTGGCGTGGCATGAAGCCGTCTCGCGCCAAGGTGCTCGCCAGTGGGGGGAATCCGCTAAAGCTGCTATTGGCGGCGAGAATCAAGAGCATCATCGTAGAGGCTTGCACAATGTAGTAGAGCGTCCCCTCGCCGAAGACCGCCCGGGCCAACTGAGATACCACGGTTTCATCTGGCTTGGGAACGATGCCGTGATAGTAGGTCAATCCGCTGATTCCCAAGAACAGACCGGCCAGGATGATTGACATCGCCGTCATGGTGATCGAGGCATTCAGGGGCTCGGGGGGACGAAAGGCTTTAACGCCGTTGGAGATCACCTCCATGCCCGTGACCGCCGTGCAGCCGGCGGAAAACGCCCGGCAGATCAGGAAGAACATCACACCTTCGAATAGGACCGGGTCCGCGGCCGGCGGGGGCGAGAGGGGTGCCACCGAGTGGTCGAAGAGGATCCGCGTATACCCGACGAGGATCATGCCCGACAGTGCAACGAGTGCGAAGTAAGTGGGGACGGCAAAGATTTGTCCGGTTTCCCGCACACCGCGAAGGTTGATGACGACAACGAGGATGATAGCTCCCAGCCCCAACCCGACACGATACGGGAACAGTGTGGGCCAAGCGGAGGTAATTGCCGCGATGCCCGCGGCCGTACTGACCGCGACGGTCAGCGTATAGTCGATCATGAGCGCCGCGGCCGCGGTCAGACCTGGCAGTTCACCGATATTATTCTTGGCGACCACATAGGCGCCGCCGCCCTCGGGGTACTCATAAATAATCTGGCGGTATGAGACATTGAGGATGAGGATGAGCCCGACGATTCCGAGACTCAAGGGAATCGACCACCACAAGGCCATCGTCCCGGCAAGGATGAGAACGAGGAGGATCTCTTCGGTCGCGTACGCGACCGAAGAAAGCGGATTAGGGCAAAAGATCGCCAGAGCCAAGCGTTTGGAAAGGCGTTCATGCGCCGCTTGCGCCGTCTTGAGCGGAAGCCCGACGAGCCATTTCTTAACAAGCATATCGGAACATTATCTCACAACTGGAGTACATGAAGAAAACACGGGCTCGTGCCGTGCGTCGCCGAATTAGGGTCGAGCCGAACGCGTCAAACCGGTCATGGCAAAGTCAGATTCGGATCGACGGCACATCGGGCTGGAGGGCGAGTTTGAGGGTTGACACGTTTCTTCAACTTGAGTATCTTGGGCTCGGTCTTTTACGACATCGTAATTTAGTCACAACCTAGTCCGCATGCCTGCAGTGACCATAGAGTTCCCTTCGGTGAAAACCCTCCTTCAACAAACGTCTGTCGTCACTGCCGGAATCGCTCGTGTGGACGCTTCGATACATGTCTCGCCCGGGTTTTTCAGTCCTGATTGATCAGCAAGTTCATTAACACAGCAAGGAGGCCGGTCCATGCTTAATCATCACCATCAGATTCAACCGCTTCGTGGTTGGGTCAGCCTGCTGGCGGCAGGCGCCTTTCTGGCGCTCCCGCTGGTCGGCGCGGCTGAAGACACGTCCCATGAGGGCCATGCTTCGGTCCATATGACCTCCATGGGGCATGCCACGCCGGAGTGGGCGGAGCAGCTCAAAGGCCAGACCGTCGTGGAAGACGCGATGTCGGGTCGTCCGGATCGTTCGGCGAAGGTTGAGCAGCAACATCAACGGATCATGGAGCAGATGGCCAAGGATCCGCAGGTGCAGCAGGTCAGCACGGGGAATTTCAATACGATGTCCATGATGCACCAGTATGGTGCCGGCGGGCAGGATCTCCTGTTGATGTCGGATCCGCGCCGTGAGCCGGTCATGGAGGGCGGGGGCAAGTGTCCAGCGTATGCGCCCGTCAAGCAGTTCAACGTGCAGGCGATCAACATCGAGATCACCCTCAATCAATGGCTCGATTACTATCCCGGCTACATGTACGTCTTGACGGAGAATCTCGACAAGGTGCGGGCCGAGGAGACGAAGAACAAGGAGGCGCGCGAGAAGGAAGGCTATGATCCGGGAGCGGTGCTCCCCGGTGTGCAGGCTCAGTGGATCGAGCCGCTCGTGCTCCGCGCCAACCAAGGCGACTGTGTCAAGGTCAAGCTGGAGAACAAGCTGGAGGGTGTGGACGAGGTCAGCCTGCACATCCACGGCTCCTATCCAGTCATCAGCGCCACGGGACAGGCGGCGACCACGACCAACCCGGACTCGGTTGCCAAGCCGGACAAGGCGGTGGAGATGGAATGGTATATCCATCCGGCCGCCCAGGAGGGTGTGAAACAATTCCACAGCTTCAGCAATGATCGCGAGCTGACGGTGCTCGGGCTCTTTGGGGCCTTCGTCGTCGAGCCGCGCGGCTCGTCCTATCTGCAGGCGCTCGGAGATCCGACCTCCAAGGACGAGGCGGCCAGTAGCGGTTGGCAGGTGATGATCGACAACGGCTCGGGTCCGGACTTCCGGGAATACGTGTTGATTTATCACGAAGTGGGCGACGAGGCGTTCCGCCCGGTCAACAAGAAGGGCGACTTCCTGCCGCAACGCGATCCGTTGACGGACGTGTATCGGCCAGGCGCCCGTGCGATCAACTATCGCAGCGAGCCCTTCGGCATCAACAACATGCATGTGCAGCACGAATACTTCGGGTTTGAAGACGAGTCGATGGGCTATAGCTCCTATACGTTCGGCGATCCGTCCCCGACCATTCCGCGGTCCTATTTGGGCGATCCGGCGAAGTTCCGGCTGGTGCACGGTGGGTCGGAGGTGTTCCACTCCCACCATCCGCACGGCGGGACGATTCGTTGGCCGCGCAGCCCGCGGGCCATCGACGATATGAACCTCTGGGCGGTCTCCGTAAACGGTCCTGTGAAATATCCGGTCATTCGTCATAAGACCGATCGCGTAGACGTTGAAGTCATCGGACCGTCGGAAGCGCTGGACCTCGAAACGGAGTGCGGGTCGGGTCTGTGCCAGCAACTTGCCGGCGACTTCCTCTTCCACTGCCACGTCGCGCACCACTATGTGGCGGGCATGTGGGGATACTGGCGGGTGTACAACACGCTGCAGCATGGAGACCATCGCAATGACACGATGCCGGACCTGCGCGAATTGCCTGATCGCAAGGGACGCATCAAGCACCCCGTGACCTCCGACAAATTGGTCGGGACGACGGTGGACTGGTTCGGAAAGACTTTCCAGATTGTGGATAAGGGTAAGAGCAATTGGAAGGGCAGTCCGGCCGTGATCACGATCAAAGACTGGGTGGAAATGCAGTTGCCGACACAAGGAAAGCCCGGTCACAAGGACGATGAAAAGGGCCAGATTGTGTCCTACGATGCCACGGTGTTGGATTGGATCTGGGACGGCAACAAGGCGATGTCAGAGAAGGAAAGCACGTTTGACAGTCCCAAGTACAAGTCGACACATCCGGGCAAGCGTCATCCGATCACGTTCGAGCCGACGACCGGGCGTGTGGCTTGGCCGCACCTGACGCCGCATTTCGGGAAGCGTGTGATGTTCTCCCCGAATCACGTCGGTGCCCCGTGGCTTGAGCCGATTCGCCGGGACGACAACGGTGAGGAGAGCCTGGATCAAGCCAAGCCCGGTGAAAACGGCGTGTGGAGTTTGTGTCCCGAAAACGCCGGACGCAAAGATTACAATGTGCACTTCATCAAGCTCCCGATCAAGTTGGCGAAGGCGCAGGGCAAAGAGCCGGCCGTCGTAGACCAGACGGGCTTGATCTATGTGTTGCATGAAGAAGAAGCAGCGATTCGCGCCAACGATGACCTCAAGTATCCGTTGGTCGTCCGCGGCAACATCTACGACTGCCTGGATTGGACGTTGACCAGTGAATGGGAGGACGACGACTACACGAACTTCCAGGCATCCAAAATCAATACGCACTGGCACTTCCTCCAGTTCGACAACCAGGCGTCGGACGGGGTGATCACTGGGTTCTCCTATGAACAATCGGTGCGTCCGTTCACGATGCTGGAGAAGAAGGACAAGAAGGGACTGCCTGTCCCGATGAACACGGTGTTGACGGCGCCTGTGAAGAAGGGGGCCACCACCATTACCGTGAAGAACGCGGCCCAATACCATCCGAAGATCCTGATCCTCGTCGGGGCGGACAACGTCAAGGGCAACGAAATCGCCCGCATCAAGGAGATCAAGGGCAACACGATTACCTTGACCAAGGGTCTGAAGCACGATCACCCGGCCAAGGACATCGTGACGGTTGAGTTCGTGCGGCAGCGGTTCTGGGTCGATGCGGACGTGGGTACCGTGTTCTGGCACGACCATGCCTTCGGCGCGACCACTTGGCCGCACGGCGGATTCGGAACCTTCATTGCCGAGCCGGTCGGGTCTACGTACCACGATCCCAAGACCGGGAAGCAGGTCCGGAGCGGACCGATCGCCGACATTCGGACGATTGAGCCGGTCGGACATAACGTAAACGGCAGTTTCCGTGAATTGATGGTGCAGGTTCATGACACCGTGCCCCACACGGTGAATATTGTGACCGCCGGTAACCCGCCCGGCCAGCCGGTCGAGGTGGCGCTGGAAGCAGGGAAAACAGTCTCGTTCCAGATGCCGGAAAAAATCTACATGACGCCGATGCCGTTCCTTAACGGTGGGACCCATACTACAGGGAGCGGTTTGAACTTCCGGGCAGGACCTATCGCCCAGCGATTGGCTTCTAATCCGGATGTCCACCAGGTGTTCAACAGCGCGATCCATGGTGATCCCTACACGCCGCTGCTGCGCGCGTATGTGGGCGATACGATGGTATTTCGTCTGTTGCATACGCTGATGAACGAGTCGATGGTGTGGACGTTGTCCGGCCATACGTTCTTGACCGAACGGTATGCCGGCGACGCGAACCGGAAGAACTCCATTCATATCGGGATTGCCGAACGGTATGACCTGGTAGTGCCGAAAGCCGGCGGGCCTCGGCTGCAAGCCGGCGACTTTATCCACTTCAACGGACGGGCTTCCAAGCTGTCCGAGGGTGGGTGGGGGATTCTCCGCGTGTACGACAAGGAACAGCCGGATTTGCAGAGGCTCCCTGCCGGTTATTCGGGACGGAACGAAATTCCGGCACCAATACCGGTCTGTCCGGCCGATGCTCCGGTGAAGTCGTTCAATGTCGTGGCGATCGACTATCCGAACATGAAGTTCAACGCAAAGGCGCCCGAGGCCATCGAGGTGGACTTCGAGCGGAAGATCCAGATCACCAACCCCGACGCGAAGATCTATGTCCTGGAGGACGAGATCGCCACGGTGGCGAATGCGCAGCCGATGCCGCTGACGTTGCACGTGAACGTGGGGGATTGTATTAAGGTCAACTTGAAAAACAAGATGAAGAGCAGCCGTGCTTCCTTCTCGGCCATGTCGCTGGCCTTCGATCCGAAGGACTCGCTTGGCTGGAACGTCGGTAACAACCCGAACGACCAGACGGTCGCCCCGGGCGAAAGCCGCACGTACACCTACTATGCGGATCCTGCGAACGGCGAGATCACGTCGCTGGTGTGGGATGGCGGCAATCCGATGCTCAATCCTCGGAATGGTCTCTTCGGCGCGGTCGTGGTCGGCCCGAAGGGCTCCAAGTACCGCGATCCGAAGACCGGAGCCGATGTGTCCAACAAGAATGCCTGGATGGTGGATGTCATCGTAGACCGGACGATATCCGGCAACGAGTTCCGGACGAACTACCGGGATGCCTCGTTGTTCTTCCAGGACGAAGACAACATCATCGGGACGAGCTTCATGCCCTACGTCCAGAACGTGGCGGGTCTGACCGGGGTGAACTACCGGTCCGAGCCGTACAAGTTCCGGGAAGAGCTGGGGTGCACGCTGGGCCGCGTATTCCAGCCCTGCGTGGCCGATAAGCCGGAAGATCCCGTGACGCCTATTATCGAGGCGCATGCGGGAGATCCGGTTCGGCTTCACATTCTGGGTGCGACCAACGAGCAGAACGGGATGTTCAGCATAGAGAAGCACGAGTGGCCGATCGAACCGTACATGCGCGGCGCCGACATGATCAGCGTCGTCGAGTATTCCGGTTCCGAGGTCATCGATGCGTTCATCCCGTCGGCAGGCGGTCCCTATCGGTTGGTGGGCGACTTTACCTACAGCAACCAGCGGCTGCCGTATTCGCAGTCCGGTCAGTGGGGCTATGTGCGCGTCCTACCGTCCGGCGATCAACGGTTGCTACCGTTGTCCGGGGCTGCGGTCGGAGTGAAGAAGGCGCAGGCCGATTCACCGGCTGAGGCTCAGGTGAGTCCGGTGGCCTCCCGGTAACGTTTCATCGACCGAGAGGAACGTGTGGGAGGGGGAGCCAGAGTCTGGCTCCCCCTTCTTTTTGGTGACAGGGTCTTGTAGACTGAACACACATACTTGTGGACGAACCGTCGAGCGGAGGCCGGTCATGGTTCGATTGATTCGATTCGCAGTGATGGCGCTGTGGGTTGTGTGGTTTGCGCCCCAGGCGGGTGCCTACGATGAGATGGCGGTCGTGGATGGAGGGACGATTGCTGGGAAGGTGACTATCACCGGTGGGAAGCCGATTCCCAAAGGGTTCAACCTCATTACGTTTCCGGATCCCGTCTATTGCGGACGCATCTCAACGGGCACCGGATGGCGCATCCTCGAAGAGTTTACGGTGTCTCAGGGCGGCGGGCTGAAGGATGTCGTGGTGATGTTGACCGAGGTGAAACAAGGCAAGCCGTTCGCCTTTACCCCGCCGACGATCGAGGCGCGCGATTGTCGGTTTCTCCCCTTCGTCACTGTGGTGCGTGACGATCATGACGTGAAGGTCGTGAATATGGACCCGGTGATGCATGACATTCAGGCTTATGAAACCTCCAATCTGGGACCGCGTGTGCTGTTCAATGTACCCCTGCCGATGAATCCGCACCATCCAAGATCCGGAGTCGGGGCCGAATACCATAAGCATATCGCCGGCGAACCGGTGGTCCAGAAGGTCCGCATGACCAAGGAGCGCCGCATCTTCGTCATGCAGTGCGGGTTCCATGCCTACATGGAGAGTTGGGGGCTGGCGATCGAGCATCCGTATTATGCGATCACGGGGCCGGACGGGAGTTTTTCTCTGGCAGAGGTACCGCCCGGCGACTATGCAGTGGCCGCCTGGCATCCTCAGACCGGGCCGATGTTGCAGCAGAACATCACGGTGAAAGCCGGAGAAACCGCGACGGCTTCCTTTGAGTTTAAGGCGCCGACGGGACGTCGGAGCGCGCATGAAATCGTCGAGAATCCTCACTTCGGGCTGGAGGCCCTCGGACGCTCGATCGACATCCGCCCGACCTTGGAATTACAGAGACCCTAAACATTCTTCGGAGGTTATGGCATGAGCGGTCGTATGGTCGGTACCAGGTTCTTGGTAGGCAGGCTCGTCTGCTGCGCGATCGTCCTGGCCCTGGGACTTCCGGCGCAGGCGTCGGCGTATGAGGTGATCGAGGTGAAGGACGGTGGCACGATTGAGGGGCGTGTAACCTTGCAAGGCGCGGTGCCGGAGCCGAAGGGGTTTAACCTGATCACGTTTCCCGATCCTCAATACTGCGGACGCATTTCCAACGGGAAGGGCTGGCGGTTGCATTACGATTTTGTCGTCGATCAGGGAGGGGGTCTCAAGGACACCGTCGTGTTTCTTGAAGGGATCGAAAGCGGCAAACCGTTCGAGTTGTCGGTTCCGCTCGTTGAAGCGCGCGATTGCAAATTCACACCCTTTGTCACGATCGTGCGGAACGGCCACGCCGTGGAAGTCGTGAACATGGACCCGGTCATGCACGATATCCAAGGCTATGAGACCTCCTTGCAGGCCGGGACGCGAGTCCTGTTCAATTCGCCCCTGCGCATGAACGTCCGCCATCACCGGGGTGACCTGCACGCGACCCACGATCATGAGCCAGGAAGATCGTTGGTCGGACCGATCTATCTCAACCACGGCCGGCGCACCTTTTACATGCAGTGCGGCTTCCATGCATTTATGGAGAGCTGGGCTGTGGCGGTGACCAACCCCTATTACGCCGTGACCGCGGCCGACGGTACCTATCGTCTTGATCATATTCCGCCCGGAACCTATCAACTTGTCATCTGGCACCCTCAATCCGGTCCCAGCATCTCCAAAACGGTGACGGTGGCTCCCAACGGGCGTGTTACCGAGGACGTTGTCCTTGAAGCGCCGAGGGGAAATCGGTCGGCTTTCAAGGTGATGGAAAACCCTCGATTTGGGCCGGAGTCTCTCGGACATCCTGTCGCGATCGAACCCCTTGTTGAATACCAACAGTAGACTCGTCGTGTCGCGTTCCATTCCGTCGATGATGATGAGAACGGGAGCGCTGCTGTGTCTGGGCCTGCTGTTCTTCGGCCCGGACGTCGAGGGTGCTGAGGCTCCTTCAGCCGGTGCCCTCGAACGGGAGGCGGAGGGCGCATTTTCGGAACGGCGTTATCCTCAGACCCTGGAGTTGTTGGATCGTCTGGGCGACAACCGTTCGCTGTCCACCCACGCCCGCACGCTCAAGACCAAAACGCTCATCGAACTCGGGCGTCCCAAGGATGCGTTGGACGTCTACGACCAAGTGGCGAAGGACCAAGGCCGCGACGAGGAGGCGCTGCTGGAGACCGTCGCGATGGGATTCATTCGGGTGTTGTTCAAAGATATGCGCGAACAGATGCGAGGTGCCGCATATACAGCGTTGAAGGAGCTGGAGTCCGAGGACGTCGTGCCAGATCTCGAAGATGGTCTGAGCGACGGGTCGGGGCTTGTCCGGGCGCTGGCGGCCGAGGCCTTGAGCCAATTGCAGAACGGCCGGAAGTCGCCGAGGTTGCGCAAGGCGATGGAGGATCAGGCCTCGATGGTTCGGGCCAATGTCGTACGAGCGGTCGGGCTCAACGGCGACAAGCGCGAGCGACCGCTCCTTGAGCAGGCGCTGAACGACGAGCAACCGATGGTACGGGTGCAGGCCATCGGAGCCTTGCTGCGTTTCGGCCGCAAAGAATCCTGGACCGGACTGACTCAGGCCGCCAAGGCGGCAAACCCCGAGGCCAGGAGCACCGCCTTGCGTGTGATGGGAGAACTCAAGGACCCACGCGGCCTGGAGTTCGCGATTGCGGGAAGCCGTGATCCACAACCGTCTGTGCGAGGAGGGGCGGCTGCGGCATTGGGTTTGTTCGGCAAGGCGGAAGGATTGGAGCCGCTCGTTACGCTGATGAACGACAAGATTCCCGCCGTGCGATCCAGCGCGGCGGTCGCGCTGGGGGAATTGAGCAGGAAAGAGGCCGTCCCCGTTCTTCGAAAAGCGTTTCACGACCCCGATCCCGGAGTGAAAGGTGCGGCCGTGGACTCCATGCTTAGATTGGGCGAGCCTTTCCCTGAGATCGAGGAAGCCGTACGTAGTTTGATGCGAGCCCAAGACCCCGGCCCTCGCTCGGCGGTTGCCAAGGCGCTGGGGCGCGGTGCGGGGCTGAATCGACAGGCCGCGCTGGCCTATCTGGATCAGATCCTGCACGATCCCTTGCCCCGCCCAAGGATTGCTGCGGCCCGGTCCCTGGGGCGCATCGGGAGCCGAGAGCACATTCCGGACCTTAAGGAAGCCTTGCGTGACCAGGATGCGGCCGTACAGGCGACGGCAGCCGCATCGTTGATTCGCCTACTGCGCCAGGATCAACAGGCGGTCCACGCACGCTTCTGAGTCTTTTCCTCCAAGGGGCAAGACCGTGCAAACGGCGCATGGAGCCGCTTGGGGCACGGTTGACTCGCGATGGAGGATTCTGTATAAAAGTGACTCTTTTGGGAGTCGGTACAGTCCCTCCGATCACTCGTGCGCCTAAATAGGGGAATGGGTGCGGCCAACCAGCTTCACGACCCCTGCCTTGTGGAGCCTTGAGGCACAGAGTAGAATTTTCCTGGGGCTGGTCGGCATGCATACCGAAAGATTTTGTTCAACCATCAAGGAGGCAGTCATCATGAGGACAGGTTCGTTACTAGCTATGTCGGGTCTGATTGCGGCCTCCTTCCTGGCGGCTCCGCTGGCGTCCTTTGCCGGCGGCACCGTGACCGGGAAGGTGACCTATGCCGGCAAGGCCGAGCAGAAGGAATTCATGTTTTCCAAGTTCCCGAATCCGAAGTTCTGCCCCAAGATTCCGAACAAGGATGTTATGGATGGGGATAAGCGTTTCCTCAAGACGATTGAAGTCGGCAAGGATGGGGGCTTGAAGAACGCGGTGGTGTCGGTTCGGGACATCGAGGATAAGGCGTTCATGGACGGTTACGGGGGCACGGATGTGGTCGCCGAATTTTGTGATTTTCAGCCGTTCAGCGGCATCGTCGTGAACAAGAAGAATTTCCGTGTCGAGAACCACGATGCGGACCCCGACGATCCGAAGTCGGTGAAGGGCGTGCTCCACAACCCGCATTCCTTCGAGGTCAAGGGCCCCAGCTCCGCCACCATTTTTAATATCGGTCTGGCTGAGAAGGGATCCAAGCTCGAAAAGCCGATCACGCTCCGGCAGGAGAAGGCCGGGTCCTTCTTCCGTCTCCAGTGCGATCAGCATGAGTTCATGCAGGGCTTCTTCCTCCCGGTCCAGAACAAGAATTATGTCGTGGTGAATGCGGACGGGACGTTCGAGCTCAAGGATGTGCCGGCCGGCAAGCACAAGATCATGGCCTGGCATCCGTTCGCCGGCAAGATGGAAGCGGACGTGGATGTGCCTGAGGGCGGTTCCGTGAAGGCTGATTTTCAAGTGAAGAAGTAATCGTGCGCGTGCGCTGATCCGCGTACGCGACAGGGGCGAAACAGACGGAGGGCAGCAGCTCGGATGAGTTGCTGCCCTCTTGCTTTTCACAGGAGGGCACTCAAGCCCGTTCTCTCGTGGTGACCTTGCCTTTGCTCAAACGGACTCGGTATTATGCCCGAATTCGTCCTGATGGAGTACACGTGGCTCGCGACCTGACTTTGGCTGAAATTTTCCAGCTTGGGTATTATTGGGAAACGAAAATCTTGTTGACCGCCGTGAAGCTGGACGTGTTTTCCTGTTTGGACGGGAAGGCGCGGACGGCGGGCGAGGTGGCCGCCAAGCTGGAGGTGCATGAGGGGACCTTGGCACTGCTGCTCAACGCGTTGGTTGCGATGCGAGTGCTGGCTCAGCCGGATGAGTGCTATGCCAATTCTTCCGCAGCCCAACAGCATTTGGTAAAACGATCTCCGCAGTACGTCGGTCACCTCCTGGTGCTGCATGACGCCGAATGGGAGAATTGGGGGCGACTTGAGACGGCGATTCGAACCGGACGATCGTCGGTCGATCGGCATGTGTTCGAAACGGATCCGGAGCTCGGCGCGAACGTGCTGTCGGTGCTCCATCGCATTGGTCAACAGTCCGGCCCCGGATTTGCGAAGCGTCTTGATTTGGGACGTGCCCGCACGATGCTGGATTTGGGCGGTGGGGCTGGGACGAATGCGCTGGCGTTCTGTCAGACCTATCCCGACCTGGCGGCCACCGTGTTCGACTTGCCCGAAACTCTGCGCCTGACCGAGCGGATCGTGAAAGATGCCGGAATGGAATCCCGCATCCGTTTGCGGCGAGGAAATTTCAACCGCGACTCGCTGGGTGGTCCGTATGATCTTATTCTGATGTCCGATATTCTCCACTATCAGGACTTTGAGATGAATGCCGCCTTGGTCGCGAAATGCTTCCACCACCTGTTGCCAGGCGGCAGGCTGGTCATCAAAGACCGCTTTTTGGCCGAGAGCGGGACCGCCCCTGCCTGGACGACCGCGTTCGCGGTCCACATCCTGGTCAATACCGCACAAGGCCGTTGCTACAAGACGAGCGAAGCCTTGGGATGGATGGCCCAAGCCGGATTCGAATCGGCCGAGGAACTCGAACCCACCGCCGTGGTTCAAGGGCGCCGTCCGGCCTCAGACACTCCATGACCGAATGGCTTCGACAACCGGGGTTTTTTGCCACGCACGCGACGGTCGGTGCGGACCTGAGCCAATTGATGGCGACGCTGTTCACGGCGCTGTTCATCGTGGGGTGGGTGCAAGCCAAGCGGAAACAAGGCCATGCTCATCATTGGCTCATGCTCGGCGGCATGATCGCGATGCTGGTGTTCTTTGTGAACTACTATCTGTTTCGCTCTCTCGGGGTGTTGGCATTCGAGGGGAAAGAAGGATTTGGCGGGCCCGAGGCACTCTATCATGGGGTGTTCATTCCATTGTTGACCTTCCACATCATCCTCGTGATCATCGGGATTGTGATGGCGATCTATATGATCGTCCTGGGGTTCCGTTCACAGGCGATCGTGAGCGAGCGGCGCGTCCTGAAGGATGCGGTTCTTCAGACGTCCTGGAAAAAGATCGGGCTGATCTTCGGATCGATCACGGGCATTGTGGTTGGTTTGTTTCTTTCTCGAGTTGTGACCGCGGGCTTTTCCTTTCGCAAGCTGGAAGTGTATCTTGGATTCCTCGTGGTACTCGCGATCGTGTTCAGTCTTGAGATCCTGATCCAGCGGATGTGGCCCAATGGCGAGCGCCGTCATCGGGCACTCGGCACCTTCACGATGGTGATCTATTGTCTCCTGTTCATCACGGGAAGCGTGACGTACACCATGCTCTATATTCTCTATCCCGGGAAGATCGGGTAATGCCCGGTGCATGACCGGCTAGAGGACGCCGATTGCCGATTAAAGGGGTTGGTTGGAGGACGTCATGTTGATCTGCGGATGCGGACGGTGGATGCATACGCAGGGAGTCGAGGAGCGGCTCGGCGAGGCAAGCGAACCGACTTGGTTCGTCCGGTCCGAATGCGTAGGCTGCGGGTTGCGGGTCGGGGTCGATATTCCAGCCGATCCGACATCTGGCAACCTGTCCGGATGGATCGATCGGCTGGTCTGGAGCGATGATGCGAAACATCGTCTGGATCGATGCCCACCTTACGTACAGGATTTGTTGAAGCCGGAGGTGGAGCGTTACGCGCGCGCGGCACAGCACCGTGTCGTCACCTATGATGTGTTCGTCGAGGCCGGACAGGGAATGGCCGTGACCTGGGATCCGGAGGCCCGTCAACGGCTCGAGCGCGTGCCGGCTCCGATACGCGCCATGGCCCGGCTTGAGTTGGAGCGGACGGCCGCCGATCGCGGTCTTTCCAGTGTGTCGGTGGCCTTGATGGAAGAAGTGAAGGCCAAGTATTTCGGAATGGCGCAGAAAGCCTGAGCGGGGTTCCTTATGTTGCATCGCCTTGCGCTTCGTGTTCTGCCCCAACTCAGTCTGACTGTGACGGAACCGGCCGTCCGCTCCAGGAAGCGGATCGTGATGTTCGTGGCAGGGCTCGTCATCTTTGCGGCCTATCGAGCCTTGTCGCATGTTGTTCCCTTATCCGAGGCGGTGCCCTTGCTGGCCACGAGCGGGAGCCTGGGGATCGTGACCGCCGGAGTCTGTTATGCCGCCGGGCGGCGGGTGGCCTGGTCCGACTTGTCCCGTGCCGAACGTCCAGGCCGCTGGATCTGGCTGCTTGGATGGATCGGATTTGTGTACGCGGTTCAACTGTCATTGCTGGTGCTGGCTCTCTTGCAGGTGGCGGTGCACTATGATTTCCTGACTCACCCGGAGGGGCCGGCTATGATGGCGATCATCATCCCCAATACGGCCGTCGCCCGTGACGCGTTTGAGATCGGCCACCTTCGACGGATGGAATCGCAGGGACGTTCGTTTCTCACGTTTCCCAATGGGGCGAGTCTGCGAGGAATGTTGTGGCAGCGGCCGGCCGTGCTCATGGGGTGGACGGCTGTCGGTGCCGCCGCGACGGGACTGCTGGCGCTGGCCGTGGCCTCGACAGGTTCGGAGGACTCGGCGGCGCTCGTCCATCTGCTCGTCGCGACCCTTGCAGCCGGCTCGATCTCGCTCGCCGCCTTTCTCGCCGGATTGAACGAATCATCCGACTGGATGGCGCAGTGGCGGCGCACTGGCTGGCTGGAACTGGCCAGATTCTGGTGGTGGCCGGGGTTGGCTTTTGCGGCCACCTACTTTCTGGCGGTCTACGGCCTGTCGGTCTTCGCCTTGGGATGGCCCATTCATGCCGGCTGGCAGTTCGCAATGGTCGCTGGGTCTGTCGGTGGCCTCATGGGGCTGTACTCCTATTTCTTGGGCGCGCGCCGGTCATTCGAGACAAGGGTGCAGGGCATGGTCCCAGCCGCCGTACTGCGTTGCCCCTTTGTCACGGGATTGCTGTCGAAACAGATGGGCGCGGGTGGAGGCGCCGTCTTGCCGCCTCAGACTTTGGAGGTTCCGGAGGATCATCAGGCCGTGCATGGCGTGACCATGGAGCAGGTCCGATGAACGGCACGAGGCTCATCCGCTGCGCACTCGTATTGTGGAGCGTCCTTGCCGCTGGCGTCGCATCCGCCGGTGCGGAGTTCCAACCGTCGGCGGCCGCGACCGAATCCGCAGACGTGTTCTTTAAGACCCCCGGAGTGCCCAGTGGACCACCGGCGCCTGCCGCGGAAGAAATCGCCTACCCGACCATCGCGTCGGTCGACAGTCGCGTACTCGTCTGGTTCGTCACGCAACAACACACCTACTTTGGCGGCTTCGTCCTGGCCCTTCCGATTTTTTGCGTGTTGATCGAATTTTTAGGGTTGATGGTGAGGGATTCGGCACTGTCCGACAGATATGATCGGCTCGCCAAAGATTTGGCGCGGGTCGCGCTGCTGGCGATGTCCATAACGGCGCTGGTCGGGAGCGTCATGCTGGCCCTGTTCATCCTGTTGTATCCGCACTTCATGCAGTACATGGGCGGCACCTTCAAATCCCTGATGCCGGCCTACGCGATCGTGTTTCCCGGAGAAGCGCTGCTATTGATCGTGTATTACTACAGTTGGGAACATCTCGCCGGGGCCTGGTTGAAGTGGATCCATGCCACCATCGGGCTCGTCACCAACGTGTTCGGCGGTGCCTTGTTATTGCTGGCGAACTCTTGGGCGGCGTTCATGATGTCGCCGGCTGGTGTGGATGCCCAGGGTCGCTATCTCGGGAATGCCTGGCATCTGTTGCATTCCGCTTTGTGGAATCCGCTGAACGTCCACCGCTTCCTGGCCGACATCATGTCGGGTGGGGCGGTCATTTTGGCCTATGCGTCGTACCGCTTCCTCACGACCAAAGACCCACAAGAGCGCGCCTACTACGATTGGGTCGGCTATATCTTTCTGTTTGTGACGGTCTGTGCGTTGTTGCCGATGCCGTTTGCCGGGTATTGGCTGATGCGGTCTGTGTATGCCTGGCGTCAGAGCATGGGTGTCACGATGATGGGTGGACTGCTGACCTGGCTGTTCGTTGTGCAGGCGCTCTTGATCGGCGCCCTGTTCCTCGGCATCAACTACTATCTGTGGCAAAGTCTTGCGCGATTGAAAGGCGGGGAGCGGTATCAGCAGTATACGCAATTCCTCGTGTGGGGCTTGATGATCGTTGTGATGGTGTGGTTGACGCCGCATACGGTGGTGATGTCGCCGGGTGAGCTGAAGGCGATGGGTGGGGCCCAGCATCCGGTCATCGGCAACTATGGGGTCATGTCGGCCAAGAACGGCGCGGTGAATCTGATGATCTGCCTGACCGGGCTGAGCTACATCTTCTATCGCCGTGCAAACCGGACTATCACCGTGTCTTGGGTGCGAAAAGGCAATCTGGCGATCGGGGTGCTCTACCTGCTGGGAATGGGACACATTACCTGGCTGTCGATCTATGGATTTTATCTCCCGGCCAGTCTCCGGGTGGCCTTGTCGGGTCCACAGGCGTTGACGACGTTGACTGTTGTGCTGGGAGGTGCCCTGATCAATCGAGCGATGTTGCGAGGGGCGGTGACACACGGACCCGTTCAATGGGGCCGCATGACGGATCGCGGTATGGTCGGGCTATTTGCCATTGCCGCGGCCTTCACGTGGGTTATGGGTCTGATGGGCTACATCCGTTCGTCAGGCCGTCTGGCCTGGCACGTCAGCGAGTTGATGCCGGACGTGTCGCCATGGGCGTTCACGCCCTCGCTGGGGTTTGCGGCAAAATTCGTGACGCTCAACATGGTCGTGTTCTGGGCCGCGGTGCTGTTCGTATTTTGGTTGAGTGAGAAGGGGGGGGCTGCGGTTGTGGACCGAACAGCGGCCTCCGAAAAGTCTCCCGCTTGGGTCCCGACTCCGTCTCAGGAAACATAGTGAGTCTCACAATAGAGGTGTCATGGTACACATGAAGCCAGAATGTGCTTGGCCGCAGCCCGCGCTCTTGTTCAGTGCGGTCCTGTTGGGAGGGATGGTCGGCTGGTTGGTGTCCGGCGGAGAGAGTCGCGCGGCCGATCAACTGGTTCTGGAAGCGTTTCAGGCCAAGGAGGCAGACGGGTTCCCCAGCTTATGGGAAAACGAGAGTCAGCGCAGTGAATCGCGAGCGAGAAGCGCGTATAAGGTCTACGATGAACAGGGCGCCGGATTTCTCGCCGCCCGTGACGCCGATCAGCGTATCAAGAAGAAGAAAATCGATTGGGATCCCAAGGCCTATCCCCTGTTGACCTGGCGCTGGCGGTTGGTTAAGGCACCGGCGACGGCCGAGTCCATCGCCACATTGTACGTGTCTTTGGATACCGATTTCTTTTTCATCCCCGTCTTCACAAAGTATATCTGGAGCGCCACCAAGGCGGAGGGTATGCTGAGCGAAGGGAGCATGTTCAGCGGCGCGGAGATCGTGGTCCAATCGGGAATGAAGCCCATCGGCGAATGGGTCGAGGAAACCGTAAATGTTTACGAGGATTTCAAGCGGATTCACGAACACGAGCCCGCCTCGAAGGCCTGGGGCATTTCGATTTTGAGCGGTCCTGGTGTGGAGATTGATTTTGGCTCGATTGTGGCCAAGGCCCGATAGGGGGCTTCGGCTGTGGCCGACCGAATGTGAATAAGCGAGTCCCCGGTGAGCGGAAAGATCATCGATGTGGTTCTGGGCATCACCGTGATGGGAACGGTGGGGGTGCTGATCGGGCTCAACATGGGAGACGTGTCCCTCCCGGTCGCTGCCGGCCTCGGCGTAGCGTTGGGCACTGTTGTGGGGCTGCTTGGCGGGCGGCGGTTTCTCGTGAGCATTCTGATCGGTAGCCTGCTGGGCGGGCTTCTCGCGTGGCTGGTTGCCGGTGCGGACCGCATGTCTGTCGGGGCCGGTGCGGGAGCCGCGATGGGCGGTTTCCTGGGTGTGCAGATTTCCATGTTGTTGGATGCCTGGGCTGAACGGAAGCGAGAGGCGGCCTCAACAGAGCCGCCGGCGCCGAATGGATGATTGCCTTCCGAGAGAGCTGCTCCAGGTACGAAGGCGTGACGGTTGAAGGGCAATTGCGATGGATAATAACAAGGTCCTGATCGGATCGATTATCTTTGTCTTCGGGTCATTCTTTCTGATGATTATCGGTCTGATGAGTCAATCGTATGACAACAAGAAAGCGCGCGAGGAAGCGCTGGCTCAGCTCAAGAAGGAGGAGGCGCAAGTCGTACCGACCGTCTCCACGCAGGACTATTCGATGTACAAGACAATGGTCGGCGAAGATGGGCGCGAGATGGTGCAAATCCCCGAAGGCCCGTTCCGAATGGGTAGTATGGATGGCGACCCGGACGAGGGGCCGGAGCATCAGATCTACCTGAGTACCTATTACATCGACCAAAAAGAGATCACCCAAAGGGAGTACGAGCAATACGTCAAGATGACGAAACGCGGGAAACCTTTCATTCCGGTGTTTGAGGACGATATTGCGAAGATCACCAAGCCGGAATTGCCGGCCATCGGAATGTCCTGGCCAGATGCGGCCGCCTATTGCAAATGGGCGGGGAAGCGTCTCCCGACAGAAGCGGAGTGGGAGAAGGCTGCTCGCGGTGAAGGGCGTCGCCGGTACCCATGGGGAGATGAATTTGGGTCTCACCGCGCCAATCTGGATGGAGTCGAAGATGGCTTCAAGTATCTTGCGCCTCCTGGTTCATTTGAGGCGGGCCGAAGTCCATACGGGCTTTACGACATGACCGGCAACGTGGCCGAGTGGGTGGCCGATACCTATGACGAACACTACTACGGAAAATCTCCCTTTCGAGATCCTCAAGGACCTGCTGAAGGGGAGCATAAGGTGATTCGCGGCGGGTCTTGGAGAGAGACGGCACATGGAGCGCGGATTGCGAAACGCTTTCAGGCCAAAATGTGGAGAACGGACAGTTCAATCGGATTCCGCTGCGCGCAGGATGGAGAAAAGTCAGCGGCCGGTTCTCAGAAGTCGTAAGGCCGAGGCGACTTCGCTTCGGGTGGAATCATGCTCGAAACGAGATTCAAGGTCGCGATACTCATCGCGGTTCTCGTATTTGCCGGGCTTCCGATCATGGGGATTCTCCGCGGCACTTCCTTGACCCCTTTTGAAACTGTCGAAGGCCCCTCGGATCATTCTTCCTCAGTACGGTCCTCTCAGGACATGGGACAGGGAGAGATACCTATCAAGGAAGACATGGTCTACATTCCTCCCGGCCCGTTCATTCGTGGATATGATCACGGTGGTTTTGATGAGGCGCCGCAGCGAGAAATCTTCCTGGACGGTTTCTCGATCGATCGATATGAAGTCACCAACCATCAATACGAGGCTTTCGTCGCAGCCGCCGGACATCGAAAAGCTGGGCCGCCTTCCCGCTATGCCAAGAATATGGGGCGGATGCGTTCCGCGAACCAACCGGTGGTCTATGTATCCTATGACGACGCACAAGCCTATTGCGCCTGGAAAGGTCAGCGTCTCCCAAGCGAAGCGGAATGGGAAAAGGCCATGCGTGGATCTGACGGGCGGCTGTGGCCCTGGGGGGACGACGAACGACCTGGAAGCGCCAATTGGGCTCGGATACAGGATGGGGCTGAAGTAACGGCTCCGGCAGGATCATTTCAGGAAGATCGTAGCCCCTATGGGGTGATGGATGGAGCCGGCAATGTGATGGAATGGGTGTCGGATTGGTATCTGGAAACCGCCTACAAGGATTCGCAGGAGAAGAATCCTCCCAGCCCGGAGTATGGCATGTTCCGCGTTCTCAGAGGGGGTAGTTATACGACGACAGGGGGAGACTTGAGGCTGACGAGCCGGAACAAAATGGTCCCTGACTTTAGGGACGAGACCATCGGATTTCGGTGCGCCGTCAACGGAAAATGGGGTGGCGATCAAGAAAGGAAAGGCGTAGAAAAATCACAGAATATCAAAGTAGTAGAGGATGAGAAACACGGCCAAAATGATATTGACAACCATGCCGGCCAAAACTATAATGTCAAACAATTTTGAACTTTTTTCACCCATTTGTTTCCCCTTACCGAATGAATATCGCGTGATTCCCTTAGCACTTGCCTCGTGGTGTGTCAAGGCAAAACCTTAGGATGAAAAGCTGTTAGCCATCACTTGAAGAGGAGATGTGAACCATGGCCGAAGTTGCTCAAGATCCAGAGTGGAAAATAAAGCTTGGGAAGATGATTTTCTATGTCACGATGGCCGTAGGTCTGTGGTTCTTTTATTGGTTCGCCGGAATTCAATGTCCCTGTTAGGTCCAGTTGATCCGATTCGAATGGCGGATGAGTGAACGAGCGACATGGCCATTTTACGTTTCTATTATCCAGATTTTAGGAGGATCGGGCGATGACAAGTCCATACTTTTGGCTTGCGACGTTGATCGCGGGGTTTGTGCTTCTGTTCGTAGGAGCCAAGTCCAAAGCACTGTTGAACAATACGGTCTTCGCCGTTGTGGTGTCCGTGCTCATTGCGCTCTCCTATTTCACATTGGTGGATCACTATCTCATGGACATGCAGGGGTTGGATTACTGGTACCTCTTCCGCAACTAAATTAAGTATTAGTGTCATGAGAGGATCTCCGGGATTCGTGCACATTGGATTTTTTTCAAGGAGGTTAGCCATGGGCAGTGTAGTGCGAAAAAAAATTCTGTCGATCATGGCGCTGGGCGCCATGGTTGGCCTCCTTCTTCTGCCACTCATCTCTTCGATTCCTGCTCTTGCCGGAGGTGGTGGACCTGCGGCGGGTGGTCCTCCGCCCGAGGTGGCGGCGAAGAAAGATGGCGATAAGAAGGAGGAGGCAAAGGTTGAGAAGGGTCGTGACGTTTATTACAAGGTCGAGGGCATTGTGTCGGGTCCTCCCGCGCCCAAGACGACTGATGGAGAGAAAGATTACCCTCGGTACAACTTTGAGAGTCGGGTGTTGATCTGGTTCGCGAATCAGCAACATCTCTACTACGGCAGCTTCGTGCTGGCGGTGCCGATCTTCTGCATGATCATCGAGTTCGTGGGGGTGGTATCGAAAGATAAGGCGATGGCCAAGAAGTATGATCAATTGGCCTATGACTTTATCAAGATCAGTTTGACCGCCTACTCACTGACCGCCATCCTGGGTGGGATTCTGATCTTTACATTTCTTACACTCTATCCTTCATTTTTTGGTTACCTTTCGAGCATTTTCCGTCCCGTCATGCATATCTATGCGTTGATGTTTGTGGCGGAGAGCGGAACCCTCTACATCTATTACTACGGTTGGGACAAGATGAAGACGGGTTTCCTCAAGTGGATTCACCTCAGTATGTCCGTCATTTTGAACGTCATCGGGACCGTGCTTATGTTCCTCGCCAACTCGTGGATCGGATTCATGATGTCGCCGGCCGGAGTTGACGAGCAGGGTCGGTTCCTGGGGAACATCTGGCACGTCCTGCACACCGCTTTGTGGAACCCGCTCAATCTGCACCGTATCCTCGGCAATATGGCATTCGGTGGAGGCGTAGTAGCGGCGTATGCTGCTTACCGATTCCTTTCTTCGAAGACCGACGAGGACCGTGCGCATTATGACTGGATGGGCTATGTCGCGATGGCGATCGGCGTGGCGTTCTTGATTCCGTTGCCGTTCGCTGGATATTGGCTGATGCGAGAAGTGTATGCCTACCGGCAGCAGATGGGAATTACACTCATGGGAGGTCTTCTGGCTTGGTTGTTCATCATCCAGGCAACCATGATCGGGATCCTATTCTTGAGCACCAATTACTATCTCTGGCAGGCGCTGGGACGGATGAGGGGTGCCGAGAAGTACTTCCGCTACATTAAATACTTGGTGTTTCTCCTGATCGTGGGATTTACCGTTTTCATTACCCCTCATACCATGGTGATGACTCCCGCGGAGCTGAAGGCCATGGGCGGTCAGCAGCATCCCGTATTGGGAAACTACGGGGTCATGTCCGCAAAGAACGGGGGAATTAACGTCATTATTACGACTACTGTTCTGAGTTTCATCTGGTACCAGCGGGGGAACAAGGTTTCCACGGTGTCATGGTCGAAGTTCGGGAACATCTTCATGGGGGTGTTTTTCTTCTTCGCCTACTTCAACATCGTCTGGCTAGCCGTGTACGGTTACTACATTCCCGCCAACGTCCGAGTCGGCCTATCAGTTCCTCAGGTCGCAACGACACTGTCCTGTCTGTTCATGATGGGGGCGCTCAACCTCGTCATGCTTAAGGGGGCCAAGCAGATGGGGGCTGTGGAGTGGGGCAAGATCTCGGCGCGCTCTCAGTATGCCCTGATCATGTTGGCGACAGCGTTTACCTGGATGATGGGACTGATGGGTTATATCCGCTCGTCCGTCCGGTTGTTCTGGCACGTCAATGAGGTCATGCGTGACAACTCCCCGTGGGCCTATACGCATACGGTCGGGTTTGGTGCCAACATGATCTCCGCCAACGTGTTGTTCTTCTGGATCAGTATTCTTTTCGTCTTTTGGGTCGGGTCACTGACAAAGAAGGCTGCGCCGGTTGAGGCAAAGGCCCCGGCTCCAGGAGGAGCCCCGCAGCCAGTGGGTGGCCACTAAGACTTGCTGTCTCATTCTAGAGGGCCCCGACCCATCAGGGAGTGGGGCCCTCTATGCTATCCTGAGGAGGATTGAGCTGTGGGGAATTTATTTTCTGCTGCGTTGGACATGGGATGGCCAGTCTTTGCATTGCTCGTGGGCCTGCTGGTGTATTTCCAGGTCGCTATCCCGGATCCTGAAGCGAAAAAGCGAGCAATGTTTAAGACCTTTATCGGCATGATTGCCAGCGTGATGCTCTTTTTCGCAATCGCGAATTATAAGATCAATTTCTTCGCGGAAAGCCGACTGCTCCCCGTGTCGTTGGCGATGATTACCGCCATGACGCTGATGATGGGTTTGTATTTCGCCAATCTCAGTGCGTTGTTCAAGATCGGCGGCATGATGTTCTTTGTGGCGGCGTTCTTGTCCGGCTACGGCAATTGGCTCCCGCAAGTCGAGGGTGGGTTTCCTCCCCCCGAGGTCAAGTTGGATTTCAATTCGATGAGTCCGCAGCAGTTGGCAGATGAGGGAGAGAAGATCATTTTCGGCGGAGTGGGACAAAGCCAAGTCCAAGGCGCGATCGGGAAAGGACAGTGTCCTCTGTGTCATGGATTCAATCAAGGATTTCTCAGCGAGCGTGCTCCGAACTTGTGGGGGTTGCCGGGGCGGCTCGACGAGCGCATGAACGATCCGCGTTATCACAAGGGGAAGCCGGCTGAAAGAGACACGGTCGAGAAGGAGTCCTTCCCTGGCTCGGGTACTGCTGAAGTAGGCCAAGAGTACATCGCTGAATCGCATGCTTGTCCAAACTGCTTTGTAGTGGCTGGCTTTGGTGTCAAGGGTACGAATGATAAGGAAAGCCCGATGCCCAAGATTCATAAGCCGCCGATTTCACTTTCGATCGGAGAGTTGGCGGCCGTCGATACCTGGATGTATGTGCGGGAGGGTAAGGACGCACCCTCGTACGATGAGATCGCGAAGTCGTACGAAAAGTTCATTCCGGAGTCGGATCGTCCCGCGCAGCAGGAAGAGAAGAAGGATGCGGGCGGGGGTGGATTGTTGGCCGATGGGTCTGAGCCGGTCGACCAGATCTTTGCGAAGGGGCAGTGCATCGTGTGCCACACAATTCCTGGTATCCCAGGAGCGACCGGTGCCGTAGGGCCGAAGCTTGAGGAGGGAACCAACGCTCCTCTTCGAATCAAGTCCGCAGATTACAAGGGAGGGGCAAAGACGACTCGTGAATACATCATGGAGTCGGTCATCAACCCGAGCGCCTATGTCGTGAAGCCATTTGCAGACGGCGTGATGCCCAAGATTTTCGGCCAGAAGCTGAGCGCGGGAGCGATTAATAAGATCATCGACTACCTCTCGCAAGTGCAGACGGGAAAAGAGCCGCCGAAGATCAACTAGGGAACATTTGAGCCCAAGAAGGAGAGTGGAATCATGACCTGGCTAAAGTTGGTCGAGGGGTATATGCCGATGCAGATGATCTTTGAGCTCGCCTTCTGCGTCGGCGTGTTTGCCCTTCTCAGTTACATGCTGAACAAGAGCGGGCTCGCCATGTCCCGGTTTTGGCAGGGCATCCTGTTTTGGGTCTTCCTTCTGATGTACCTGAAGTACAGGATCTATCCGCCGATTCCGTTCAGCGTCAGGGCCATGTATGGAACCGCGGCACTTGTAGCGGTTTTCATGTGGCTGTCCAGCAACGAAGAGGATTGGAAAAAGTTCAAGCAACCGATTCTCAACGTGTTGGATGCGAACACCGGTCTACACAAGCTTCTGCGCACTGCCTGGCTGGTGGCCTTGCCGCTTATTATCGGTGGGTTTGCCTATAATTCGTTCCTCCCCAGTCTGGACGAGCCGATTGAATTACGGACTGTGCATCCGGCTCCGCCTCAGAATACGAAGGTTCATGGCAAGACATTTACACTCCAAACTGCCTACAATCCGTATCGTGTGAATACCGATGGCAAGTTTGATGAGGAGTTTGCCAGAAAGCTCATCACTGAGCAGAGCATGGGGCGGCTGATGCAGCAGAAGCCGGAGGCCAATCCGTGGGATCCAAATGCCCAAGGCTACATCAAGTACGTTCGCGAGGGCGGTGAAATTTTCTTCCAGAATTGTCATTTCTGTCACGGTGACAATTTGAACGGGCGGGGCCTTCATGCCTTCGCGTTTAATCCCATTCCGGCCAATTTCACCGATCCTGGGACATTGGCACAGCTTCAAGAAACCTTCGTATTCTGGCGCGTGGCGAAGGGTGGCATTGGTCTTCCACCGGAGGGGTTTCCGTGGGCGTCCGTGATGCCGCCGTGGGAGCAGCATTTGACCACGGATGAGATCTGGAAGGTCATTCTGTTTGAATACTGGCATACGGGTTACTACCCCCGTACGTGGGACTAATTATTCACGAGCAAGGCGAAGAGGGACAAACCATGACAATGCAGAATGGATCTCGTTCCAAAGCCCTTCTCGGCCTCGCTACGGCAGGACTCGTGCTGCTTTCCGGCAGCGCGGTGACAACGGCCTATGCCGAGCAGGCTGCGCCTGAAGGGTTCAAGAACCAGGCGCTTGCTCCGGAGCCTCCAGCGGAGATGATTGAGGCTGGAAAGCGCGTCTATTTTACCAAATGTGTCTGGTGCCATGGCGTTGACGGTGCCGGGGACGGCCCTGGTGCGGATCGGTTGTGGCCTCGGCCGCGGAATTTCAACCAGGGCACCTTCAAGATTCGCCATACGGCCAGCGGCGAGTTACCCCTGTTCAATTACAAGGAGCAAGCCTCGGGCAAGAACGACCTGTTCGAGACTGTGACCCATGGATTGCCCGGATCCGCAATGCCTCCGTGGGAAGGAATTTTGACCGAGGAGCAACGGCTGCAAGTGTTGTCGTTCGTGACGACTCAATTGGTCAAAGATCGGAAGTTTACGGATAAGGATACTGAAACGCAGACCGTTCTCCAATTGGGTGAGATCAAACAGGTCCCTTCAACAAAGGAAAGTATTGAGAAGGGCGCCCAGTTGGTGGTCGATAAGAAGTGTATCGAGTGCCATGGCGTGACCGGTCGGGGCGATGGCAACGCCTTCAACCTGAAGGATGACTGGGGATTTTCGATCCAACCGGCCAACTGGCACAAGTGTTGGAATTTCCGCGGGAGTCGCCAGGATCCTTACAATGTGAAGAACATTTTTAGGACCTTCTCGACGGGGGTCAACGGGACTCCAATGCCCTCCTTCGCAGACAGCACCACCTTGGAGGAGCGCTGGGATATCGCCAATTTTGTCCAATCGCTCTGTGAGCGAGACAAGGACGGCAATCCTCTTGAAATTGATCCCTTGACGGACAAGCCGAAGATCAATTTCGTGGTGCGCTCCGGTCCGGTGGAGGGAGACATTTCGGATGATCCTGAAAGCGAAATGTGGACCAACCGGGAGCGGCGGATTGTGGCGCTTGGTGGTCAAATTACTCACAAGCCACGGAATTTCGTGACCCGGATCGATGATGTCTGGGTCAAGTCGCTGTACAACAACGACAATATCGTGTTCTTGTTCCAGTGGGATGATCGTACGAAAAGCGTGGCTCAGGAGAAACCGGAGTGGGACCCGACCGAGGTGAACCTCGATACCTATGGGGTGAAGGAGCAGGCTCCCAAGACCGGTGAGCCTGGTTCGATTGCCGCTGCCCAGAATAATTATCGGGCGTTCAATGATGCGTTTGCTTTCCAATTCCCCATCAAGTGGCAAGAGTTGCCGCCTCCCGCCAAGCCGCGCTATCTCTGGGGTGACAACAAGTACCCGGTGGATATCGTGAAATGGGAAGCGGATGGCATTGTCCGGTCTTTCAAGGGTACCGGGTGGGATCAGGATTTTGAAGAGCGGGATGATTTTGAGGAAAAGCTCAAGGTTCTGAAGTCGGAATGGAAGGATGGGCGCTGGACAGTGATGGTGCAGCGTCCGCGGAAGGATGATTACGAGGAATATGCCTATGTTGAGGCTGGTAAGTATATTCCGACTGTCTTCTTCACGTGGGATGGGCACAACGGCGATGCCGGAAGGAAGATGTCGGTGTCGGCCTTCTATTATACGATTCTCGAGCCGCCGATTCCGAAAGAAACGTACATCTATCCGGTGTTGATCGGACTCGGCGTCGTAGTGCTGGAAGGGTGGGTTCTGGCTCGGCGGGCGAATAGAAAGAAGGGCAAGAGCTTCTAGCTTCGTGATCGTGTCTTGCGGGGAGAGGGGGTGGGGGATAACCTCACCCCCTCTCTTTTTTTGTGACTCATCGCGCGCTCGATTGTGGATTGTACGAGAATGTGACCGACATGACCCAATTGATGAAGATCAGCAATGCGACCGCCGTGGTCCTTGCGGGGGGACGGAGCGTTCGCATGGGGGAGGATAAGCGGTTCATCAAGATAGGCGAACAGACGCTCTTTGATCGGGTAGTCGATTGCGTGGAATCGCTCTTTGAAGAAGTGATCATTTCGGTCGCCTCGGAACCCAATGGATTGCCGACCAGAGGGCACCGGGTTGTGGCTGATGCCATGCCAAACTGCGCCACGTTGGGAGGTGTGTATAGCAGTTTGGAGGCATCCATTCGGGACTGGATCTTTGCCGTTGCGTGTGACATGCCACTTGTGAATCTCTCGGTGATCCGCAGGCTGGCGGATGCACGAGATGATGTCGATTTTGTGATGGCCCGAGTGAAATCACGGCTCCAACCCATGCATGCTTTTTACCGGAAGACCTGCCTGCCTGTATTGGCCGAGATGGCACGGGGCGGAGATTTTCGATTGCAAGGGCTGGTCTCCAATCAGATGCTACAGGGCCTTGTGTTGACGGACTCGGAAGTGATTCAAAGTGCCGAGGAAGCCCTGTCGTTCTTAAACGTGAATACGCCAACGGATCTCGCTCTCGCCCGAGAGTTGCTCGAACGTGAGTAAATACTCTTTTTCCGGTACGAGTCTTCAATCGAACCAGAGCCTTCCATGACACACCTGTCCTCATGCCCGGTCGTGGTTGGCCAGCACCGCGATATCACCAGTTTGGAGTAGCCGGCGGCTTTCACGAGAGGTCGATCCTCACGGTGAGTTCTCCCTAGAGCGCAAAGGCCAAACCGGTGGGTAAGTCCGACATGGTGATGGTCATTCATCCCGGAGCACTCGGAGATGTATTGTTGGCGCTTCCGTGCTTTCGGATGATGAGGGAACGATTTCCCTGTCACCGGGTTGCATTACTGGCTAGCGCTGGAGTGGGAGACTTACTCAAGGAGGCCGGTGAAGTGGCTGAGGCGTTCAGTCTGGAGAGAGCATTCGGCTGCACGTTGTTCAGTAGTGAACCAACCCCGACCTCCCAGCGGTGTGATTGGTTTGGAAGGTGCGATCGGGTGATCGGGTTCTTCTCCGATCCTCAGGGAACGCTCAGCGCCACATTGGGTCGTTTCCTGAGCGCTGACGTCATACTTAGGTCTCCCTTCGACCGTGAGCTGCGGGCTATTCACCAGTCCGCTCGTTTCGTCGAAATTGTTGAAGGGATGGCCCCGAGGCAAGTGGGCCTCGATCCTCCGCTGCAGATTTCTCCTGGTCGGCGGACAAGGGCGCGTGAAACCTTGCAGCGAATGGGAGTGAATGTGTCGGTCGAGGGACTTGTGGCGGTTCACCCCGGGAGCGGGAGCCTGTATAAATGCGCCGACCCTCGACTTTTCGCAGGAGTGATCAACTGGGCGTGGGATAGAGGCGACCAAGCTGTCATGATTGCCGGTCCGGCCGATGGGGCGGCGGTGTCGGCGGTCACCGGGCTTCTTGCCCCAGATCAGGTCCCAATCCTCAAGGCCTGCGATCTGACCACCCTGGCATCCGTACTGGCGCAGACCTCTCTGTTCGTTGGCAATGACTCTGGAGTGACGCATCTTGCCGCCTCGGTTGGAGCCCCGACCGTGACGCTGTTCGGACCAACCGATCCCGCTCGTTGGGGACCGATCGGTCCGCATGTGCGAGTCCTGCAGGGCGACTCTTGTGACTGCCGTTCGGACTGGTCGCGTGTACGGGGTTGCGGGATGCGACCGTGTCTCCGCATCGATTTGCCGACGCTCCTCTCTGTCTGCCACCGTGTCGCAAGCACGTAAATTCACCAGTCTGAACGACAGATGACATGAACCGCCCTTGTGCCTCATGTTCCGGATATGCTAAAGTAACAAGTTAATTTTCTCCTTTGAAAATGACGGGTTAGGGTGGTCATGTCGCGCGGAATTGTCCGGGACAAAATCGAGCAGATGCTGCACCAGGCACTCCTTCAAGCCAGGAAACGAGGGGAACTCAAGGTGGATCCCCTCCCTCCCATCACACTCGACGCTCCCAAGCGGCCGGAATGGGGAGATCTTGCCTCGACGGTTGCGATGGTGTTGGCTGCCCGTGAACAGCGAGCTCCTCATGAGATCGCCCGCATCATCGTCAGCAATATGGCCGAGCGTGAACGATGGCTCGATCGTGTCGAGATTATGCAGCCTGGATTTCTCAATATGACCGTCAAACGCGAGGTGTGGCTGGAGGTCTTGCGCGAGATCGAACGGCAGGGAGCTCGTTACGGGACCAATAAACTGGCGCAAGGGCAACGTCTGCTGATTGAGTTTGTGAGCGCCAATCCGACCGGCCCCCTTCATGTCGGGCACGGGCGGGGAGCTGCGGTCGGTCAGGTGCTGGGCAATTTGTTTGAGGCGGCCGGCGCCGAGGTAGTGCGGGAATATTATATCAACGACGCCGGCCGGCAGATGAGGCTGCTCGGAGCGTCGGTTCTGGCGCGCTATGAGCAGCTCAACGGCCGTGAGTCGCCTGTGCCTGAAGACGGCTATCAAGGACAGTATATCGAGGATGTTGCGGCGCTGGTCCTCGCACAGGCCGGCACGACGTTGCTTCAACTGCCGAGAGAGGAGGCGGAACGACGCTGCCTGCTCTTGGCCTATGAGCACCTGGTGGACGAGATCCGCGCCGATCTCGCTCGTTTTGGTGTGACGTTTCAGTCATGGTTCAGCGAGGCGTCGTTGCAACAGTCGGGTGCCGTTCTCCGTGTCATCCAGGAACTGAAGAGCCGCGGGCTGATTGTAGAGCAGGATGGGGCCGTCTGGTTTCGTTCTTCAGCCTACGGCGACGAAAAGGATCGGGTGGTGCAAAAGCAGGATGGCGATTTTACCTATCTGGCCTCCGACATTGCGTACCATCGAGACAAACTGCTCCGGGGCTACGACCGGCTCATCAATGTCTGGGGCGCCGACCATCACGGCTATATCCCGCGGATGCAAGCGGTCGTGGAAGCCTTCGGATATCCGCGGACTCACCTGGGAGTCGTCCTGGTCCAGATGGTCAGCCTTCTTCGCGGAGGGAAGAAGGTGGAAATGTCGAAGCGCGCAGGGGAATTCATCACGCTCCGCGAGGTGATCGACGAAGTGGGCGCGGACGCGGCGAAATTTTCCTTTCTCATGCGGCGTTCCGATACGCATTTGGATTTCGATCTGGAGCTGGTCAAACAACAGTCTGCCGACAACCCCGTCTACTACGTGCAATATGCGCATGCGAGGGTGGCGAGTCTTTGTCGGGTCGCGGAATCGCGCGGCATCATGGTCCCCAATCCTAGCCAGGCGGATCTGTCCGCTCTCACCAATTCGGATGAATTTGCCTTGATACGGAAGTTATCGATCTATCCGACGATTGTCGAAGGTGCCGTGACCGCGATGGAGCCACATCGGGTCGCCGTCTATCTGCAAGAGCTGGCGAGCCAGCTCCATGCGTTTTACTTTCGACACCGCATTCTCCCCCCAGTGGCGGATGCCGAGTCGGAACCCGAGACGATGCCCCGTCCATTGGACGCAAGAGCCGGCACGACAGGCACGGAGGCCGCGGCCCTCTCCTCCTGTCATCGTGAGACACTCACACCTGAATTGACGGGCGCGCGGTTGGCCCTCATGCGGCAAATTCGCCAAGTGATTCACAACGGGTTGGGCCTCCTAGGCGTGTCCGCTCCGGAGCGAATGTAACCCAACGAGAGGCCGTGGGTGTTTGCATTTCGTGTGCATCGGAATGATGTTTCGACTCATGCAAGGCGCGCCACGCTGGTCACGGGCCACGGCTCGATTGAGACCCCGACCTTCATGCCGGTGGGGTCCCTCGGTGCCGTCAAGGGGATCAGCGCGGCCGAATTGGAGCAGCTCGGATACGGCCTCATCCTCAATAATGCCTATCATCTCTTCCTGCGCCCCGGCCATGAGGTGGTGCAGAAAATTGGAGGATTGCACGCATTTACAGGATGGCCGGGAGCCATCCTCACGGACAGCGGCGGGTTTCAGGTGTTTAGCCTTGCCAAACTTCGACAGATCTCCGAGGACGGCGTCACCTTTCAGTCTCACTTGGACGGGTCGTTGCATCATGTGACTCCCGAGCGGGCGGTAGAAATTCAGGAGGCGCTGGGGGCGGACATCATCATGGCTTTTGACGAATGTCCCTCCTTACCGGCCGAGCGTAAACACATTGCAGGAGCCGTCACGCGTACAGCTTCGTGGGCCAGGCGCTGCCTGGCTGCGAAGCGTCGTCCGGATCAGGCCCTGTTCGGTATCGTGCAAGGAGGGTTGGAATCGGACCTGCGGACTCAGGCGGCGCGCGATCTGGTCTCATTGGACTTTGACGGGTATGCGGTTGGCGGACTCTCCGTCGGAGAGGATAAGCCGTCCATGTATCGGATGCTCGATGTGACGGTGCCGGAATTGCCGATCCATAAGCCGCGGTACCTGATGGGGGTCGGCATGCCCGAGGATCTGGTCGAGGGCGTGGCCCGCGGAATCGACATGTTTGATTGTGTGGTGCCGACCCGACATGGCCGCACGGGCTGGCTTTTTACGAGCACCGGCCGGGTGCTGATCAAGCAGGCGCAGTATGTCCACGATCCAGGGCCGATCGATCCGGAATGCGGATGCCCGGTGTGCGGCCACTATTCCCGAGCCTACCTGCACCATCTGTATCGGGCCGGAGAAATGCTGGGCTTGCGACTGAACACCCTGCATAACCTGTGGTACTTCGCCGCGCTGATGCGCGATATCCGGTCCTCCGTCGAGCAGGGGACATTCGACGCCTTTCGACAGACATTTTACCGGCGCCGCCAGGAGGCGGAGTCCTCTGAGAAGGCGGGAGGACGGGAGGCGGCCGTCGGCCACGTGATGAGCAGGGAGGAATCATTGTGAATTGGTTGCTATCGGAGGCGTGGGCACAGACGGGAAATGGAGGGACGGGCGGATCGAGCCTGTTGTTGTCACTCGTCCCGTTTCTGCTGATTTTCGCGGTCTTCTACTTCTTGCTGATTCTGCCGCAGCAACGACGGCAGAAGCAGCTCAAGGAGATGCTGGACCAACTGAAAAAGGGCGACAAAGTCGTCACGGCGTCGGGGATTTGGGGGACGATTACAAACATCGGCAAGCACACCGTCACGTTGCAAATTGCGGATAACACCAAGATTAAGATGCAGCGGGAGCACATTGCGAGGGTGCGAACCGAAGAGGATGAGTAGATCCTGAGACGTTGATGGATCTGAAGCCTGTGGAGCGAGCATGAAAAAAGTCGGTGGTCGGTTGATGTTGTTGTTGGTCGTGGTGGTCGTGTCGGTCATCTGTTTCCTGCCGTCCTATCCGGCGGTCTATCGTGAATTGCCCGATTGGCTGAAGAAAGTGTTGCCCAGCAAAGGCATCTCACTGGGGTTGGATCTGCAAGGCGGTATTCACCTGGTCTTGGAAGTCGAGGAAGATCGCGCGGTTGAAATCGCCGTTGATCGAGCCATGACCTCGCTTCAAGACGCGTTGGCGGACAAGAAGCTCGCGGCGGATTCGATCTCGCGGACCGGTCCTATGCAGATCGCGATCACGGCGCAGAACGCGGAGGGAAAGAGTCAGATCCAAAAGGTGATCGATGAGTTTCCGAGCTTTTTTGAAGTGGAAGGAAAAGGCGGCGGAAACAGCCTGGTCTGGGAGCTGCGCGAGGCGGAGATCAAACGCATTAAGGAAACAGCCGTCAATCAGGCGCTGGAGACGATCCGCAATCGGGTGGATCAGTTCGGAGTGGCGGAGCCCTTGATTCAACGTCAAGGACTCAAACAGTTGGTCGTGCAGTTGCCCGGCATCGAAGACCCCAAACGGGCCAAGGACCTGATTAAGGAGACGGCCATCCTCGAGTTCAAGATGCTGGATGACGGCAGCAAGATGGCGCTCGATCTGCCGGCACGCGTGGATAAGGGCAAAGAGGAGGAGGTGCTGGCCAAGATCAAGGACAAGCTGCCGGATGGCGATGAAGTGCTGTTTGAACGGGTTATCGACAAGGACCAGGGCCGAGAATATCGCATCCCCTACCTGGTCAGGAAGCGGGTGATGTTGACGGGCGACGTGTTGAGCGATGCGCGGGTGTCGATCGGCCAGTTCAACGATCCCTACGTATCCGTCACGTTTGATACCAAAGGGGCGCGAGAATTCGAACGGATCACCGCCGAAAACGTCAAAAAGCGTATGGCCATCGTCCTGGACAACACCATTTATTCGGCGCCGGTGATTCAGGAGAGGATCAGCGGCGGGCGCGCACAGATCAGCGGGACCTTCACGACCCAGGAGGCCAACGATCTGGCGATCGTGCTTCGGGCCGGCGCCCTGCCGGCTCCCCTGAAGATCATTCAAGATCTGACGGTGGGGCCGTCGCTCGGACAGGACTCGATCGAGAAGGGGGTCAAGTCCACGATTTTCGCCGGAATTCTCGTGATCGTCTTCATGGCCACGTACTATCGTCTCTCCGGGGTGATCGCGGATTTTGCTCTGGCCTTGAACCTGATATGCCTCATCGGCGCGCTGGCGGCGTTGAATGCGACGCTGACGCTCCCGGGCATTGCCGGTATCATTCTGACCATCGGCATGGGCGTCGATTCGAACGTGCTGATTTTCGAGCGGATCAGAGAGGAACTCCGCTTGGGCAAGCCCATTCGGTTGGCGGTGGACGGAGGCTATGACAAGGCATTGCTGACGATCATCGATTCGCACGTCACGACCCTCATCACGGGGTTTGCCCTGTTCCTGTTCGGGACCGGCCCCATCAAAGGATTTGCCGTCACCCTCTGCATCGGCATCATCATCAATTTGTTCACGGCCTTGGTGGGTACCAAAGTCGTCTTCGATTTGATGAACCGCCGGTCGAAAGTCGAGCACCTCAGCATCTAAGCGTCGAGTCAGCAAGAGAAGGACAAAGGAGTCGCATGTTTGAGATTCTGGGAAAAACCAATGTAGATTTCATGGGAAAGCGCCGCATCGCCTTTACATGTTCCGGCATCCTGGCGCTTCTTGGGTTGATCGCGTTGATTCAAATCGCCCGGGGACAGGCCAATCTGGGGATCGACTTTGCGGGCGGGACGGCCGTGCAGCTAAAATTCGAAAAGGCGATGACTATCGAGGCGGCGCGTCGCACGTTGGAGGTCAACGGTCTCGGAGAGGCTGAGTTGCAGGAGTTTGTCGCCGAGAACAAGCTGCTGATCCGCGTGAAGGCGTCCACGACTATCGAAGAGAAGGTCGCGGAGCGCATCATGGCCGTGTTCAGCAAGGAGTTTCCCGATAACAAGTTTGTCGTGGAATCGACCACGGAGATCGGGCCGACGATCGGGAAAAAATTGCAGCAGGATGCGATGATCGCCGTGTTGATCTCCTTTATGGGCATCGTCGCGTATATCGCCGCTCGATTTCAGTGGGTCTTCGGGGTGGCTGCCGCTCTCGCCACGTTTCATGATGTCTTGGCGGTGTTGGGAATTTTTTACCTGCTCGACAAGGAGATCACGTTACTCGTCATCACGGCGTTACTGACCTTGGCCGGGTATTCGCTCACCGATACCGTGGTGGTGTTCGATCGCATTCGAGAGAACCTCCGTCAACGTCGTCGTGAACCGATGCCGCAGGTGATCAACGGAGCGATGAATCAGGTGCTCAGCCGAACCATCGTGACCAGCCTGACTGTCATCCTGGTTTTGCTTCCCCTGACGTTTGCCGGAGGGGAGGTCCTCCATGATTTTTCGTTGGCCCTCCTCGGAGGCGTCGTGATCGGCACTTATTCATCGGTGTTTGTGGCCAGTTCGTTGTTGCTGGCCTGGCCGGGCGGCGAGACTCAATTGGCCAGACGGACCTAACGCGCATCACTCACGAGCGCTTCGGCTGCAATCGTGGATTCGCTGCTGCGACAACCTGGAATGTTGCTGAACGGTAGGCTGGCCGGTGGGCTTGCCCCTGCGGCCGCAACGTGCTGCCGGAGGAGTGATCCCGTCGTCCACGGCGTTGCCTGTCCCGGTTCGAACGAGCCCAGGCACCATGCGCGGACCTGGTGAAGGGCGTCTGTCCTCGGGACTCCCCGCGAGGGCACTCATTACCGGGACACCCGTTGCAGGTCGCTTCATGCAACGGAGCGAACCTGCCATGGAGCCAGCGCGCGGCGACTTCCGGGTATTCGTTGCGCTTCGGCATGCAACGGATGCAGCGCGACGAGGCGGCATGAAAGAGACGCTCTAACGTCGCGCCGGGCTGACGATACGCGGAGGGTCGCCGGTCGTCCAGCAAGGGGTCGCGTCATGGCAGTCTGGAGCCGGTCGCATAGTTTGCAGCGCAGGATTATCACGGCCATTGTGATGGTCGGCCTGTTGCCCCTCTCGCTTTCTCTGGTCCTGACCTATTTCGAACAACGCCGAGCCCTGCGTGAGGTGATCGGGGTCAACTTCAAGGAAATTGCCTTGGATGCGGCCCAACGAGTCGAAATGCAGGTCACCCGCGGCATCAACGAGGCGCAGCAGTTGGCGGTGGTGCCGTTTCTGCGCACGGCGGTCTCTGAAGCCAATCGCAGTTATGAAGGCAAGAGCGAGGAGCAGATTCGCGCTTTCATCAAGGATTGGCAACAGCGATGGAAGAACCGGGCCAGAGGCAACGAGTTCCCGCTCTTCATCAACCGGATCGTGACCAACTATCTGATCCGGTGGCACGACGTCCGCAAGTCGGATTACGTCGGCATCCTCGTCACGGATGAGCGCGGCGCGCTGGTGGTGAGTTCCATTCCCCAGGTCGAGTATGATTATGGCACAGCGCCCTGGTGGCAAGGTCTGAGAAAGGACGAGGGCGGGCGCGTCTATGTCAGCGACCTCTATTTCGACCCCTCCTACGGCACCCACGTGCTGAGTGTGTCGGTGCCGATCATCGACGATCAGCGCAAGGCGCTGATTGGAGCCGTGACCGTGCTATTGCGCCGCGATGCCCTGTTCCATGCCATTTCCGAGGTCGTGGTCGGGCAGACCGGCCATGCCATGCTGTTGGGCACGGATGGTGCCGTGCTGATGTGCCCGGTGCTGGCATTGGAAGAACATAGCGTTGGGCCAGATGTGGTGGCTGCCCTGGCAACGGTCCATGGCGGGTGGGCGGAAGTTGAAAACGACACGCACGGTGGACGGCAAGGGATCGTGGGGTTTGCGCCGGTTCGGCTGGGTGAGGACTTGATGCCCGGTAGCCTCGGTGGGCGGCGGTGGATCACCTTCGTTCGACAGAGCCCGGAGGAAACGTATGCCTCGTTGAGCCGCCTGCTGCTGAAGGTGACGGTGTACGGACTCGTCGTATTTGCCGTGCTGTGGGGGACGGGAGTCGCTGTGGCGCGGCGCATCGTGAAGCCGATTCGCACCCTGAGGGAAGGAGCCCAGCGCCTCGGTAGCGGGGAACTCGACCATCGCCTCGAGCTCAAGACCGGGGATGAGATCGAAGAATTGGCACTGGCGTTCAACCATATGGCTGCCAATCTGAAGGATTCGTTCGGCCGCCTGCAACAGACCATGTCCGACATGCGCGGACTGCAGGAACGCTATCGCGACCTGATCGAAAACTCCCCGGAAATGATTCACCAGCTCGACCGCACCGGCCAGTTCGTGCACGTCAACAAGACCGAGCTGGAAAAGCTGGGCTATAGCCTGGACGAAATGCTGACGATGCGGTTATGGCAGGTGGTCCCCAAAGGCCGGGAGGCTGAAATTCTCGCCTACCTGGAGCAGCTCCTCGCCAAGGGACACAGTCGCATCGAAACGGTGTTCCTCACGAAGACGGGGCAGCCCATCGACGTAGAGATTCACACGACCGCGCTGTTCGACCCCGAAAGCCGCGGCCTCGTCTATTCGCGGGCGTTCGTGCGCGATGTGTCCGAACGCAAGCTCCTGGAGCAGAAGCTGCAACGCTATACCTTGCAGCTTGAGCAGGACGTGGCTGAGCGGACCCACGAATTGTCATCGTCGCAAGCGCGGTACAAGGCCCTGTTCGATTTCGTGGCGGATTCCGTCTTCATGGTAGACCACAACGGCATCGTGGTGGCGCTCAACAAGCGGGAGGAGCAAGCGTTGGGCTACCGCGAACAGGAGATGGTGGGACGCCGGATCCTGGACGTTGTCCCGGTCCGGTATCATGAGGATCTGGTGTGCATGATCGGGACGCTGGTGCAAGGGCAACGTCGTGTGCCGACGCAAGAAATGGTGGTGCTCACCTCCGAGGGAGACGAGCGACACGCCGAAATCGACCTCATTCGCGTGGAAACCGGAGAACTCCCCACCGTGATGGTTCAGGTCCGGGACATTACGGAGCGGAAGCGCCTGGAGCAGGAGTTGCAAAGCCACCGCGATGAGCTGGAAGCGAAGGTCGGGGAGCGGACGCGTGAGATCGAGGAGACCAAACACTATCTCGAAAACCTGCTCGAAAATGCGAACGACGTCATTTACACGTTGGACGTGGACCAGCGCTTCACTTACGTAAACGGACAGGTCGAGTCCTGGGGATACCGCAAGGGCGACCTCATCGGGAGGCCCTATCTCTCGCTGCTCTCCAAGCGGCACCGCGGTCGGCGACTCAAGAACACCTTGGATATCGGCGCGAAGCAAGTGTATGAGGTCGAGGTCGTCAGCAAGTCCGGGGAGCCGCGCTCGGTCATGGTCAGTGTCTCGCCGCTCTGTGATTCCGACGGCCGCGTCACCGGCGTGTTGGGCATCGCGCGCGACATGACGGATATGAAGCGGTTCGAGCAATACGTGAGAAACTCGGAAAAGCTGGCGTCGGTCGGCAAGCTGGCGGCGGGTGTGGCGCATGAGATCAACAACCCGTTGGGCGGCATCCTCAATTGCCTCTACAACTTCCGCAAGGGTACGCTGCCCCCGGCTCGGCAAGAGGAGTATCTTTCCGCGATCGAAGACGGCCTGCGACGAGTCCAGAAGATCGTCCGGCAATTGTTGGACTTCTCACAACAACACGAACCGGAGTTGGCGCCGACGGACATCAACAGCGTGGTCGATCGGGTTCTGGTGCTGACGAATCATATTTTCGTCGCCAACCAGATTGCACTCGATACGCAGTTCGGTCGGGACCTGCCGGCCTTAATGATCGATCGTCACATGATCGAACAAGTCCTCATGAACCTGGTGCTGAATGCCGTACAGGCACTGCGGGGTGGAGGCAAGGTCTCGATCAGCACACGCGTGATCGAAGGCGTCTGCCAGGTTCAAGTCCAGGATTCGGGTTGCGGTATTCCACCGCATATCCTCCCTCGCATTTTTGATCCATTCTTTACGACGAAGGCGACCGGAGAGGGGACCGGATTGGGATTGTCCGTGAGCCTTGGGATTGTCGAGCGCCACGGCGGCCGGCTGTTGGTGGACAGCGAGGTTGGTCGGGGCTCGACGTTTACCCTCTGTCTGCCTGTCGTGCGTGACGCCTATCCCATCGAGAAAGCGCGATGAGTCCGACCTCGATTCTCCTTGTTGACGATGAGCCCCTGATGAGGCTGTCGATGCTCGACGCTCTCAAGGCCGTCGGTTACGACGTCCAGGCTGCGGCGACCGGACATGAGGGCAAAGACCTGTTGCTCACAGGCCAGTTCGACATCCTCATCACGGACCTCCAATTGCCGGGCATTGACGGTCTCGGCCTGATGCAGCTCTGCAAGGAACCGACCCGACGGACCGAAGCGATCATGATTACGGCGCATGGATCGGTCGAGACAGCGGTGAACGCCATGAAGGCCGGGGCCTACGACTATATCACCAAACCGTTTCAGATGGACGAGCTGCTGTTGGTGGTGGAACGTCTGTCCAAGGTCCAAGCCCTGAAACGGGAGAATCAGCAGTTGCGCCAGCAATTGGAAGGCAAGTTCAACTTTCAGGGCATTCTGGGACGCAACGAGCGGATGCGGGCGTTGTTGGAGAAGGTCAAGCTCGTGGCCGGGACGGATTCCACGGTCCTCGTGGTCGGCGAGAGTGGCACCGGCAAGGAATTGGTCGCCAATGCAATCCACCATCACAGTCCTCGTAAAGATCAGGCGTTCATCAAGGTGAGTTGCGCGGCCCTTCCTGAAACGCTGCTGGAAGCCGAGTTGTTCGGACACGAGAAGGGTGCGTTTACGGGAGCCTTGCGCCAGCGGAAGGGTCGATTCGAGTTGGCCCACCGGGGCACGCTGTTTCTGGATGAAATCGGAGAGATTTCCCTGGTCGTCCAGGTCAAGTTACTGCGGGTGTTGCAAGAACGCCAGTTTGAGCGGGTCGGAGGCAATCAGACCATCGAGGTCGATGTGCGGTTGATTTGTGCGACCCAGAAGGACTTGAAAAAGGAAGTGATGCAGGGACGGTTTCGAGAAGACCTGTATTATCGGCTGAACGTCGTGCCGATCATGTTGCCGCCGCTGCGAGAGCGGAGGGAAGATGTGCTGATGCTGGCGGAACATGTCCTGAGCAACCGTTCGGAGCACGTCAAGAAGGTGATCAAAGGTCTGTCGTCCCCGGCGGAGGAACTTCTGTTGCGGTATTCTTTCCCAGGCAATGTGCGCGAGTTGGAAAATATGATCGAGCGGGCCGTCGCGCTCGGACGGGAACGCGAGGAGATTCAGCCCTGGGACCTATGCGGCTATCCGACGTGTCCGTTCCTTGGCGGGGTTCCCCAGGACACCTGCGGATTCTGCAGCGAGGGGCTCGTCGGGCGGACCGAGCGGAAAGATGCGAACGAATCGTTAGCGACGGCGCGAGAACGGTTCGAGCGCGAATACATCCTCTCGGTGCTGACTCAGACCGAAGGCAGCAAGACGATGGCGGCGAAGATTCTGGGCCTCTCCCGAAAGGGGCTTTGGGAGAAGTGCAAACGCTATGGGATCGCGGTCGGTGCGACGGAACCGGAGGAAGACTGATCGTCAGCTCTCGGTCTCGGTCCCACCCTCCCACAACTTCACGGTACGGTCCCAGGACCCGCTGGCCAGCCGGCGGCCGTCCGGCGAGAAGGCGATACTGCGGATGGGGCCGGTGTGACCGGTCAAGGTCCGTACCGGACGCCCAGTGGCGAGATCCCACATCTTGATCGTGTTATCGTCGCTGGCGCTAACCAAGATTCGGCCGTCCGGCGAGATGGCCAACGCGCGGACCCAGGCCGCATGGCCCTTCAACATGCGAACTTCTTGGAGCGTGGGCATCTCGAAGAATTTGATGGTGGTGTCGCGGCTGCCGGAGATCAAGTATTTTCCGTCCGGCGTGAAGATCAACGCGCCGATCCAGTAATCCATCGGCTTCTGGAAGCTCCCCTCGTCGATCACGAAGTACCCACGAGTCTCGGTCGTATCCTCTTCGTCGTCTTTCCAATGGCCGGCGATCGTGAGTTTTTCTTCCCCGCTCGGCAACACCTCCCACAATTTGATTTTGCCGATGTCGTTGCCGCTGGCCATGTGGATGCCGTCGGGGGAGAAGGCGACGCAGACCGACCAGTGGTTGTCGTACTGGTCCTTCCCGAGGAGGGTCATCAACTCGGTGCCCGTAGTGACCTCCCAGATCTTGATGTCCTTGTTATAGGCGCCGCGAGCCATCATCAGGCCGTCGGGAGAAATCGAGAGGCTGACGACATTGTGATCGTAGCGGGTGAAAAGCAGCTTCCTGGGTTCGCCGGTCTGGGGATTCCACAGGCGGATGGTGCGGTCGTCGCTCCCGGTTGCGAGCGCTTGGCCATCCGGCGTGAACAGTGCTACGCGGATATCCTGTGTGTGCCCGCGCAGGGAGCGCAGAAGACGCCCGGTTTCGATATCCCAGATTCTGACGAGGCGGTCGACGCCTCCGCTGGCCAGGGTTTGCGCGTCCGGCGAGTAGGCGACGGACCAGATGCCATGGGTATGTCCGCGGAAGGTGCGGACTTCTCGGCATCCGGCCTTCCAATAGTCCAATAGATTGATCGGTTCCTTTGGCGGGGACGGCGGCTCCGTTGTGGTCATGGACGGGGAAGGAACGGTCGGGGTGTGGCTCGTGTGCTCGCTCATGCCGTCATCCTTGTTGTCGGTTGGTCGTCTGGAACATGCGTGGTAGCCCGTCCAGACCCCGGACCGGTTTGCATTGGACGAAAACCGATCGGTATAATCGCAGAAGCTCAAATCATAGGGAATGGTTGAAAGCCAAGTCAAGCCGGCGAGCAGCGGTTCTGCGCAGCCAGCGCGCGATGAGTCGTTCTCCCGCCGCGTGTGGGCTCTACTAGAAAGAGGGACGAATGGATATCCGATTCCAACCGGCGTTGCTGCAAGAAGTCATTGACTCCTTCATCGAAAAAACAGAACGAGAGGGGGACCCCACCTATTATAAAGAGTTCCATGAGTTGGCGGACCCCATATATGAAAAGTACACGCTGGAAGACCGGGAACCGGAATTCAAGAAGCTCTACCAGTACCTCTTCGGCACCTGGGGATTTTCCGACATCATCAACTCGGCGTTCGACGAGTACCCGATCCTGAAAGAGCGCGTCGGCATCGTGCTGGTGAAGGGGGTGTTGAAGGAGGCGGAAGAGGGCGTCGATATTCTTCGCAAGTGGGGTGCGGTCGAGCAGGACCTGGCCAAGCAATTTGAGCAAAAGGGATTGAAGGGGGTCGGCATCAAGCTGATTCCGAGACGGTTCTACGATCCCGCGCTGTCACGGTATTGCCGTCATGAGCTGATGCACATTGCGGACATGCTGGAACCGGAGTTCGGTTACGATCCCGACACCAAAGTCGGCCAGAATCCGGGAGAGGAAACCTTGATCCTCCAGCGCTACCGGGTGCTCTGGTCGCTCTATGTGGACAGCCGACTCGATCGGGCCGGCAAGGAAATGATGCTGACCAAGCAGGATCGGTTCAAGGAATTCCGGTCCTGGTATCGAAAGATCCCCCCGCCCCAATTGAAGTCGGTGTTTGAAGGGCTCTGGCAGACCGATACGTTTAACCATTCCGAACTCGTGGAAATGGCCACCGATACGCTTCGGGTGATGGATCGAGCGATCGATGTGGAAGGTGGGGAAGTCCCGGAGACCCAGAACAAGGTCATGCTCATGCCGGGGTTCCCTTGTCCGCTCTGTCGGTTTCCGACCTATTCGTGGGTTGAGGACCTCGATGCGAAAGTCGAAAACTACGTACTGGATTTCATTCGCGAGAACCATCCCGGCTGGGATGTGCAATACGGTGCCTGTGACCGGTGCGTCGAGGTGTACAAGCTTCGTGCCGACGGCGTGATGTAGGCGAAGGGGCGCGGCAAGCGTCATGACCACCAAAGACGAATACGGACGCCGACAATTTTTCAAGGACTCGGTCGTCTCGATTGCTCGGGCGGCGTACGAGTTTCAGCAGCAGCGCGATGCTAAGCCGCAGCCTGTAGTGGCCCCCGCCCCGGCTCGGCCGGATTTTCTTCGCCCGCCCGGAGCCGTAGAGGACGCGCTCTTTGTGGAACGATGCACGCGCTGCCAGGATTGCGCCAAAGCCTGCCCCCACGACAGTATCAGCTTCCATGCCGGAGACGGTACTCCTGTCGTCTATCCCGATCAGGTGCCGTGCTATCTCTGCGAGGATACCCCCTGCATCCAATCCTGCGCGACCGACGCCCTGCTCCCTGTGGTCGATCGTGCGGAGGTCCGGATGGGGCTGGCTACGGTGTCCCATCGAGTCTGTACGGCCGGTCAGGGCTGTCATGCCTGTGTGTCGCAATGCCCGATGCATGCATTGGAGATGAACTTCGGAACAATGCGACTGCAGGTGCTTGATGACCGGTGTGTAGGCTGCGGAATCTGCGAGCATATTTGCAAATCTGTCAATGATGCGTTGGCCATCAAGGTCTATCCGCCTCGGGTCTCTGCCGCCTAGTGCGGGCGGACCGGGCGGCACTCCTGAAGGCCTCCGTGAGCGGCCGGATGGACCAGAAGGAAAACTCAGAAGAAGTCAAGCTGGATTTCACGGTGCCGGGGAGGCGCCAGGAATTTTTGAAAGGGAGGAGGCGTCCTATGGTTCTTGCTTGACACAGTTTTAACCTTTACCTATGATACGCCAGCCTGGCCACAGGTTTGTGCGCTCGATGTAGATTATCGACAGACTCAAACACGTTTCCATCGAGTGTGAAGCCGAGGGGGTGAAAAAGAATGACTGGGAAACAGAGTGCCACCAGCGGTTCCGCCGCGGTCGTTCCCGCCACAGCAGCAGCGAAGGATTCTCCTGCAGTCGAGCGAGCTCTCAATCGGAGCAAAATCTATTTGTTGATCTCGTGGGGTCTGTTGTTCCCCGAGGATGATGAATTTCTTGACTATCTCCAGTCCGGGGAATTCGTCGAGGACGGGCGTGCAGCGATCCAAGGGCTTGATAAGGCTCTCGCCGGAGCGGGTGGAGAGCGGGCCGCCCAACGGTTGCAGACCATCAGTCAACTCCTCGACGATGTCGAACGGTGGGTGGCAGCAGAATGTTCCAATTGGAAATTGGAGGATTTGCAAGCTGAGCACCGCCGGGTCTTTAGTAATGTGATCACGCTGGATTGTCCTCCTTACGAGACGTTGTTCGGCAACGACCACGTGTTTGCCCAATCGCACGTGATGGGGGACATCGCTGGATTCTACAAGGCATTCGGAGTGGAGCTGTCCAAGGATATCCATGAGCGTCTCGACCACCTGAGCGTCGAGCTCGAGTTCATGCATTTTCTCGCCTACAAGGAATCGTACGCACTGTGCCATGACGGGCCTGAGAAAACGCAAATCGTGGTGGATGCGCAAAAGAAGTTCGTCAAGAATCATATTGGGCGATGGGTTCCCCTCTTTTCCCGAATGCTCTCCAAGAAGTCAGACTCGGGCCTCTTCCGGTTTATTGCCGATATCTGCGGGGCCTGGATGGATCTCGAATCCCTGTATCTCGGAGTCAGTCCGCAACCCTATTCTGAGACCGACTATCGTCCCGCCACCTTCAATGCCCCGGAGGGGCAGTCCTATGAATGCGGGGCTCAGGATCGTGGTAACGAGTTGAGCATGCTCTTGAGCGAGGTCGGGGCGCAGTCCTTTATGGACAAGCAAGAGGAAAAGGAGGAGAAGGGGCCGTTTGGGACGGCGTAAGACTCACGATCGCCGTCGTGCTTTTTCATGTGGGGCGTTCCTTGCACTTATTGCGGAGTTTGGGTGAACGGTTTTTGAGTTCTTAATCCTACTTATCGAGAGGAGGGCATATTCATGAGGCTCGTGCAGACACGCAGCAAAAGCCTAGTGTTTGGCATTCTCGTCTCTGCTCTGGTCGTCGGCGTCATGTTGACGATCGGGCAGATCCCTCTGGCGGTCAGCCAACCGGTGACAATTCCGGTCAAGGCGATCAAGGGGCCCATCCCGATGGATGGAGCGAATCCTCAGTGGGAAGGGGTGCCGGGCGTGATGATCCCGCTCAGCGGGCAAACCATTACGACGCCGATGCACCCGAACTTCGCCGTCAAGACGGTCTTCGTCAAGGCCGTGTCGAACGGGAAGGATATCGGTTTCCGGGTGGAGTGGAACGATCAGACGAAGAACGATACGACGATCGGACCACAGGACTTCCGTGATCAGGCGGCCCTCCAGTTCCCGGTGAATACGTCCGGTGCGCCTCCATTTCAGTGTATGGGGCAATCCGGCGGAACCGTGAACATCTGGCGGTGGAACGCCGAGTGGCAGAAGGACATTGGAAAGGACAGTGCCGGTCTCTGGGATGTGGACGACCAGTATCCTGGGATTTTCTGGGATTACTACTTTGAAGAGCCGGCTGGCGGTGTGACCTATCCGGATCGGATCGGCCGAAGCCTAGGTCCGTTCAACCCTGGCATTTGGTCGGGCAACATCATGTCCGATCCGACCCTTCGGGTGAGTTCGGTTGAGGACCTCAATGCCAACGGCTTCAGCACCCTGACGACGCAGGCCCATCAGGATGTGATCGGTAACGGCGTGTGGGAACCGGCTGGTTCCGTCAAGGGCGGTGGATTCACCGGTCCGACCTGGCGCGTGGTCATCAAGCGGACCATGGAAAACGGCGACCCGAACGATGTGCAGTTCAAGGCGGGCGCCTCTGTGCCGATCGCGTTTGCGGCCTGGGACGGCAGCAACGTTGAACGTAACGGCATGAAGGGTATTTCCACCTGGTATACCCTCAAGCTTCAGTGAGGAAGGCTAGGTAACGGAGCGGTCGAAGTCCACGCTAGCGACATCGGTCGTTCCATGAGTCGAGAAAGGCCCCGAGGGTTGAAAGACCTGTCGGGGCTTTTCCTTTTTAGGCGAGGAGATTCGACGCCGAGGAATCTGGCGGCGCAGGGCTCCGGCTGAGTCGGAAGGCTGACTCTGGGGGCGGTGCTCCACCAGGGTTGCAATTGCGTGAAGGCGGGGTGTATAAAAATTCGAGATTCTTCCACAATTCAGGGGCCTTGGGTCCAAACGTGATCAATTGAGGCACATGAAGATATCTCTGGTTTTTCCTCCAACCTGGCATCCCTCCCAACCGTACCTCAGCCTGCCGTCCTTGACCGGATTTTTGCGGCATCACGGGGTGCAGCAGGTGGGACAGCGGGACATCGGTATCGAATTGCTCGATTGGCTGCTCACGCGCGATTACGGTGTCGAGGTGTACGAGCGTTTGAATGACAAGGCCAAGCATCTGGAGCGGCAGGCGCAGGGGGAGTCGGGTCCGGGCAGCGCCGAGCACTATGCTCGTGTGGTGGAGTCGTTGGATCGGTTTCCGTACCTGATCGATCGAATTGAAACGGCCAAAGAGACATTGCGTGGGGAGGGATTTTACGATCTGGAACGGTACCGAGAGAGCCTTTTTCTCGTCGACAAGTGGTTGGAGCTGATCTCGACTCTCTACTTTCCAACTCGGTTGACGGTGGTGGACAATCAATTCAACAGTTATTCCCTCTACTCATCCAAAGACTTGATGAAAGTCATTCGCGATGAGGCCCAGAATCCCTATATCGATTTCTTCCGGCAGCGGTTTCTTCCCTCCATTCTGGCCGAATCACCGGACCTGGTCGGTGTCTCGATTACCGCCACCTCCCAGATCGTTCCCGGCCTGACCCTCTGCCGGTTGATCAAGGAAACCGCTCCTGACCTTCATGTGACGATCGGTGGCAGCATTTTTACGCGTTTGGTGGACAATCTCAGGCGCTGCCCAAGCCTGTTTGACCTGACGGACGATTTCATCGTGTTCGAGGGTGAGACCGCGCTCCTGGAGCTGGTGAATCAGCTCAGCGGAAAGCGGGATTACAGCAAGGTCCCCAACCTGATTTATCGCCAGCACGGCAAGATCACGGTCAATCAACCGTTTTATTCCGAAAATATCGGGCAGCTTCCGGCCCCGGACTATGACGGCTTCCCGCTGGATCTCTATCTGGCTCCGGAAACCGTCTTGCCGGTGCAGTTCTCGCGCGGCTGTTATTACAAGGATTGCGCGTTTTGCGCCTTGACGCTCGACCATCAGAACTTCCGGCAAAAGGATCCGGCCAAGACGGTGGACGAACTGGCGATGATGCAGGAAAAATACGACACGCCGTATTTCTTTTTTACCGACGAATGCCTGGCCCTGTCCCCAACCAAACGGCTCTGCCAAATGTTGAACGAGCGCCGCTTGAACCTTCAGTGGACGGCCGAAATGCGCTTCGAAAAGAATCTCAGCCGCGAGTTGCTGGAACAGATGCGGGACGCGGGCTGTCTCAAGATCGTCTTCGGGCTGGAGACGTTCAACCAGCGCATGATGGATTTCATGAAGAAGGGGATCAAACAGGACAGCGTGCGGCGGATCACGAACGATTGCATCGACCTGGGCATCGCCGTGCATTGTTATGTGATCGTGGGCTTCCCGACGGAAAAGGAGGAAGAAGCCCTGGAGACCATGAACTTCGTCGTGCAGAATTCCAGACTTCATGACTCCTACGGGTTTTCCTGTCAACCCTGTCTGTTCGATCTGGAAAAGGAAGCCCCGATCATGAGTGATCCGGGCGGGTACGGCATCCGGCGGATCATGCGGCCATCCTCGGAGGATCTCAGTCTCGGATATTTTTACGAAGTCCAGGAAGGCATGACTCCGGATGAGGCGGAGCGAGTCTATCAACACGTCTACGAGAAGATCAGCGAGGTGGTGTGCGAGCTGCCATTTAACTATTCCATGGCCGACGGCCTGTTATATATCGCTCGGGCCAAGGCGACCGTGCCGTCGGCGCCATAGCGGGTGCGGAGCGAGGGTGAATTCATGACGACCCCGATGGCCGCCGAGAGGACGATCGGTCGGGTCGCCGAGCAGGGGCTGCTGTTCGAGTACACGATCAAGCTCACCCTGGTCGCCGGCCTTTTGGAGCTGATTCTCTATCGGCTCACGTCCCGTCTCGGCATGCATTTCAGCAAAGTCGCCCAGGAACACGAGGCGGTGCGATGGCTCTTTAAGGGACTGGCTTCGGTCGGCTTCGTCCTCTTGAACGTGGTGGCGCTTCTGGTCTTCCTCGCGTTGGGGCTCCTGTTGATGCGCGCCGCCCACGCCGCCACCGCCGCCTGGTCCGAGCGGATCATCTGGCCGCCTGTGGCGCTGCTGTTGCTGTTGACGCTGGCCTACGTGGTCTTGGTGATCGCCCAGGTCGAGATGGGCATGCTGGCGTCCGTGGCCTACAATGCGATCGCGTTTCTGGCGATCGCGCTGCTGGTGATCCATTATCTCCGGACTCATCCGACGTGGAGCCAGCGGATGTTCGCACTGACCTTTTTCCTTGGAATTTCCGGCTGGCTCTATTTCCAAGTCATGTCCACGACCTATGGCCTCCTGGGGATCGCCACTCCCGTTCCATTCGTGCATGAGATCAGCCGGGCGGGGGAAGCCTTGATGGTGCTGGCCAGCATGTTGAGCTTCGTCGCATTCGGTGCGGAGGGGTTCTGGAGCCGAAATCGCCGGCAGCGTCGCCGAGTGCTCTGGTTCAGTGTCGTGGGCGGCAGCATCTTCCTCGCACTCTTTTTCATCGATTTCCTGCTCGGCGCTTATGATCCGGAGGCGGCCTTTCGGATGCGGAAAGCCGGGGAAGGGATCAGTTGGATTTTCCAAATGGGGATGGGCTATACCTTCTACCTGCCGTTTGCGTTGTATCTGGTCGGTCTGTTGTGCTGGTCCTATACCGTGATTAAACTCGTCCGCATGGGTCGGTTGGCCGGCTATGGGATCGGATTGATGTTTACCGCTGGCTATGCCTTGCAGTTGTCACATTTGACCCTCATGGTGGTGCTCGGCCTCATCCTTCTGGGCTTGGACCGGTTGAAGTTGGCGACGGCCGATCCGAAAGCCGCGACGCAGGAGTCGCTTGTACCGTCATCGACCCCGTTGGTTGGGAGTCATTCATAGAGAGGAACAGGAGCACTATGGAACAGCAGACCACATCACCATCTCCAGAGTCAGGCGGTGCCGGCGTGGCGTCCGAAGAACACCCGCTCTCGCCGGACGAGGAAATCGCCGAACTTGAGAAATTGCTGGCGGAGGAGCCGGAAGACTTTCAGGCCCGCTGCCGGCTGGGGGAGTTGTATTTCAGCAAAGGTCGATTGGATGACGCCCTGACCGAAGTCAAGAAAGCGATCGATATGGCCGAGGGCCTACGGTCGGAAATGAACCGGTCGCTGGCGATGTACTATTCCAATTTAGGGACGATCTATGCCACCAAAGGCATGGTGGATGAAGCGGAGGCGCAGTTCAAGCAGGCCTTGACCGTGTACTCGGGCGATGTGTTGAGTTTGTTCAACCTCGGGCGGCTGTTCGCCGATCGGAAGAACTTCCTCCAGGCCAAGGAGCATTTCGAGCGGTTGGTGGAGATCACGCCGGAAGACCCGATCGCCTGGTACAACCTGGCGGGGGTGTATGTCGAGCTCGACAATCCTCAGGTGTCGGATTACAACACGATCGACATGGCGATGCAGTGCTACATGCGGACACTCGAGCTCGATCCGAAGCATTTGGAATCAAGCTTCAAGCTCATGGAAGTCGCACTGGTGCACAACAAAGTCGATCTGGCGATCCGGGTGATGGAGAGCGCGGTCGAGCACAATCCCGATGAGCCGCTGGCCCACTACAATCTGATCAACGTCTATGATAAGTGTAAGATGTTCGAACAAGCCGAGGAAGCCAGGAAGCGTCTGAAGGAGCGGTTCTCGAAACGAGCCCGGGAAGCGAGCGCACCGTAACGATACACCCTAGCGAAGGAGTACCCCGACCATGTTTGGAAGTCTGGGATTCACAGAGCTCATTCTCATCCTGGTGATCGTGCTCATCATCTTCGGGGCAGGCAAATTGCCGCAGCTCGGCGAAGGGTTGGGCAAAGCCATCAAGGGGTTCAAGAAGTCGGTGCATGAGGCGGAGGCCATTGAGGCCGAGGCTCAGCAAATCGCGGCGGCCCAACAGACACAGGCGACGTCAGTGCCGCAACAGGCGCCTGCCCAACCGGCCGGTGCGACGGTGGCGGAGGTCCAGGGGACCCCGGCACCACAGGCCCCGCGGGCGTAACGATTGTCACAGGTTGAGCCGACGCGCGAGAAGGAACCCTTCGTCATGGAAACCCAGGTCCAGTTGCCGGTCGGATGCATCGAGCGGTTTGCAGGTAACGGTAAGGCGCGGAGCACGGGCGACGGCAAATTAGCCGTCAAGGCCGGTATTCCGCTGCCGCATCATGTCACGCTTGATCGTGACGAGACGTGGCTCTACATTGCCGAGTCCGGGTCGGATCGAATCCGCCGGGTCAATCTCCGCGAAGGGACGTTGCACAACTTTGCCGGGATCGGCGAAACCTGCTACAGCGGCGACGAGGGACCCTGCGGTGAGGCGGGTCTGTACCTTCCGCTGGATGTGGCTGTCGATTCACAAAACAATCTGTACGTCTGCGACAGCGGCAGCAATCGGATTCGGAGGATCGATGCGGAAACCGGCGTCATCACCACGGTGGCCGGCACCGGGCAGTTCGGCTTCAACGGAGACGGTCCCGCCCTCGAAGTCAATTTGACCTACCCCGCCGCCATCGCGATCGACCGAGACGACGTCATGTACATCGCCGACACCCAAGCCCATCGCGTGCGGCGGTTCGATATGAAACGCGGGCTCATTGAGACCATCGCCGGTTTCTGGACGAGCGATGACGATGAGCGCGAGCAGCCGTTGGTGGCCAAGAATCTGGTCGTGCTATCCGGCGACGCGATCGGTATCGACTTTACGGGTGATGATGAATGGCTACGCCCCGGGTGCGCCGAGGGCGTTGACCTGTCCTTGTACCTGGACGACGGGAAGCCGGCCCTGGAGTCTCGGCTATACGATCTGGTCGGCATCGCGGTGGGGCCGGATGGCCATGTCTACGTCGTGGACAAGGGCAGCAACCGTGTCCGGAAGATCGATCGCCATACGGGGACCATCTCGACGGCGGCCGGCAAGTGCTTTTACGGTTTTGACGGAGACGGAAAACCGGCCGTCAAGGCCATGCTCCATGCACCGGAAGCGGTCACGTTCGATCAGCAGGGCCATCTCTATATCTCCGACACCATGAATCACCGCGTCCGCAAGGTCGATGCCCAAACAGGGATGATCGCCACGATCGCGGGAAATGGGGACAGCGGCTACGAGGACAAGCACATGGGCGGCTGCGGCGCGGCCCGCTTCGTGGCCAAAGACGATGTGCTTCAGGCCAAGATCGGCGAAGCTCCGGTCGCGACCGAGGCGGTGGTCAATTCCCCCGTCGGCCTGGCATTGGATCGCCATGGTCATCTCTATGTGTGCGAGCGGGGAGAGAATCGGGTCCGGCGAGTCCGGCTCTGGTAACCGGCCTCAGACAGATGACAGCGCACCAGTTTGGTACGCGATTGTGAGCGAATGTGTGGGGCGTACCATCGTGAAAGGTCAGATCCGGTGCCATTACCTCCATCTCGTCGATCGCTCCGTGTTCCTGCCTCGATCCTCCTCTCGTGTCTTCTCTGCGCGATAGTCCTTGGGTGGTTGGGTGTCCCGTTGGTCGGCTCGGAAGGCATGGTCATCCGCGCCAAGTTGGTCACGGGCGAGGTCCCCAGCAGTCCCGATGATGCGGCCTGGGAAGCCATCCCGGTCATGACGCTTCCGCTGAGCGGGCAGGTGGTAACCAGGCCCGTGTGGCCGGAGCCCACGGCGCGCGCGCTGGCGGTTCGGTCCGTGCACAACGGCAGCGATATTGCCTTTCTGCTGGAATGGCAGGACAACACGAAAAATGATCGCCTCACACCGGGGACATTCCGAGACGGGGTGGCGATCGGCTTACCGCTGGGAGATGCCCCGGCCTTTTTCTGCATGGGTCAGCTTGATCACTACATCAATATCTGGCACTGGAAAGCGGATTGGCAGAGCGACGTCGATCGTCGGGCGGCCAAGGCCGGCGAGCGACAGAAAGGCGGCGTGCGGACGTTCGAGGTGATTCCCCGGCGCGCCTCTTCGGTGGAGGATTTGGTCGGAGGAGGATTTAGCACCTTGACCAGCAAACAGAGCCAGGGGCGCATTCAAGGCAAGGCGATCTGGAAGGACGGCGTGTGGCGCGTGGTGATGAGGCGTCCGCTGGTTTCCACCGATCAGGAAAACGAAGCCAAGCTGGTGCCGGGACGGGTCCAGACGATCTCGTTTGCGGTCTGGAACGGAGAGAACAAGGAACGAAACGGTCAGAAGGCCGTGGCGCCCTGGTTTCTGCTCTCGATCGATCCGACCGTCTGAGCCGGTTCGACCGGACGGAGTGAGTTGATGCGGCCTGCCGGGAGAGTGAGTGAGAGGGCGAGACGACGAAGAAAAGGATGGAACTAGTGCCGAGCGTTCCTGGTAAGGCTGCCAGTCAAGAAGCCCTGCCGTCCGGTCGGGCTTTTTTTGTTGCCGGAGTCTTGCTCTGGACGGTATTGGGGGTCCGACCCGATGCCTTCGCTCAAGCCTCCATCAAGGGCTGCGAGATGAAGGAAGAGGAAGCGGCCGCCTTGGGCGAACAGTTCGGGATCGCTGTCGGGCCCGTGGACGAGGAGATTCAAAAACAGCTCAAGTTGCAGCGGCCCGAAGGGGTGGTGGTGTTCGAGGTGATCGGCGGCACCCCTGCGGATCTGGCTGGGATCAAGGTCGGCGGGGTCGTCAAAGAAATCGACAAGATCGACATCAAAACCATGAGTGATTTCGGCTGTGCGCTCCAGCGGGCCATGAAGACAGAGAATTTCACGGTCGGCACCTACGAGACCGCCGATCCGGGAGATCCGGTGGGCTGGGGCGTGAATTTTCATTTCGTGCGCATTCTGAAGGATTGATCCGACCATGAGGGCGGCATGACGACGTTGCGGAGGTGGCGATGGATCAAGGCAGGCAGCCTGTGCCTGGTCGCGAGTCTCGTCGCGGCAGTTGCACTCTACGATGGGGCGGGTGCGCAGAAAGCGGACGAGCCAACCGGAGCCGGTGCGGACAAGCCGGGCGGCCAGGCATCCTCCGATGGAGTGGAAGGATGGGTCGCTGAAATCGAGAAGACCTTCATTCGGTCGGAGGATTGCAAGCAGTGCCATGACCGCCATTACGAAGAATGGAAAGGCATGCGCGAGCAGACGCCCGACCTCAAGACCTTCGGGCGGGTGGACGCGGCGCTGCTCCACGGGACCGCGCTGGAGTCGCCGGTTTTCAAGACCGTCCTCGGCCTGTGGATGCAGACGAAACCAACCGCGGAACAGCAGGCCAAGTGTCTCTCCTGTCACGTGCCGGCCGCGACCGTCTATCCGCAATATGCGGGAAAAATCGCCGACCAGGTGCTGAACGGAAAGGTGACGGTGGAGGGCATCGGATGCGCCTCCTGTCACCTGATCCATGCCATCGAGCCCAATGGCGGATCCCCGCCGACCTTCAGGCTCAAACCCGGAGCCACGCTCTATGGACCCTACAGTGATCCGGAGGAGAACCTGGTCCATACGGCCGAACAGTCCGACTTGTATCGCGGCGCCAATTTCTGCGCGTCCTGCCACTTCGACAAGGTGAAGGACGTCACGAAGCGGGACCTTCCGGGCGAGATCCTGCAGGGGACCATCTGTCAGGATTGCCATATGGAGCCCTCCACCGGCAGTTCCACCTCCAAACGCGGTTCGCTCACGCGGCAGATCGGACGTCACTGGTTTCGCGGGGTGGTCATTCCGGGGACGCTGCTCAAGAACCGAAACCTGCAAGCGGAATGGATGCCGCGGGTCGATATCGAGGCGACGAAATCAGCCGACTCCGTCGTCGGCACGGCGCTCGTCAGGGTCGGCAGCCTGCCTCACAGCTTCCCGGACGGAGACCCGGTTCTCAAGCAGTTCCTGCTGACGATCACCGTCAAGGATGCGAAAGGGAATGTCCTGGCCACAGAAGAGAAGCGCTTCGGCCTGCCCTACGAGCAGATTCTCAGGGGGCCGATCCCTGACCCCTTCATCAAGGGAGGGACGACCAGAAAAGTCCCGTTCTCACACACCTGGCAAGGCGCGGCGGTCCCGGCATCCATCGAAGCTGTCCTGAGCTATCAACTCATCCCCGAACCCTCGCCGGCGCTCCGCGATCAGTACCTGGCAACGCTGCCGAATGATGAGGAGCGGAAGCGAGCCGGGACCATCATCGACGAGTACATTCAGCCGCGGGTCCTGACCTATCGAGTGAAAACCCTGTAGCGTCGTCCTGCCAGGAACGCGCACCTCGGCTGGCTGGTTGAAGGGGGTCTGCTGTGAATGCAAACACGATGTGGAGACGGGGCGTGATCGTCGGAGCGGTTGGACTCGTGGTCCTGCTCCTCGGCCTGGCGCTGGAATCAAGCCGGGCGGAGGAGGCGGCCAAGGCCAAATTGCCGTTGGAGAAGGCCTTTCCCCTCGCCGCCAAATGCAAGCGGTGTCACGAGCGGGTCTATGAAGAATGGGAAACCTCGCCCATGTCCCGTTCGCTGCATTCGCCGGCGTTTCGTGCCGCCATCGATCAATATCTGACCTTCTCGGGCGGAAAGGACAAGGCCCTCTGCCTGCGCTGCCATGCGCCGCACATCAAGGAGTATCCGGAACTCGCCGAATCCTTCATCAAGCAGGTGCAATCGGGCGAGCCCTCGATCGATGGGGTTGCCTGCGCGCAATGCCACTTGATTAAAGAGGTGGATCGCACGGCGCATCCCCCGATGCCGAAGTACGATTTCGGCAGCAAGACGCTCTATGGGCCGTATAAGGACGCGGCTGCGAACCTGGCTCACCAATCCGCGGACCTGGACCTGTTCCGCAAGTCGGCCCTCTGCTTGAATTGCCACGTGACCGTGCCGACCGCGGGCAACTTGGGGACGAGCAACGACCTGTTGGGATCGTGGGAGACCAGCAAGGCGGTGAAGTCCGGCAAGGAATGCCAGACCTGTCACATGCCGGAGCAACTCGGCGAATCCGCCAACGGAGAGAACAAGCGGAAGGTCGCGAACCACACCTTCCCCGGACGAGTTGGGAAACTGCGGCAGGAGGCTGCGAAGCTGGAGGTGACGAGCGAGGTGCAGGGAGACAAGACCAAGGTCACGGTCAAGGTCCACAGCCTGGTGCCTCACAGCCTGCCGACCACCCACCCGGGCTGGGCGAGCGTGGCGCTGGACTTGGCGATCAAGGGCAAGAACCTCCGGACGGTTCACAGCGACAGGCGGGTGTACGGCAGAAAGTACCTGGATGCCAAGGGCCAGCCCACGGTGTTCGATTTCGAAGCGGTCAAGGTCGCGGAAGATACCGTGCTCAAGCCGGAGGAAACGCGGGTCGAAACCTTCGAGTTCCCGACCCCGAAAGATACCAAGAGCTTCGACGTGGAGCTGTCGCTCAACTACGCCCCTGTGGCCGGGCCGAGCACATTTCTTCAGCGCATTGAGGCGGAATCCCCGAAGGGAGCGCAAGACCCTGCGTTTGAAGCCGTTCCCATCACCAAATATGCCGAGAACGTCCCGATCAACAAATAACCACGGTCGCCGTGGTTGAAGCAGCGGTAAGATAGGGACGGACAGGCGTGGTCAATCGGAGACGATCGTCGAACCGGGGGACTTCATCTTGAAAATCTGAATAGCCGCGTACATGCCTTTGGCGGGGTGATTCAGGATCAGGCGGCAATTGGTCACGCGCGTGTCGATCAACTCATAGGCGCCGCCGCAGTAGTAGATGTCGCAATCGTCGAGCGTGCAGTTCTTATAGACGTGGCTGTCCAAGGTCAGCTTGGCCTTGCTGAACTCCTGCCCTTCTACCACGATATACTCCGGGGCCATTCCCATCGAGTCCTCCCTCCGTGATCCGCGGACTATAACAAACCGGTTTCATCGGCGCAAACCGGACTCTCGATCCGGTTCCCCACTCCGCAAGCCCGGGATCGGCAGTAGCGCTGGACCTTTTGAACCGGTTCTGCTTTACTTTGCCGCCGACACGTGTTTCCTCTAACAGGCTGTTGAAAAACATGGTGAGCGCTCTCGAAAAGGACCATGCAACGCGATCTCGGATGATGTCGGAATACCACCCAGGGTGTTCAAAAAGGCCGTCCAGCGCGGCCGCAGCGAGTGAGGAGGCGAAGCGTACGCTTTTCGGTACGTTGAGCCTCTGAGCGATGCGAGAACAAAGCTGGCGGACGTTTTCAACACCCTGCTAAGCTGGAGCGATTCGGTGGCGAAACGTTCCCCACGCAAGCCTGCTGTTAAGAACAAAGCGACGGCGCCCTATCAGCACCCCGACGCCAAGAGCCTCATGCGGCCGGAGGTCGGCACGCAGGCGCAGTTCAAAAAGAAGAAACCGCCGAAGACCTACCGCTATGATTCGTCGCTCTCGCCCGCGCTCGATTGGGACGCCACGAATCCCGCCCGCGAGCAGGGTGAGGCACTGATCGCCAGCCTGGAAACCAAGATTGCCGATCTGCGAGCCTCGATGGCCTCCTCTCCCTCTGCGGGAGAGAGTGTCCCACCTGTCCCCTCTCCCTTCAAGGGAGAGGGCGAGGGTGAGGGTGAGTCAGCCAAACTTCTCCGCGAAGCGGACGAGACGTTACGCAAGCTGAAAGCCCTCAGTAAGCCGTTTCTCAATTGGGCAGGCAAGGCCGAACGGCTCTCGTTCGATGTCCCGACCTTGCCGCTGTTCATCCACGAACGGCTCTCCACCAAAGCCATCATCGAAACGCTGGCCGGGCACAAGACCGACAAGCAAGAGGATATGTTCGCCCTCTTCGGCGATCCCCAGCATTCGATCACGGATCAGGTGCTGAAGCCATGAAGTTTTGGATCGGCGTAACAGACAACAAATGGTTTGAATTTCTATCCTCACGATCGCCGGAAGAGGTGAATTTCTGGCGTCCAAGCGGATTCGGATCATTTCAAGCGATACCGACCGACTCACCATTCTTATTCAAACTCCACAGTCCCTATAATTTCATTGCTGGAGGAGGTTTCTTCATCAGGCATTCGAACCTGCCTCTTTCGTTGGCCTGGGAGGCATTTGGAGAGAAAAATGGGGCAGCGTCGCTAGAGGAGTTACGTTTACGGATTGAGAGATTCAGAGCTAGTAAATCAAAAACCCACGATCCGGTGATTGGTTGCACCATCCTGGGAAATCCGTTTTTCTTTGAGAGGAAAGACTGGATTCCCGCTCCCTCGGATTGGGCGTCAAGCATTGTCCAAGGTAAGACTTATGACACCGATCAAGAGGTCGGGAGAGATGTATGGATTAGGATTCAGGAGCGGATTCAGGTCACTCATGTTCAGCAGCAGAGTGTCAGGATGGACACAACACCATTGGTGGCTGAAGATGAAGCAATGTATGGAGCTCAATTTTTGACCAGAGCAAGGTTAGGGCAAGGTGCCTTTCGAGTTCTAGTCACGGAAGCCTATGTTCGTCGCTGTGCGGTTACAGGAGAACGAACTCTGCCAGCACTGGAGGCGGCTCATATCAAGCCATTCTCGAAGTCAGGCCCCAATCTGACAGTAAACGGCTTGTTGATGAGATCTGATCTTCACAAGCTGTTCGACCTTGGCTATATCTCTGTCACTCCGCAACTGCACGTCGAGGTTAGTCGGAAAATTAAAGAAGAATATGAGAACGGTCGAGACTATTATGCCTTGCACGGCAGACAACTGGCCGTGATCCCCGCGGCTCCAAGAGATCGACCTTCAGACCAGTTTCTCAAGTGGCACAATCAGAACGTGTATCTCGGCTAGTCACAAGGAGACGAGGCTGATGATCAGCAACGACTTGCTCACAGAGCTTCTTGCGTTTAGGCAGAAGCGAGACTGGGAACAGTTTCACAGGCCTAAGGAGCTGGCTATCTCTCTTTCAATAGAAGCGGGGGAATTGCTCGAGGTTTTTCAGTGGAAGACCAACGAGGAAGTTGCAACCATGATCGCGAGCAAGTTGAAGGATCGGATCCAAGATGAGGTCGCAGACGTTGCGATCGTGCTTTCGTATCTAATCCATGATCTCGGTATAGACTTAGATTCCGCCGTCCGGTCAAAGCTTGAAAAGAATGAGACCAAATATCCCGTGGACAAGGCCTACGGAAACTCGAGAAAGTATGACGAATACTAATCGTGGAGCCAGATAGCTGCGAGACCAATAGGAAACACACTCGCTTGGAGTTTGAACTCCGGAGACTTTCGAGAGGATAGTCTTCCTCTCCTCTCAGCGCCGTGAAGGTGATCGACGACCGGGGCAACGAATTGCTGGTGGTGAAGAAACTGGCATGATGCGCCCAGTAAGGCCTGGTTTCTAAATGGTCAGCGAGCGTATCATTCCAGACAATCCGCTCGCGTTTATTCAACGGTGCGTCCGTGAGAGAAAGATTTTTTGGACCTATCATGTGCAGATGCGGTTGAAGGGACGTACGCTGTCCCGCGAGACGCTTTTGCGAGCGGTCGGCACCTACGAGATTATCGAGCCGTATCCGGATGATAAATATTTGCCGAGCTATTTGGTTCTGTGTCGGTCGGACGAAGGGGTTGCGCACATACACATTGCGACCGATGTATCGGGAGACAATGTACGGATCGTGACTGTGTATCGTCCGAGTCCTCGCGAGTGGGAACAGGATTGTAGAACCAGGAGGAAGAACCTATGAGATGCCGAGTCTGCGGTGGGTCCATGAACCGGGCGACGACGGACTTGCCGTTTAAGCTGAGCGATCAGTCGATTGTCGTGATCAAGAACCTTCCCGTCCTGCTCTGTGAAAACTGCACGGAATATTCCATCGAGGATGCTGTCATGGCGACCGTCGAGCAGATTCTCGATGCGGCGGATGACGCTGCTGAGTTGAGCGTGGTCAAATATGCTGCCTAAGCAAGAGGCCGTCTCTTTTTGACCATGAGCGGCTACGAAGTCCCGGAACCCATTCTCAATTCCCCGTTCGACGAACCCACCAAATATTGGCATATCGTGGAAGGAGCGCTGCCGGAGCGGCGGCCTGGTCGCCGTCCGGCGATGTATTTCTATCGCGATCCGAAAGCCAAGCCGGACACCGAAGCCGGTCGCGTCGTCGGCACGGCGATCGAACTGAAGCTGGTCAACCGCATTCGCGCGCAGGTGAGGAAGTGGCGGCTGGAGGGCTATCCCGGCGTGACGCGCACGACCCTCGAACTCCTGCACTGGTGGCGGCGGGATGGACGGGCACAGCAGCTCTTTTTCGCCCAGCTCGATGCGGCGGAGACAATTATTTTTCTGACCGAGGCCCGTACCGACTTCCGGCAGGGCATTGAGATTCCTCAAGAGGAACTCAGCGAAGACAAGCGGAAAGACGGCTTTGCCGGATTTCGGCGGTATGCGAGCAAGATGGCGACCGGTTCCGGCAAGACCACGGTGATGGGGATGCTGGCCGCCTGGAGCATTCTTAACAAGGTCAACGACCGGAGCGACGCCAGATTCTCCGATGTGGTGCTGATCGTCTGTCCCAACGTGACGATCAAGAACCGGCTCCGTGAACTGGACCCTGAAGCTGGAGAAGCGAGTCTGTACAGAACGCGAGATCTCGTTCCCTCTCACTTGATGCCGTCGTTGACGCAAGGACGAGTGCTGGTGACGAACTGGCATGTCTTCGAGCCGCAAGCCATGCAAACCGGCGGGGTCGGGGCGAAAGTGACCAGGGCCGGGGTCGAAGTCCGCGCGAAGGATACCATTACGATCAGATCGAAGACGACGACAGCGCGCGGTACTCGGTACCTCACGCTCGAAGATCTTGAACGACAGGTTGCCGCCGGCCTGTTGACCATACTGGGCGAGGAGCGCGAGAAAGACGGCACGCTGAAGAAGGTCACGGTGGAATCAAAGCGTTATGTGGAAAGCGATACCGCGCTGGCCAACCGCATTCTTGGGCGCGAAGTGGGAGGGAAGCAGAACATTCTCGTCATGAACGACGAGGCACACCATGCCTATCGCATCGTGCGTGAAGACAGCGACGAGGAGGAAGGCGATCTCTTCGGCGAGGACGAAGAGGCCGAGGACTTCTTCAAAGAAGCGACGGTCTGGGTCGACGGCCTGGATCGGATTCAGAAACTGCGTGGTATCAACTTCTGCCTTGATCTGTCTGCCACGCCCTACTTTCTCGGTCGAGTCGGCCAGGATACCAATCGGCCGTTTCCCTGGGTCGTGAGCGACTTCGGGTTGATCGATGCGATCGAGTCCGGTCTGGTGAAAATTCCCCAACTCGCCGTGCGGGACACGACGGGCCGTGACATTCCCGGCTACTTCAACATCTGGCACTGGATTCTTCCTCAACTCACTCCGGCTGAGCGTGGGGGCAAGAAGGCGAACCCCAAACCCGAGGCCATTTTGAAGTACGCGCATCATCCCATCGCGATGCTGGGCGGTCTGTGGGAGAAGGATCGCGAAGAATGGGCCACGCATCGCGATGATCCGCGGCCGCCTGTTTTTATCTTGGTCTGCAAGAATACGCAGATTGCCAAGGTGCTCTACGAGTGGCTGGCGGAAGACAAGGCGCCGACCGGGATTCCGCCGGTGAAGATCGAAGGGTTCAAAAATAGCGGCCGGCAGAACACGATCCGAGTGGATTCCAAGGTGGTCCACGAGTCGGATTCCGGCGAGGCGAAGAACGACGAAGTCCGCTGGATGCGATTCACACTCGATACGGTTGGGAAGACGGCCTGGCCGACCGATCGGGTCGGCCGGCCTCTCTATCCGGAAGGCTTCAAGGAATTGGCCGATAAACTTACACGTCCGGACCATCCGCCTGGTCGCGACGTCCGTTGCATCGTCAGCGTGGGCATGCTGACCGAAGGCTGGGACTGCAACACCGTAACGCACATCATCGGCCTGAGACCGTTCATGTCACAGCTGCTCTGCGAGCAGGTGGTCGGGCGAGGATTGCGGAGGGCCAATTATGAAGTCGGCGCCGATGGCAAGCTGACGGAGGAAGTCGCGAAGGTGTTCGGCGTGCCGTTTGAAGTGATCCCGTTCAAGGCGAATCCTCAGGGGCAGCCGCAGCCTCGCGTGAAGCGGTACCATGTCCATGCGATCCCGGCGAAATCGGAATTCGAGATCAGATTTCCTCGCGTTGAAGGCTACACCCAAGCGATTCGCAACAAGGTGTCGGTGGATTGGCGAAGTGTTCCCTCGCTCGTGTTGGAGCCTGGTCGAATCCCGCCAGAGGTCGAGGTCAAGGGTCTTCATGTCACCACGAAAGGTAAACTCACACTCGGCGGGCCTGGTCGAGTGGATGAAGTTAACCTTGAAGAGTTTCGCGCGAAGCGGCGGATGCAGGAACTGGTCTTCGATCTCGCGAAGACGTTGGCGCAGGACTATGTGGCTCAGAAACAATGCACGATTCCAACACACAAATTGTTTCCGCAACTCGCCGGCATCATTCAGCTATATCTGGATAAGAAGGTAGAAGCGCGACCCCCAGCCGATAAGAAAGATCTCTTTCTTGCCCCGTACTACGGCTGGGTCGTTGAACGGCTGTTGGAGGCGATCCGTCCCGACACGTCTCAAGGGGAAGCGCCGGAAGTGCCTCGCTACGAAGCAACACGTGGTCCGGGCTCGACGGCTGAGGTGGATTTCTGGACGAGTCGCGACGTGCGGGAAGTCGTGAAAAGCCATCTCAACTATGTCGTGGCGGACACCAAACAGTGGGAACAGTCGTCGGCCTATTTTATCGACCGGCATCCCGCGGTTTTGGCGTTCGTCAAGAATGCCGGGCTCGGCTTCGCAGTTCCCTACCTGCACAACGGCCAGATGCACGACTATGTGCCGGATTTCATCATTCGACTGAGCGCCGAGTCTCCATGCCACCTCATTCTGGAAACCAAGGGATTCGACCCGCTCGAAGAGGTGAAACGGGCTGCGGCAGAGCGGTGGGTCGCGGCGCTGAATGCAGACGGGACCTATGGCTGGTGGGCATATTCCTGCGCAAAACGCGTGAGCGATATTGCGCGTATCCTTACAGAATCCACGGCTCCGAGGGGCCTTCGGCCCCCCACCTTTCGGCTTGATCCCCGAAAGCCGTCCATATAAAATGGCTCGATTTCTCACGTAGTTATCCGCGCAGATCCAACCCGCTCCATCCGTGGTTGTCCCTTCGCAGACTCCTGTTGCAACGTTCTGTCGATGGGCTGGAGGCATAGGGAGCGGCATGAACAGACGGAGCGTCTCACCCATGGCAGGAGGACAGGACAGTGAGTGATTCAGCGATTGTGACGTTTGCGCTGGCGGCGGCCGCGGCCGGTATTGCCTACGGGCTCTATTTGGCCATGTGGGTCTTCAAGTTGAATGCAGGCAACCAGAAAATGCAGGACATTGCCAAGGCCATTCAGGAAGGGGCCGCGGCCTATATGAATCGGCAGTATCGCACTGTCGGGATCGTGGCGGCGGTCCTCTTCGTCGTCCTCTGGGCGGCGGGGTTCGCGTCTGAAAAATTCGGACTGTTGACCGCCATCGGGTTCTTGGTGGGAGCGGGTGCCTCGGCCATTGCGGGCTACGTCGGCATGATCATCGCGGTCCGTGCAAATGTCCGGACGGCCCAAGCCGCGCATGAGGGGATGAACGCCGCTTTGACCGTGGCCTTTCGCGGCGGAGCCGTGACAGGATTGTTGCTGATCGGGCTCGGGCTCTTAGCGATCACGGCCTTCTACACGCTGGCTCAGTCACTTGCAGGGCAGGAGAAGGCGATCCACGCCCTGCTCAGCTTGGGATTCGGCGGCAGTTTGATCTCGGTATTCGCCCGGGTCGGCGGCGGCATCTATACCAAGGCGGCGGACGTGGGTGCCGACCTCGTCGGGAAAGTCGAGGCGGGCATTCCGGAGGATGACCCTCGCAACCCGGCGGTGATCGCGGATAACGTGGGCGACAACGTCGGCGACTGTGCCGGCATGGCGGCCGACCTGTTTGAAACCTATGCGGTCACGACGGTGGCGGCCATGGTGTTGGCCTATACCCTGTTCAAAGGGCAGACGCAGCCGATCCTCTACCCCCTCGCCCTGGGAGCCGTGACGATCTTTGCAACGATCATCGGGATCCTGTTCGTGAAGGTCAGCCCTGGCGGTGAGATTATGCCGGCCCTATACAAAGGACTCTTTGTGGCGGGCGGGATTGCGGCTATCGCCTTCTTTCCCATCACGAACGCCATCATGGAGGGGGTGGGTGGCGTGAGCGGCTTCAGCTATTACATCGCGGCGTTGCTCGGCCTGGTGGTGACCCTTGCCATGGTGTTCATTACCGACTACTACACCTCGAAGAGTTTTGCGCCGGTGAAGGACATTGCCAAGGCCAGCGAAACCGGCCACGCGACGAACATCATCGCCGGATTGGCGGTCGGGATGCAGGCGACGGCTTGGCCGGTCGTGGTGATCGGTGGAGCCATTCTCGTGAGTTTCAAGCTGGCTGGACTCTACGGGGTCGCTGTGGCGGCGGTCTCGATGCTCTCGATGGCCGGCATCGTGGTGGCGATCGACGCCTTTGGGCCGATTACGGACAATGCCGGAGGTATTGCCGAGATGGCGCACCTTGGCAGCGAAGTCCGCAACATCACCGATCCGCTGGACGCGGTCGGCAATACGACCAAAGCCGTGACGAAAGGGTACGCGATCGGCTCGGCCGGCTTGGCGGCCGTCGTCCTGTTCGCCGAATACGCGCGCGAAGTGGAGAAAGGCAATGCGGCCAGCAGCTTCGATCTTTCCAACCCGTCTGTGCTGGTCGGGCTGTTCTTGGGCGGGATGCTGCCCTTCATCTTCGGTGCGCTCTGTATGAAGGCCGTCGGGCAGGCGGCGGGCCTTGTGGTCGAGGAGGTGCGCCGTCAGTTCCGGACGATCAAGGGGATCATGGAAGGAACGGGCAAGCCGGAATATGGTACCTGCGTGGACATTGTGACGCAGGCGGCCATCAAGAAGATGATGGTGCCGGGCCTCATTCCGGTGGCGTCGCCGATCCTGGTCGGGGTCATCCTGGGGCCGCAGGCTTTGGGGGGCGTCCTGGTGGGAAGCATCGTGACCGGCCTTTTCGTGGCGATTTCGATGACCAGCGGCGGCGGCGCCTGGGACAACGCCAAGAAGTACATTGAGGAGCAGGGCAAGAAAGGCACGGAAACCCACAAGGCAGCCGTGACCGGGGATACGGTCGGCGATCCCTATAAGGACACGGCGGGCCCGGCGATCAATCCAATGATCAAGGTGATCAACATCGTGGCGTTGTTGATCGTGTCGCTGATCGTCTGAGGCGTTGGAGCACTCGGATCGAATGAATCGACAGAATCGGCAACGGTAATGGCCGCGAATCTTCGGCGGCTTGACGGGCAGAATCTCCCTAGAGTAAGGTGACCGGTAGACGATTCAACACGGGGACAGAGCCGGTCCCTGGCTGTGGCTGGGAGGTGCTCCATGGAAAAACAGGAACGGAGGCCGGAAACCAGGAAAGAGCCGCAAGGGAAGGACAAAGATGAGGTCAAAGCCAATCCCAAGGTCGTGGAGACCGGGAAGAAGCTGAAAGAAGACATCGATAAGCTCGTCGATGAGATCGACGACGTGCTCGAAAAGAATGCCGAAGAGTTCGTGAAAAACTACGTGCAAAAAGGTGGTGAGTGACTCGAGACCCGAGTCACGCACGTTGCCGCACTCCCGATCGCGCTTCTCGTCTCTCCATCGCCCATCAGTCTCCGACCTTGTCGTTCGAAACCAGCGGCCTGCTTGCCGACCCGTCGATCGCATCGGCCGCCGAGTCATTTGACATGGGCTGGCTGGACCGCTAGACTCGCGCACCAATCGTTCAACGACCTACGCAATCGTCCTCGCACCGTTCCTCTTCATGTGGCCATGCGTTCTCGACTTTGGATTTTTCCGACCATCGATCAGGATCGTCAGAGAGGGCTTTCGCAGACCCTGACCATTTCGCCCGTGACCGCGTCGGTGCTGCTCGCGCGCGGAATCACGAACCAGATCGAAGCTTCTCGATGGCTGGGCGCCGATGCGGTCTCTCCGCACGACCCGTTTCTCCTGCCGGATATGGAACCGGTGATCGACCGACTGGAACAGGCTCGTATCGCCCGCGAGCTGGTCTGTTTCTACGGCGACTATGACGTGGACGGGATGTCGGCGACGAGCCTCTATGTGACCTACTTCACGGCCTGCGGGCTTCGGCCCTGCGTCTACATCCCGCATCGAATCGAGGAAGGCTATGGGCTTAATGAGGCCGCGGTGCGGCGGCTCCATGCACAGGGCGTGAGGGTGCTCGTGACGTCCGATTGCGGGACCACTTCGCACCGCGAAATCGCGGTCGCGAACGCGCTGGGTATGGATGTGATTGTGACGGACCATCACCGAACGGACCAGGCCATGCCGCCGGCCCTGGGGGTTGTGAATCCCCACCGCCGAGATGCCCGGTACCCGTTTCCCGCGCTTTGTTCGGGCGCCTTGGCCTACAAAGTTTCACAGGCCCACTCGATGAAATATCGAGGGGCGCCGGATATCTTGGCTTACCAGGACGATCTGGTCGCGCTTTCGACGGTGGCGGATGTCGTTCCGCTGGTGGACGAGAACCGCTTGTTTGTGCGGCGCGGTCTGGCGCAGATCAACAAGGGGACCCGACCGGGGATCCGCGCGCTCAAGGAGGTGGCAGGGCTGACACGACCCTGTAATACCGGAGCGCTGGCCTTTAAGCTCGTCCCTCGTCTCAATGCCTCCGGACGTTTGGACCACGCGAAGCTGGGGGTCGAACTCCTGACGACAGATTCTGAGCAACAGGCGCGCGCTCTGGCACAACGCCTCGATGGGCTCAACCGGGAGCGCCAGCAGATCGAGGAAGGAGTGGTGGCTGAGTTGGCGGCGAGGCTGGCGTCCACTGCGGATCTGTCGGCGATTGTCGAATGGTCTCGGGAGTGGCACCTGGGCGTGGTCGGCATCGCGGCCGCGCGTCTGGTCGAACGCTACCATCGGCCCGCCGTCGTTCTGACGGTCAACGATCAGGGGATCGGCAAGGGCTCCGTACGCAGTGTGCCGGGGTTCGACGCCTATGATGCGCTGGACGCCTGCCGTGATCTGCTTGACGGATTCGGCGGCCATCCTGGGGCCGCCGGCCTGACGATCCAAGAGGCACGGTTGCCGGCGTTCCGCGAGCGGTTTCAGGGCCTGGCCGGCCGGCATGAGGCGGTGAGGCAGATCCCTACGTTGCGTCTTGATGCTGAGGTACAATTAGCCGACGTCACCCTCAAGTTGATCCGGGAGCTTGACGGCCTGAATCCCTTCGGCGAAGGAAATCCGGAGCCGCTTCTCGCCGTGCGGAGTCTGAAAGTGCTGGACGCGAGAGTCGTCGGAGAGAACCATTTGAAACTGACGGTCAGACAGGGGCATTCGTTTCCGTTTTCCAGCATTGGCTTTCGCATGGGATCGCTGGCGGAGAGGGGAATTCCTGCCCATCAACCAGTGGACCTGGCTTTCGTGCCCGAAGTCAATCGGTGGGGAGGATTGGAGCAGGTTCAACTACGAATCCGGGATATACGGCCGACACCTCCGTCGTAGGGGACAGGTCATGCCGAACGAGACCATCACGAACATCGACGCGCTGATCGCCCGGCTGCAGAGCTACTATGCCGATGCGGACGTGGCGTTGATTCGCAAGGCCTACGACTACTCGGCCAAGGCACACGAAGGCCAGACGCGCAAGTCCGGAGAACCCTATCTGCATCATCCGCTCGCCGTGGCGGGCATTCTCACCGCCTTGAAGAGCGACGAGCATGCCATCATCGCCGGTCTGCTGCACGATACGCTTGAAGACACCCTCGCGACGCATCAGGAACTGGAACGCCAGTTCGGCAAGGACATCGTGCGTTTGGTCGAAGGGGTGACCAAGATCGGGAAGATCCCGTTCAAGAATTATGAGGAGAAGCAGGCGGAGAATTTCCGCAAAATGGTGCTCTCCATGGCGGACGACATCCGAGTCGTTCTCGTGAAGCTCGCCGATCGCCTGCACAACATGCGGACCCTCCAGCATCACCGGACAACCAAACAGCAGGAAATCGCGCAGGAAACACTTGAAATTTATGCGCCGCTCGCGAATCGCCTGGGGATTGGATGGCTGAAGAACGAGTTGGAAGATCTCTGCCTCCGCTATCTGAAACCCGATGTCTTCGAAATGCTCGTGCAGAAGGTGGCCAAGCGGGACGAAGACCGCCAGCAGTACACTCGGGAAGTGGTCCAGGTGGTGAAGCAGGCTCTGGACGAGGCCGCGCTTCCGGGCGAGGTGCACGGACGGCCCAAGCATCTTTACGGCATCTACCAGAAGATGCAGAAGCAGAGTATTTCGTTCGAGGAAGTCTACGATCTGACCGGCATTCGGATCCTGACCGATACCAAGATGAATTGCTACGGCATCCTGGGGATGATTCATTCCCTCTGGCGCCCCGTGCCGGGCCGCTTCAAGGATTACATCGCCATTCCGAAATCGAACCTGTACCAATCGCTTCACACGACCGTCGTCGGGCCGAAGGGGGAGCACGTCGAATTCCAGATCCGTACGGAAGAAATGCATCGGGTTGCGGAACAGGGCATCGCCGCCCATTGGAAGTACAAGGAGCAGGGACAGGTCGATGAGAAGGACGGAAAGGTATTCAGTTGGCTGCGCCAGTTCGTTGAGTGGCATCGAGACCTGCCAGACAACCGGCAGTTCATGGATTCCGTCAAACTCGACCTCTTTCACGACGTGGTCTATGTGTTCACGCCCAAAGGCATGGTCAAGGAATTGCCCCGTGGGTCCACGCCGGTGGATTTTGCGTACGCGATCCATACCGAGGTCGGCAATCACTGTATCGGCGCCAAAGTGAACGGCAAGATTGTGCCGCTCAAGTATCAATTGCAAAGCGGCGATGCAGTGGAAATTCTGACTTCGTCGACGCAGGTGCCGCACAAGGACTGGCTCAAGTTTGTGCGGACCTCTCGGGCGAAGGCCAAGATCAAGCACTGGATCAAGGTCGAGGAGGATCGGCGCAGCGCGGAAATTGGCCGGCGGTTGCTGGAAGTGGAGCTGAAGAAGCACAACGTGACGCCGGCGCAGATGCTCAAGTCCGAGCAATTCTTCGAGGTTGCACGGGCATCCGGGTACGATTCGGCCGACGATCTGGTGGCGGCAATCGGTTACGGACGTGTCGCGAGTTCGCAAATCGTCAGTCGCCTGCTTTCTGTGGGTACGGACGAGCCGCAGCGGGTGGCGCAAGAGCCGGTTGCCCTTCAGAGGGCCGGCGATCCGAGAACCGACGAAAAGGGTGTCAAGGTCAAGGGCGCCAGAGATCTGCTCATGCAGTTGTCGCGTTGCTGCAATCCTGTGCCGGGCGACCGGATTCTTGGATACATCACCAGGGGGCGCGGCTTAACCATCCACGCCGTCGGCTGCCCGAATCTGGATGCATTGGATTATGACCGCGACCGGCTCGTCGAGGTGGATTGGGACACGTCGGTGCCGAGCACCCACGATGTCAAGATGTCCGTCATGGCGGTGGACCGGCCGGGAGTATTGGCGAACGTCTCCTCCTCCATTGCCGGGTGCAACGCCAACATCAGTCGAGCGGAGATTACGACCAGGGAAGATCGAAAGGCCGTGTTGAATTTCGTCGTCGAGGTGACGGACACGGACCATCTGGGCAAGGTACTACAGGCGGTCGAGCGGGTGGAAGGCGTGATTTCCGCCAAGCGGCTACGCGCTTGGCAAGATCACCGATCATCGACATAGAACCGCCGGTGTGGTCTCTCAGGGAAACTGGAGCTTCATCCCCTTTCTCAGCTTCAGCGTCTGTGCGCGCCCTCCTGCGAGTTCTAAGACGTACATCGCCGGTTCGTTGGACTGGTACTGGGGACAGCCGTTGTCGGTCCTTGTGCAGATCGGCGTGTTGGCCTCGATGTGCACAATGGTTTTTTGTTCATTCAGCCAAATGATGTCAAGCGGCATCCGGGTGTTTTTCATCCAAAATGTCCAGGGTTGCGCCTCTCCGAAAATAAACAACATGCCGTGGTTTTCGGGAAGCGACTCTCGGTACATCAAGCCCATGGCCCGCTTCTGCGGCGTGTCGGCCAGTTCGGCATGAATGGTCGTTCCCGAAGGCGTCCGAATAGGCAGGAGGAACTCTGCGCCGGCCGCGGTCTTGCCCATGTCGAGGAACGGCGAAACGACCAAGGAGAGCGCAAGCGTAGAAACCAGACGGGCGAATCGACCTCGGGGGAATGGCAGCATGGCCTGATGGGAGCCTAGGGGGTGGCGGCCAGCCTGTCAAGTCTGACCCGCGCCTCCTTGCAATGCCGCCGTTGGATGTGCGATTCTCGGCTGTCTTCCAGGAGGCGGGTCGATGAAAGAAAAGCGTCGGGTTCTCTATAAGAAAGGCGTCTTTGTTTGTCCCAAGTGCCGTCAATCCTACGTGCAGGACAAGTGGATGGAAGAATGGCGGATCCGGTGCCACAAATGCGATTACCGGGGCACTCTCACGGAGGTTTCCGTCGAGGAACATCTCGACGAAGAAACCATCCGCCGCTAAGCCGTTTGATTCGAAACCTCACCAATGATTCGTTGGGGAGGTCCGCCCGCGCTGCCGGTTTGTTGATATCCAGCCTGGCCGCTTGTTTCCTAATCGAGGCCATTCTCTTGCCGCTCGCCGCCCGAGCCGATGAGGGCGGACCTCCCGTCACCATTCTCGTGACTTACCATTCTGGAACCGGGCACACCGAGAAAATGGCCCGAGGCGTCGTGGAGGGGGCCAAGAGCGTGGCCGACACGATGGTGATTGTGCAACAGGTCGAGAGGGTGACGGCTGACGATCTTTTCTCTGCGGACGCGCTCGTCGTGGGATCGCCGGTCTATTGGTCCAATATGGCCGGCCCCGTCAAGACCTTCATCGACAATTGGCAGTTCAAGTTCGGCGTTTGGCCCGATCTCAAACTGAAGAACAAAGTCGGAGCGGCCTTCGCCACCGGTGGACAGGTGTCGAGTGGAAAAGAATTAACGATGCTCGCTATTCTCGCTGCCATGCTGGGGAATCAAATGATCGTCGTCAGCGGAGGCGGGGCCTTCGGTGCGTCGGCCACGACCGAGGGTGAGAGTCCGGGAATCGACGAAAACGAACTGGCTGCCGCCAAGGAACTGGGGCGGCGAGTCGCGGAGGTGACGCACCTCGTCGTCCGCGGGCGATCCGAACCATAACCGTCAAAACCCTCCATCTCTCTCTATTCCGGTATTTTCCCTGCAGCAGCCAGCCTCGTCTCTATCGTCGTATGGGGCACCACGTATCCCCTGGGGCGTCTCTCTTGCGACAGGCGTCACCCCCTATCTCGTTAGGTGGGAATGTAGTTTCACTCAATCATGGAGAAGACGAGCCGGAAAAGGGTAACGGACGAACCGGAGGGGAGTATTGAGGTGTCCAGCGGGGAGAATCCAGTGGGGAAATCAATGAGGGGAAGGAGAGCACTGTCCCGCAGCTAACTGAACCAAGTCGTCGATGTTTTCAGCGCAGCGGCCGCAGCAGCCTTCGTCATTCAATCCGAATGAGGCGATCAACCTCGCGCCGGTGATCTGGCCGCACCGTCCGGCCTGCTGCACATCACCCTCGGTTAGACCTTTACAGAGACAGACATACATGATGCTCGTCCTTTCTCTGATGCGACGTGGTCTTCTCAAGCTCCGACTATGAGAACCGTTATCAATATGGTACCGCCGCAGACCATTTGAGTCAAGTGCCGGACGAAAATTTTGTTTTCTGGCTAGGCCAGGAAAAGAAGATTGATATCCATAGGTTACGAGATCGTCTTTTCGAGGTCTCTCACCATTTCCTTGAGAGCGTCGAATCCAGACTGCCAAAAGGCTTCTGAGCACATATCGACTCCAACAGAGCGAAGGATGTGTTCCGGCGATTCAGAGCCTCCCGTGGCGAGCAAGGTAAGATAGCGCGGGACAAAGGCTTGCCCCTCCTGCTTGTACATCCGATAGAGCGCCAGCACGAGCAGGTTCCCAAAGCTGTACGCATAGCAATAAAAGGGGCTGGCGTAGATGTGGGGAATCGTCAGCCATTCCCACTGGAATTCTTTGGAAACCGGGACGCCCGTCCCCAATTGTTCCCGTAAGAGTCGTAGATATTCGGCTGCCACTTCTTGAACGGTCGCTCCATTGGCGATCAGATCGTGTGCCGAACGCTCGAACTGTACGAAGTAGGCCTGTCGCATGATGGTGGCGTAAGCGTCGTCGAGTTGGGTCATCAGCAGCCCTTGTTTCACTGACCGATTCTGTTCCTGCTGGAGGAGCGCATCGGAAAGGATGCGCTCGCCGAATACGGACGCCGTCTCTGCCAGCGGCAACGTGGAGTGAAACGTAAAGATGGAATGCTTGGCCGCCATCATTCCGTGGACCGCGTGTCCGAGCTCATGGGCCATGGTTGCGATCTCACGGGCTTCCCCGGTGAAGTTCAGGAGGACGTAGGGCGTCATGCCGGGCGCGATGCTGTAGCAATAGGCGCCGCCCATCTTGCCGGGCTGTGTACGGGCATGGACATGACCTTCCTGGAAGACCTGTTGTGCCAGGTCGGCCAGATGCGGTGAGAACGAACGGTAAGAGTCCAGGACCAACCGGGCCGCGTCGCGGTAACGGAACCGTTTCTGCGTGGTGCGCGCGGGCGCGTAGATGTGGTAGCGATTCAGCCGCGGTAGCCCGCAGAGGCGGGCCTTGAGTTTGAAATAGTGCTGAAACACTGGTGCGTTCTTGGCGCATACGGCGAGCAGGGCCGTCACCGCCTCATCGGGGACGTCGTTCTGAAGATTGCGGACGCTCAGCGGCGTAACGAACTTTCGAAGATCCAACTGCTCGGATTTCCAATCGTTGACCAGCATCTTGTAGGTTTCGCCCAGGAGATCGCGTTGAGACTCGAACACCCTGTACAACTCACGGTAGGCCGCCTCGCGAAGGCGAGCGTGCGGATTGCGTACAAAGGCCGAGAGGTGCTCCCGGTTGAGCGTGCGTCGTGTTCCCTTCACGCTCAGCGTGAATGAAAACCCGTTCGTCACGATCTCGTAGAGCGTGGTCAAGGCTGTGCGACCGGTCGTGTTCTTCAGGTTGATCACCTGTTCCTCGCGCTCCGACAACGTGTGAGGGCTAAAGCGACGAATCGTGTCGAGGTGATACCGAAGATCGCCCGCCGTCTCGCGGAGGCGCGCGGCATTAGTTTCGTCCAGACCTTGCCACCAGAGGTCGAAGAACAGGAGGCGGTTTCTCAGCGAGGCGAGGCGTTGTTCGACTGTGGCTTTATGGGAGCGGGCCTTGGCATCCTTGGTGTTCTCGGAATACCACAGGTACGCATGGGCTCCGATTGTCGTCGAGATTGTAACGATCTGCTCGCTCAGGTCGAGGACTTTGCGAAACGAGGTCGTGGATAGGTCGGGAGACAAGGTGTCTCGGAAGGATTCGAATTGCCCCACCAGCTCTTCCAGCCTGCGCAGCGACCGGCCGACATCCTGTTCTCCCTGGGGAAACAGGTGGGCGAGATTCCATTGATCTTGATAGGGAAGCGATGCTCGGGATCTGACTGGGGGTTGCGACGAGGAACGTGTGGGCATCAGTCGGTTCTCCTCTCTCGGAAAAAGACCGGGGGCTACTTGTATCACAATCGGACCAGTTTCTGGAGCGTTGACTGAGATTGCACGGATGTTAGAATCCATCCGTGACCGAGCAGGAAATCAACCGAGCCGTGCAATATGTAACCGCGGCAACCTCCTATGACCGCGCGATCGTCGAGGGAATCGTCCGGACGGGGTTGCAGGAGCTGGTGTCCCTGACGACCAGCGAGACCCTGTCGTGCGGTCGAGATTCGCTCCTCGAATACGTTTGTCGTTGGACGATAACACGGACGGGTCAGGACGAACCGCTGGTGCGGGAAGTCTTGGGGTGTGCGGGGCGCTGGCTGGACGAAGTATATGATGAGATGGTCAAGCGACATCCGGAACCGGTCAGGCCGTCGGGTGAAGAAGGAAGCGGATTGACGCAGGTCTAGCCCGCATGATTCTTGAGCGCTTCTGGTGCAATCTCGGATGTCCTGCTGCGACAAGCCTGTCGGCGTGCGTGCTCGCCGCTCAGTCGGTCAGCGTACTGGATCCAGTACGTCTCCCATCCTCGCCGCTGCGCTTGCCCGTCTTGCCACGCGACTCCACGATGTCGCGACGAACCGTCATGAAGGATGTGGGCTAGCGGATCGTGCGAGGGAGTGATGGTGCGGTTGAGCGAACTCCATGAGGTCGTCGGGCCTGGCGTGCTGGAGTCAAGCCTGTGCGGGCGGGACTGGTTCTCGCGAAGCAAGGGGTTCTGGCGGCAAGTCGCGAGCGATTGGGAGTATCTCTACATGGCCTGCCATGATCGGGCCAGTCAGCGACGCTTGCAACATCTCCAAAGGCGATTGGCTGGATCGCATGCCGGTGCGCGCGAGTCGGCGATCGCCGAGCTCGAGGTGGCCGCTAAGATTCACCGGACCGGAGGCTCGGTGCGGTTCCTTCCGGAATCCGTCGCGCGGACGGCTGATTTGGAATGTCGGTTCGGCAGCGAGCGGCTCTTCATCGAAGTCACCACCATGATCGGCGGTTCCAAGCGGCCGCACGGTGTGGCTCGTCACCGCGCGGCGTTTCAGCATGAGCCGGAGGGTGATTTCACCGTCGGTGATCTGCTGATCAACCGGATTTTAGCCCGGATCGGGCAGAAGGCTCGCCAGTTGTCCGATTACTGCGAGCCAGTGTTCCTAGCCGTCCATGTTCGACAGGGTCTGCACGACCGCGAGCCAGGTCGGCCGGGAGGTTTGGAGCGGGGAAATCGGAGCCCTCGTCCGGTCCCCTTGGATCTGAGACGATTAGCCGGGGCGATGACCAGCCTGTTGCTGCCCTTACGCCATTTGAGCGGTGTGCTGCTGGCTCTGTGGGATGTGGAAGCCCTGCCGGCGCGATCGAGTGTGCGGCTGGCCAATGTCGAGATCGTCGAGCGAGCCGGCGGCGATGCCCGGCATCCGATTCATCGGGTCTGTGTGCTCAATCCGGAGAGCCGGTTTCAGCCGGGTGAGTGGGGACGGCACACCCTCCGCGCCTTGCTGTCGCAGTCTGGGTAGCTTATCCGATCGTCTGCACCAACGCCTCGAGGTTCTTCGTTACCATGGCATCGCCGTTTTTGGTGGACACGTCGATACCTGCCCGGCAGACTTCACGGCAGTGATCCAGTCGTGCGAGTTTCTGAAGCGATTGGGCCAACGCGAGGTAGGCCGCAGAATAAACCGGTTTGACGCGGACACAATTCTCCAGCGCCTCGACCGCTGCGTCCCAGTTGCCGTCGTCCATATAAGCCTTTCCAAGCCCGAACCAGGCTACCTCGTCATTGGGATCGATCGACAGCACTTTTCTCAAAGGTTCAATCCGGGGATTGGGCACGCAGTCCTCCATCTTCCGCTGTAACGATCATATCTCTCCCGACACCGCTCTCTTGAACAGAGGGTGACCGTAGCACGCACGCCCCACATTGTCTACCGCTTGCGGCACATGCTACGATCGATCGTCCATTCCTTGATCGAGTCCATCCTCATGTAGGGTAAGCATGGCGCGAACCGGTTTCGTGTCCGATCCACAATACCTCGAACACGACATGGGGTACGGTCATCCGGAATCTCCCGAAAGACTTCGCGCCATCACGCGGCAACTGGAAGCGACCGGGATCATGGGCCGGCTGATCTCCATTCAGCCGAGGTCGGCGGAGGATCAGTGGATCACACAGATCCACTCCCCAGCCTATGTAGCGGGACTCAAGAAAAAGTCGCCCTCCTCCGGCCGTGTGCAGCTCGATCCTGATACATCCATTTCGTCCGGGTCGCTCCAGGCCGCCTACCTGGCGGCGGGCGGGGCCTTGGCCGCCTGTGATGCCATTATGGACAGCCGGATCGAGCACGCGTTTTGCGCTGTCCGACCTCCCGGCCACCATGCGGAGCACAACCGTGCCATGGGGTTCTGCCTGTTCAACAATGTTGCGGTGGCCGCCCGATATCTTCAGCAACGGCACGGCATCAGACGGGTCTTGATTGTGGACTGGGACGTGCATCATGGAAACGGCACGCAGCATAGTTTTTATGAGGACGAGTCGATCTTGTTTTTCAGCACACACCAGTATCCGCATTACCCGGGGACCGGCCGCGCAAGCGAGTCCGGAGCCGGAGCGGGGACCGGCTACACGATCAATGTGCCCCTCTCGGCGGGAGAGGGAGATGAGGAATACGAAGCGGTGTTTCGAGAGGTGTTGGTCCCCGCGGCCGATCGGTTCAGGCCGGAGTTCGTCATCATCTCCGCGGGGTTTGATGCGCATCGCGACGATCCGCTGGCCGGCATGGGGCTGACGGAACAAGGGTATGCCTCATTGACCGGCATTGTGGCCGAGATCGGCGCACGACATGCGCGGAAACGAATTCTGTCCTGCTTGGAAGGTGGCTATCATCTCGCGGCCCTGGCGGCCTCCGTCGAAGCGCATCTTCTTGCGCTGCTGGCCGCCTGACTCGCTGGATGGAAATCAGACGGCCGGACGACTGCCGGAGCCGGACGTTGCCGGTCTGACGAACCTGGACGATCCGGAAATCAAGCCGCTCATGAGCAATGGTCTTCGCGAGGAGGATGCCGACCCCATGGCCTACTGAACGGTGCCGGCCGGGCTGGACCCTCAAGGTCAGGCAACACGATGGCGCGCATGATCTTGTGGCAACCGACCGGCGTAGAGTTGTACGATACCGTCATCGCTGCCAGTGAGACGGATTGACCTTCCCTGGCAGCCATGCTCTGGCGGGCGGGAGCGGCCGACGGAGAAGCATCACATACGATGCCCTAGTCGTACTGACGAGGAGTATCAGTTATTTTCGCGCATGCATGGGTTGGCCGCCGCCGACCTCGTTTCATTCGTGATCGAGGAGCAGGCATTATCCTTAACCGACGATTTGCCCTGTCTGCTCCGCGCGGTATCGGGTGCTGACACGCAAGCCTGGTGCGCCGCTGCCTAGACCCTAGGGTGAATCGACAGACGAGGCATCGTGATGAATCATCCCTACCTGATCGACACCGAGACCTTGCAGCAGAATTTGGGCCGCCCCGGGCTGGTTGTTGTGGATGTCCGCGGAAAGGCCGCCTACGAATTCGGCGGGCATATCCCCGGCGCCGTCCATTCGACGTGGCACGAGTACAGCGATCCGAAGGCGGTCGCGAAGGGCGTGCTGGACCCGGACGTCTCGATGCTTGAGCAGAAGATCCGGGCGCTCGGCATCAACAATGAGAGCGACATCGTCATCTACTCGAATCCTTTCGACAACTGGGGAGACGAAGGGAGGATGTTCTGGATGCTCGCCCACCTTGGCCATACCAATCTTCGCATCCTGGACGGGGGATGGGTGAAGTGGGTGGAGGAGCGTCGTCCCTATGAGTACGGGCGCCCGTCGGTCACTCCGGGAAATTTCCGGGCCACGGTCGATCACCACGTGAGTATTCTCAAGGACGATCTCAAACGCATCGTCAAGGGCCCGGAGGCGACACAGGTCACAATCCTCGATGCGCGGAGCCTGGAGGAATATTTGGGCAAGGAAATGATGGGGATACCGAGACCCGGACATATCCCCGGCGCGCTGAGCGTGCCCTGGAACGCTTTCCTCAATCCCGATGCCACGCTCAAGGACCCCAACAAGATCAAGGCCGCGCTGGACGAGAAGGGCCTGGCTGGTGCGGCGGACATCGTCTGCTACTGCACGGGAGGTGTACGGTCGGGATGGCTGTGGTTTGTACTGAAGGTGTTGGGGTACCCCAAGGTGAGAAACTATGCGGGTTCCTGGTGGGAATGGAGCCGCGACTTTGCCGCTCCGGTGGAGAAGGACGCTAGGGGGCTGCAGCATGTGCTGGGACAAGACGAGTCCATCAGGCCGTCTTGACTCAGCGCGCCCGCCTCAGTAATGTGAAACCACAAGGGCGGTTCCTTCGACCGCGGTCGGTGGAGCACATTCACTCACGTATCTACCAAGGAGGAGAACGATGAATAAGCTCATGGTCATGACTCTGGGCGTCTTCGCGCTACTGGCGGCACCGGTGGCATCGAACCTGGCGATGGCGGCCGCGAACCCGCATGTGGCGGAGGCGATCGAGCATGCCAAAGGCGCGGTCATGCATGGACAAGAAGGCCATGCCGGGGAACTCGTCAAACATGCAGAGGAAGGCCTCAAACATGCGCAAGCGGCCCAGAAGGACATGAAAAACCCTCACTTGGATGAGGGTGTGAAGCATTTGAAGGAAGCCGTCGAGCACGGTAAGGCCGGGCATGCCGACGTGGCGACCAAGCATGCCGAGGGAGCGGTGACCCACCTGTCCGAAGTCAAGTAATCACAGGTCAAGCATGCGTTGAAACGGGCAGGAATTTTCCTGCCCGTTTTTGCATGGAAGGGTCACATGCGCGTCGGGTTTCTTCAGTTCGACCCCATGTTCGGCGAGGTGAAGCGGAACCTCGACCGGGTCTCGGAACGGCTGAGCCGTGAGAACTGCGACCTCATGGTGTTGCCCGAGCTGTTCGCTTCCGGTTATCAGTTTATCTCGGAGACCGAGGTGCGGTCGCTGGCCGAATCGATTCCAGACGGTCCCACCACGCAACGCCTGATGGAGCTCGCCCGTGAGCGGAATATGTACCTCGCGGCGGGCCTTCCGGAACGAGGAGGGAACGGCTGTTACAATTCGGCCGTGCTGGTAGGCCCTCGGGGGTTCATCGGCCTGTATCGGAAAAGCCATCTCTTCTTTGAGGAAACCCTCTGGTTTCGTCCGGGTGACACGGGGTTTCAGGTGTGGGATCTCGGGAGGGCCAAGGTTGGCTTGATGATTTGTTTCGACTGGTACTATCCGGAGTCTGCACGGACGCTGGCGCTCAAGGGGGCTGAGATTATCTGTCACCCCTCGAACCTTGTGCTCCCGCACTGCCCGGACGCTATGGTGACGCGCTGCCTGGAGAACCGAGTGTTTGCGATTACCGCCAACCGCATCGGCACGGAAGCCAGGGGAGAGAAGCCCCCGTTGACCTTCATTGGGAACAGCGAGGTCGTGACGCCGCGAGGCAAAATTCTTCAACGTGCGTCGCGTGATCTGGAAGAGGTGACGGTGGTGGAGGTTGATCCGTCGGACGCCGCCGACAAAACGTTGAACTCGTACAATGATCTGTTCAGAGATCGTCGAATAGAACTGTACAATCCTGGCTGAAGGCCAAAGGCGAGATGTGAAAGATGGCAGAGCCGACGCGTGAGGCGGACATGAAGGAATTATTTCAAAAAGCTCCGCTCGGGAAGGGGATCTTTCTGGTCGCCTCACCGGCGCTGCGCGACCCTAATTTTCGCCAGGCCGTCGTGCTGCTTTGCGAACACAGCGACGAAGGGGCGCTCGGGTTTGTGGTGAATCGCCCGACGGCCATGGGTCTTTCTGAAGTGTTACCCCAGATCCCCATCTTAGAGGGTCAGCGGCATGTGCTGTTTTCCGGCGGGCCGGTGCAGACCAATCAGGTCATGGTGCTCTATCGGTTACAAGAGTTGCCGGACGGCAGCCACCATGTCTTCGACGGGGTCTTTCTCGGCGGCGACTTCAAACTGCTCGATCAGATCCTGACGAGCGAACACACGACCGAACGGTTTCGGGCCTATGCGGGGTACTCCGGCTGGGGGCCCGGGCAATTGGAGAATGAAATGCAGGCCGGCTCGTGGATTACGCTGCCGGCCGATCCGGCACTGGTGTTCGAGATCGATCCGGCGAAGGTGTGGGCCGAAATTCTCCGCTCCCTGGGCGAGCCGTTCAGGAGCTATGCCGAGATGCCGTTCGATCCCAACCTCAATTAACCCGCATGATTCATGAACGCTTCTGCTGCCTAGGCCCATTGCGATAGAGAAGCAATGGGCACCCCGATTCGCCGCTGCGACAAGTCTTTCGGCGGGCGTGCCCGCCGCTGAGTCCCTCGACGTACTGTTTTAAGCACGACTCGGTTCCTCGCGGCTGTGCTTGCCTGTCTCGCTTGGCGACTCCCGGGTACCCGTTGCGCTTTCACTGCAACGGGTGGAACGCGACGAACCGTCATGAATCATGCGGGGTAGCCACCCCGACTTGCTGCGTCGCGTTCGCCAGCGCCGCGGCGAGAAATCGGCCGGTATGCGATTGACTGTTCTGCGCCACCTGTTCCGGCCGTCCTTCCGCAACGATCTGTCCTCCGGCCGCTCCGCCTTCCGGACCCAAATCGATTACCCAATCGGCCGTCTTGATGAGATCCAAATGGTGCTCGACCAGGACGATCGTGTTGCCGGCGTCGACGAGCTTATGCAGAACGGTGATCAGCTTTTTCACATCTGCAAGATGCAGTCCGGTGGTCGGCTCATCCATGATATACAGGAGGTCGCGGGCGGAAGAGTCTTTGAGCTCCGCCGCGATCTTCAGCCGTTGCGCCTCGCCTCCTGAAAGGGTCGTCGCCGGCTGGCCGAGTTTTAGATATCCCAAGCCGATCGATGAGAGAAGATGAAGTTTTTCTTGAAGTGTCGGCGAGCCGGTAAAAAACGCCAGGGCCTCATCGACCGTCATGCTGAGCACCTCGTGGATGGTCTTGCCTCGCAGGGTGATCCCAAGCACCTGCGGCTTGAATCGGCGGCCTCCGCACTCCTCGCAAGTCGCGTAGATGTCTTCGAAGAAATACATCTCCAGCTTCTCGTAGCCGTTGCCCTGGCACCGTTCACAGCGACCGCCTGTGGTGTTGAACGAAAAATGCGCCGGCTTGAGCCCCTGCTTCTTCGCTTCGTACGTGCCGGCGAATAGTTGCCGAACGTCGTCGAACACTTTCATGTAGGTGACGGGGTTGGAACGAGGCGTCCGTCCGATCGGTTCCTGATCGATCAGCCGCACGCCCCTGAGATGTTCCAATCCTTTGATCGCCGCGAATCGTCCGATCGGCAGAGACTCGACCCGGAAGGCGCGGGCCACCGCCCGATAGAGCGTGTCCTCCACGAGCGTGCTCTTTCCAGATCCAGACACGCCCGTCACGCAGGTGAGCGTGCGCAGCGGAATCTTCACGCTGAGATTCTTGAGATTGTTGGCGCGGGCGCCGGCGATCATGAGGGCCTTGCCGTTGCCGGTGCGGCGCCGTGAGGGAACCGAGATCGACTCGTCGCCGCGAAGGTACCGGGCCGTCAGGGCGCGACGATCCTGTGTGAACGTTACTCGCGGAGCCGCGCAGACCACTTCCCCGCCCTTCTCACCCGACCAAGGACCCAATTCCACGATAAAGTCCGCTGCCCGAATCATTTGAGGGTCATGCTCGACCACCACGACGGTGTTGCCGGAGCCGGCGAGGTCCCGCAGAATTCCCGCTAAGGTCGCCGTGTCGCGCGCGTGGAGGCCGATGGTCGGCTCATCCAGCACATAGAGCGTGCCCACCAACTTCGACCCCAACTGATTGGCCAGCGTGATGCGCTGGGCCTCGCCGCCGGAGAGGGTTCTGGTTTGCCGAGACAGCGTCAGGTAGTTCAGACCGACGCGGAGCAAAAAGCTCAGCTTGGCCTTGATCTGAGCGAGGAGCTCTGCGGCAATCTTGGCGTCGAACTCGGAGAGGGTCAGTCGATCGACCCAGGCGGTCAAATCCTGGACTGTGAGCTGCAACAACTCAGCAATATCGCGTCCGTCGATTTTGACGTAGCGGGCTTCCGGTCTCAGCCTGGTGCTCTCGCAGGTCGGGCAGGGAAAGGGGCTGCGGTAGCGACTCAAGAACACGCGCACGTGCAATTTGTACCGCTTGCCTTCCAGATACTCGAAAAAGTCGTTGACCCCCTCCATTTTCTTCCCGTCACCTTGCCACACGATCCGGCGCGTCTCCTCGGACAAGTCCTTGTAGGGGAGAGTGAGGTCTACGCCGCGTCGTTTCATGGCGAGCAGCATTTGCTGCTGCCACCAGTCCGTGCCTGGCTTGGCCCAGGGCTCGATCGCGCCGTCGCCGAGCGAGCGGGTGCGGTCCGGCACGACCAGGTCTTCATCATACTTCAGGATGTTGCCGAAGCCCTTGCAGTCCGGGCAAGCGCCGAGCGGATGGTTGAACGAAAACAAGAGCGGCCGAATCGGTTCGAAGGACCGGCTGCAGGATTGGCAACGAAAGCTGGTGCTGAACGTCCGCGTGCCCAGTCCGATCACCTCGACCCGACAGGTCCCGTCGCCTTCCTGGAAGGCCATTTCAATGGCTTCCGTCAGCCTCGCACGGCTGTCGTGACGAAGGATCAGCCGGTCCAAGACGACCAGCAGAGGGTCACGGTTGGTCGCAGGTAGTGTGGTATCGGGCTCAAGGTCGACCAACGTGTCCCCACACTTCAGGCGGACGAACCCTCTGGTCAGCAGGGACTCGATGAGCGAGCGGTCGTGTTTGGGGCCTTGATCACGCAATGGAAAACAGATCATCGCCCGGCCCTCGGGAAATTGTTGCAAGAGTTCGTCCGCGACCGAGGATGGGGCGTAGCTGCGGGCTTGGACGTGGCAATCAGGACAGATGGGTTTGCCGACTTTGGCGAACAAGAGCCGCAACAAGTCCGCGATCTCGGTGGCTGTTCCGACCGTCGAGCGAGAGGTCCGTACCGGGTTCTTTTGTTCAATGGCGATGGCCGGGCGGATATTGATCAGACGATCGACATCGGGACGATCGACCTTTTCCAGAAACATGCGCGCATAGGTCGAGAGGGATTCGACATAGCGCCATTGCCCTTCGGCGAACAGGGTGTCGAAGGCGAGGGACGACTTGCCAGATCCGGAGACGCCGGTGACGGCGGTCACTTGATTGTGGGGAATCCGAAGCGAGATGTTCTTGAGGTTGTTCTGGCGCGCGCCCTCGATGATGAGATCATCGGCGTGGTGGGAGACCTCGTGAGATGGATGAGCAGTACCGGCCATCGGGTCCTTCTTGAAACAGGGCAAAACCTCAGTATCGTAGCAAGGGGCTTGGGCCAGAGCAATCGGGCTTCGTCCAGACTGCGAGGCCTAGGAGCTGCGGGTCGGACCCGAGTAGAATGAACTTGGTACCTTCCTTCTCTCACCTGTGAGTTGGTGGGGAGGCTCGCTCATGCCGGCTTCCATTCTGTTCCTGTTGATCCTGTTGCCAATCACGGACCAGCCTGCCTGGGCCGACAGCTCTCTTCTTCGACCATTTTGGACCGAACAGGCGATGTTCCGGTTCGGGGACGAGGTGTACTTTGTCGGAGTGGCGTCCTGCGCGCGGACAGCCGAAGATGCCAGGCTCCGGGCGTTCGACGCCGGCAAGAAGGAACTGAACGCCTATGCCCAGGGGCGAGACACGTCCCGTCTGTTGATCGAGACCGCAATGATTTACGAGGAGCCGGAGGCGTCCGGTTGTCCCAAAGACACGATCTCGGCCTGGCGCTTGCTGCGGGTCAATCAAGCCCAGGTGGCAAGCCTGCCGAAACGTGCGCCGATTCCGGAGCGCCCGAGCGACAAGTCTGCCAAGGGAAATGAAGAAGCGCGGCCCTCGGATGCCCTGCCGGCAGCCCCTCCGCCCGTCGTTCAGGATTTGACGCCGCACGCCGGCATGAGCCGCGATGAGATAGCGCAGCGATTCGGCAAGCCTAAGACGATCAAGAAACGCGGGAGCGAAGAGATCTGGAGCTATGCGGACACGGGACTGACGATCACGTTCAGCCCGGACGAGACCTTGATCAGTTGGACTGTGACCGGCAAGCCCGATCAGGAACAGCAGCCACGACCGTCCGAGCCGGCTGAATCGAGCGGATTGGCCAAGCTCGCTGAGCCGCCGAAGCCGGCAGACCCGGCGAAGTCCCCAGGTGAACCAAGAGCAGCAGTGCCGGCAGGGTCCGTATCTTCACCGTCCGAGCCGGTGCAGCAGGCGCTGGCGTTTCCCGTGATTCCATTGATCAGAGACTCAGTTGCAGAAGGACGGGCCCTGTTCAACGGCAAGGGCGCTTGCAACACCTGCCACGGTCGCGATGCCGACATGTTTACGGATGTGAGGCAAGAGATATTATTCGGTGTCGCACCGGGCTACATCCCACCCATCATCACGCCCTTTGCCGGACCCTCCCCACGCCGCGTGCCGCCGAATTTGCGCGATTGGTTTGCGCTCAAAATCAGAACCGATCTGGAACTCGCCCGTGCGATCAAGGACGGCATCGGGGGCTCGACCATGACCGGCACCCGCCACCTCTCCGACCGCGAGATCTCCGACCTCATCGCGTACCTCAATTCGCTGCGCTAGCCCTCATACCTTTCACACGAAAATAGGACCATTTCTTGGATCGCGGCTTGGGCTCAAACACCCTCCCCACCTTGTCTTAATCGGACGAAAGCGTACAATCCACGCCATCCGGGCGACGCCCCGTATGGTACCGCCCACGGGGTGAGTCGGCTGCGACGTTCAGCCTCTCGGGTCGAGAAGAGCCCACATGCCTCCCGATCGTTTCGATGTGTTCCTGAGTTACCACTGGCGCGACCATGCGCAGGTGGAAGCACTCGCACGGTCGTTGTGCGAGCGGAACCTCACGGTCTTTCTCGACCGGTGGTATCTCACGCCGGGGCAATCTTGGCCGAAGGCATTGGAGGCGACCCTTGGCCACTGTCGAGCGGTCGCGGTCTGCATCGGTCAAGGAGAAATGGGGCCGTGGCAGCAGCGGGAGCAGTATCTCGCGCTGGAGCGTCAGGCGGCGGCTGAGCGCGGAGGACTGCTCTTTCCCGTCATTCCCGTCTTGCTGCCTGGGTCAGAACCGCCGCTCGGGTTTCTGAGCCAAAACACCTGGGTCGATTTCCGCACCCGTGGCGATGACCCGATCCTGCTCAACACCCTCGTCAGGGCCATCCACGGGGAGCCGCCTGGCCCCGACGCGCAAGACACGGTTCGGGAGACGCTCGCCGCCATTTGTCCCTATCGAGGCCTCCTGTATTTCCGAGAGGAAGACGCGCCCTTCTTTTTCGGGCGGGAGACGACCATCAGCCAGCTCGTTCGAGCGGTGCAGCAGCACAGCCTCGTGGCGGTGGTCGGGGCCTCGGGCAGTGGGAAGTCGTCGGTCGTGCGGGCGGGCTTGGTGCCGGCGCTGCGCAGGGATCGTGATCGCCCATGGGAGTTCGCCACGATCGTGCCGACCGATCGCCCAGTCCATGCCCTCGCGGCGGTGTTCATGCCGTTTCTCGAACCGGAGATGAGCGAGACCAGCCGCTTGATCGAAATCAACAAGCTGGCCGAGGCGCTGCTGAGTCGGACGCTCGCCCTCCGCGATCTCGTCGCCCGAGTGCTCGCCAAGCAACCAGGGACGGATCGGCTACTACTGATTGCCGATCAGTGGGAGGAACTGTTCACGCTCTGTAAAGAGGAAGGCGTCAGACGTTGCTTCATCGACAACATCCTGGAGGCCACGGCGAAGGTACAGTTCAGCGTCGTGCTCACCTTGCGAGGAGACTTCTTCGGTCGCGCCATTACCGCCTATCGGCCGCTGTCCGACCGTGTGCAGGGCGCCCAGGTGAATCTCGGGCCGATGACGCCGGAAGAATTGCGTCTGGCCATCGAAGAGCCGGCGCGGCAAGTGGGGTTGAGGTTCGAAGCAGGCCTCGTTGATCTGATTGTCGAGCAAGCCGGCGATGAACCGGGGCATTTGCCCCTGCTGGAATTCGTGTTGCGGCGCTTGTGGGAGGACTGCCGTGGCGGACAACTCCATCATGAGGCCTACAAGGCCATGGGACAATTGGAGGGAGCGATCGCCAAGAAAGCAGAAGCTCTGTACACGAACCTCAGCGAAGGGGATCAACGGAGAGCACGGCAGATCTTCCTCCGTCTCGTGCGACCTGGAGAAGGTGAGGCAGATACCAGACGTCGCGCAACATTCGGTGAAGTGGGAGAGGAGGGGCAAGGGGTCGCGAGGGCGCTCGCCGACGAACGGCTGTTGGTGACCTCCCGGCTGGCCGGCAGTACGGAGGAAACCATCGAGGTGTCGCACGAGGCGTTGATCCGTCACTGGGAACGGCTCAAAGGGTGGGTGGACGCGGACCGCCGATTTCTTGCCTGGCAGCAGCGCTTGCGCGCCTCGATCGAGCAGTATGAAGAGAGCAAGCGGGGCTCCGATCTCTTGCTCCGTGGGCTGCCGTTGACCGAGGCGTTGGATTGGCTGAAGAAAAAGCCGGACGATCTCTCGTCTCGTGAACGTCAGTTCGTGATAGCGAGCAAACGCCAGAAGCATCTCCGGCGCTGGTCCTTCGCCATAGCCGCCAGCCTCGTCCTTGTGCTGCTTGGTGGGCCGGTCGCCTGGTTGGCGAAGGAAGGCGTGACCGTTCAATATGCCGGATCGATCGTGCTGGCGCGGTTGCACCTTATCCAGGTGCCTGAGCCAGCAATGGTCAAGATTCATGGTGGAACCTATGAACAAGGTAGTCGTTCGGATGAAAGTGAGCAGCCGGTCCGTATGGTCACGATCAAGCCCTTTGCGATGGCAAGATATGAGGTCACGTTCGAGGAGTATGATCGGTATGTGGACCTGACGAGCGCGAAACGGCCAGATGATAATGGGTGGGGGCGTGGTCAACGACCCGTGATCAACGTCTCATGGGACGATGGGAAGGGTTATGCCAAGTGGCTGTCCCAAGCGACCGGTAAGCACTACGGCCTTCCAACAGAATCGAAATGGGAATATGCGGCGCGGAGTGGAGGGAAGGAAGAAGTCTGGGCCGGCACATCCGATGAGAAGGATCTAGAAGATTATGCGGTATACGAGGCACGGAGTACGGAGCCGGTTGGAAGTAAAAAGCCGAATGGTCTCGGCCTCTACGACATGAGCGGGAATGTCGTAGAATGGGTGGAAGATTGCTGGCATGAGAACTACACAGGAGCGCCGACCGATGGATCGGCCTGGCCAGAAGCGGATAGCGCCGAATGCAGAACACGTGTGATCCGGGGCGGGGCCTGGGGCAACGGACCGGGGTACCTGCGTGCTTCGGACCGGAACGGGCTCAACCCGGATAACCGGTTCAACGACATTGGTTTCCGTCTCGTCCAGGACATGAACGAATAACCCTTTATCCTTTGTCCTTTTACCCTTTACCCTTCCGAAATACCTCTTCCGAAAAGCACGGCCCTCGCCCGATCTCGAATCGGGCGAGGGCCGTCCGGGGGAATGCTGAACCAACGGATGGCTCACACCACGTTGGAAGATCCTCTCCCTAACAGGGAGAGGGAAGGGTGAGGGTTGTTCCATGCAGCCTTGGAAGGAGGGTCCAAGCGAAACTGGTGATCGAGCTTGACGGCGGGCAGCACTATGCCCTTGTAGGCCGGAAAAGGGATGAACGGCGGGACGCCTATCTTCAGTCTTTGGGACTGAGCGTCATTCGTTTTTCGGATCGTGAGGTGCTGTTGCAGAATCCTCACCCGCGCCCTCTCCTTTTCAAGGAGAGGGGAGTTAGGCTTGAATACAAACACGGTGGTTCACACAATCCGTCATGAGCCTTCCGATGCCTCCCGCCGCGGCAAGGGGGTCCATGCCGCGGCCGACCGCTATCAAGCCTGGGCGCAGACCTATCGGTACGTCTCAAAAGTAGGACTGGTTAGTTCGTGTGTGGAGCAGAGCGGCTGACGTATTTGTGTAGGATGCTGGCGATCAGGCTTTGAGAGGGCAGGCCCTAAGTTGGCGGAGGGCGTTCTTGATTCTCCGTGGAGTACCTCATCAAATAGGGCCACGTCCTTGACGCCCTGCGGCGTTAGCCGAACTTGCCTCACTAAGGCTCGCCAAAGACACGCTCAAACGAGCGAACCTTGCCCGCCTTGGCTTGCTTGAGCCCTCGCTCCAGCGCCTTGACCGCCGTTGGATTGGACAGGAGTTTCAAGGTTTCTAGCCGGCTCTCGAATTCCTCAACACTCATAATGACGGCTTTGGGCAGACCGTGCTTGGTGACGACGAACCGTTCAGACAAGCGATCGGCTCCGTCCACCAGCGTGGAAAACTTCATTCGAGCTTTTGTGAGAGCGATCGTGCGGTTCATGATGAGCGACCCTATCATGATCGGTTGGAGGACCGGCGCGATAGGTTGATCCGCCTATTCCTCCAGCCAGAATTGCGCGAGGTCGAATGAGAGTTGCCGATGGTGCTTCATTGATAGGAAGACCAGTTCGTGGCGGCGGACGAGATACAGAATCAGATAGTCGTCCATGATGTATTCCCGCAGATTGTCGCCTGGTTGGAGCAGCCGGCTCAGATCGTGAGCCATGGCCTGGGCTTTCGTGGAATGTATCGCCCTGTCTAGCAGGCTGTTGAAAAACACTTCGAGTACCCGTGAGAGCCGGCACAGCGAGGGATCACGGATGATTTCAGAACCACGTACAGGATGGTCAAAAAGGCCGGCTTTCTCACCCGTCCAACCCCGGCGCGCCGAAGCGCGCCTCTCCACGGGCACGGCCGCAGCACGTGAAGAGGCGAAGAGGTACATACCACACTTCGTGTGTACCAGCGGCTCACCAGGCGTAGCCTTTCCCCATTGACGCCGCTGGAGAAAATCCTACAGGGTTGGCCTCTTCGCGTCAGACCCACTGCAGCATGAAAATTCAGCATTGGGTGCCCCAACAAAGCTGGCGGACTTTTTCAACATCCTGCTAGTGTTGTGTCCCGTAAGTTCCGGTAATTATCCGTTCGCACTGAGCGTGTCGAAGGGCGCCCACTTTCAAGGAGTTCCGTTCATGGTTCGACAGGCTCACCACGAACGAACTTCTGGGACGCAACACTAGGAACGAACGGCCCGATCGAGGGAAGCGGCAGAGAGTCGGAATGACGTCGTCGAACAGGTGATCCAACAGGCGAGCGAAGCGGCGGCGGCCGCTGGGACCGAGAAAAACCTCGATGACCGTGATATTCGCAGAGAAGTGTTCGGTGAAGACCGGACGCTTACCGGCCATGCCGCTTCTTGAGTTGGGCCAGGCTGAGTCTCTTCCTGGTTTTCAGGTCGGTCATGCCCTTGATGGCTTCCTGCAACAACCCCACATGGATTCGTTCGCGCTCCAGGCGGTGGTAGTAGTCGAGCCGCTCCGCATCAATGAGCGCGGCGCAACTTCCCCCGTTCTTGGTGATGATCTTCTCAGTGCCCTTGGCGCGAACTTCCTCGCACAGCTCCGTTAGCTTCGCTCTGGCGTGGCTCAGTGAGATGATGTCTTTGGATGTGATGGCCATGGCTTACTCCTCACGGTTCCGATGGAGCCAGTCTCAATATTGTACAGAATGCTGTCAAAGCATGGGAGCCGATGCATCGGCTCTCACCGCAGCGCCAGCCGTAAGAGCCCCACGCAGCTCATGTAGAGGGTGAGCGAGCCGATCATGGTCGGCCAGAATCCGAACCGATTGAGGCCGAAGATCATGAAGCCGACATAGGCCAGCCAGGGGGGGACGAACCAGAGAAGGTGCTTGGCATAGATTAAGGTCGAACCCGCACTTCCGTTGAGGTGAATCAGCATGAAGGTCACACCGGTCATCGCCGGGAAGGTGCTGGCGAAGGCGGCGAGAAACCCTTCTCCCTTGGCACCGAGGTAACTCGACACACTCACCACCAAGCCCCCGATCAGAAAATACAACGCATACTTCGCAACCTCACTCATTCAACCCTCCTCGTTCCGAAATGCACCCATCGCTTCTCGCTCGATGAATTCCCCTTGCCCCATGTAACGCGGAGAAAAGTGAAAGACCACCAGCTTCTGCACCTGCGCCTTTCGCGCCATCAGTCCGGCCTGTCGTGCCGTCAGATGATAACGGTCCCGCGCCTTGTTTGCATCGGTCTCAAGATAGGGAGCCTCGCAGTAGAAGGCATCCGCTCCGCGGGCGAGCGCGACAATTTTGGTTTCGTTCTCCTCGTCGTAACGAGTGTCTACGACATAGGCGATCTTTTGGCCGCGGGAAATCTGTACGAACCGCTCTCGGATTTCGCCGAGCACAAATTCCCGCTCTTCTCGGCGGTGTTCGAAATACAGCGTGGCGGTGAAGCGGAACCCATCCGGTTTTCCCTGCCAGAGGTACTGTTTCACATCCTTGAGCCAGGACCCGACCGGCAGGCCGGCCGCGTGTAACCGCTCCCTTAAAATGTTGACGTGGAACTGCTCTTCGAGGGCATAGGCGAAGGAGGGAATGCGATGGTTCAAAGCTACGGCCTTGACGGTGAACATGGGATCTTCCAACACAGGGAAGGCGCCATCACCGGTCAGCGGGACTGGCGACTGTGTGGGCGCGCGTCGCATCGTAAAGGCTTCGGCGGCATGAAACGTCGTCACCTGCATCCGGTCCTTGTCAAACTCGCGGACTTCGATCGTCAACGGATAGCCGTCCACCAGGTTCCAGGTATAGCCGCGCAGCTTCCCGTCCACGTTCGCGGATAGGCCGGGTGGACCGTACAGGCGCAGGGTCTTGCCGCGTCCCAAGGCTACCCGCAACACCTGGTCGAAGCCGATGAAATGATCCATGTGCGTGTGCGAGATGAAAATATCCTGGGCGCGCAGCAGCCGTGTGGAGCCGAGCGCAACATTCTGGCCGAGGTCGAACAGGAAGGCGCGTCTGGCCCAGGCGATATCCACGTACAGCCCGGGATCGCCGAAGCTATCGTTGACCAGAAAACAGGAAAAGGACGGCCTCATGACATGCCGGGTTGGTGGTCGAGCCACCAGCGAACGGTGAGATACAGGATCATCACCTCGATCGCATGGGCGACGATCGTGGCGTACAGATTGCGACGCCACAACCACATGGCCCCCCAGATGAGGCCATCCCAGACCGCGATCCAATGCAGGTGCTTAAAGGTTGCCACCATGAAGGGATCGAAGGCAAATGCCAGGGCGGACAGCAGTAAGGCCAACAGCGCGGCCACCTCTCGACCTTGGAGAGGACATCGTGCCGTCAACAGATGGTGAAGCCGGCCCAGGAGAAACCCGCGGTAGTTGATTTCGACGAGGAACGCGATGCCGATGATGAACCAGGGGACCATGACAAGCAGCGGCAGCGCGGCGTGCGGCGTCTCTCGGAGGAACCCGATGTCTTTGCCGAGCGTCGGGACCAACCAGAGGATGACGAGGCTGTTGACCAGTCCGAGCGCGAAGCCGACGGCAGCGCCCAGTCTGAGTCCATCGAGAAAGCGCTCCCGGCTCAGCCCCAGCCGCTCGACCGGTTGTCCGTTCAAGAGCGCCCATGAAGCCAGGCAGAGGTAGGCGACAACCTGTGGAAGGAACTGAACGACAAGGGACGCCTGGATTGAGTGAGGGAGCAGATAGAAGGCGAATGTGACGAGGAGCGGAAGCAGCGAGAAGGCGGCCGCCCGTTCATCGTCACGGATCGGTTCCGCGCCGGTCCGCTCGGTCGGTCTCAGGCCGGGCTCAGGAGCGGGCATGGTTTGCCATCGACCTACGATCGCGCGGCGGAAACGGCATCACGGCCGTGATGCGACCATGGGCTACTGCAACTCGATCTTATAGATGTCGAGCGCGGTGGCCTTCTGACGGTTCAAGTTCGAGAGGGACTTGTTGTAATCGACGATCGCCCGCAGCTCGTTCCCCTGTGCGGTGGCCAGGTCGCGCTGGAAATCCAACACAAAGCGCGTCGTGCTCAGCCCGACCTTCAATCGCTCCTGCTCGGCCTGTAACTGCTTCTCCGCCATGATCCTCGCCGAACGAGTGGTTTCAATCCGCTTGAAGTCCGTCTGTACGCGGCGGATGCCTTCGCGGACCCCCAGGATGATCTGTTGCCGCACACTCTGCAGCGAGGTCTCGGCGTTGCGTTGCTCCAGTTGCCGTTTGTTGTACGAACTCCAGGCGGATCGGTTGCCCAGCGGATAGCTCAGGACCAGGCCGGCGCCGTAGTTATAATAGTCGCCGCTGAAATTGCGCTTCACGCTATCCGGGTAATCGGCTCCCAATCCCGCGAGGCCGGTCGTGCCCTGAAACGAGAGCGTCGGCAACAGTTGGTTCTTGGCGAATTTGACGTTCAGTTCGCTGGTCTCGACGTTCTTCGAGGCCTGATGAACCTCCGGCCGCCGTTCCAGCGCGACATCGATCGCCTCCTGGGCGCTCAACGGTTCCAGCGTGTTCTTCGGTTGATCGATCGGAATGAGCCGGACTTCCTGCCGCAAGAGTTCCTCAGACGGGTTCATCAGCCGCCGCAACTGATCACCCTGGTCCAAAATGGATTTATCCGCCACCAGGACTTGCTCGACGCGTGAGGCCACTGCCGCCTCAGCCTGGAGCACATCCACGACCGACATGACCCCGGCCTTCGCCTTGGCGCGATTCGATGCGAGCAGTTCCTCAGCCGCCTTGAGGGCGGCCTGCGCGACTTTTAGGTTTTCGATCGAGAACACGACTTCCCAGTAAGATTGTTCGACGGAGGCCAGCACGCCGAGCACTCGGTCGCGGAAGACATGTTCCTCAACCTTCGCGTTGTTTTGTGCCACCTTGATGAAGGTCTGATTCAGCTCAATGCCGGCATTGCGCAACAAGGGTTGAGTGAAGGTCAGCGCCAACCCACCGGTATAGGAAGGATTGAACAAGAAGCCCGAGGCCACGTCTGCGTTGACATTGGTGCGTTGCGGGCTGTAGTTCAGATCCAGATTGCCGCCCGTCATCAGGTTGGACGTCACATCGACCGTTACAGCCCCGTTGCGCTGATCGAAGATCTGAATATCGGTCAACTGCCCGACTGTTCCGCCGAACACCGGTCGATTCAAGGGATTGACCGTCCGGGTGTAGGTGCCGTTCAAACTGAGCGTTGGATCGAACTTGGCCTGCTCGATGACGATGTCCGCTAACCGGCTCTCCTTCGTTTGACGGCTGATGGTGATGTCGAGGTTGTTTTTCAGGGCTCGGTAGACGGCATCATCCAACTTAATCGGCTCCCGTTGTTCCTTCGGTGCCGAGGCCGGGGAAAGTTCGGCCGCCCGACCGAGGTGGGGAACAGCCAGCCCGAAGGCAGCCATTCCAACTGCCAGAAGTATTCCGAATCGGAAGTGAGTGCGACGCTCTTGCATGTCCGACTCCTTGATGAGCGACAAGGTGGTAGGAAAGGAACAGCACGTATACTAACCAACAGCTGACTGGCTGTCACGGTGTATCTCGTGTATGATACGGAACAGCCGATCGATCATGATGCAGCTCAATCAGAAACAACCGACCCTTCGCATAGCTCAGGGCATAAGCAGCCTCCATCTCTTGTTGGCGTTTTGCAGCACCATGTTTCTGCTCAGCGCGTTTTTTTCGAGTGATGTCTGGGCGCAAACCGCGCCCTCGGGAGGCAGCAGTGTGTCCGGAGTCCGCTCGTTCGACGGCGGTGTTGGGCCGTTGTTCGGCCTCGTCGGACCGGGAAACCTGTACCTGGATGGATCCGGGACCCAGGGCTACATCTATAGTTTTGGGTTGTTCCAAACCTACAGTTTTCGCACACCCGGAGGCCAAGCCTGGTCCGGTGCCCAGGGACTGCTCGGCCCTCAATTGTCCATCGGTCTGATCCAAGGAGCCAATCAGCAGGTCGGCGGGGCCGTGCAGTTGCCGCCACCACCTCGATTGGTCGTGCCCCCGTCGGCGGTGCAATCGACCGTGCTCGATATCGAGGACTTTCCGTAGAGAGGCTGTGATGGCGGATGTGACACACGAGCCGCTACAGAATCGGATCGCGAACGGGTTGGCCAAGATCGCCCTCGCGATCAAGAGCCGCGCATGGCGCGAAGGCGGCAACCAGTGGCTCCCTCCCTTACAAGCCCAGACGTTGCGGCTCCTATTGAAACGGGTCGGCCACGATACCCCGGTCTCCCTGATTGCACAGGATTTAGCGGTGACGATGCCGACGGTCTCCGAGATGCTGCGGGTGCTCATGAGCAAGGGGATGATCAAGCGGGTTCAGTCCAAGGACGACCACCGGGTGTTCAACATTGAGCTAACGGCGAAGGGTCGGCGTGAGGCCGCCCGATTGTCGGAGTGGCCGTACTTGCTGGCCGCCACGCGAGACCTGTCGCAGGCCGAGCAGGTCGGTCTGCTGCGGGCGACGATCAAAGTAATTCGAGCACTTCAGGAGCAGGGCGAGATCTCTACCGCCCGGATGTGTATCACCTGTCAGTACTTCCGCCCCCACGCGCACCAGGATGGGGCCAATCCACACCATTGCGACTATGTCGATGCGGCATTCGGCGATCACCTTTTGCGTGTCGATTGTGCCGAACACCGAGCGGCTCATGACGAAGCCCAAACGGCCAACTGGTCCGCGTGGCTGAAGACCGGCTCCTAATCGATCCTCTCTGTCGAGTCCGTCCTTTCCCGTCGTCGTGTTGGATATCGGCGCCGTATCGTCCCGGGACTCCAACAGATCAGTGGCGATCCTTTCTTTACGGTTGGTTCGCCAGGCGCCAGGCTAGGGCGAGCACATAGCGGGTTGCTGTCTGCAACACGTCCGGGTTGATCGTCTCCACCCGATCGGCCGGCTGATGATAGTGCGGATGGGGGCCGCCGCTGACCACGGTGACGGTTGGCACGCCGGCTTCTTTGAACGGCACATGGTCGCCTCCCGGGAAAAATCCAAAGAGGTCCAGCCTGTCGGTCAGTTCAGCCGGCTCCGCGGCTCGGGCCGCGACGGATTGATCCAGGCCGGTCACACCCACCGTGAGACGTCCGTTCCCGATCCCCGCGTGGTCGATGTTGATCATGGCCCTGATCTGCGCCAGCGGTCGGGGTGCCTGCGCGACATAGAGTTTTGACCCCCACAACCCCTGTTCCTCCCCGCTGAAAGAGACAAAAATGATGGATCTGGCGGGCTTGGTGTCCGATTCCATGAACAGTCTTGCGACTTCCAGGATCACGGCCGTGCCGGACGCATTGTCGTCCGCACCCGGAAACAGGAGCCCACCCTGACGCCCGAAGTGATCGCGATGCGCACCGATGACGATTGATTCGTTGCGTATGTTCAGGTCTCGGCCTTCGACCATGCCGACCACATTACAGAGCGTGCCGGTGTCGGTGACGCTCTCCCAACGCAGCCGTATCTCTGCGTCAGTCTGGCGGCTCTGCGGCGCTTTCTTCTGCTGGATCTGTTCCTGCGCGATCTGTAAGGAAAACGACTGTTCGTTGCCGGATCGGTACAACATCGATTCCACAAGAGTCGGGCTGACCCAAGCCCCCGGCAAAGGTCGATCCTTTCTGGAGTCCGGACGGCCGTAGTAGGCCAACGGAGCGGTCCCGACGCCTCGCCTGGCTTCATAGGCGCTCATGACCGGCCCGGTCACCGTGAGGTAGCCCACGGCGCCTTTGGATTGTGCGGTGCGGACCTTGTCCGCATGCGAAACCATCCGCTCATACCAGGCCGGCTTGCCCCGGAGAAAGACGACGATGCGTCCCTTCACCTCCAGCCCCTGATACTCGTCATACCCCTGTGCCGGATCGGAAATCCCGTACCCCACAAAGGACACCGGTGCCTGAATGTCCACAGTCGGGGAGTCCAACACCGGGAGATAGTCGGGTCCGGCGATGGCCGTTATGACCAGACTGCCTGCGATGATCTGCAAGGTCGAAGGGGTGGGTATGCGAACGACCGGGACGGAGTTTCCCATCATCCAGGGTTGGGTCAGGGACGCAAGCGAGCCGGTTGGGGATGGGTCTTGCCCACGAGTCCCCATGGTATCCGTCTCGGCTTGCAGCGGCGTTGGGACGGAGGGCAACAGTCCAAGGGCACGCCAGCGCTCCGCCACCCACCAGGCCGAACTCAGGTCTTCGGCGGTGCCGGTCTGGCGACCCTGAAATTCCTCGCTGCTGAGGCGGTGCACGTCCGCGATCAGGCGATCGACGGAGATCCGGCGCAGGGCTTGCTGCAACGAGTCTGGTTCGATCGTCTCCTGTGCGAAGGAAAGGGAGGCAGCGGCTAGCGCCATCGCAAGCAGCAGGCTGGCCGGCAGAGATCGGAACTGAATCACCGTGCGCGCACGAAGGGGCATAGGGATGGACTCAGCTTTGGACGACTCAGCCCCGAAGCCTATCACGGCTGTCGGCCGGCTGCCATGTCAAGCCGGAGGATGGGGCGACTGTGCCGAGGGACTCCCACTCGAGCCGTCGATCCGGAGCGAACCGGCGTTATGCATGAACGCTGCTGCAAGCGCGGATTCGCCGCGGGGCACCCGTTGCGCTTTCACGGCAACGGGAGGAACGCGAGGAACCGTCATGAATCATGCGGGCTCAAGACCTGATCGGTCGTTGTGTCACGATGGAAACGATCCCTCACGCACATGATCACGCGCCCCTCTGCCGGGACAGACCGCCATCTTGCCGTACCGGACATAAGAAGGCTATAGTCCTCGCCAGCTTTCCACCGGCGACAAGACATCGGAGCTGGCAATCATGGCGGACTCAAACAAGGGCTTGTACGATCATCTCTACGAACGGTTCATCAAGAACCGCGACAACGTGAAGGGATACGATTTTCAACAGGCACCGGTCGGCAACCTTCCGCCGCCCGTCGTCACCTTTTCGGAGAAGGTACGATGGTGGACCCTGGATCGTTGGAAGCGGCGGCAACGGATTCGTCAGGATCGAGACCGCCGGCTTCAAGATATTGTTCAGATCAGGCGGAAGCCTCCGTCGCTCACGCCCTCCTCTCAATGACTCCTGGGATTGAAGATGTGTTCGACGGCCACGACTCATGATTGTTCGGCCTGTTCGGATCGTATTGTATGGGTTGAGGATCGAGGGACATGAAGGCCTCGGGCCTGGAGGTCGGTGCTGTTCGCAGTCCTCGAATAGACTAGACGCGTAGCGGGCGTCTCTCGCAAACAGCGAAAAAATGGTCCGGACGTCTGGGAGGCCTCTCACCGTTTCGACCATGAAATGAGGAAAACCTTCGCCCGTGTTGGATGAGGTTACGACGAATATGCCGACGAGATGGATGCAGTTGTACGGAGGATTGCCGGGCCTCAGCGGACCAGTTCGGCTATGGGCTGTGATACTGGCCGTGCTGCTTTGGGGAACGCCGGGTTTCTCCCCGGCGGTGGATTTCGAGACGACACAGCAAAAAGAGGAACGGCTGAAACAGCAGACTCATGCCGACTTGTTTCGCCAGTGGAGTTTTGACACCGATCCTCCTGGCAGAGCGCCGGCAGGGTTCGCTGTCCATGCGAAGGATGGCGAAGAGCCAGCTCAGTGGGCCGTCCAATCCGGCAAAGATGCCCTGTCGCTGCCCAATGTCCTGACAGTCACCGACGGGTGCAACGGCCAGTGTCTGCACCTGCTGGTGGCCGAAGGGCTGATCTACGAATACCCCGATGTTTCCGTGCGTTTGCAGAAAGGGTCGCCGGATGGTGGCTCGATCGGCGGGGTGGTGTTCGGGTGGCAAGATTCCAGGAATTTTTTCGCCGCCTTGGTGGATCTGCGCAGTTTGAGATTGGAGGTCATCAAGGTGCTCGATGGTCAGGAGAGCCTGATCGGCCAGACTCAGCTCAAGGTCACACCCGCTCCCTGGCACACGCTCCGCGTTCAGCGCAACACGATCGTCAGCCAAGACTTCTTCGAGATCTCGTTCGACCGGAAGCTGGTCCTGAGCGTGCGAGACCAAGCCTTTGGGTTGGGAGAAGTCGGTCTGGTCGTCAGGGGGCGCGCGGATATCCGGTTCGATAATTTTCATGCGGCCCCGTTGTTTTCGCAGCGGCCGCTGTCGGACCCGGCCGCCTATTGAGCAAGCGCCGGAGGGCTGGCAGCGGCGGCGCTTGCTTGCAATTCCCGGTGGCCTGAGCTAGCATGAAGCCGCTCCGCCCAGAAGAGGCCACCGAGCGGAGTGTGAAGCCGCAGGGCCTGAAGTAGATGTTGTTTTGCCGGGAATCAGCTCGGAAGTCCGACCAAGTCGCGGTTCTACTTGCGCCTTCGGGCCGCTCCTCCCTGCCAGTGTGCCATTCTCGAGTTCAAGACAACATGAGGGTTTTCTTGAAGGAGGTGGACCCCTATGGGTTCCAAAGTCTATGTCGGCGGGTTACCCTATTCGACCACTGATCAGCAACTGAACGATCTGTTTGCTCAGCACGGCAGCGTCACGTCCGCGCGGATCATTACAGATAAGTTCACCGGCCAATCGCGTGGGTTCGGATTCGTCGAGATGGCGACGGACGACGAGGCGAAGAACGCCATCACGGCGCTGAATGGGACACAGTTTGGCGGCCGGACTCTGACGGTGAATGAAGCCAGGCCGCAGGAACCTCGTTCAGGAGGTCGTGGCCCCCACTAACCATTTCGGTCTCGCAGCAGAAAAGTACCTGCCGGCGGGGACAGGGGTTGCCGCCCCGCCGGACCAATGTGAAGCTCCAAGAGGCAGGCGCTGAGTCAGGGAACGGCCTCTGGCTGGAGGGTCCTCTCGTGCGTCATCCTCTCGGCGGCGTCTGGTCCGGTGAGTCCTCCCTCTTCGTCTCATTGTCTCTTCATCTTCCTGTCACTGGCTCCCGTTTCCATCGGACCGTCCGGGCGCCAGACCATTAGCGGCGGCAATCGGAATCGCCAAAGGAGTTGCTATGAAGTTCCGCGCGCTGAGTATCATGTTGTTCGTGTTGGGGATGGGGTTCTGCGGAGTCGGAGCCGCCATGGCGGTCGTGCAGGATCCGGTCGTCGGAGAAGGGATGACCGTCACGCTGGAATATACACTGACGTTGCCGGATAAGACGGTGGCCGACACCAATGTCGGCAAGGCCCCGTTCTCCTATCTCCATGGAGCTGGTCAGATCGTGCCGGGGTTGGAGCGGGCGTTGGCAGGCATGAAAAAGGGTCAGAGCAAACACGTCGAGGTCGCGGCCGTCGACGGGTACGGCGCGTACGATATGAAGAAGCGCGTCTCCGTGGAGGCGACCAAATTACCGAATGGTCTCAAAGTCGGAGACGTATTGCAATCCCCGGACGGGCAGTTGGTCACGGTGTTGAAAATCGAGGATGCGCAGGCACTGCTCGATTTGAATCATCCCCTGGCCGGGAAGAACCTAACCTTCGATGTGAAGGTCCTCAATGTGGAAAAGGCGGAGGCCGGCCAAGGTGAGCACCCCGCCAAGTGACGGACAGCTTCGAAGGGCGCGTCCACCAATTCGCACCGATTCACTTCGGCTGGGCAGAAATCACGAAATGCCTGTCAGTGAACGTTGTTGCGCGAGACTGAAGGCAATCGACGCGAACCGTCGGTCAGTCACCACTTCAGTTTGCACGGGGGCTGGATAGCGATGCGGCTGGGATTCCGAAGCGTCGGGTTCCTGCTTCTGCTTGCGGCCTGGGCGGCGCTTCCAGCCCTGGTTTGGGCAAAAGGGGAGGACGTGGTCTGGCGTCGCGTACAAGCCATTCGCATTTTGGGGACGACCGTCAATCAGCGCAACGAACTGGTCGGGACGGTTGGAGAGGTTGCGGTCGGACTTGAAAGGCGTCCGGACCGCCAGGGGATCATGGTGACCTTTCGCAGCACCCCGGGCCAGTTTTCCGCCTACGCCCAGAGTGCGGTGCTGGCGGCGATCGATCGGGTCGCGAGGCAGGCGCATCTCGATACGGATTCTTGGTCGGTCTCGTTTTCGGTTATCGACCCCGGGGTTGTCGTTTACGGCGACAGTCTCTCCGCCATGGCGGGACTCGCGGTTGCGGCGCTGGCCAAGGGTGACGACATCCCGCGCGATGCCGTCATGACCGGCACCGTCACCGAGGATGGCTCCATTGGTTCTGTCGGTCAAGTCCCGTTGAAGGTCAAGGCCGCAGGAGAAAAACACCTCCGTCGAGTCCTCGTGCCCGATGAAATCGACGTGTCCGACGCCGATTGGCAAACGCCGTTCTTGATGCAGGTCTCGCCGGTACGGTCGGTGTCGGATGCCTACGAAGCCCTGACAGGCCGGTCACTGGAAGACGCGACTCCTTCCCGCTGAGCGTCCCGACTTCGTCTCATTCCGGTCCGAGGAGGTGGGGAGCCGTCGGCCGGCGGCCCTGTCCAACCTGATCCATCGCCCATCTCGCCCGACTCTAGCTCGGAGCCGGTTCCTCCCCGACGCCCGATCGCGGCTCGCCGGACCCAACGCCTCCTCCGCTCGACTCGCCGATTCTACGATATGGAGCCGGCGGCTCGCCGACCGGACCGATTGGAAGTGTGACGGGTTACTCCGCTCTCAGATGTTGTTGGGCGGGTCTGTCCGCCGCCGGTCGATCTTCGGCTGGTTTCTCGGCGCAACGCGTCAGGTTGTAGGCGGTATTGATGAGCGAGATATGAGAAAGAGCCTGCGGAAAGTTTCCCAGTTGGCGGCGGGAGACGAGATCGTATTCTTCGGCCAGGAGGCCGACGTCGTTCCGAATGTCCAAGAGGCGGGTGAAGAGCTCGCAAGCACGTTCTTGTTGACCCATCAGAGCCAGGTTGTCTGCCAGCCAAAACGTGCAGGTCAGAAATGCGCCTTCTCCGGGCGGCAAGCCGTCGACCGAGGGCTGGGGCTCGTAGCGTTTGACGAATCCATGTTCTACGAGGTCCTGCTCGATTTTCTTCACCGTGCCGACGACGCGCGGGTCGGTGGCGGGAAGGAAGCCGACCAAGGGAATCATCAGCGCGCTGGCATCCACTTGCTTCGCGCCATAATACTGCATGAAGGCACCGCGCTGCGGATCATAGCCTTCGCGGCAGACTTGCTCGTGAATGGCCTGGCGCAGGGCTTTCCATCGCTCCAGCGGACCGGACCGTCCGAATCGCTCGATGGCCTTGATCCCGCGGTCGACGCCGACCCAGGCCATGATCTTGGAATGTGTAAAATGCCGCCGCGGCCCGCGTACTTCCCAGATGCCTTCATCGGGCCGCTCCCAGGCCGATTCGAGAAATTCCAGCAGGTGCTGCTGAAACTCCCAGGCCATCTCATTCGGTTCGATGCCGGCGCGCCTCGCGATGTGCGCGGTGTCCAGGATCTCGCCGTAGACGTCGAGCTGAAACTGATGCGACGCGGCATTACCGACCCTGACGGGAACCGAACCCTCGTACCCTGGAAGCCAATCCAGACTGTATTCGAGAAGCCGGCGCTCGCCCGATAATCCGTACATGATCTGCAATTCGGACGGATTGCCGGCTGTCGCCCGCAGGAGCCATTCCCGCCAGGCAAGCGCTTCCTCGTGATAGCCGGCCAACAACAGGGCATAGAGCGTGAACGTCGCATCCCGCACCCAGCAGTACCGGTAATCCCAATTGCGAACTCCGCCGATATGTTCCGGCAGCGAGGTGGTCACGGCGGCCACGATCCCGCCGGTCGGCGCATAGGTCAACGCTTTGAGCGTGATCAAGGATCGGAGGACGGCCTCTCGCCAGGGGCCTTGGTAGGTGCATCGGTCCGACCAGTTGCGCCACCAGATTTCGGTTTCGGCCAAGGCCCGGCGGACATCGATCGGCTCAGGCGGACTGCCATGCGAGGGCCGCCAGGTCAACACGAACGGGACCTCCTGCCCCTCCGTCACCGTGAACTCTGCGACGGTGGCAAATCCTTTCCCTTCGAGTTTCACCTCGGTCCGCAAATCGAGCGCATCGGGACCGGCAAGCGCTTCGAGAAGCCCATCCCGCCTTCTGACCCAGGGGACCACCCATCCGTAGTCGAAGCGGATGATCAGTTCCATGGTCATACGGACCTGCCCCTTGATGCCGACTACCGACCGGATCAGGTCGATGGTTGTGTCATGTGGCGGCATCCAATCGATGACGGTGGCCGTCCCGCCCTCGGTCCGGTACTCCGTTTCCAGGATCAGCGTCCCTTCGCGATAACGGCGGCGGACCACCTGCACCTCATCCTTGGGCGCAAGCAGCCAGCGCCCGTTGTCCTTGGTGCCGAGCAGCGCGGCAAAACAGGCAGCGGAATCAAAACGGGGTGCGCAATACCAGTCGATGGAGCCGTCCCGTCCAACGAGGGCCGCGGTATGGGTGTCGCCGATCAGCGCATAGTCTTCAATTCGCGAGGCCATGAAATCCTGCAGGGAGCGTCATTGTCCCGAAGTTGAGCAAGATCCAGCTTGCCCGATCCACGCGGTGGATTTCAAACCGAATCGGTTGGTGGTTGGGGAGTCGTGACGACGTGAGAATTGAAGGGAACGGAGCGGAACGAGAAGGACGGTCAGCCGACCAAGTCGGGATTCAGGCGACTCATGGAGCGGACGCCGATGGCCTTGATCTCGTTGTACACGATTGCACGGCCCGACTGGCGCATGCGACTGAAAATGCCTTCAACGATGACCAGATCGCCCTCTCGAATTTCCGCTTGTCCCAGCGCCACCACCTTGACTGTCCCGGCTTGATCCTTGATCAGAAAGCCGTAGGCGGCCTTGCCGTCGCGGGTGGTGGCCAGTTGGAAGTTGCTGACTTGGCCCGCGATGATTACCGTTTGGTGGTCGTATTGTTCGGGATGGCTGACGAGTTCCGCGATCTCGAGCACGTTGGCGGCGATCGAGAACGGAAGGAATAGGCTGAGGAAAAACCAGATTGCCCACGCGTGGATTGAGGTGGTCGTCAAAGGCGATCGTTGCGTCACGATTGATCCTTTGTTGGGATTATACCGCAGAACCTTCCTCCAGGAAAACGGTTGGTGAAAAAGAAAATGTTGGCCCTGAAACGGATCTGATCGGTGGGGAACCGGCCGGCGCAGATCTCGCGGATCTGCCGGAACTCAACGCGTCGGTTCGCTCGAGGATCGAACCTCGCCGAACATGCTATTTAAGACGTGTTGCGCCATCTCGTTGATCTCGACCTTTTCTGTCGCCGGCGGAGGGAGTTCGCCCGGCGCCAGCTTCCGTTGCGGCGAGACGAGGGCGAGCAATTCTTCCTCCAGCATCTCCGGGCTTTGATCGGTTTCCGTCAGAACGGCGCAAAGCTTTTGCAACCCGAAGACGGACCATCCTTCCTCGGCATGGACTGCGTTGGAACTGCCCCCTTTCCCCAGCGAGAGCCAGAACTTGGTCTGAGCATCTTCGGGCAGACGGCTGGCGACGAAGGCCTGAAGCTTGACCATAAAGGCGTCTTCCGTCTGTTCCAACCCGTCGTATTGGGCTAAGGATCGCTCGACTGGTTGCTTGGACAAGACCGTGAAGGTTTCCTTCCAGAGGTCGATAGGCGTTTGCGCCTGGGTTAGCGGCAACGCATCCGGCGCGGACAGACGACGTTGCAAGGCCTGGACGTAGGCGCTCAGAAATTTGACCTTCCTCGCCATTAGCGTGCCGGCGGGAATCCCCCAAATATGGCCGATCTCGTGATCTTGCAGGGGAGCATGGGAAGTGGTCTGCAGTTCTCGTTCTGCAATGTCCAGTAGCCGGCGTTCCCGCTCGATTCGGCGCATGAGGAACTGGAATTCCAGGCAAAGCCGTGACTTTCGGTAGGCTTCCTCCTCGATTTCATCCCGGTCCCACTGCTGGTCGAGCGAACGCTGCGCCGGTTTGGGCACCATGGTTCTGGCCTCGCGCTTCAGCTCCTCCACTCCCTCCGTGGGAACTCCGAAACGGGTGCGCAAGAGGTCGGCTGCCACCGCCGCTCTGGCGCTGTTCAGTTGGATGAGCTTCTGAAGCCCTTCCACCTGAAGCCAGGCCCGCTCGCGTTTGATGCGGACGTACCGCCGATATTGGGCGACTCGCTCAACGACCGCCTTGATCCTGTCGATGGGGACAACCGGGGTCGGTAACCGCTTGCCCGATAACATCCGGGAGTCAGGCTGGTCGGCGGCCATGAAGTCGCAGTCTTCCTTCGTCACATCGAAGTAGGACAGCAGCAGGAGTCGCAGCATGATGCGTCCTTGGACTGGGAGCGTGGCGATCGTCGATTCGATCAGGTCAATGGTCATGGCGGAACTCATGCTTCCCCTTGTGATCGGCGGAACCGGTCGTCAGTGATTCGATGTGGTTGGCGACATATTCCCGGATATCCTGAACGGTTCCGGTGCTGTACAATTCGCGCGGCACATCGACCCGTACCAGCTTGGAGGGGTCGATGCCCTGATCCAGGGCATACTCCTCGTCCACATACAGACTGACGGAGCCGTCCGGATATCGGACCGCGTAGATGGGCTCGCTGTTGTTCATCCCGAGATCGCCTGACGACGGACCGGACTCTTCACCAATAACATAGCCTTCAAAACGCTGTCAAAGCGGGAGCCGATGGGCTGATCAGGCGAATCGCTCCCGTCTCCAGAGGATGTATGCGGTGAATATCAGCAGCGTCACGAACATGACCGTCCGAATCCTCCCATAACCGAAGCACACATAATTCACCATGGCGCTAATGACTTGGTAGGCGGCGTAGACCAGGTACAAAACGAGGGCCCACCGGCGCAGCCGTACGAAGCCGTATCCGATCAACAGATGGGCGGGAGGGGACTGGGCCTTGACCGCCAAGCCAAGCCACCCGGTCGGTTTCGAGCAGAAGACCGGCAACGCGTAATCCGGATTCATCAGAATGATATAGAGGTCCATGAAAGCGGAAAGAAAGAAGAGCGCGCCGAGGTAGCGAAGGTCGTGCCCCTCGGTCCAGGCCTGTTTGAGCGAATGGATGAGGGTATGGCGACCTCCGGCGGACAAGCGGCCTTGGGCGAAGGAGGCATCATAGGCTTGGACGGTCCACCAGGGCAGCACGACCAACATGAAGTAGAATATCTCGGCGCTCACATCGGTCACGCGCCCGAGCCCACGGCCGATCAAGTACAACAGTACGGTGATGGCGATGATCCAGAATGCCTGGCGGGGCCGTCCCTGGGTGAGTTGGCCGAGTCCGGGAAGGAAACCGGACAGGAGGACGGGCAGCCGGGACGGAGTAGGCGGCGAGACGGACGGTGACTCGGTCATAGGTGCAGATCTGGCCACCCGGCGTGCGAATCAACGGCTCCGAAAGCACAAACGGCCTTCGGAAATACTTCCGAAGGCCGCAGGGGGACCCGATACTCGCACCCTCATTCAACCGCCCAAGGTATCGAGCGTTTCCTTGAGACTCTTGCGGAGGCAGGTGAAGATCGGTGTGTCTCGAAGCGTGTACCGGCTGCCCTCGGTTTCCCTGAGCGCCATGACGAGATCCAAAAAATCTTCAGGTTTGTCCGATTCGAAGGCCACCACCCACTCCTGATCGTCGAGACCGAAGCTATAGGTGGTGTTCAGTTTCACGGAGGGGAACCGATGCCCCACTTCAATATGCTCATCCATCATGCCCTGGCGTGCGGCCTTGGTGAGCAGGAACCACTCACGCGTCTTCAGGAACGGATACACAAAGATGTACTTGCTCCGGCCCGGGATGATCGTCAGCCGCTTGCTTTCCTGGCCTTCGTGCGAATGGTTGTCCACATACACGGATCGTTTGGTCATGGAGAGATAGGAATAGGGCGTGGACAGGTATTTTCCAAGCCCGCTGGCCATGATCTTGGTCGACATTTCCTGGAACAATTCCAGTTCGTAGGAAATGCGCCAGAGCATGATGTCCGTTTCCGGCCTGATGCCGACGGTGCTGTAGGCGATGACGATGACTTTTCCCTGGTATTCTTCGATGGCCCTGATGAATTCTTGCTTGCCGCGGGTCCGCTCATCTTCGGGCAAGCGGCGCCAGGCAGGATCAACCTTGTAAAAGATGAAATTACAGTACTGCCGCCGCTGGGGCTGCTGGGATGGCTGTTGCTGTTCAGGACCTGCCATTACATTCCTCCGTCGAATCGCATACTTGACTCGTGTGCCTGCAAGTGGGCACGTGTAGCACTTCTATCGCGATATTGTCAACCGTGTCGGCCGGGTGGGGTGGCCGTTGACAGCCGGTCGCGCCCATTTGATACTGCGAGCCGTGATCGCGCAAGACCACCAGTGGGCGCAGAGGCTGGATTCGCATGATTGGCTGGGTCAAGGAGCCTGCCTGATATTGACCTTTCTACTGCGGCGAACGATGTGCGGCCATCTGCGTCGTTCTCAGCCCGAAAAAATCCTCCATGTACTCCGGGTACTCCGGCGAATACACCTCCGGTTTTTCCGGGCCTGCGGCCTTGCATCTGACCGCACCTCCCTCGCCTCGTCACGAATGGCAATGTCAGACAGGCTCCTGGCCCGTTCCGAGGGGTCGCTCCCGGTCACTCGCTGCACCCGATGGATTCTGCGCCGGATCCTCCCATTGGAGACGGGCCTTACTCTGGTCGTACTTGGTTTCTCCGGGATCTTCGCCGAGCCCGGTCTTGCGATCCAAATCGAGCCAAGCCCGGCCGCTGTTGCGGCGGCGATGCAGCGCGGCAAAGAAGCAGCCGAGGCGCGGGTGCCGCCGGACCGCCTCTATGCCTGGTTCGGCAGCGAGCAGGAACTTGAACCTCGTGGTTTTCTGCTGAGCAAACTGGTCGGTATCACCGTGATGACCTCTCACTTCGCGCTGCGCGGACAGACTCCCAGCCGGTCGGACATCGATCAGATCTTGGCTGAACAGACGTGCCTTGTCACGGTGCATCTCTTCGGAGAGCGTCCCGATTTCGCTCGCGACACCTATCTCGTCATGGACCAGGGAGGGAAGATCGTAAAGCCCCAGCATGTCCGTTTCGACGGCCAGGCGGCCCGCACGTCCGTTTGGCCGAAGGCGCCGGCCTACCGCGCCAAGGTCGTGGCCTCCTTCAACTATGCCGATCTCGATCCGCTCGCCCAGACGCGACTTCTCGTCTACCCGGCCCGCGGTGGAGAGGTGACGTTTGATTTGGATTTCTCCCTCATCGATTGAGCCAGCGCGTCGAGAGCCAAATCGGATGACGAATCGCCTGCGGAGGTCCAGATGATCCGTAGGCCTCAGGCTCCGTTCGCGGAAATCATCGCTATCGGATCGGAACTCCTACTCGGCGGACGTCTGGACAGCAATTCCTTGTTTCTGACCGACGCGTTGGCGCGGGAAGGCATCGAAGTCCGGTACAAGTCCGTGGTCGGCGATTCGGTGCGCGACATCGCCCGCGCGATCGAGACGGCCGCGCGTCGGGCGCGCTGGATCGTCCTGACCGGAGGACTCGGACCCACCATCGACGATTGTACGAGGGAAGCGGTCTCATCGGTGACCAAACGTCCCCTGCAAGTCCGAACGGAGGCGCTTCGCCAAATGACGGAGCGCTTGGCCGGATGGAACCGGGTTCCGAACGATGCCCAGCTCCGCCAAGCTCTGATACCGCGCGGCGCGTCGGTCTTAGCCAATCCGGTCGGCTCCGCTCCCGGGTTTGCGGTCCGTTACGGGCGGGCGCTCATCGCGGCACTTCCGGGAGTCCCGGCCGAGGCGCAGCAGATGTTCGAAGCGGCGGTGGTTCCCTCGATCCGATCAAAGTTGATGGCCGGAAGGGTGGCTCGGTTGCCAGCCCACATTGTCCGGCGGATGTTCCATACCTTCGGTCTCCCGGAATCCGACGTGCAGGCCAAGATCGCCCACCTGCTCGCTCCTGAGAGCCCGATTCGCTTGGGACTCTATGCCTCGCCCCTGGGAGTGAGCGTGTCGCTGACGTTGATCGACGAGGAACGGAGCCGTCCGTCCGCCGCCTCTCCCATAAGCAGAAGGCCGCTCATTGGAGCGGAAGCGGTCGAGCGGACCCTTGACGCCATGCGCGATCAGCTTGCGCCGTTTGTCTATGCTGATGAGTCGGGGACGATGGAATCGGTCGTTGGGAGGCTGCTCACTCGACAATCGTTCACCTTGTCCGTGGCGGAATCCTGTACCGGTGGATTGATCGGGCATCGCCTGACACAGGTTCCCGGTTCTTCCGATTATTTCGAAGGCGGCGTGATTTGCTACAGCAATCGGATGAAACAGGAGTGGCTCGCCGTTCCGGGACCGCTGCTCCGGCAGCACGGCGCGGTCAGTGCAGAGACTGCGGAGGCGATGGCCCGCGGTGTCCGTGAGCATAGCGGTTCTTCCCTTGGGCTGAGCGTCACGGGGATCGCCGGGCCGGGCGGAGCGACACCCGGTAAGCCGGTGGGACTGGTGTACGTCGGGCTTGCCACGCCGGATGGGGAAGCTCGGAGCAAGGAGTTTCGCTTCCATGGGCCTCGGGACGTGATTAAACTCCGTTCCTCACAAGCCGCCCTGGATTGTGTGCGACGATGGCTGCTGGAACGAAGGCCGGCATGATCCGCGCGTTTCTGGCCGTCGAGCTGACGGACGACCTCCGTCGCGCGGTGGCGCTGGTGCAACAGGAGGTCAGACGGCGGATCGAGGGAGCCGAGGCTCGGGGTTCGCGCATCACCTGGGTGAAGCCTGCCGCGCTGCATCTGACGATCAAGTTTCTCGGAGAGACGGACGAACAGATGGTGGAGCCCTTACGAGCAGCCGTACTGCAGGCCATCGGAGGGCGGCGCGCCTTGTCTGTGCCGCTCATGCGGGTCGGCGGATTCCCGCGGATGCAGAGCCCACGCGTCCTTTGGGTCGGGCCAGGAGAAGGCTGGGAACTGAGCGAGGACTGTGCGGAGGCGCTTGCCTGGCAGCGTTCCGTCGATGAAGGGTGCCGGCCGTTCGGGTTTGCTCCGGAGCCCAAGCCGTTCAGTCCGCACCTGACCATCGCGCGAATCAAAGAAGGAGAACGCCAGGTAGGGCAGACCTTGGCGAACAGCGGCCTACTGGATCGGCCTCGTGAGATGGGGAAATTGGTTTTGAACGGCCTCTCCTTGATGAAGAGTGAGTTGCGTCCGGAAGGGCCGGTGTATACCAAGCTGTGGCAAGTTCATGTGAGTGATGAGTTCGGTACAACTGCGTCAGCGGGAGACCAATAGTAGGATGAGGATCATGCCGTTCATTCGGAGTGGCTGCAGATTGATCGGCCTTCTGCTGTTGATTCTCATCTCGCCCGGCTGCTCGCAGCCGGAACGGCCTTGGTCCGGCACATCGGCTGACGGTCGCGTCGGTTCCGTTCACATGGGGATGGCCGAGGGCGTGGCGACGGTGGACTACTGGCGGACGTAAAGCCGATTCTAGCAGGTTGCGGAAAAACTCGATTTGTGTGCTTCGACAGGCTGCTATGTGGATGTCAAGTGGATGGACACAAGAATCCTCTTTCGGTTGTCAGCTGCGTGTCCTTTCAGGCCAAAGAGAGACTGGCTGCTATGCGTGGCACGGCAC
>JBFWWG010000003.1:394841-406426 GCA_050246315.1 Nitrospiraceae bacterium | reverse complement strand
ACACTCGAACAACGTCAGGATCCTTTTGGGGCGAGAAGTCCTCTCCGCGAAAGCCAAGCGAATTGATACGAATCGGTGTTGGCTATTGAAACATACCATACTGTCTTAGCGTTCTATTCGGGGGGAACTTGAAATAGCCATCGTAGGCAGCGGAGTGTCCTTCCGGATCGTCATCAGCCATGAACGATCGGAATCCATAGAAAAGGAAGTAAGGGCTCCTATTGTAGAGAAGGAAGGCTCCAAGTCTGACGGAGGATTCTAGAATGATCAGCCCGAGTATAACGAGGATAACTGAAAATAAAATCTGCTTTCGAACAGGGAGTGCCTTCATGTAAGGTACGCGCTGAGAGCGACTTTGCTCGATTGGCGATCCAAGATCCTTCTGTCGATTCGTGCTATCGCATAAAGTCCGGCTTGCTGCACACCGCGTAGTAAATGAATTCTGAAAGGCCCGCATAAGCTTTCAGCTTGGCCTTCATGGCCGCTGATTTGAGATCTTGTTCCTTTGCTTTCCGGTAATCGTTGATGAATTCTTTCTGCACCGTAAAGCCGTGAGCTGTGAGAAATCCACGTATCGAAGAGGCCGTAAAGGTATAGGGATGCCCCCGGTCGATTTTGAGTCGTGAGAGGATGCGATGCAGGAATGCACCCCAGGCCGTATGAATGTTCACGGCAAAATACAGCAGCGCGTCCGGTCGCATCACTCGACTAATCTCGTGCAGGACCTCCGAAGCTTGATGGACATGGTCGAGGACATTGTCGAGTACGACCAGTGAGAAGGTATTGGATTCGAACTCGAGCCGTTCTCCGCTTCCAGCGGTATAGTTCACCGCCTTGTCGCGAAGCTGACAAAGGGCTTGTTCGGAACGGTAGAAGTCTTCAAGTGGATCGACGGCATGGCGCTTGCCCCAGTGCAGAAAGCTGGCGATGCCGACCGGCCCGCTCCCGATTTCAAGAACGACGGCCGTGTCCTTCATTTCCGGACGAAGAAACTCTGAGAGGTGCTCTTCCATGAGCTTGGCCTTCCACGAATACCAGCTCATTTGGCCAACGGCACCTGCGGCAATCTGGCGAGCTTGGTTTTGCCAAAACGACCGCTCATACTCCTGTGCTACCTGCCATCGGTCCTGGGTGATCATCCGTCAGCTCCCGTCATGGTTGAGGTAAAGAAGTGTCCTTGCTCACACCCATCGCACCGGAATCGTCAACACGGCCAAATTATATGGTAGCGCAAGGAATTCTGTCTATCTTCCTCCGGGTTACAATGAGTGCTGCACAGGATTGGCGGTCTCAGTTCGGTTTGAGAGTCTGATGATCAGAATTTGCCATGTCGCTCTTGGTGATTTGTGGGCAGGCGCCGAAGTTCAATTGGTGGCGCTAGTCGAGCATCTCGTCAAACGGACGGACTTGGAGTTAGCCATTGTGCTGTTCAATGAGGGACGACTAGCCTCGGAACTGAGGAAACTCGGAGCGCCGGTGGCGGTGTTTCCCGAGTCGAAGCAGAATAGCCTGACGTTGTTGCGGAACCTGATAGGTTATTGTCGCAGACACAAATTCGAACTTCTGCACACCCACAAGTACAAGGATACCATTCTGGGCACGATTGCTGCCGCACGCTGCAGAATTCCTCATGTGGTGAGAACTGTGCACGGCTTGATGGAACCGTTTCAAGGAATCCAATCGTTCCGCATGCGTTTCTACGAGTTCTGTGACGATGTGGCTATCAAGCTGAGGGCGGATCGCGTGATTGCCGTGTCCCTAGAGATCGAGCAGGTGCTGAGTCGTCGATTTGGTTCCAAAAAGGTTGTGCAAATTCACAACGGAATACCCATCGGTCAGATCCAGCGAATCAGGGCACCGCGAGAGACGCGATACCAACTGGGGATCAATCCTTCGTGCTACCTCATCGGTACCGTAGGTCGCCTGACAGCCGTGAAAGGCCATGAGCATTTCCTCCTCTCAGCCCAGCGACTATTGCGGCAGCGGCGAGATCTGCACTTTGCGATTGTGGGGGACGGGCCTCTGCTGAATCATCTCAGGGATAGGGCCAGGGATCTCGATATCGCCGATCATGTCACATTCCTGGGCCATCGCGATGACAGCCATGATTTGATAGGCGCGATGGATGTATTCGTGTTACCATCGCTTCACGAAGGGATTCCGATGGTTATTCTGGAAGCGATGGCGTTGGCCCGTCCCATTGTCGCGACCAAGGTCGGAGGTATTCCCGAAGTCATCACTGATTCCGAACATGGGTTGTTGAGTTCACCAGCTGCTCCCGATGCCTTGGCCGAAGGGTGCATGAAGTTTCTTGATGACCGAGATCTGGCTGAACGTTGCGGCAAAGCCGGCCAACTTCGGGTTCAACGGGAGTTTTCGGCTGATTCAATGAGCGGGAAAGTTGCGATGCTCTATCACGAGCTTGTGGGACAGCCTGCGATATGAGCGGAGGCACTATTTCGGAGGAGCAGACTGACCTATCGTTCCTTCATGATCCCGTGGCCCACCGGCCTGCCGTGCATGGTTCGATCAGGCATCGAGGACCCGATCCCTCCAATTGATCTCCGGATCATCGGCATGAGTATTGTCTGATTCAGCATGAATGACCTCAGCGGCATTCTTACGGTTGTGCTATTATTCCCATTCAGCCTGCTGGCTTTGTATCAATGGGTTCTCGGTGTGATCTCTCTGTTCTTCCGCCCTCCGAAAATCCATCCCATCGAGGAAAAGCGCAGCCGGTTTCTGGTGTTGATTCCGGCTCACAACGAGGAGTTTGGGATCGAGAGCACGCTCGAAGGCTTCAAGCGCCTTGATTATCCTCCGGACTCCTTTCGAGTCGTTGTCATTGCCGATCGCTGTGTGGATGCAACCGCCGCCGTTGCTCGAAAGCATGGGGTCGCGTGCTTCGAACGGTCTGAGGGAATATCGGGCAAGGGGGCGGCGATTGCCTGGGGCATTCAGGAAGCGAGGAGAGTCCAGCTTCCGTTTGACGCAGTGGTCATTGTCGATGCCGATACGGTCGTGGATCGAGAGCTCCTGCCCGCCTTCCATTGGGGCCTCCGGGCCGGTCATCAGGTTCAACAGGGCTACAATTACATTTCCAACCCCTGGGCGACGCCGTTCACCCGCATCATCGCGGTCACGGGCGCGCTCCGAAACGGCCGCTACTATACCGGGAAAACCGTCTTGGGATTGTCTGGCATGTTGACCGGGACGGGCATGTGCATCGGGGCAACAGCACTGGAACGATACGGATGGACGGCGTTCTCGGTCGGTGAAGATTGGGAATTCTCCGTTGAACTGTTGCTGGGCGGAGAACATATTTACTTTAACCCTCTGGCCAAGACCTATGCGAAGGAGTCGCAGGATCTGAAGCAAGCGTCGCGGCAGCGGCTGCGGTGGGCCAGCGGCCGGTATGCTGTCATGGGAAACAAGGTATGGGCGCTCCTCCGGCACGGGATTCGGACCGGATCCGTATCATTAGTCGACTCAGCCGTGACACTGGTCGCGCCGAACTATTCGAGCCAGGCGTCGTTATCGATCCTCTGTCTCGCACTGAGTTGGATGAATGTCGGTGATCCGGTGTGGGGCTTTACCGCAACGTGGGCCCTGGCGCTGTTCATGGCAATTGCAGGCTACTTCATGCTGGGAGTCTTTTCGACCGAGTCGCCGATAAGAGCGTTGAGCGGGTTACTGCTCGTGCCCCTGTTCTTGCCTTGGCGTCTTACCATTGAGCTGCTGGGAATGCTGGGGTACGGGCGGCAGCATTGGGGACGCATGTCCCGCGGCACCACATCCTCGCAACAGGTCAATCGCTGAGGCATAGACGATGTGTGGCATTGTCGGAAGCGTGCAACCGGAGGTAGGAGCGGTCGATGAGTCCCTCGTTCGCCGGATGTGCGGATTGATCACCAGGCGGGGCCCTGACGATGAAGGGTTCTATTTCGGAGACCGTGTCGGGCTGGGGATGCGTCGACTTTCGATCATCGACCTGCATGCCGGAAAGCAACCGATACATAATGAGGACAAGTCGGTCTGGGTGGTTTTCAATGGCGAGATCTATAACTATCGCGAGCTTCGCCGAGGTCTTGAGAAGCGGGGGCACCGGTTGCTCACGGCCTCGGATACTGAGTGCCTCGTCCACCTCTACGAAGACTTTGGAGAGGAACTGGTCTCCCATCTGCGCGGTATGTTCGCGTTTGCGATCTGGGATGACCGGCAGAAGAAGCTCCTGCTGGGGCGGGACCGTCTGGGCATCAAACCCTGCTATTACCGGCACCAGGGTGGAGCATTATATTTCGGATCGGAGCTCAAATGTCTGCTTGCCGTTGAGGGGTGTGAACGGAGGATCAACCTGCCGGCTCTCTCCGATTACCTGACGTTCAAGTATGTCCCGGGCCCGCAGACGATCTATGAGGGCATTCGCGAGCTTCCACCGGCTCACATCGGTCTGTGGAGCGACGGAGTCTTTCACGTCAAACGGTATTGGCAGCTCAAGCCGGCATCGGGCGACAGTCGCTCGCTCGAATACTATGCCGAAGGGTTGCTGCACGAGCTTGAGGAGGCCGTGCGGCTGCATCTGGTCAGCGAAGTTCCGCTGGGGGCATTCCTCAGCGGCGGCATCGATTCCAGCGCGATTGTCGCTCTGATGTCGCGGGTCGGGCAGGGGAAGGTGAAGACCTTCACCATCGGGTTCGAAGACGGGCAGGTCGGAGTCGATGAGCGGCCCTTTGCGAGGACCATTGCGACTCAGTACGGCACCGACCATTCCGAGTATCTGTACGAAGACCCGGAACGGCAGATCGCAGCTATGTTGCCGGCGATCGTGCGTTCGTTCGACGAACCGTTTGCCGATTCGTCAGTCATCCCCAACTACATGATATCCGAAGCCGCGCGGAAATATGTGACCGTCGCCTTGTCAGGCACGGGCGGCGATGAGCTCTTCGCGGGCTATGAGCGCTATCGCGGGGCGTTGGCGGCGGAGCGCTACCGGCACATTCCGCGCCTTGTGCGCCAGGGCCTGTTGAATCCCCTCATCAACCTCCTCCCAGAGGTTCGCGCTGCGGGTCTCTGGGTCGATCGGCTGAAGCGGTTTACTCTAGGGGTAGATCTTCCATTACCGGAACGGTATCAGCGGTTCTTAGCTGCCTTTGACGAGTCTGAGAAAAGCGAACTGTTCAGTGATGACGTCCGGCAAACGCTCGTGTGCGAGAAGAATTACTGGACTCCGTTGGCTATGGAACAAGTTGAAGCAACAGAAGATCACTTGGAGTGGATGCTTCAAACGGATCTGCATACCTATCTGCCGGACGATGAGTTGCGCAAGACCGATAGGCTGAGCATGTGGCATTCGCTTGAGGTACGTGTGCCGTTTCTGGATCATAAGGTCGTGGAGTTTGCGGCGACGATTCCGACAAAATACAAGTTGCACGGCATGACGAAGAAATATGTCTTGATCCAGGCGCTGGAAGGTATTATTCCGGAGCCTATTTTGCGACGCAGAAAACAGGGGTTTTCCATTCCGCTGAGCGACTGGCTGCGGGGGCCGCTACGAGATTTTGTTCGAGATCACCTTTCTGTTGGTGCCATTGCGAAGGCGGGATATTTCGACGCCCCCACCGTCCAAAAGTTGCTAGGTGAGCATGATCGCCATGTGCGCAATCATGAAGTAAAGATCTGGACGCTCTTGGTATTCATGCTGTGGTATGGACAGTACATATGTGATAACCGGAGCGCCAAGTGAAGCCCGAGGCTATTTACCAGCACCGAAAGGCGATGATCGCCTTATTCATACTGTCTCTTGTTCTAAGACTCTTCGCGATGTGGATTGTTCCTGCGCCACATCTATCGACCAATGCAGTCACAGCCTATCTTGGTGGGGCTCAGTTGATTCTGGAGGGGGAGGGTTTCAAGGACCCTTTATACCCCGTCTTTACTCCACCTCTTTATGCCGTAGTCATAGCATTCGGATCATATGTGTTCGGCAATGAACAGGTCCCTATCAAGCTCTTCCAAATCGTATTAGATTCAATCACGAGCGTCATGGTGTACGTCATTGTTCGAGAATTGATTGGGTCCAGCGTCGGTATATTCTCGGCGATTGGGTGGGCAGTGTATCCTTTTTCCATCTATGCGACTTTGTACATAGGCTCGGAAGCCATGTTTACTTTTCTGCTCAGTCTGTTTGTTTTGCTCGCTCTGCGAATAGTTCAGAATCCTCAATCATGGAAACTATATAGTTCCGCGGGAATGGTCCTGGGATTTGCAACGTTAACAAGAGGAACCACACAATTCTTGCCTGTTTTTCTCCTTCTGGGGCTACTTGTGGCCTATCGGCATCTTCCCAAAGGTGTAATGCAGGGGTGTATGATCTTCCTGCTCTCCTACGGCGTAATTCTGTGTCCATGGGCTGTGCGCAACTATCTCGTCCTGCACGAATTTGTCCCTGTTGCGACTGGGGGCAGCGTACTGCTCCAAGGAGCTTCGGATGAGTTTCTGACTATCGAGAACAAAAAGCACTACGAAAAATACTTTGAGCAATTAGAAGCGCGAGGACTCCATGTGCCATCCAATGAGGACGGACCTGTGGCTATGGATCGATTCTTCATTCGTGCAGGACTTGAAAGCTATAAAATGCGCTTGGAACAAGATCCGCTCAGTATTGTGCCATTCATGGCGATGAAATTCGGGCGCTTATGGTATTCAACCGAGTCGGGCAACAACGAGCGAATAATACTCTTTATCAATGGCTTGATCTATGTGGCCGCAGTCATGGGATCGTGGGTTGCCTGGGTGAGACACCGGCAGTATCTTGCGATATTGGGGCCTGGCATTCTGTACTTCATCTTGCTGCATTGGCTCACACTTCCGTTGTTCCGCTACATGTTGCCTGTCATGCCGTTTATTATTGCGCTGGCGGGATTGGGAATAACAGAGTCGCTAGAGACTTATGGGCGGAAGAGTCAAGTGCTAGTCTCGTAGGGTAAGCATGGCTCTTCTTCATCCTGTCGGTGTGGGCCATCCCCGAGTTCATGCCGTGAAGTCATTAGAGCGATTTGGCAGACGACCAGAAACGGGAAAGGTGTTTTTACGCTATTGCATGACCGGAGGTATAGGTACCGCCGCGCAGTATCTAATTTTGGTTGTTGGTGTGCACATGCTGGGCATGCCGGTAGTGTTTTCCTCTCTGGGGTCTGTTGTTGGGGCGTTCATAAATTATTTCATCAACTATCACTATACCTTTGAGAGCAGGCAGTCACACTTGTCGACGATGTACAGATTTTTTGGCGTTGCTCTGATCGGATTCATCTTGAATACGGTGATCATGGGATTGTGCATTCATCATCTACAGGCACATTATTTGCTGGCACAGTGTCTTTCGACAGGGACTGTACTTGTCTGGGGGTTTGCAGTGAATCTGATCTGGACCTTCCGGAGGAAGACCGATGCGGTCTGACAGGGCCGAACAGACACACGTTCCAATGATCTCCATTGTGGTTCCTTGTTATAACGAGATCGAGGTATTGGGTGAATTTCATAGACGTCTCACTGCTGTGTTGGGCAAACTCGCCGTTTGCTTCGAGATCATTTATGTGAATGATGGAAGCAGCGATCATACCCTTGAGGAATTGACCAAGCTACGGCGAGCAGACACACACGTGGCGATTGTGGACCTGAGTAGAAATTTCGGGAAGGAAATTGCCATGACCGCTGGGATTGATCATGCAGAGGGTGACGCGATCATCATTATTGACGCGGACCTGCAGGATCCGCCCGAATTGATCCCAATTTTGCTTGACGAATGGTGTAACGGGTTTGATGTTGTCTATGCCAAACGGAAGAAGCGAGAAGGTGAAGGCATAGTCAAGAAGATGACATCTTATTTTTTCTATCGTGTTATTCAGAAGGTCAGTCGTGTGTCAATTCCAGAGGATACTGGTGACTTCCGAATTATGAGCAGAAGGGCTGTCGAAGCGTTAAAGGAGTTACGTGAACAGCATCGATTTATGAAGGGGCTGTATGCATGGGTCGGATTTCCACAGAGGGCAGTGCTATACAATCGAGATCCGCGTTTTGCGGGGGCCACGAAGTGGAACTATTGGAAGCTCTGGAACTTTGCAATCGAGGGGATTACATCCTTTACCATTGCACCACTGAAATTCGCGACTTACTTTGGCCTGATGATCGCAGCGGGTGCGTTTCTGTATGCGGGTGTTATCGTTTTTAAAACGCTGGTATACGGAAATCCAGTTGCTGGATATCCATCCCTGATGGTGACGATCCTATTCTTAGGAGGTATCCAACTCATTACGATTGGTATTTTGGGGGAATACCTTGGTCGGATGTTTGATGAGACAAAGCGTCGCCCACTATATGTTCTGCAAAGCTATGAGCCGGCCTTGGTCACCACACAGCAAACATCGGCGTCAGGTCAGATCGTTGAGAGTGGGCCTGCAATAGACTTAATCCCATAGCCGCCTCCTACATCTCCAGCATCCAGTGTAACCTCCCGTTTCAATTTGCTCGAAGGCCAGTGGGTGCCACAGGAGGGGTCGTGTCACCCTTCGGGGTGCCCCCACCGCCAGAAGGAGCACTCACATGGATATGGTCGAACGAGATCATGTCAGGATTGGACCGATCCACGGGGGGAGTCCACGTCGTGGTGATATAGAGTACGTCGAGCGACGATTGCGGTGTGTTGAGATTCGTGACATTGATGACCGACGCACCGTCCAACCACACACGGGAAATGCCGTCGCGGCTTGTTTTCGAGCTGCTGCGCTTGTAGTAGTACTCGACACGGTGCCATACTCCGAGAGTGATATTGGGACCGCCTTGCCAGGTTCGGTTGGAGCATTCACCCCAGCCCGAGATATGGCAGTTGTCGATCGCCGGGTCTACACCCTGGAGATGAACCGTGGCATAACGCGGGCCAGTCGATTGCGGGCCGGTCGCCTTGAACCACAGTCCATAGCCAGAACCTCCTACAGAGAAATAGAACAACTTGTTGCTACCGCTTGCATCGCCAACGAATGGATTGGAAAGCTTCATCCATAACCCGACAAAGATCTCATCGTTGTTGAGGCCAATAAAGGGGTCTCCCCCTCCGTACCCGCTAGACGTGTTATATTCATACCTCAAGATGCTTGATGGCGAGAGCGGGGCCGTTGCGTCAGATCGGATGAACCCGCATCCATACGCCGGTTGCCAGCCGCCACCTGGACAACTGTTCCAGCCCCAATCATTGATCACAGTTGAGCCCGCTGGCTCATTTGGCCAGGTTTGGGCCCAGGCTTCAGGGGCGACTGCCATTGCCAACAGTAGTAAGAACATGACCCGTTTCATTGAGATCCTCCCATCCATGTGTGTCGTCCTGCCTCTCTGTCGAACAGTTGGTTGTGATCGTCCGGATTTCCGTTCTGGTTCTGTTCTTCCCAACTAGTACACGCTCTTGCTCACTTCATTCGAATACGAGCTTTCATTCCCGGTGTTGTCATAGGCGGTGACCACAAAGTAGTACGTGGTCCCTTTGGGCAACCCGCTAGCCACGTAACTGGTCACGTTTCCATTGATTGTCGCAATGGGCGCGCCGTAGGCTCCGGACGAGGTCGCCCGGTAAACCTTGTACCCTTCCAGATCCTGCTCTCCGTTGCCGTTCCACGTCAGCGTGACCGATCCCGTTGTTGACCCGGAGGCGTTTACGGTCAAGGTCACCGGCACGCTTTGGGGCGTATTGGTGGCGCCGGTGGCCGACACCGTGATCACCCCGTTGTACGTGCCGGCGGCCAAGCCGGAGAGGTTGACGGCCGCGGTGATGGTGCTCCCGGACTTGGTCGCCGTCAGCCAGTTGGCATTATCTGCCACGGTCCACGTGAGGGTCCCGGTTCCGGCGTTCGTGACCGTGATGCTCTGAGCTGCAGGGTTGCTCCCGCCGGTGGTTCCGCTGAACGCCACGCTGGTCGGGGTCAGCCCGATGGTCGGTTGCGCGGGGGCGGCCGTCACGGTCAACGTGACCGGGACGACCTGCGGGGTGTTGGTGGCACCGCTGGCCGACACCGTAATCATCGAAGTGTGCGTGCCGGCGGCGAGGCCCGTCGGGTTGACCGAGATGGCGACGGTGCCGTTACCGCTGCCCGAGCCTACGTTCTTGACCACCCAGTTGGAGTCATCGACCACGGTCCAGTTGAACGTGCCGCCACCGGTATTCGTGATCGTCAGGGTTTGGTTGAGGACCGTGGTGCTGCCCGCTTGCGCGGTCAAAGCAAAGCTGGTGGGGGTGAGGGTGATGGTCGGGGAGGCCACCGGGGCCGGGGCCACGGTCAAGCTGACGGGGATCGTTTGCGGCGTATTGGTGGCGCCGCTGGCGGAGACCGTGATGGCCGCATTGTAGGTGCCGGAGGCCAGGCCGGCGACGCTCACGCCGGCCACGACTGATCCACCGGACTTTGTGGCGGTCAGCCAGTTGGCGTTGTCGGTGACGGACCAGGTGAGGGTCCCGGTGCCGGTATTGGTGATCGAGACGGATTGGTTGCTCGGATTGCTTCCGCCCTGCGTGGCACTGAAGGCCAAGCTGCCGGGGCTCAAGCCGATTGTCGGGGTAGTGGTCGGGGCGGACACCACCAAGCTGACCGGCACGCTTTGGGGCGTGTTGGTCGCACCGGTTGCGGCGACGGTGATCACCCCGTTGTAGGTGCCGGCGGCCAAGCCGGAGAGGTTGACGGCCGCGGTAATGGTGCTCCCGGACTTGGTCGCCGTCAGCCAGTTGGCATTATCTGCCACAGTCCACGTGAGGGTCCCGGTCCCGGCGTTCGTGACCGTGATGCTCTGGGCTGCGGGGTTGCTCCCGCCGGTGGTGCCAGTGAACGACAAGCTCGGCGGACTGAACCCGATCGTCGGTTTTGCGGACGCGGCCGTCACAGTCAAGCTCACCGGGACGACTTTGGGCGCATTGATGGCGTTGTCGGACCAAATGGTGATGGCCCCACTGTAGGTTCCAGGCGCCAGCCCTGAGGACTGGACATAGACTGTGACCGAGTTGGTGGTGAAATCGTGCCACATCCAAGGTTGGTCGTTATTCGAGGCTGCCCACTTGAGCGTGCCCCCTCCAGTATTCGATACAGCAATGGTTTGCTGTGAGGTAGCGGGCGTACCTCCAGCAAGGGTAAAGGAAAGACTCGCAGGACTCACAGCAATAGTTGGGGCTGGTGTGGCAGCCGCCACGGTCAAGCTGACCGGGATCGTCTGCGGGGTGTTCGTGGCGCCGTTGGCGCTTACGATGATGGTGCTGGTGTAGGTGCCGGCGGCCAAGCCGGAGAGGTTGACGGCCGCGGTGATGGTGCTCCCGGACTTGGTCGCCGTCAGCCAGTTGGCATTATCTGCCACAGTCCACGTGAGGGTCCCGGTCCCGGCGTTCGTGACCGTGATGCTCTGGGCTGCGGGGTTGCTCCCGCCGGTGGTGCCAGTGAACGACAAGCTCGGCGGACTGAACCCGATCGTCGGTTTTGCGGACGCGGCCGTCACAGTCAAGCTCACCGGGACGACTTTGGGCGCATTGATGGCGTTGTCGGACCAAATGGTGATGGCCC
>JBFWWG010000003.1:0-394831 GCA_050246315.1 Nitrospiraceae bacterium | reverse complement strand
CCAGTGAACGACAAGCTCGGCGGACTGAACCCGATCGTCGGTTTTGCGGACGCGGCCGTCACAGTCAAGCTCACCGGGACGACTTTGGGCGCATTGATGGCGTTGTCGGACCAAATGGTGATGGCCCCACTGTAGGTTCCAGGCGCCAGCCCTGAGGACTGGACATAGACTGTGACCGAGTTGGTGGTGAAATCGTGCCACATCCAAGGTTGGTCGTTATTCGAGGCTGCCCACTTGAGCGTGCCCCCTCCAGTATTCGATACAGCAATGGTTTGCTGTGAGGTAGCGGGCGTACCTCCAGCAAGGGTAAAGGAAAGACTCGCAGGACTCACAGCAATAGTTGGGGCTGGTGTGGCAGCCGCCACGGTCAAGCTGACCGGGATCGTCTGCGGGGTGTTCGTGGCGCCGTTGGCGCTTACGATGATGGTGCTGGTGTAGGTGCCGGCGGCCAAGCCGGAGAGGTTGACGGCCGCGGTGATGGTGCTCCCGGACTTGGTCGCCGTCAGCCAGTTGGCATTATCCGCCACAGTCCACGTGAGGGTCCCGGTCCCAGCGTTCGTGACCGTGATGCTCTGGGCTGCAGGGTTGCTCCCGCCGGTGGTGCCGCTAAAGGCCAGGCTGGTGGGGCTTAAGCTCAGCGTTGCCTGGGCAGGAGGCTTGGGTTCATTCGGCTCCGGTTGGGTCGCGGAGGCCGTGACGGTCAAGGTGACCGGGACGGAGACGGGAGTCAAGCCAGAGCCGGAGGGCGTCAGGACCAGGGTGGTCTTGTAGGTACCCGGTGACTTGAAGAACTCCGGATAGATATAGCCGGTGACGTTGGTGGGAGTACCCCCAGTGGACGGGGCGCGGAGGAGCCAATAGGCCGGGTCGTTGATGGCCCAGCTCGTGCTCCCGCCGGTACTGGTGACGGTGAAATTAAAGGGCTGGACCTTGGTGGTGCCGACCGGCACCGACACGGCGATACTGGCCGGGGTGACGCTGAAGCTTGATGGCGAGGATGGTGAAGGCGTTTGCGCGGCCGTGACGGTCAAGCTGACCGGGATCGTCTGCGGGGTGTTCGTGGCGCCGTTGGCGCTTACGGTGATGGTGCTGGTGTAGGTGCCGGCGGCCAAGCCGGAGAGGTTGACGGCCGCGGTAATGGTGCTCCCGGACTTGGTCGCCGTCAGCCAGTTGGCATTATCTGCCACGGTCCACGTGAGGGTCCCGGTCCCAGCGTTCGTGACCGTGATGCTCTGAGCTGCAGGGTTGCTCCCGCCGGTGATACCAGTGAACGACAAGCTCGGCGGACTGAACCCGATCGTCGGTTTTGCGGACGCGGCCGTCACAGTCAAGCTCACCGGGACGACTTTGGGCGCATTGATGGCGTTGTCGGACCAAATGGTGATGGCCCCACTGTAGGTTCCAGGCGCCAGCCCTGAGGACTGGACATAGACTGTGACCGAGTTGGTGGTGAAATCGTGCCACATCCAAGGTTGGTCGTTATTCGAGGCTGCCCACTTGAGCGTGCCCCCTCCAGTATTCGATACAGCAATGGTTTGCTGTGAGGTAGCGGGCGTACCTCCAGCAAGGGTAAAGGAAAGACTCGCAGGACTCACAGCAATAGTTGGGGCTGGTGCAGCAGCCGCCACAATCGATGCGGCAGTCCTACTTGTCTCAGCTGAGGCCGAGGCTGGCGTCGGTTGTTTTGGCGTTGCTTCCGTGACCACTCCTCCGGTCGCACTGCCGAGCAACGAAGAAGATGTGTCGATATGCCCGAGGGATGTGGTCTGCGAGGGGGAGGGGACGGGGGGGCGAGTCGGAGCTGGAGAGTTGATGGTGGATCGGAGGAAGGAGCCCGTTGTCGATGATGCGGTGGACACGCTCCCGGCTTGCTGCGTGGAAGTTACACTCGGTTGTTTCAACAAAGTCTTTGATCGTTTCTCGGTAGTTGTTTCCGAAGAGGAGACGTTCATCGATGGCGTTGTGCTAGTCGAATTCTTTTTAGACGGTCTCCGGATCAGCGAGTGTTGACGATCCCGGTCGGTGACCACATGCACCGAAGGCCGGGCTGTCTTCTGACTGGTCTCGGTCCGATCCAGTGCGTCTGGTTTATGCTCTCCCCATGCCTGGGAGGCGGTGACCGCCGTACTCAAGACAAGCCCACCCAGGGAGAGCGTGAACATCTCGCTGAAGGTGAAACGCGTGGGTCTGCGATCTGTACGAGGCATGGTACCGGTCCTCCTTGGTTACATCTGGCGCCGGCTACCACGCTCGGTTGGGTAACTGCAGGGGTCGGACACATGCAGGCGACCGACGTTACCCATCGAGCCAGCGTGGCAGCCAGACTGACCGTCGGGTTCCTGTGTGGTCCCGATGAGGTCTCTTAGCTTTGCGTCCCGCCCTTACAGGCGGTTTGCCCTTGTCACGCGACGAAGCTCGCTATGCGTTCTGCTCGCTCTTTCCGTTCGTTTCTACTATCCCTCGCAGGCTGATGTGATTAAGCCTCTCTGAATGCTCGCTCACTGCAAGACCGGTGGTGACGAAGTTTGGCCTTAATACTTCCATTTTTCGTCGTGGAACAAGCAAGACGGGTGCCGCCGGGAGTCAGAGGCGAGTCTCCGAGGACGCTAGATGGACGGTCTTCGACGACCGGCAATATATCAATCAGTTACCCCAGATGAATAGAGGATTCTTTGTCCTGGTTCGGCTGTCCGGTTGGAATGGACAAACCGGGCATCCTGTACATGGCTGTACCAGATGTATGTTGAAACGTTCAATGCTCCTTACCAAGCCAGACGAACCAAGGCATTTCTCCAGACCGTCCGGTCCATGGTCTCTCTCGGGCAGCCGGAGCAGGGTCAGTGATGGGTTGGCCGGGAATCGGCCATTTTGCTTCCACTTGTCTGTAGGCTGTGCTATCTCTTCCCACTTGGAGGCAAGAGATCCAGTCTCCTGGCGCTGATCTCTTCTATCCAGTGTTGGCTCCTCTGATACATCGGATACTAACTAAATGGTGAGGTCGGCGCGTGGCATTCGGCAGGAAGTTTTGCGACGATTGGATCAAGGCACATCGCTGAAGGCGTTGATCCGGCGGCCAGATACAGACGGAATGCGAATCCGCATAGGGCGATTCTCTGCCGGCTCGGTGACGGAAGGACACGGATTGGCCGTCGCTTCGAGCGAATCTTGGTATGGATGCGGAAAAGAGTCACTGGAGGGATTTCTCCGGCGGCGTCAATGAAGAGAAGATGGGCTTCGCCCGATGAGTAGCCGGTTCAAGCGAAGCTTCGTATGGAGGGAAGGGCATGAGTCAGGTACGGGTTGCTCGGCAAGTTGCGGTGGTGGGTCTCGGATATGTCGGGTTGCCGATCGCGGTTGCGTTCGGCAAGCACGGTCCCGTTATCGGTTTTGATGTCAACAAGGCGAAAATCGATGAGTTGCGCCGCGGCATCGACCGAACGCGAGAGGTTTCGTCGGCGGATCTCCATGCCTCGCGGGTGACCTATACGGCCGATCCGGCTGATCTGAAGGCCGCCGATTTCATCATCGTCGCGGTGCCCACCCCGATTGACGAAGCGCTTCAACCCGACATGAAAGCGCTGCGCATGGCGTCGGAATTGATCGGCGACAATCTCTCGCGCGGCGCCATCGTCGTCTATGAATCCACGGTGTATCCTGGCGCCACCGAAGAAATTTGCCGGCCCATCCTGGAAAAGCGTTCTCATCTGAAGTGCGGCGTCGATTTCAAAATCGGCTACTCGCCCGAGCGGATCAATCCCGGAGACAAGGCCCATACGCTGGAAACCATCATCAAGGTAGTCTCCGCACAGGACGACGATGCGCTGGACATCGTGGCCAACACCTATGCCTTGGTGGTCAAAGCCGGCATCCACCGTGCGTCCAGCATCCGCGTGGCCGAGGCGGCCAAGGTGATCGAAAACACCCAGCGTGATTTGAATATTGCCTTGATGAACGAGCTGGCGCTCATTTTTGATCGGCTGGGCATCGATACCAAATCGGTGCTCGATGCCGCCGGCACCAAGTGGAACTTCCTCAAGTTCACGCCGGGCTTGGTCGGCGGTCATTGCATCGGGGTCGACCCCTACTACCTGACGGCCAAGGCCGAGTCGGTCGGATACCATCCTCAAGTCATTCTCTCGGGCCGGCGCATCAACAATGGGATGGGGAAGTTTGTCGCCGAAAAGACGGTCAAACTGCTGGGCCGAGTCGATCGCCCGATGAAAGACCTGCGGGTTGGCGTGCTCGGCATCACATTCAAAGAGAACGTGCCCGATTTGAGGAACAGCCGCGTGCCCGATATCATCCGTGAGTTGCGCGATTTCGGCGTTCAGGTTCATGTGCATGATCCGCTGGCGGAAGCCGAAGAGGCGGTGGCGGAATATGACATTCACCTCACGCCCTGGGATCAGATCAGGAATCTGGATGCCATCATTCTTGCCGTCTCGCACACTGCCTATTTGGAGATGGGCGTGCCGAAGCTCCTGACATTGTTGCGAGCGCCGTCGGACGGGGTACTGGTCGACGTCAAGGCCTGCCTCGATCCAACGGCCATCCCGCCGACGCTCGCCTACTGGCGACTGTAGCAGCGACGGTTCCGTTCTCCTCATGATTATCTAATTATTCTTCCGAGTCTCTTCGAGTCTCTCGCTTCTCGCCTCACCCGCGCATCAAAGGCGGCATTCCTTGCGCGCGGGAAGTGATTTGCTAGAATCCGAACATGTCGGGTCTGTTCCATTGACGTTCGGTTGAGGTGTGTCTTGCCGTCTCTCCGTTTGGCACCGGCGGTCCCATTCCGAATCATAGCGGGGTTGCTGATGCTGACGGTGCTGGGGTGTTCAACCACCTCTGCCGTGGATCCGAGGCAGGGGGACCAGTTCATGGGGTCCGGCAGTTGGGAAGAAGCCATGACCGCCTATCAAGTAGCCCTCAAAGAAGATCCATTCAATGCTTCACTCCAGCACAAATTTGAGATGGCGCGGGAACGGACGGCCGCAAAGTATGAAGAGCAGGGCCGGAGCTACTTGAAAGAACGTCAGGCCGAACTGGCGGTGGAAGCGTTCAAGCGCGCGCTGACTCTGGAACCGCTGAACCGCGCGCACCAGGACGGACTGACCGAAGGTTTGCGGATGAAGGAAGCCAAGGACCGTGTGCGCGAAGCGGAGAAACTGGCTCAACTCGGCCGGAGGGAGGACGCCTTTCAAGCCTACACCCAAGCGGCCGAGTTGGACCCGTCCTTGGACAAGGCGTCGGAAGGCATTACGCGTCTCAGTGAGCAGGATGAAGCGATGAAGCGGGATGATCCGCTGGCGCAACCGGTGACGCTCAAGTTCAAAAGCGCCGGTCTCAAGGAGGTGCTGGAAAGTCTCGCGAAGATCGGTGGTATGAACATTGTGTTCGACAAGGATGTGCGTAATGATCCGGTCAGCATCGCCATCGAAGCCACGCCGTTCGACGCGGCATTGGAGTTAATCCTGAACAGCAACAGCCTCTTTTCACGGCGCGTCGGGCCGCAGATGTTGCTGATCAGCCCGAACACCAAGCAGAAGCAAGAGCAGTATCAGGACCTCATGATTCGCACTTTTTACCTGTCCCATACGAAGGCCAAGGACATGTTGGCGCTGCTTCGGACCATGCTGGATACGAAGCGGCTGCATGCGAACGAACAGATCAATACTATCGTGATCCGCGACACGCCGGAAAAGGTCGAGTTGGCCGAACGCATCATCACCGCCAACGACCGGGAGGAGCCGGAAGTCATCTTCGACGTCGAAGTGTTGGAGGTCAATCGAACCAAAGCGGAAAAGTACGGCCTCACCTTTCCCAAGCAGTCGGGCATGGCCGCCGTGCCGCCGGGGTTTACCGGGACGATCGCAGGGGACCTGGCCCAGCAGTTTACCTATCGGCAACTGACGAGCCTCGGTCAGGACAGCTTTCTGTTCAAGCTACCCACCAACATTGTGCTGGATTTCTTCAAGTCGGTAACGGATGCCAAGACATTGGCCTCGCCCAAGCTGCGCGTGGTCAATAACCGGAAGGGCGAGGTCAACATCGGCGACAAGCAGCCGATTCTCCTGTCCACGACGAACGTGCTGCCCGGCCAGGCCACGACCGGCGCCGTGCCGACGACGTCGACCGTCACGTCGGTAGAATTCCGCGACACCGGCGTCAAGCTGACCGTCGAACCGTCAATCCGGCTCTCGCACGATCTTTCCTTGAAGATGAAGATCGAGGTCATCCGGATCGGCGACAAGGTGTTGCTCCAGGCGTCGCCGCCGATCGAGCAGTTCCGATTCGGCAACCGGAGCGCCGAGACCACCTTGAGCATGAATGACGGCGAGACGATCGTGCTGGCCGGACTGATTCAGGAGGAAGACCGGAAGGTGCGGCAAACCGTGCCATGGCTCGGGGATCTGCCGGTGATCGGCAACTGGTTCAGTTCCTTCCAAACCGAACGGGTGACCACCGAGGTGATTCTCACGATCACGCCCCGGATTCTCGATCCGACGAATACGCCGGGCCTGCACAATCAGATGTTCTGGTCCGGCACCGACAGTATCTACATGACCAAACCCATGTTCTCCTCTGCGGCGCGCACAACGTCGCTGCGACTGGATGGACTGGGCGAGCCGGCACGACCGGCGGTTTCGATGGAGGAGAGGGCGCGGCCGGGAAGCTCGGCGACGTCGTCCGGTGAGGAAGGACCGATGCCTTCGCGCGTGAGTGTCAAGACAAAGGATGTTGCGGCGCAAGTGGGTGAGGACGTTCGCCTGAGCCTGTTGGGCCAGGATGTGAAGGAGGGGAGAAGGGAATCGGTCAAGATTCAGTTCGATCCGGACATTCTAGCCTTGCGGCTCATCGAAGAGTCGCAGACATTTAGGAACCGAGGGGGCTCGGTGGTGCTGGATGATTCGTCGCCCGGAGAGCCCGGATCCGTCGCGGTTCATGTATGGCCGCCGACGAAATCCGGGATGACCGGCGGCGAAGTAGCACGCCTGACTTTCACCGCCAAGGCCGCGGGGGTCTCCTCGGTGCATGTCGAATGGCCGTCAGTGGGCGCTGCCGAACGAGTGGCCATCGTCCGCGTGCGATGAAAGAGGCCGGCGTCACCTTGTTGGAACTGCTGGTGACGGTCACGATCCTTTCCGTGCTGGCGTCGGTGGCGGTGCCGTTGCATCGGGTTTCCGTGAAGCGGGGCAAGGAACTGGAACTTCGCCAGCACCTACGGATCATGCGCGCGGCGATCGATCTGTTCAAGACCGAGTGGAACCGGGAAGGAGACACCTTGCTGGGGGTGCAATGCATCAAGAACAAGCTGGCTTGCCGAGACGTGAGTGGCCCCTACGGTTATCCGAAATCCCTCCGCTCCTTGCTCGGCGTCGAGTTGACGAGCCATGAAGCGACCGTGAAGGGCGTGGCCGTACGTCGGTATTTGCGGGCCATTCCGGTCGATCCACTGACGGGCAAGAACGAGTGGCGGCTCCGGTGCTACCAGGACCCTCCCACGGCGGATTCGTGGTGCGGCACGGATATCTATGACGTCTCCACGAAGAGCGAAGAGGTCGCACTGGATGGCACGAAGTATAAAGACTGGTGACGCCCGGCCCGGTGGCCCGCGATGCCGCGCGGAGCGTGGATTCACACTCATTGAGCTCATGACGGTCATGTCGGTCGTGGGTATTTTGGCGACGCTGGCGGCTCCCTCCTATCACATGGCCGCCGTCAAGGCCAAAGAGGCGGCATTGCGGCAGGACCTGTTCGCGATGCGGGATGTGCTGGACCAACATCGAGCCGACCAGGGCAAGTATCCGGGATCATTGGATGAGCTGGTCCAAGCCGGATATCTGCGGACGGTCCCCATCGATCCGTTCACGCAATCCTCGTCAAGCTGGCAGCAACTTCTGGAGCCGGTCGAGGGGGGCGTTTTCGATGTGTATTCAGGATCGGATCTTATCGGCACCAATGGCGTGCCGTATAACCGCTGGTGAACAGTCCAATTTCTGCATTTCCATGTGGCATCACCGTCGGCCATCTCATTCGTCGGCACCCTCGGCCTCGACCTTCGGAGGAGCAGGAACCCGCTCAACCTGGATGCGGCTGGTGATGCTGGGATGCATGCTGCTGGCAGGCGGTTGCGCGGACCTGGAGCCCATGGAAGATCCGGATGTCATGGATCATCACCTGACCATCGATACGATGCGCGCCGCGGCTCGGGAAGCCGAGCGGAACCTCGCCGATCTGCGATTGGAACTGGACAGTCAGCGGCAAGAATTCAGCGCGGCCATCATTGCTCGCGCGCAGTTGGAAGGCCGATTGCGTGAGGTCGAACGACGCCTCGCGGACGCGCGTCACATTATCGATCTCCAGCGAGAGGAACTGACTGGGATGCGGGCGGAACGGGAGCGCTCCTCCAAACAGGATGCGACACAGGCTCCCAGAAGCAAACCGAAGTCTAAGCGCATGGCGCCGCTGGAGCGTTCGTCCATTGAGCAGGTTCCTCCGAATGTGCCAAGCGCTCTGGTGCCTCCGGTCGTCTCTGCACCGGCTCAGAATGGCGAATCGCTCCCTTCGATCTCAGGATTGTCCGAACCGGAGATGCTGCCGGTCTCGCCGCCTTCCGCGCCGGTCCCGCCGGTCTCGCAGTTGAACGATGGAGCCGCTGCGACCATACCGCGTCAGGATAACGGTCTCGATGTCGGGTCATTGGTGCGCAGTATTGCCGTTCAGAGCGGGGACACCCTGTGGCGGCTGGCCAGGCGCTACGGGGTGGAGGTCCAGGCACTCCGCGCGGTGAACGGCCTGTCTGGTGATCTGATCCAGGTGGGACAAGCGCTCATGATCCCTGAGACCGGGATCCGTTGATCGCACAGGCCTGGATCCATCCAATGTGGTCGGCAGTGGAATCAGGATCCTTATCGAGACGGAGTACCCCCATGCCGCTGTTCGCCTACAAGGTCGCGCGCGCCGACGGCACGACGTTCGTCGGTGAGGTCGAGGACGACAATGAAATCGCGGTTCGCAATCGACTCGAAGGGCAGGGCTTCCTGGTTTTCCGTGTCCGTCGACAGGGGATCTGGTCGGTCGGTTCTGCCGGATCGATCGGAGTCCTCGGTTTCGCGACAAGATGGACCAGGCTGCCGCCGCAGCAATTCCTGATTTTTAACCAGGAGCTCTTGGCGTTGATCCGGTCCGGCCTGCCCGTATTGAAAGTGTGGGATCTGTTGATCGAGCGGGCCCAACAGGCTGGATTTCGGGAGACGCTTCGCACTGTGCGTCAAGATATTCGCGGCGGTGCCTCGGCGTCGGATGCACTGGCCCGACACCCCGAGTATTTCTCAGACCTCTATATCGCCACTCTGAAGGCCGGAGAACAGGCGGGCAACGTGCCGGAGGTCCTCCAGCGGTATGTGGGCTATCTTAAGTTGATGATCGGCCTCCGGCAGAAGGTCTGGAAAGCCCTCACCTATCCGCTTTTCCTTGTCGCGGTGGGCATCTGCGTTATCGGGTTCTTGTTGACCTATGTCATGCCGACCTTCATTGCGGCCTACGGCGAGCAGGCCCGCACGCTGCCTGTGGCGACGCAATGGCTGCTCGGCGCCATTCATACCCTGCGCGTGAACCTCCTCACGTTCGTCATCGGGCTCCTCGTCGTAGTGCTCGCAGGACGGGCCTGGTATCGGACAGAGGCCGGGCGTCTGACGACCGATCGGTTCCTTTTACGTGTGCCGTTCCTCGGGGCGGCACTCTGGCGACACTACACGGTGCAGTTGACCCGCACCCTCTCCACGGTTCTGGGAGGAGGCACACCGCTCGTCGAAGCCCTGCACATCTCCCGAAGCGCCATCTCGAACCGATCGATTGGAGAGGGGCTTGCCCGCACGGTCGAACAGGTTCGCGATGGAACCAGCTTGACGGCGGCCCTGCGGCATCCGCCGGTGATTCCCTCATTGGCCGTGGAAATGCTGGCGGTCGGCGAGGAAACCGGCTCGCTCGAAACGATGCTGAAGGACGTGGCCGAGTTCTACGAGTCGGAATTGGACGTCCGGTTGACCCAGTTGACGACGTGGATCGAACCGACTCTGTTGTTGCTCATGGGGGTCCTCGTCGGTGGAATCGTCGTCATCATGTACTTGCCGGTGTTCCAAATGGCCGGAAGCATCCAATGAAGCGCAGGCATCCATTCGGCAAGGGCCTGTACCGTATTCGCCGAGGGTGAACCACTCGTTCCCATGCAGACGAAATTCGACCGCCCGTCATTGATCGAGGTGCTGGTGCGCCAGCAGGCCGTGACCGACAGTGCTGCGCACGAGGCGCTGAAACGGCATGGCGACAAGCCTGGGGAAATCGGTCCGCTGCTCGTCTCTGGGGGGCTTATCACGGAGGAGCAACTGGCTCGAGCGACTGCCGAGCGATATGGGTTGACCTACGACTCGCTGTCCGACGTCGAACTCGATCCCAAGTTCTACCAAACCATTCCGGTCAAGTTGATGCAGCGGTACCCGTTTATCCCGATCTCGGAGCAGGACGGCGTGCTGACGATCGCCGTGGCCGATCCGGCGAATCTGCTAGCGCTGGATGAGTTGGAACTGCTGCTGAACCGCTCGCTTCGTCTGGTGGTCAGTCCGCGCCATTCGATTCAAGCTGTGTTGGGAAGGGGCGAAGGGGCCAGCCATGCGCTGCGAGAGCTGGAGGCCGAGTACCGGTCGGTCCTGGTCAAGGAGGATGAACGGGGCGAAGAGATCCTGACGGCGGATCAGATCGTGGAGGACCAAAGTCCCGCGGTCAAACTGATGGACACGATCCTCCACAGCGCGTTGCAGCGGCGCGCCAGCGACATCCATATCGAGGCCACGGACCAGGCGACCTTGGTGAAGTTTCGAATCGACGGGATTCTGCTCCCGGCGATGGATCAACTGGATCTCAAGCTCCATGCCCCGCTGGTTTCCCGACTCAAGGTCATGTCCGATCTCGACATTGCGGAGCGCCGCGTGCCACAGGACGGACGGTTCCGCATGCGCATCGACCGGCGCACGGTGGATTTCCGCGTGTCGATCTTGCCAAGCGTGTTTGGCGAATCGGTCGTCATCCGCATCCTGGACCGCGACTCCATCACAGCCGGGCTCGCCTCGCTGAAACTGGACCGACTTGGGTTCAACCCCGAAGATCTCAAGCGATTCCGGCGCGCGATTCTGGCGCCTCATGGCATGGTGCTCGTGACCGGCCCGACGGGAAGCGGCAAGACGACGACCCTGTATGCCGCGATCGCGGAGATGCATACGCAGGAAGACAAACTGATCACGATCGAAGATCCGGTAGAATATCAATTGCCGGGGGTGGTGCAGATTCCGGTCAATGAAAAGAAAGGCCTGACGTTTGCCCGCGGTCTGCGGTCGATCCTACGGCATGATCCGGACAAGATCATGGTCGGCGAGATCCGCGACGCCGATACGGCCCAGATCGCCATCCAATCCGCCTTGACCGGCCATTTGGTCTTCACAACCGTTCACGCAAATCATGTCTTCGATGTGATGGGACGGTTTGTGAGCATGAGCATCGACCCGTATAACTTCATCTCCGCATTGAATTGCGTGCTGGCACAGCGGCTCGTGCGGACCATCTGCCCGACCTGCCGAGAGCCGGTCAAGCTGGACCATGACCTCGCCGAGGAGTCGGGGTTGGATTTCGATCGATATCGGGATGCGATTCTCTTTCAAGGACACGGGTGTCGGGAGTGTCATGGAACTGGCTACCGAGGGCGTAAGTGTCTAACCGAACTGCTGAACCTGACGGATGAGATCAAGGAGATGCTGCTCGCGCGACGCCCGGTCTCGGAGATACGCTACCGGGCCATGACCGACGGCATGACCACCCTGCGTCAATCGGCACTGATCAAAGTCCTGAGGGGCGAGACCACTCTAAAGGAGATCAATCGGGTGACGTTTTCTGAACGGTCGTAGCAGGGTGTTGGCGTCGAGGCCCAGGCGAAGGGCGAACGGTGTCGTTCGTAATTTCCAGTCGCTTTACGTAGGAGCCGGTATGTGGTGGGTGGCGCGGCCGCAGCGTTGTCTGAAGATTGGCGCCGACGAACTGGTCTGGGTCCATGCGCGAAGCCGATGGGGACGCCGGATTCCCAGTCGATGCTCCGTGCGTCCTTTGGCCCCCGGGCAGATCCGCCTCTCACCGATGGACCCGAATCTGGTCGACGAGGCGGCCGTGGAAACCGCACTGCGAGAGCTGATGGCCCCGCCGAGACCGATGAAGGTCCTCGGCGGGGACCGCTTCTCACGGGTCCCGCGTCCCGTCACGTTGCTGCTGCCGGACCTCTGCGTTCGAACTGCCGTGTTCCGGCTCGACCGCCTCCCGACGAAGTCAAGCGAGCGCGACGCGCTGATTCGATGGCGATTCGGCCAAGAGCATCTCTTCCCCCTCAGCGGCGCCAAGGTTTGTCATCAACTGTTGCCGTCCCTCGATCCCAAGTCCCAGGGACAGGGCGCAACCGTCTTGGCTGTTGCGATCCAAGACGTCGTGCGCCACCAGTATGAAGCTCTCTGTCAGGCCGTCGGGCTGGTGCCGATCGATATCACCACGACGAGTCTTCAACTCTGCAATATCTGGCTGGCCTCGGAACAACAGGCGAAACCAGCGCGTGATGTTCCTGATTTCCTGTGGCTGAGCCTTCTGGACCGCACCTTCACGCTCATGGCCTTTCACCGGGGGCAGCCGACTTTCACCAGGTCCAAGGTGTTGGGCCCGGCACAGGCCGGCGGTCCCAATCGCCTCGCTGATGCCGACCAGCTCGAATGGATCGCCGGCGAATGCGAGGCCTCGTTGCGTCTCTATGACGAACAGGGAGTGCCAGGCCAGCCGTCACGGCTCGTCGTCGTGGCGGATGAACTCCCTGAAACATTCCAGGGACACCTCGAGGAGCGGCTATCCGTTGAAGTCGTTCTCTTTGATTGGACGCTCTGTGAGCCGCGACGATGGCGGATAAAACGGAAAGCCTTGCCGACAGGGGCCATGGCCGCGATTGCGAGCGTCTGTTGAACAGGATGTCCGGCATGCTGCGACGGAGGATCTCAACCATGACCGGGCTCCGGAATGCTATCCTGGAATTCACGGCCCAGCCGCTCTTGTTTCGAATCAACCTGAGTTCCTATATGCATCCGGCAGTCCCCCCGGTCCGCTGGAGCTTGATCGGTGCCGCTTGTGCGTTGGCGGGCTTCATCGCCTGGGACCTGGTGGACGGCTATCATCTCTACGGGGATCTGCTCGATCTGCGGGCGTCGGTCGTCCGATTGCAGGAGCAGGATCGGCAATTGTCAGAGGCGGCCCAGCGTGAAGGCATCGACCTGACCGACTCGGCCCTCCAACGACTTCCCGCCGAAGTGGCCTTCATCAACAGCCTGGTCGAGCAGCGCGAGTTTTCCTGGACCGCTTTCCTGAGCGAGTTGGAAAAGACCGTGCCGTCGAGAGTCGGGATTTCGTCCATTCGGCTCGATCCGGCCAGCGCCGCGATCCGGCTCTCCGGGTCCGCCGTGACCTTCGAAGATGCCACGAGTTTTCTGACCGCCCTGCAGGACCACCCTACCTTTCGCGATCCGGTGCTGATCCAGCACCAGATTCGGGAGGATGGATTGGTAGAGTTTCACGTCCAGATTCAGTACCGAGGCCATGCGAAACGCCGCGCCACCTGACCTCCGAACCAGGTTGTTCTATCACCCTCATGCGTTGCTGGTGCCTTGGGTGGGATTGGTAGGCCTGCTGCTCGCCATCTGGACCGGACTCCATCTGGTGCTCCTGGATCGGCTGCGGGAGGAACGGTCGGTCCTGGAGCAAGAGCGAATAGCGGCGCGGCAACAGCTCAGCCGGCACGTCGATGCCAAGCAGGCGCGCAAGGACATGGCGCGGGTGCTGGGGCGGCTGCCAGAGCAGCGAGACTTTGCCCCCTTGGCGCTCGGACTGACCGAACAGGCTCGTGTCCAACGAGTTCGAGTACCAGGCCTGTCCTATCAAGTGGAGAAAACCGACATCGTGCTGGTCCGGAAGGCGGTGCTGCAGGGGGCCGTCAGTGGACGATACGAAGATCTGCGGCGGTTCATCTACAACCTGGAGACGGCGCAGGAGTTGTTGCTGATTGAAGATCTTCAGGTCGCGGGGGCACGGGCTCAAGAGCCTGCCGTGACCTTCAATATGCGGATCGTCACCTTCTTGCGGACGGACCGAGGGCAGGACCGAGATCTCGCCCGATCTCCATCATGAACGAACGAACGCGCATTCGTATGCTGGGCGCCCTGCTGAGCCTCTGGGTGCTCGTCGCCTGGGGAGTCTTCGGTCTTTCCGATGAGCCGCAACGCGCGCCGCTGGTCAACGTCTCCGGGCCTGCGGCAGATCCGATGGGCAGGAGCGGCGAGCGAGACTCCTCGGCGCAACGCGGGCTCCGCGTCAACCTGGCTCAATTCGAGGCGACGCGCAGCCAACGTGAGGAAGGCTTCGCGCCACCGAAAAATATCTTTGCCTCTCCGCTCACCGGAGGGGGCGTCACGGCGCCTTCGATGACGGCCGGCCAGACGCCGTCCGATGCGGCTGAAATTGTCCCACGACCGGATCCGACGCAACATTCCTCTCCAGGCGGCTCTGCGTGGCGCTATCTCGGCTATGTCGTCATGGGGACCGACCGCCCCAACCAGTTCCTGGCCGTGCTGGCCCTCGAAGACGACCTGCACGTCGCGACATCCGGCGGTCGGCTCGACGACCATCTCATCGTGAAGGCGATTGAGCCGGATCATGTCACGCTGCTGGAGGTGCCCGCCCAGATTGAACGAACCCTCCCTCTGGTGGATGTGATTCCGACGGAGTGAACCAGTGGCCCGAGTCGGGACATCGCGTATCTCCTCGCAGCAGGGGTTCACCTACCTCACGCTGATGTTCTCGATCGTGGTGATCGGTGTGGCGATGGTCACCGCTGCCGAGCCCTGGAAAACCGTGATCCGGCGCGGGCAGGAGGAGGATCTGCTGGCGCGCGGGATTGAAATTCAGCAGGCGCTCGCCGCGTATTCCGCATCGAGGAAGGGCGGGCGAGTGATGCCCGGCGAGATCTATCCGGCCTCGCTGGAGGATCTGACCAGGCCGCCCCGGCCGTTTCTTCGAAAGGTCTATCGCGACCCGGTCACAACAAGAACCTGGGACCTGATTCGGTCGCCGACCGGCGGTATCATGGGGGTGCGGAGCCGAAGCATAAGAAAGCCGCTGAAGCAGCATGAGTTCCCGCCGGCCGTCCGGCACTTCGATGGGCTGAAGCGGTATCGAGATTGGGTCTTCCAACATCCCAACCAGTCCAGCGTGAATGTGCTGAACCCGATGGGCATGATCCCGACCGGCTCGATGCCGCCGGTGACCGGCCCGCAGTCGGGACCACCGGCGGGCGCTGTTGCGCCCGGAACCAGTCCGTTCACCACAGGTCAGGCGGGCGCTGGCGCGTTGGGCGGATTTTCCTCCGATTCCATCGACCAACCGAACGAGGAACCTGGCCAGCCTCAACCGGGAGATCAATCGACCGATGCACCCCTAGCCTCGCCGGCGGGGACCGCTGCCGCTGTTCCTGCCAATTAGCCTCATCATCTGTTGGCCGAAGGCTGCTGTCTGGTCCCCGCCGATGCACCGACCTCCTCCCGTGTATCGCGCCTGTCGCTCTTGACGCTTTTTCAAATGCCACGGTATTCTGCTGTCCTTCATGGCATGACAGGAATGGTGCGCGGTATGAGAGGAGCCCTGACACACATGCCGGATCAGGACGAACAACAGGAAACAGACTCGGAACGGATCACCTCACAGGCTTCGACGGTCAGCGTCGAGGCCTCTCAACAGGAGGCGAAACCGGAACTGTCGATTCCCGAATACGTGCGCGCGCTGGTCACCTGCGCTCGCTCGGCTTCATTGAAGCTGATCTCGCTGTCCACGCAGGTGAAGAACCAGGCTCTCTTGGCCATGGCGGAGGCGCTCGAAACCAAGGTCGAAGAAATTTTGTCAGAAAACGAGAAGGATCTGGCGGCGTACGGGGCTGACCCGGACAAGCAGGCTTCGGCCGACCGGTTGAAACTGACCTCGGAGCGGATCATCGACATGGCTCGCGGCGTCCGGGAGGTGGCGACCTTGCCAGATCCGCTGGGATCGATGCCGAAGATGTGGACTCGTCCCAACGGCATGCAGGTCGGGCAGGTCCGGGTTCCGATCGGGGTCATCGGCATCATCTATGAATCGCGCCCCAATGTCACGGTCGACTCGGCCGTCCTGTGCCTGAAATCCGGGAATGCGTGTGTGCTGCGCGGCGGCTCGGATGCGATCCATACCAATCGGATGCTGGCGAAGATTCTGTCGGAAACCGGCGATACGCAGGGCCTCCCGCACGGGGCGATCTCCTTCGTCGATCGACCGGATCGGAAAGTGGTGGAGGAATTGCTCAAGCAGGATCGCGACGTGGATCTCATTATTCCGCGCGGCGGGCCGTCCCTGATGAAGACGGTGGCCGAACATGCCACCATCCCGGTTCTCAAGCATGACGAAGGCGTGTGTCATACCTATGTGGACCAGGATGCCGATCTGGCGATGGCCGAGGCCATCTGTCTGAACGCGAAGGTGCAACGGCCCTCGACCTGCAACGCCATGGAGGGGTTGCTCGTGAACCAGACGGTCGCTCGCACATTCTTGCCGGCCCTCATCAACAAGTTGTACGAGGCCGGAGTGGAGGTGCGCGGCTGTCCCAAGACGTTGCAAGTGTGTCCGGATGTCAAGCCCGCTGCCGAGGATGATTTCGGCAAGGAGTTTCTGTCGCGTATCCTGGCCGTCCGGATCGTCAAGCACCTGGACGAAGCCCTGGACCATATCGCACAATTCGGATCACACCATACGGAGGCGATCGTCACGAACGACTATCCACGGGCCATGCGGTTTCTGCGCGAAGTCGATGCGAGCGCCGTATTGGTGAACGCCTCGACCAGGTTGAATGACGGCTATCAATTCGGGCTGGGGGCGGAGATCGGCATCAGCACGTCTCGGATCCACGCGCGCGGTCCCATGGGGCTGGAAGCACTCACCTGTTCCAAATTCATCGTGATGGGAAGCGGGCAGATTCGCGAATAGATGGTCCACGACGCCCACATACAGACTCTTCTCGGCCGGTCCGGCACGTTCGTTTTCTCTTCCAACCTTTCCTACGCCGTCAATCTTGAACAGGCCGGCGGGCGGGCGGTGCAACAACCCTCCGGTCATCTCGTGTTCTACGGAAGGCATGGCCGGCGGGTACTTTATGCCGATCCGGACGGCCAACCCTTGCACGAATGCGACTGGGAACCTGCTGAGGACGGTACGATACGGTTGCAGAGGGCGCGTGTCTGGCTCGATTGCGGCCAGTGGGTGGGACTCCTTCCGAGCGGCCTGGTCACCAGCACCACGTTGGATCTGTCCCGCAAGCCGGGCTGGCAACGCATTCACCCCGATGCTCTCCGGCAAATGGCCGCTCAGGCCTTGCGTGTGCCATTGAGCGAAATCCAGTTCTTTTATACGGACGACGACCTGCGCATCGATACCCGGGGCCTCGCCACAATTCGTCATCGGAAGGATGCCTTCTATCTGCTTGAGGAGGGCCGGTTCGATGGGGCGCGCTTCATGGCCTGCATGGGGGCCATGCATTGGGACCGGATTGATTTTCTCCCGGTTGTCGAGCTGTTTCAGTCGCTCGTGCCGGGCACCGGCTCGGCTGTGCTGGAGCTGATCCGCGAGCTGTACGATGACCAGTGCCCGACCGGCGATCGGTTGCTCCGCTATCGCGGGATCCCCACTTATCCGTCGGAAGCGGCCTATAAGTTGTTCGGCGGGTTCTTTACCGTGCGCGGGACGCAGGAATCTGATCCCTTTGCGCTGTTCATGGACCCGCCGCGCTCCCACGAAGTGACTTGGATGCCCCATGCCAGGCCGTTGCGTCGCTACTACGATCTGAGCCACCACCTCTGTGTGACAGTCCGAGAGAAGGAGGTGGTCAAGGCGACCCTGGCCGACGATCCGTCGGGACTCTCCTACATGATGCCGGATGCCAAGGGCTTTGCACCGGGGGGTCGTGGGCTACAGGTGGAAACTGGTGAGCTGATTCTCAAGGATGGAACTCATGAGACGAGGCTGGCCTGGCCAAGCTCTTGGGGAGCTATCAAGAATTCCACGGTCCCATTGAAATCTGTGGCTGGGCCGAGTTGGCGAGATCTGTTTGTCGAGGGTGTACCGCCGGTCTCGCCGGTGGAGGCCTTCGGGGCTGTGCTGCTCTATCCGGAGGATGAGCGGGAGATCGATGAAATGGGCACCCAGGCCTTTGTGGTTGATTATCTGACCGATCTGCTTGAACAGGAAACCTCCTTGCGCATGATGATCGACCGGGCGAAGACCGTCCTGATCCATAATATGGATGCAGGCCTGACCTCGCTGCTGTCCATGGGGCGAGCAAATAATGCTCTCGTGCTCTTCCGCCATCCCGCTCACATTCAACGACAAGCTCAATCCCTCTGGACCCTCCGAGCGAGGGAAGGGCGGTCGGCGGAACTCGCTTCCATCCGCCTCTATCCGGCCGAGCCTCACCTTGACCGGGCCTACCGGAGGCAGTATGACCTAATCTACGATGCAGTGCCCGTTGTGCAGTATGACCAGCCCGACGAGCTTTTCCGATCCCTGTCTCGATTTGCCGCGGCGGTGGCCCCGAGAGGACTGGCATTTCTACTCGGACCTCTGATGCCGGAGGACAGGCTTCGGGGGGTCGGGTTGCGTGTGGCCGGGCAATGGAAGGTGGCGGAAATGCCTTCCTTCCGCATGCATCAGACCATCCTAGCCAAGGCGAGGATCAAAGCGGGCCTGACCCTGTACCTGTTGGGTCAGGGGTAGGTCCGACTTCTGGAAGGAATCGCAGGCGACGATCAGACGATCAAGCAAGGTATCCCATCGATCTCATGCCCTCGGTGAGGTGATCTCCGCCAACCTTGACACGGCGGGACGGACTCGGTAAGTTGAAACAGCCTTTAATGCTCATCCTGTGAGGTGGGCAAGGAGTTAGTCGATCGTGATCGAACAGAGTGGCGCGTGGGTGCGCCACGCGACGAGTGAGGACCTTCTTGCCCGGCATCGCAGGGTGGGAAGGTTTTTTTATGCCTGAATCAAGCCAGGTCCACCAGAACCACCGGTACGACGAAAAGCTGGTGATGGATCACAGTGAAATCGCCAGGGCGCTCACGAGGGTCGCGCACGAGATTTTGGAACGCAACAAGGGGACCGAGCACCTCGCGCTGGTCGGCATTCGTACGCGCGGCGTCTACCTGGCCCATCGGCTGGTGAAGCGGATTCAGGAGATCGAGGAGGTCCAGCTGCCGAGTGGAGAGCTGGATATCACGCTTTATCGGGACGATCTCGGAATGCGCAAGGGGACCCCGACGATCCGCAAGACCTCGATCGCGTTCAACATCACCGACATGCGGGTGGTGCTGGTGGATGACGTCTTGTTCACGGGGCGGACGATTCGGGCGGCGATGGATGGGTTGATCGATCTCGGACGGCCGGAGGAAATTCAGCTGGCCGTGTTGGTCGACCGTGGGCATCGCCAGTTGCCGATTCGGGCCAATTACATCGGCAAGAACATACCTACCGCACGGGACGAAGAGGTACAAGTCTTTCTGGAGGAAGAGGGAGAGGATGATCGGGTGGTGCTTCGCAGAAATTCCGGAGGAGGCGCCCCATGAGTCTCAAGCAGAAGGATCTGATCAGCTTGACCCCGCTGTCGGCCGACGACATCCGGAGGGTGCTCGATACGGCGGATTCCTTCAAAGAGGTCAGCGGGCGCGAGATCAAGAAAGTGCCGGCCCTGCGAGGCAAGACCGTCGTCAATCTCTTCTTCGAACCCAGTACCAGGACACGTACGTCGTTCGAGTTGGCCGCGAAGCGGCTCAGCGCGGACGTGATTAACTTCTCCCCTTCATCGAGCAGCGTCGTGAAGGGAGAGACCCTGCTCGATACCGCCCGTAACATCGAAGCGATGCAGGCCGACATCATTGTGTTGCGGCACCCATCGGCCGGGGCTGCGGAGCGACTGGCGAGCGGTGTGAGATCGTCCGTGATCAATGCCGGCGACGGGTGGCACGAGCACCCCACGCAGGCGTTGCTGGATCTCTACACGATGCGTGAACGCAAGCTGGATTTCAAAGGGCTCAAGGTGGCGGTGGTGGGCGACATCACCCATAGCCGGGTGGCCCGCTCAAATATCCATGCGCTCATCAAACTCGGAGCGGAGGTGCGGGTGGTCGGCCCGCCGACGATGATCCCGCTGGGAATTGAGCGGCTGGGCCCTACAGTGTACTACTCTTTCGAGGACGCGCTGAAGGATGTGCATGTCGTGATGATGTTGCGGCTTCAGCTTGAACGGCAGGGGCGCGGCCTGTTCCCGACGATCCGCGAGTATTCAAAGTTGTACGGCCTGACCGCGGAGCGGTTGAAGCTGGCAGCTCCTCAGGTCATGGTTATGCATCCGGGCCCGATCAACCGGGGCGTGGAGATCGCTTCGGACGTGGCCGACAGCCTTTCGTCCGTGATTCTCGATCAAGTCTCCAATGGGGTGGCGGTGCGGATGGCCATTCTCTATTTATTGTCGGGCGGTGAATAATGGCGAGCGGATCACGCGGATCAATATGAGAAGCGAGGGGAGAGCGAGAGCCGTATGGCATTGTTGATCAAGGGAGGGACGGTGCTCGACCCGGGACGGTTCCATGGGAGAGCCGATGTGCTGATCGAGAAGGGGGTGATCGCCGCCATCCTCCCCATGGACGGTCAATTCCGCCGACAGCCGGTTGCCTCATCAGAGGAGTTGGTCGTGGTGGAAGCCACCGGCAAGCTGGTTGTGCCGGGCTTCGTCGATCTGCATGTCCACTTTCGCGAACCGGGGTACGAGTACAAGGAAACCATTCAGAGCGGAGCTACGGCGGCTGTCGCGGGAGGGTTCACGACGGTCTGCTGTATGCCGAACACGAAACCGGTGAACGACAGCCAATCCGTCACGGAATTCATCCTGGATCGGGCGCGCGCTGCGGGCATGGCCAACGTGTTTCCGATCGGCGCCATCACCAAGGGCTCCGAGGGGCTGGAGCTGGCCGAAATCGGGGAACTCCGCGCGGCCGGTTGTGTCGCCATCTCGGACGATGGCAAGCCCGTGACCAACAGCGCGGTGATGCGGCGGGCCATGGAATATGCGCGGGCGTTCGATTGCCCGGTCGTGGATCACTGCGAAGATACGGCGCTCGTCGACGGCGGCTGTATGAACGAGGGTGTGGTCTCGACCGAACTCGGATTGCCGGGTATCCCGACGGCGGCCGAGGAGGTGATGGTCGCACGCAATATCATGCTGGCCGAGCTGACCGGTGCACGGCTGCACCTGCCTCATGTGAGTACAGTCGGTTCGGTGCGACTGGTGCGGGACGCCAAGCAACGCGGTGTGAAGGTGACGGCTGAGGCCTGCCCGCATCACTTTACCCTGACCGAGGAGGCCGTGCGCGGCTACGACACCCATGCCAAGATGAACCCACCCCTGCGGACTTGGGACGACGTGCAGGCGATCAAGGCCGGTTTGCGGGACGGCACGATCGACGTCATTGCGACCGACCATGCGCCGCATGCGGCCCACGAGAAGCAGCTTGAATTTGTGGACGCGCCCTTCGGCGTCATTGGATTGGAGACGGCGTTTCCGCTCACGATGGCCATGGTGGAGGAAGGGGTGTTGTCGCTGGAGCAGGCGATCGCCAAGTTGACCGTCGAACCGGCACGCGTATTCGGATTGCGAAAGGGCACCCTGGCGCCAGGGGCGGATGCGGACTTGACGATCGTGGATCCGAACGAAGTCTGGGATGTGGACGTGAGTCGGTCCTATTCAAAAAGTCGGAACACGCCGTTTGCCGGTTGGAAGGTCAAAGGACGGGTGTGTGAAACGATCGTCGGCGGGCGTAGGGTCTGGGCTGCGGGATGACCCCTGAGGCATGGACACCGCTGCGGTGGCGACTGTTGGTGCTCTGCGCCACGGTGGAAATGCTCTCACTGGCCGTTTGGATCGGCGGACTCATCATCATCATTGCAGACGTGATCCCCGCGGTGTTCAATTCGTTCGGGGGCACGGAACCGGGTGGTCGATTTCTGACGAGGGTCTTCAGCGGCTATAGTTGGGCCACGCTGGCGTGCCTGTTGTGCCTTGGAGTGGCGACAGGTGGGCGAATTCGACTCAATCGGAGGATCGAGGAGCCATTGCTGGCTCCGGGAAAGGCGGAGGTAATCTTGACGCTCGGGATGATCGTGCTCGCGCTCCTCATTGGCCTGTGGCTCCATCCGGCCGCGATGGCGCTCCAAGAACAGGCCTTTACGGCGAAGGACGAGGCCACGCGAAAATCGGCCTGGGACTCCTTCTTTTTCATGACTCATACGGTCGCGCGGCCCCTGTACCTGGTGAATTTGAGTGCAGGGGTGGCGCTGATGGTCGTCAAAGTTCGGACATGGTTGTCGACGGCGCATCCGGCGGGCCGGCCCTCATCGACGATCACGGTGGCGTTATGAAACCGGCCATGTTGGCGTTAGCGGATGGAACGGTCTTTCGGGGACTGGCGCTCGGACACGAAGGGGAGACGATCGGCGAAGTCGTCTTCAACACGGCCATGACCGGGTACCAGGAGATCCTGACGGATCCCTCCTATAAAGGACAGATCGTCACAATGACCTGTCCCCACATCGGGAATTATGGCGTTGCCAGGGAGGATGTGGAATCCCGCAGAGTCTGGACGGAGGGATTTGTGGTGACGGAAGGCAGCCGGCAGCCGAGCAATTGGCGCAGCCACCAGTCGTTGGATGCGTACCTGCGTGAGGCGCGCGTCGTCGGCATTCAAGGCATCGATACGCGGGCCCTCACGCGGCATTTGCGCGAGCAGGGAGCGCAGCAGGCGGTCATCTCCCATCTTGAGCTTGATGCAGAGCGACTTGTTGTGAAGGCCGGTTCCGCCCTAAACATCGTGGGACGCGACCTGGTCAAGGAAGTCACCTGCGATCGTGCCTACGAGTGGACCGAGGGGTCCGATCCTTGGCGCCCGGATGAGCCGGAGGGAGGCGCGCGAGGTCAGGCGCCACGCATGAAGTTGGCTCGAACGGGCCGATATCGGGTGGTGGTCTATGATTTCGGTGTCAAGCAAAACATCCTGCGCCGGTTAGTCGACGTCGGCTGTGCCGTGACGGTCGTGCCGGCCGCGACGCCGGCGGCGGAGGTGCTGCGATTGAATCCGGACGGGGTGGTGCTCTCCAACGGACCGGGTGATCCGGAAGGCGTTCCCTATGCGAGCGCAGCGGTCAAGGCATTGATCGGGCGACGGCCGTTGATGGGCATCTGCCTCGGCCACCAACTAGTCGGCTTAGCGATGGGGTTGAGAACCTACAAGCTGAAATTCGGCCATCACGGAGCCAATCATCCGGTCATGGACCTGAGGACCCGCACGGTTGAAATCACCTCTCAAAACCATAATTTTGCAGTGCAGGCGCCGGGGGCGGTGGCGCAGGACCTCGCGCGCGTGGTGGATACGGCGTTGGGACGGGTTCAGATCAGCCATTGTAGTTTAAACGACGGCTCTGTCGAGGGGTTGGTCGGGCTGGATCAGCCGGTCTTTTCGGTTCAATACCATCCGGAGGCCTCGCCTGGCCCGCACGACTCCGCCCACCTGTTTCAGGAATTCACTCAGATGATGGAGAAGCACCATGGCTAGGAGTCTGTTCGTGCCGATCGTGTTGGTGGTCTGGTTCGCGTCGTTGGCGGGATGCGTGACGATCAATCTGCCTCCCGGTCCGGGACCGTTGAAGGAGGAAGTCTTAAGCGGGACGGGTAAGGATAAAATTCTCCTGGTGGATCTCTCCGGCGTGATCAGCTCACAAGAGAAAGAAGGGTTTATCAGCCAGCCCAGCATGCTCTCAGAGCTGAAGGAGCAACTGGAGTTGGCGGCGAAGGACGACCGAATCAAAGGCCTGCTTCTGCGCATCAACAGCCCAGGTGGAACGGTCACGGCTTCGGACATCCTGTATCACGAAATCCTTAGCTTTAAGCGACAAAAGAAAGTGCCGGTTGTGGCCTCGATTGTGGACGTGGGCGCCTCTGGAGGGTATTACGTGGCAGCCGCGGCGGATACCATCATGGCGCATCCTTCGTCGGTCACCGGGAGTTTGGGCGTCATCATGTTGACGGTCAATGCCCGCGGCCTGCTGGAAAAGGTCGGGGTGGAGGCCAATGCCGTGACGTCGGGACCGCGCAAGGACATGGGCTCTCCGTTCCGCGCCATGAGCCCTGAGGAGCGGGAGATATTTCAGGGCGTGATCGATCAGCTTTATCACCGATTTCTCACCGTGATTCAGGAGGGCCGACCGAATCTTTCCGCCGAGCAGATCCGCAAGTTGGCGGACGGCCGAATTTACACGGGTGAGCAGGCGAAAGAGGCGGGCTTGATCGATGCGATCGGGTATCTCGACGATGCGGTGGATCTCGCCAAGAAACGGGCCAAGGTCTCGAACGTTCGAGTGGTCACCTATCGCCGGCCGGGGGAGTATCGGAATAATATCTATTCTCGTTTGTCCGGTGACCCGGGGGCGTGGCCGACCTTTCCTTCGTTGGACCTCTTTACATTGGTACGAGGCGGGACGCCGCAATTCATGTATCTCTGGATGCCCTAACCCACATGATTCATGAATGCTTCTGCTGCAACAGCCGTGCGACACGTTGCCGCCAAGAAGCAACAGGTGCTCCGGCTGCGACGAGATCGGGAGCGCGTTCTTGGCTCCCAAACGGGCAGGCTCGCCCCTCGTGGAGGTATCCATTGCGCTTCTCTATGCAATGGATCCAGCACTTGGCGTCTCGGCGGTTTCGTTACGAACCATCATGAATCATGTGGACGAAGACCGCTAGGTCGGAGCCGCCGGAAGCGACCCGCTGACTTAAATTCACATGAGTCGGACGAGCGCCAAGGCCGAGAGGCGAGAAAGTCGTTCGGCCGGGAGATGGTGTACCGAGAGGTGACAGCAGAGCAATGGAAACCGAGCACGGACTGGAATCGTGGTTGACGACTCCGCTGAATCGGCGCGCCATGCTCGGGCTGCTCGCCCGGACGGCGGCCTGCTGCGCCGCCGGGGTGTCACTTGGGAGTCTACAGAGCTGTTATAAAGCTCCGGGCACGGCCCGCGATCAACTCATTTTTATTTCCGAGGAGAAGGAAATGGCGATGGGTACGGCCGCCTTTCGCGATGTGCTGCGGGGAGCGCCGCTGAGTCCCAGCGTGGAGAAGAACGAGCTGATCCATCGAGTCGGGGAGCGGATCGCGAAGGTTGCCAACAAGCCGGAGTACCATTGGGAATTCGCGGTTATTCAAGAGGACCGGATCGCGAACGCATTCTGTCTGCCCGGCGGCAAGGTGGCGGTCTTCACGGGACTGCTTAAGTACACGCAGTCGGAAGAGGGGCTGGCTACCGTCATGGGGCATGAAGTCGCCCATGCGCTGCAACGACACGGAGCCGAACGGATGAGCCGGGGCGTATTGGAGCAGATCGCGGCCCTCGGGACAATCGCCGCCGCGGCGACGGGCGCGGTTCCGCCGGGTGCCATGATCGGACTCCAGAGCGCATACGGGGTGGGCGTCTCCCTGCCGTTCAACCGCAAACAGGAATCCGAGGCGGATTATATCGGGCTGAGACTGATGGCACAGGCCGGGTACGATCCGCGCGAGGCCCTACCCTTTTGGGAACGGATGAGCGGGTGCCCTCGCAACATGATCGACAAACTTTGTTTTCGGTCCGCAGCGGCAATCCCTGAGTTTTTGTCCACGCACCCGTCGGACGTCACCCGCATGAACCAGATCGAAGCCTGGATGCCGGACGCGCTCCGGCATTACCGGCCGGACGGGGGCGAGCCGCTTCCGTCCGAGCCGATCAAGCTGCCGCCAATTATCACGTCGCCGCCGCACTACGGATGAACCGTTTGACGAGGAGACCCGCTCGTGCCTAGACGAACCGACATCAAGACCGTCCTCCTGATCGGCTCCGGCCCGATCATCATCGGCCAGGCCTGCGAATTCGACTATTCCGGAACGCAGGCCTGTAAGGCCCTGCGAGAAGAGGGCTATCGCGTGGTCCTGATCAACAGTAATCCGGCCACGATCATGACGGACCCGGAACTGGCCAATCGGACCTATGTGGAGCCCATCACCCCCGCGGTGGTGGCTCAGGTGATTGAACGCGAGCGGCCGGACGCGTTGTTGCCGACGATGGGGGGCCAAACAGCCCTCAACGTCACGATGGAACTCGTCCGTTCCGGCGTGCTGAAGCAGTTCGGAGTCCGCCTGATCGGGGCTTCGGCTGAAGCGATTCACAAAGCCGAGGACCGCGATGCGTTCAAGCAGGCGATGCGACGGATCGGACTGGCGACGCCGACAAGCGGGGTCGCCAAGTCGCGCGACCAGGCGTTACAGATCCTGACCGAGGTCGGCTTTCCTGCGATCGTCCGGCCCTCCTTCACCTTGGGGGGAACCGGCGGCAACATCGCGTACAACCGGGAGGAGTTCGAGCGGGTGGTGGACTGGGGGCTGGCGATGAGCCCGGTGGGTGAAGTGTTGGTCGAGCAGTCCGTAATCGGGTGGAAGGAGTATGAGCTTGAGGTGATGCGCGACCTTAAGGATAACGTCGTGATCGTGTGCCCGATCGAGAATTTCGACCCGATGGGCGTCCACACCGGCGACAGCATCACGGTGGCCCCCGCGATGACGCTTACGGACAAGGAATACCAGCGGATGCGAGACGCGGCCGTGCGGATCATCCGGGAAATCGGGGTGGATACCGGCGGGTCCAATATCCAGTTCGGTGTCAATCCGCAGAACGGCGAACTCGTCGTCATCGAGATGAATCCCCGCGTGTCGCGAAGCTCCGCGCTGGCGTCCAAGGCCACTGGGTTCCCGATCGCGAAGATCGCGGCGAAGCTCGCCGTCGGGTATACGTTGGACGAAATTACGAACGACATCACGACGGTCACCAAGGCCTCCTTCGAACCGACGATTGATTATGTCGTGGTGAAGATTCCGCGGTTTGCGTTTCAGAAGTTTCCCGGCGCCGATCCGACGTTGACCACGCAGATGAAATCGGTCGGAGAAGCGATGGCGATCGGGCGGACCTTTCGCGAAGCGATGCTCAAGGCGGTGCGCTCCCTCGAAGTGGATCGGTATGGGTTGGTCTCGCGCTACGGATGGGATCGGGGCCTGCCGCCCGGCCTGGACCGCGCGACGGCCAAAGAGCAAGTGGTGGCGTCCCTGCGGACGCCCCATCCTGACCGCCTGTGGCGGGTGGCGGATGGCCTGCGATTGGGGATGAGCGCGGAGGAATTGTTCGCCCTGACCCAGATCGATCCATGGTTCCTAGATCAACTTGGGGACCTCATCGGCTTCGAGGGCGTACTGGTGCAGGATACCGCATCCTGGGCCGCCGTCGAGGCGACGGCGGCGGGAGCGCCGCATCTGTCAACGGCGGCCATCGAGCATTTGGCGATGGCGAAGGAGCAGGGCTTCGCCGACGAGCGCATCGCCACGCTTGTAGGAGTCAACGCTGCCCTTGTGCGGGCCGTCCGTACGGGGCAGATGGAGGTCGTGTCGGGTCGTCGTGTGGTGTACAAGCGGGTGGATACGTGTGCCGCGGAGTTCGAGGCCCATACGCCGTATCTCTACTCGACCTACGGGCAGGAATGCGAGGCGCGACCGACGAACGGAAGAAAGGTCATGATTCTCGGTGGCGGTCCCAATCGAATCGGGCAGGGAATCGAATTTGACTATTGCTGCGTGCATGCCGCCATGGCCTTGCGGGAAGAAGGCGTACAGACGATCATGGTCAACTGTAACCCGGAGACCGTCAGCACGGATTACGACACCTCCGACCGGCTGTATTTTGAGCCGTTGACCGAGGAGGATGTGTTGAACATCGTGGAACGAGAACAGCCCATGGGCATCGTGGTGCAGTTCGGCGGCCAGACACCGCTCAAACTGTCGGTGCCGCTGGCTCGTGCGGGCGTGCAGATTCTCGGTACCGGTCCTGATGCGATCGATCGAGCCGAGGACCGGGAGCGATTTCGAGATCTACTGATGAAGCTCGGTCTCAAACAGGCGGACAGCGGGATGGCCCGGTCGGCGGACGAGGCGCGCCGGGTGGCGCAACGGATCGGCTATCCGGTGATGGTGCGTCCCTCGTATGTGCTGGGGGGGCGAGCCATGCAGATCGTCTATGATGACGCGGGCCTCTTGACCTACATGACGTCGGCTGTGCAGTCGTCTGGGAGCCATCCGGTGCTGATCGACAAGTACCTCGATGACGCCATCGAGGTCGATGCGGACGCCATCTCCGACGGCACCAGGGTGGTGGTGGCCGGCATCATGGAACATATCGAAGAAGCCGGCGTCCATTCGGGCGACTCCGCCTGTTCTCTGCCGCCCTATACCTTGCCGCCGTCGGTGGTTGCAGAGATCGAACGGCAAATGACGGCCTTGGCGCTGGAACTCGGCGTGGTCGGACTCATGAACGCGCAGTTCGCGGTGAAGGGCGAACAGGTGTACGTCCTTGAGGTGAACCCGCGTGCCTCACGGACCGTGCCGTTCGTGAGCAAGGCTATCGGCGTACCCTTGGCGAAGCTTGCGATGAAACTCATGGTCGGTCGGACGCTTGAGGATCTTGGTTTCACTGCGGCGCGTACGCCCGGCTATGTGTCGGTCAAGGAAGCCGTCTTTCCCTTCAGTAAGTTCGCGGGGGTCGATGTCTTGCTGGGACCGGAGATGAAATCCACCGGCGAAGTCATGGGGATCGATGCGGACTTTGGATGGGCCTTCGCCAAGTCGCAGAGTGCGGCTAACGCGCCGCTGCCGCGTCGGGGCACGGCATTCCTGAGTGTCACGCAGCGCGACCGCCGCCTGCTGCTGGAAGTGGCGCGCCGACTGTTGATGCTCGGATTCCGGCTTGAAGCGACGGACGGCACGGCCCGGTTTCTCCGTGAGCGAGGCCTTGACGTCCAGACCGTCAACAAGGTCCATGAAGGACGGCCGCACATCGTCGATCACATCAAGAACGGGGAGATCAGCTTGGTGGTCAATACCGTTGGAAGCGTGTCCGCCAAGGCCGATTCCTTGTCGATCCGCCGGGAGGCACTGCATCGGGGGGTGCCGTACTTTACGACCATGCGGGGCGCGCTGGCGGCGGTCATGGGAATCGAGGCGGAGATCCAGCGGCCGTTGTCGATTTGTTCTCTCCAGGAATACCATCATCACACCACGAACTAGGGATGTAGGACCGATATGCCGACACCGATCACCAAGAAAGGGTACGAAGCGCTCAAGGCGGAACTGGATCGATTGCGGAAGGTCGAACGACCGAAGGTCATCGAGGCCATCGCCGAGGCGCGCGGACACGGAGATTTGAGTGAGAACGCCGAATACGATGCCGCGAAAGAGCGGCAGGGGTTCATCGAAGCTCGGATTGCGGAGATCGAGCGCAAGCTGGCCGATGCGCGCATCGTGGAGATTTCGGGACGCACGAGCGAGACCATCGTGTTCGGCGCGACGGTGGTCGTCGTCGAGCAGGAATCCCAGCAGAAAAAGCAATACATGCTGGTCGGCCAGGATGAGGCCGATCTGAAGGACGGCAAGATTTCGGTACAATCGCCGGTCGGGCGCGCGCTGATCGGGAAGCGAGTGGGGGAACTGGTCGAGGTGACGACCCCGGTCCGGGTCGTCGAATACGAGGTACTCGAGATCCGGTTCGAGGACGTGTGAGATGCCGCAGGCGATCTCGGTCGTGACGCTGCTCACGGATTTCGGAGACCGTGATTGTTTCGTCGCGAGCATGAAAGGTGTGATTCTGGGCATCAATCCACAGGCCCGGATTGTCGATCTGTCCCACCACGTCACTCCCCACAACATTGAGGAAGCCGCCTATCTGCTCAAATCGTCCTATCACTACTTCCCGGAGGGCACCGTTCATGTGGCGGTCGTCGATCCCGGGGTCGGCACGACACGGCGTCCGCTGTTGGCGACGAGTTCTCGGTTCCACTTTCTGGCGCCCGACAATGGCTTGCTGACCTATGTGCTGAACGACGAGGTCGGAGTCGAGGTTCGGCAAATCGAGAACAAACAGTACCGGTTGGATTCCGAAGGCGCGACTTTCGACGGGCGCGATCTGTTTGCACCTTCGGCCGGGTGGTTGACGCGGGGACAGCAACCCGGCTCCTACGGCCGGCTCGTGCAAGACTTTGTCACATTGCCGCTCAACCAACCCGAGGTTCGGGGCGGGGTCTTGCGTGGCCGGGTTGTGTACATCGACCGGTTCGGGAATCTGATTTCCAACCTGACGCGCTACCACCTGCGGGAAATCTCCGGTATCACCAAAACTTCGGTTGAAGACCTGCGCATTCGCCTCGGGACTCTTACCACGACGGGGCTGGCGGCGAATTACGAGGACGGTGAGCCAGCGGCTCCCCGCGCCCTCATCAACAGCAACGGTCAGGTCGAGATTTTTCTCAAGGAAGGTAGCGCTGCCACGGCGCTGGACATCAGAGTCGGCGAGACGATTGAGGTGTCGTGATCGGCTCATTATGCGCGAAGGGACGGGTGGGCGCGCTTACCGCGAGCCGAGCAGTGTCTGGCGAAAGGGTGTATGCGACGGTCCTCCAACAGAGCCGCCGAGCAACTGAGCCGCCGAGCAACTGAGCCGCCGAGGTTGCGGGTTAGTTCGTCCTCAGTTTGAACTTCACCAATCCCGATATATCTTCCGTCATCATCTGAACGCTGCCGCCGATGATCGTGCGACTGTAACCGGTTTCGAACGATACCTGCGCCAGCCTGGTGTCGAGAGGATACCAAGTGAGGATGCCTTTGCTGTTCAGACTTTCGTTGTCGATAAGGCCGTCGCTGGAGCGGGTGCTGGCGTACCCGCCGAGCGCGCTGAATCGGATCTGCGCGGCGCAGTCATAGGTGATCGAGAAAGAGGCCGTCGGCTGATGGATTCGCACCCCAGTCCAGTCTTGGACATCGCTCCGATACATCAACATGGATGTGAACGTGATGGGGGCAAGAGGGCGAAATGTGCTTGAGATCGTCTGAATGTAGGACACGGTATCCGATCTCGACAGCAATTGATCGTTGGCGACGACATAGCTGGAGGACATGCGTGCGTTCCAATTCGGGCGCGCGATGGCGACCGCCCCTTCAAGCCGGTCGGCCAGGCTTTTCTGCGGGACGAGGCCCGTCACGGTTCCGGAGCCTTCAATCAGACTTCTGGTATAGCTGAGGCTGAATTCCGGCCAGGATGGGCGGGCATACGCTAGTAACATGGTGCCTTGGGTCTGAGCCGTGCGAGGACGCGCGGGGTCGGCGTCGATATTGTTGGAGAACTCCGCAACTGACGTGCGCAACCTGGCATGCCCGTGGCTCCATTCCCCCCAGAGTTCCTTGACCTGCTGATCGGGCGCATTCACGAACTCTTTCCCGGCCAGACGATAGGCGAGACCGTACCGAACTGACCCGGCGGCGCTCATCAGAGCGACTCGTATCATGCGCTGATCGGAGGATTCTCCGCGGATCGACGCGGCACTCTCGGGGAGATTTCTGGAGAGTTCGCTCTCCGCGACAAATTTGCCGCTTAGCAGGAGCGAGGAGGAACGGAGTCCGTTGCTGCCGGGCATTTCGGAATCAGGACGCAGATCCTTCAACCGGAGAAACGGATTGACAGGCGTGACGGTGATGGTGGTGACCGTGGTGTCGTGCACCAGATCGGAGAACCAATTCGGAAGCGCGACGGTGTTGCCCGAGATCGAAGGAGGCAGGCTACGAGGAGTCAGGCTTGAGATGTGGTTTGAGGGACCGAAGGCCCGAGCGTGCGAGGGAATCAAGAGAGCGCTCAGGAGTGTCAGGAGACTGACCAGCAGTATTCCGCTGGTCGGAGGGGCCTGTGGATCGGCCGTGGGAGCCATTCTAGCGGGAGCGGTATCAGCAAGATGTGCACCTGGCTCCGAGCCTGAATCCCTCTCGGCCTGTCTCCGCGCATTCGCCATATGACGACAAAATGTCGCCCTGGGAACTTATCGGCAATCCGCATGGTTTGGATTCCTCCGACAGGGGAAGCGCTGGAGTAGGACGAAAATGGTCCCATACCCTCAAGTGGGGCGCACTTCAGGGCGGCCTGGCAGCCGGAGAAATTCGTACAGAGACTGTGGCACTTGGCACACGGATGTGCCGCCGCAGCACGAAACGGGAGGCGGTCAGGCTGCAGCGGTGACGGTCCGAATGCTTGCGGAGGCGATCCGAACGAGCCTGGTCAACTGGGACAGGGTGATGGCGAGGGGTGGCATCAGCACGATGACGTTGCCGAGTGGACGCAACAGCAGCCCCCGTGTGCGGGCCTCCTGCGCCACCCGGTGGCCGATCCGCTCAGCCAGCGGATAGGGCACTTTGGTGGCCCGGTCTTGAACCAATTCGATCCCCACCATGAAGCCCTGCTGGCGAATGTCGCCGACATGCGGCCAGTCGTTCAAGGGTTCGAGGAGTTGGCTCAAGGCTTTGATTTTAGGTTGGAGTGCGCGAATGGTGCGTTCATTCCGGAAGACCGCCAAGTTGGCCAGGGCGACGGCGCATCCGAGCGCATTGCCGGTATAGCTGTGGCCGTGAAAGAACGTCTTGAATTCATCATACCGGCCGAGGAACGCGCGGTAGATTTCGTCGGTTGCGAGGGTGGCTGCCAAGGGGAGATAGCCGCCGGTCAACCCCTTGCTGACGGCCATCAAATCAGGTGTGATGCGCTCATGTTCGCAGGCGAAGAGTCGGCCGGTCCGTCCGAATCCCGTGGCCACTTCATCTGCGATCAGAAGGACATGGTAGCGGGTGCAGAGTTCCCTGATTCGCGAGAGATAGCCCCGGGGCGCGGTGATCATGCCCGACGCGGCTTGGACCAGTGGCTCGATCACGACTGCGGCAATCTCGCGGTGTCGTGCCTTCAGCAGTGCTGCCACAGGGTCGAGGCAGCGGAGACGGCAAGATGGGTAGGACAACGAGAGCGGACACCGATAACAATAGGGCGGCTCGGCCGTGAGGGTCGGGACCCGAAGCGCGCGGTACCGTTCGTGGAACAGGTCGATACCGCCCACGCTCATCGCGCCGGCCGTATCGCCGTGATACGAGAGGTTGAAATGCAGGAACCGATTCTTGGGTGTGAGGGTCGGTTTGCGTTGCTCCCAATATTGGAGCGCCATCTTGAGCGCGACCTCCATCGCGGTCGAGCCGTCGTCCGAATAAAAGACCTTCGTGAGCCCCGGCGGCGCGATCCGCACGAGCTCACGGGCGAGGAGCACGGCCGGCGGGCTCGTGAGCCCGAGCAGCGTGCTGTGGGCGATCCGATTCATCTGTTGCCGGAGGGCCCGGTCCAGACCCGGGTGTCGATGTCCGTGGACCGTGAGCCACATGGAGGACACGCCGTCGAGATACCGCCGCCCGTCGGTGTCGTACACGTAGGCGCCCTTCCCCGATTGGATGACGAGCGGCGGTTCCTGCTCCCATTCCTGCATCTGGGTAAACGGGTGCCAGACGTAGCGGCGATCCCATCGTTGAAGATGAGCGGCTGTGTGTCGGCGAGGCTTGGTCATGGAGAGCGGTGCGATGACTAGGATCTGCGAAACGGCGCATCGGTGCCGCGCGCGCCGGATTATAGTGATCGGGCTTCGCTTTGACAATGCGGAGGGCAGTTACTATAATGACCTGTCTCTTCGAGGACGAGCTGGGATGTGCAAAGCTTCATCCGAAACTTCTCTATTATCGCCCACATCGATCACGGCAAGTCGACGCTAGCCGACCGCATCTTGGAGCTGACCGGGGCCATTACGTCCCGAGAATCTCGCGAGCAGATTCTCGACGCGATGGACTTGGAACGCGAGCGCGGGATTACGATCAAGGCCCACTCCGTGGCGCTGAAATATCAGGCCAAGGATGGGCGGAGCTACGTGTTGCATGTCATTGACACGCCGGGTCACGTGGATTTCACCTACGAGGTGTCGCGAAGCCTGGCCGCCTGCGAAGGCGCATTGTTGTTGGCCGATGCCAGCCAAGGTGTCGAAGCGCAGACCATCGCCAATGCCAATTTGGCCATGGCGAACCGTCTGACGATTGTGCCGGTCATCAACAAGATCGACCTTCCGAGCGCCGACGTTGAGGGGACCAAGCACCAGATCGAGGAAGTGCTCACGCTGGATGCTTCCGATGCGTTGCTGGTCAGCGCCAAAACGGGGATCGGGGTGCAGGAGGTGTTGGAAGCGATCATCCAGCGGATTCCCGCGCCGTCTGGCGATCCGGCAAAGCCGCTCAAGGCCCTGGTGTTCGATTCCTGGTTCGACAACTATCAGGGGGTGATCGTGTTGGTACGAGTGGTGGACGGGGCGATCCGGCCGGGACAAAAGGTGGTGACAATGTCCACCCAACGCCCCTTCGACATCCTCGAGGTCGGAAAGTTCACGCCCAAACGGGAGAAGTTTGCAGCGCTGCAGGCCGGCGAAGTCGGATATGTCGCCACCGGCACGCGGGATCTGGGCGAGACCAAGATCGGCGACACCATCACCGATGCGTTGCAGCCGACCGAGTCTCCTTTCCCGGGCTACAAAGAGGTCAAGCCCTTGGTGTTCTGCGGGTTGTACCCCACGGACACGGCGAGATTCGAGGATCTCCGCGAGGCTTTGAAGAAGCTGCGCTTGAACGACTCCTCGTTCGTGTTCGAGCCGGAAACCTCGTTGGCCTTGGGATTCGGATTCCGTTGCGGGTTTCTGGGATTGCTTCACATGGAGATTATTCAGGAGCGATTGGAGCGCGAGTACCAACTCTCGCTGATCACTACGGCGCCGACTGTTGTTTACCGGGTCTTGACAACCAAAGGCGAGGTGCTCGAAATCGACAATCCCGCGAAGCTGCCGCCGCCTTCCGCGCTCGAAAGCTGGGAGGAGCCATTCATTCAAGCGACGATCATCACGCCGGAGCGGTTCGTCGGCAACCTGTTGCAGTTGTGCCAGGATCGACGCGGCGTTCAAAAAGGCATGCACTATCTCGATCCCACACGGGTGATGTTGGTGTATGAACTCCCCTTGAACGAAGTGATCTTGGATTTCTACGACCGGCTCAAGTCCAAGACTCAAGGCTACGCGTCGCTGGATTATGAATTCCTCGGCTATCGCGAGTCAGATTTGGTGAAGCTCGATATGTTGCTCAACGGGGAGGCCGTCGATGCCCTGTCGTTCATCACCCACAGGGAGCGGGCCCAGATGCGGGGCCGGCAACTGGCCGAAAGGTTGAAAGAGTCCATCCCGAAGCAAATGTTCGAAATTGCCATTCAAGCAGCGATCGGCAGCAAGATCATCGCCCGCGAAACCGTCGGGGCCATGCGGAAAAATGTGACGGCCAAATGTTACGGGGGTGACATCTCGCGCAAGCGCAAGTTGTGGGAGAAGCAGAAGGAGGGCAAGAAGCGTATGAAGCAGGTAGGCCGGGTGGAAGTTCCTCAAGAAGCGTTTCTGGCTTTGCTGCGGGTGCAGGACGAATAGGCGCGTGACGCCGCGGACGTTCCCCATGGATTCCAACCGCCCGACGACCAGCGACTCCCAGCGAACCCCCCTCGACCAGGGCGGCCCGCCGACTGCAGCGGATGCGACCGTGACGCGGGAGGCGGCGCCCCCCGGCAAGTCGGTCCTGCGGGAATATATCGAGGCCATTGTCGTGGCGATGCTCCTGGCTTTTGCCATTCGCGTGTTCGTCGTCCAGGCCTTTAAGATTCCCTCCGGTTCCATGATTCCAACCTTGTTGATCGGCGACCATATTCTGGTCAGCAAACTCGCCTACGGGATTCAATGGCCAACGAACTGCAAGGTTCAGATGAACCTGCCGCCGATCAGCTGTTATTCGTCGGCGACGGTGGTGTCGTTCGGAGCGCCTCAACGCGGCGATGTGATCGTCTTCCGATACCCCGAGGATGAAGAAAAGGATTTCATCAAGCGCATCGTCGGACTCCCGGGGGACACCATTCATATCCGCAACAAGACGATCCTCGTCAACGGCCAACCGGTGGACGACCATGCCTTTACACAACGTGTGGACCCCGGAATTATTGACGGCCATATTAATCCGCGTGACAACTTCGGTCCAGTGACGGTGCCGGACGATTCCTATTTCGTCATGGGGGACAATAGAGATCAAAGCCTGGACAGTCGCTTTTGGGGATTCGTGCGCGTGGAGAAGATCAGAGGGAAGGCGTTTCGTGTCTATTGGTCCTGGAGCGGGCAGGGGAGTTGGAGCGAATGGGTCCGATGGGAACGGCTCGGAAAGGCGATCCGCTAGCGCGTGTAGGACGCGTCGCGCGTCGGTCGGGTGGTGAGACCTTGGCGGCGCAGGACGTGGACGGACGCGTCCGCAGACTGCAGCAGTTCATCGAACGTTTTCCGCAAGCGTCGGTGCTCGTCCTGGGTGATCTGATTCTCGATCATTATGTGTGGGGGCGCGTCACGCGCATCTCTCCCGAGGCCCCTGTGCCGGTGGTGCACGTCGAGTCGGAGGAATTTAAGCTGGGAGGGGCGGCGAACGTCTTCAATAACATCCATGCGTTGGGCGGACAGGCGGATATTTGCGGCGTCGTCGGGTCGGACGACGCGGGCCGCTGTCTGTTGCGAGAATTGGGTGTGAAGCGGAAGGGGCGGGGCGGGGTGATCATCGACCCCGATCGTCCGACGACGCGGAAGACGCGCGTGGTCGCCCACAACCAGCAGGTTGTCCGCTTTGACGTGGAGCGGCGTCATGAACTCACGGCGCTCTATCAGCGACGCGTTCTCCGGTACGTGGAATCGCGATTGCGGCACCTGTCCTGTTTGGTCGTCTCGGACTATGCCAAGGGCGTGGTGACGGCCTCGTTGATGGCCGCGTTGACCCGGTTGGCCACGGAACGAGGCGTGCCGATCCTTGTCGATCCGAAGGTCGAGCATTTCGGTTTCTATAAAGGCGTGACGTTGGTCACGCCCAATCATCTCGAAGCGACCCAGGCCGCGGGGGTCCGCGGCGATGACGATCAGGCGATCGTGGAAGCTGGCACGGTGATCCGGCAACGGCTGGGATGCCAGGCCGTCTTGGTCACGCGGGGCGAGAAGGGCATGAGCCTGTTCGAAGGGGATGGCGTGCAATGGCACATTCCCACCAGGGCGCGGCAGGTCTATGATGTCACCGGCGCCGGCGATACGGTTGTCGGGACTTTGGCTCTGGCCCTCGCGACTGGCGCCGATTTGCGGGACAGCGCGCTGCTTGCCAATCAGGCCGCCGGCATCGTCGTCGGGATGGTCGGGACGGCAACGGTCACGGGCAAGCAACTGAGTGCGTCGCTGGAACATGGCTGACCAGGCGTCTCGCGTCACCGTGGTCATTCCCGCCCGCTACGGGTCGTCCCGGTTTCCGGGCAAACCGCTGGCGTCGCTCCTCGGGAAACCGATGATCCAACATGTGTATGAGCGGGCCCAAGGCGCGCGTCTGGTGGATCGGGTGGTGGTGGCGACGGACGACGAACGGATTCGCGACGCCGTGTGGGGTTTCGGCGGGCAGGTGATGATGACGCCCGCGTGGTTGCGAACCGGGACCGATCGGGTGGCCCATGTCGCCGCAGCCTGTGACGGAGAGTACTTCCTGAATCTGCAAGGCGATGAGATCGTCATGAGCCCGGACCTGGTGACCGACCTGGTGGAGCCGTTCCTCTTGTCCGGGGCCCCAATAGGGACCTTGCAGCGGACGATCGAAGTCGAGGAGGATTTGGCGAATCCGGCTGTCGTGAAGGTCGTGAGGGACCGCGACGGCTATGCGTTGTATTTCTCTCGGGCGCCGATCCCTCACGTGCGAGATGCGCAGGCTGGACAGCGCCTGACCTCCAAGCTGCATGCCGTCCATCTTGGACTGTACGGCTTCACGCGCCGGACTCTGGAGCAGATCGCCGCGCTTCCGACCGGCCGACTGGAGGACGTCGAGAAGCTCGAACAGTTGCGGGCATTGGAGCACGGCATCCGCATCCGGGTGTGGGAGACCGTTCACCGGTCGCTTCGAATCGACACGCCGGCGGATCTTCGGAAGGCGGAAGCGGTCCTTCAGAAGGAGTGCGCGCCGCAGGCGTCACTCTGAAAGAGACTCATGATGGGTGGAGGAAAGGTGAGGCCATGAGTAAATTCATCTTCGTGACCGGCGGCGTCGTATCCTCGTTGGGAAAAGGTTTGGCCTCCGCCTCGATCGCGAATCTGTTGGAAAGTCGCGGTCTGAGAGTCACCCTACTGAAGCTCGATCCCTATATCAACGTCGATCCGGGGACCATGAATCCCTACCAACACGGCGAAGTGTTTGTCACCGACGACGGGGCCGAGACGGACTTGGACCTCGGTCACTATGAGCGGTTCACGAGCCTTACGCTGACACGCGAGAACAATTACACGACCGGTCGAATCTATCATGCCGTGATCACGAAGGAGCGACGCGGCGATTATCTCGGCGGCACCGTGCAGGTGGTGCCGCACATCACGGATGAAATAAAGCAAGCCATCCTCCGCGTGTCCAAGGGGATGGATGTCACGATCGTCGAAATCGGCGGGACCGTCGGCGACATCGAAAGTTTGCCATTCCTGGAGGCCATCCGCCAGATGCCCTACGACGTCGGACGCGAGAGCGTCCTGTACGTCCATCTGACGCTGGTGCCGTTCATTTCGGCGGCCGGGGAGTTGAAAACCAAGCCCACGCAACATTCTGTTAACAAACTGCGGGAGATCGGGATTCAAGCCAACATTCTCCTCTGCCGAACCGACCGGTATCTCCCGCCGGATCTCAAGGCCAAGATCGCGATGTTCTGTAACGTTGAAAAGGACGCGGTGATCACGGCCAAGGATGTCGAGACGATTTATGAAGTGCCCATCGTGTTCCGCAAAGAGGGCCTGGATGAACTGATCGTCAAACTGCTTCGTCTTGACACCGGCCCGCCGGACCTGAGGCAATGGGATGCCATGGTCCAAAAGCTCAAGTATCCCAAGCACGAGGTGATGATCTGCCTCGTGGGCAAGTACGTGGGACTCAAAGAGTCGTACAAGAGTCTGACCGAGGCGCTGGTACATGGCGGCATCGACCATGAGACGCGCGTCCAGATTCGGTGGGTGGAATCCGAGGAGGTGACGCGCGCCGGGACCGAACAGTTGCTGCGCGATGCGGATGGGATCCTGATTCCCGGTGGATTCGGTGTGCGAGGCATCGAGGGTAAGATCGAAACGATTCGCTACGCGCGGGATCGCGGCATTCCGTTTCTGGGACTCTGCCTGGGCATGCAATGTGCGGTCATCGAACTCGCTCGGCATGTGGCGGGTCTGGCCGGCGCCAACAGCGCCGAGTTCGATCCGTCGACGCCGCATCCGGTCATCCATCTGATGGCGGACCAGGAAGGGGTGGCGGACAAGGGAGGCACCATGCGCCTCGGCGCCTATCCCTGTCGGATTCAAGACGGCACTCTGGCGCAGAAGGCCTACGGAGTGCACGAGGTGCAGGAACGGCATCGGCACCGGTATGAATTCAACAACACCTACCGGGAAACGCTGACGAAGCACGGGCTGGTCTTGAGCGGGCTCTCGCCGGACGGACGGTTGGTTGAGATCGTCGAGCTGCCCGGCCATCCCTGGTTCCTGGCGACCCAGTTTCATCCGGAATTCATGTCGCGGCCTCACCATCCGCATCCCCTATTCAGCTCGTTCGTGGCAGCGGCTTTGCGGCGCAAGTGCGGACGATGAGCGAGGAGGGCTGTCCTGACATTCGATCGGAGCGAGAAGGATAATATCCATGCACGTTGTCGAGCTCGGCGCCATCAAAATCGGCGGGGCGCACCGCCATGTGCTCATTGCCGGTCCCTGCGTCATTGAGAGCGAAACGCTGGTGCTGGAAACCGCGTACCGCATTGCCGAAATCGCGCAGGCCGTGGGGATGCCCTACATTTTCAAGTCGTCGTACGACAAGGCTAACCGGAGTTCGATCGGATCCTTTCGTGGGCTGGGCACGCAGGAAGGACTGGGGATCTTGCGCAAGGTGAAGGAGCGGGTGGGTGTTCCGCTCCTGACCGATGTGCATTCCCTCGAAGAGGCACGGACGGCGGGTGAGGTGGTGGACGTACTCCAGATTCCGGCCTTTCTCTGCCGCCAGACCGACCTGCTGGTGGCGGCCGCCAAAACCGGGCGGGTGGTGAATGTGAAAAAAGGACAGTTTCTCTCCCCATGGGACATGGCGAATGTGGTGAAGAAGTTGGAAGAGAGCGGGACCCGCCGCATCCTGCTGACCGAGCGCGGATCGACGTTCGGCTATAACAACCTGGTCGTGGACATGCGGGCGCTCCCCGTGATGCGCGGCCTTGGGTACCCCGTCATCTTCGATGCGACACACAGCGTCCAGTTACCGGGCGGTGGCGGCACCACATCGAGTGGACAGCGAGAGTTTGTGGCTCCCTTGGCCTCGGCTGCGGCGGGAGCCGGGTGTGACGGATTTTTTATGGAGGTGCATCCGCGGCCGGATGAGGCGCTCTCAGACGGGCCCAACATGGTGCCGCTGTCGGAACTCAAGCGGTTGCTGGAGCGGGTCAAGCGTCTCTGCGACGCGTCGGGCAAGGGACCGGAGTTTGTCTTGTGAGCATCGATAGCGGTAAGCGGGTGTTGGCGATCGAGGCCCGGGCGATTACCGGGTTGGTGGAACGGCTGGACCGGCAGTTCGAACATGCGGTGGAAGTGCTGTACGGCTGCACCGGGAAAGTGGTGGTATCGGGCATGGGGAAGTCCGGCATTATCGCGCAGAAGATCGCGGCCACATTGGCCAGTACCGGTACTCCGGCGTTTTATCTGGACCCGGCGGCCGGACTGCACGGCGATCTCGGCATGGTCAGCCGCCGCGACGTGTTGGTGGCGCTCTCCAACAGCGGGGAGACGGAAGAGATCGTCAAGCTGCTGCCGTTCATGAAGCGGCTGAACATTCCGGTCGTGGCGATTACGGGAAAGGTCCATTCAAGTTTGGCGAAGCACAGCGATGCGGTGTTGGATGTGTCGGTTGCCGAGGAGGCCTGTCCGTTGGGACTGGCTCCCACGGCCAGCACGACGGCGGCGCTCGCGATGGGAGACGCACTCGCAATCGCGCTGCTCGAACAACGCGGGTTCAAGGAAGAGGACTTTGCGTTGGTCCATCCGGCCGGCGCGTTGGGACGACGGCTATTGCTCAAGGTGCGCGATCTTATGCACCAAGGTGACACCATTCCACTGGTGCAGGCCGAGTCGTCGGCGCGGGATGCCATCATGGAAATGACCGGTAAGAAGCTCGGCATGACGACGGTCGTCAATGCGCGCGGGGGGCTAGTCGGAGTGGTGACGGACGGAGACCTGCGGCGGGCCTTTGAACAGGGACTTGACCTCCGGTACATCAAGGCCGGCGAATTAGGAAGCAACCGCCCCAAGTCCATCGGTCCCGATGCGCTTGCCACGAGCGCGCTCGAGCTGATGGAACGATTTTCGATTACCTCGCTAGTGGTTCTGGACGAGGAAGCGCGTCTGGTCGGTGTGGTGCACCTCCACGATCTCTTGAGGCACGGGTTAGCTTAGATGAAACGCTTGGAATCCATCGAGCTGCGCGGGTGGGTGGTGGAGTGTACGAATCTTCCCAACCTGCTCACGCTCGGTCGCATTCTGTTGATTCCTATTTTTGTGATCTTGTTCGCCGACCCGACCCCGGCGCGGGCCGTCGCGGCGGCCGGTGTCTTTGTTGTGGCTTCGGTCACGGATCTGCTTGATGGCTATCTAGCCCGCCGGCGTGGTCAGGTGACGCGATTGGGCAAACTGCTGGATCCGATTGCCGATAAACTACTCGTGCTCTCGGGGTTGATCCTGCTCGTGCAGTTCGACCGCGTTCCGGCGGTGATCGCCATTTTGATCCTCGCCCGCGAAGTGGCGGTCACCGGCGTTCGGGCGGTGGCGGCGGCACAGGGGATTATTCTGCCTGCTGAAACGTTGGGCAAGTACAAAATGGTCTTCCAGGTTGTCGCGATCGTGTTCCTCATTTTGGAAGGCAGCGGGATCTCTCTGTTCTTCCTCGACCTGCATCAGGCAGGCACCATCCTGCTGTATATCTCGTTGGCAATGGCCTTGGTGTCGGGCGGATACTACCTGGCCAATTTCTGGCGTCAGACTACGATTCGGGGCTGGTAGCGGCGGGCGCGCTGGCCGGACACACAAGACAAATCCGCAGGGGGCAGAGTTCGCGATGCTAGTGGGTCTGTGGCTGCTCGGTGGCTACCTCCTGGGGGCGATTCCATTCGGCGTGGTGGTCTGTCGGGCACTCGGCCGACCCGATCCGCGGACGGTCGGAAGCCGGAACATCGGCTTCACGAATGTCCTCCGAGTGGCGGGCAAGGACGCCGGGCTCCTTACGCTCTTATGCGATATGGGGAAGGGTTGGGTGGCGGGCTGGGGCGCAGGCCAGGTCTTCGGCAACAGATGGATAGTGCTGGCCATTGCGTTCGCTCCGGTGGTGGGCCACTTGTTCTCGGTGTTCATGCGGTTTCGGGGCGGCAAAGGTGTTGCGACAGCCCTGGGCGCCATCCTGGGCGTGGAGCCGGTCCTGGGAGGAATGTTGCTTGCGGTCTGGGTTGGGAGCGCGGCGCGATGGCGCTATTCCTCGGGGGCCGCGATTGCCGCCTTCACGTTATTTCCATTGGTGGCGCTGCTGCGAGGCGATCGCCCGCTCGTTGTGTTCGCTTTCCTGGTGAGCGGGGCGATTCTCCTGCGGCATCGGGACAATATGCGTCGTCTCTGGAACGGCACGGAACCAAAGATCGGGAAGCGACAGGAGGGCAGTCGCGGTCAGGCAGAATCGGTTTCGAGTGCGTAGGATCTGAGTTATGAATGGAATGGATGGCCTTTAGTTTACATAATAGATCTTATCCGACGTCATAAGACGATCCTTACCGGACAATGATCCACCTCGATTTGCTCACCCGGCTGCGTCAGGAAGTTCGATTTACCCTGACGACCATCGAGGAAAGCACGCTCGCCGTAGCCGAGCGGGTCAATCGCAAGGTGCAACTGATGCGCCTCCATTGGCAGGCGTCGCACATCCAGGCGGGGCTGACGCGAGTCCATCGTCAACTTGGAGAGGCCGTCTGTCGGGCGGTCAGTGACCTCAGCAGCCCCTCCGAGAGTCAAGGTGCACACTTGGCAGCGGAGGACGTTGTCCGCCAATCGCTTCCCCAGGTTCAGGCCTATAAGGAACAATTGGGGCGAATCAACGTCCAAGTGGGGGTTCTGCGGTCGGAATTTGTTCATGACGATCTGATACGCTACTATCGTGATCTCCAGGTCCGAGGAGAAACCTTTACCTATGTGGCGGTGGCCAGAGGATCGTCCTGTATCGGCCTTCCGTTCGACGCGCTGGGTCCTCGGTACGACGTGCGTGTCCTGATGGTCGTTCGTGGAGCCGTCTTGCTGAATCCGACGGACCGATCGATGCTTCGTGCCGGAGATCACGTAGCCCTTGCGGGCTCCGCACAAGCCCTCATGCCCTGTGTAGCTCAACTTACGGCCAGCCGGGCCGCTGAACGTCTCGCATAAAGGAAGACAACGGTACGGTCATGGGACGCATGGACACAAGGCCTTGCAACAAGCCGCTGGCCGACAAGCCACGATGCCGAGGCATCCTTGCGGTTGCCGTGGGTCTGCTATCCCTGGGTATCCTACCTTCCTTGCCCATGGCGGCGGCTCAGAGAGCGGCTCCGGTTGGGCCAACGCATGATGTGTCGTCAGGGCTCAAGCTGCTGGAGCAGATCCAAGACGTGATCACGGACTTGGCCGAACGGGCTGGACCGTCGGTCGTGAACATTTTCCCGGTTCAAGCTTCCTCCGGGACGCTGGACCAAGGACGCGAACGCCAGCCGGGTGCCACGGGATCGGGTGCGGGCGTCGTCATCGACCGCCAGGGCCATATCGTCACCAACAACCACGTGGTCGGCGACGCGACCGAAGTCGAGGTCCGGTTCTCCGATCGGACCAAGGCCATTGCTCAGGTGGTCGGGCGAGATCAGGACACCGACCTCGCGGTGTTGAAATTGGCGACTCCCCGAGATCTGCCCTACGCCAATTTTGGCGACTCCTCAACAGTGCGTGTGGGCCAATGGGTGCTGGCAGTGGGCAATCCCTTCGGGCTCGAACGAACGGTGACGCTCGGCGTGGTCAGCGGCGTGGGTCGGGAGAACATCAACCTCTCCCGATATGAGAATTTTATTCAGACCGACGCCTCGATCAATCCCGGTAATTCAGGGGGGCCGCTGTTCAATTTGCGCGGCGAAGTCATCGGGATCAACACGGCGATCATCAATTTTGCCCAAGGGATCGGGTTTGCGATTCCGTCGAATATGGCCAAACAGGTCGTTCAGCAACTTCTGACCCGGGGACGCGTAGTGCGGGCTTGGCTGGGCGTGGGTATTCAGCCCCTCACCGCCGAATTGGCCAAGAAGTTCGGCGTCACCGAAACGGACGGCGTCCTCGTGAATGAGGTGTTCGACGGCGATCCGGCGGCAGCCTCGGGAATCCACCCAGGGGACGTCATCACCAAGATCAATCGAGCCGCGATCGATTCACCGAACCGCCTTTCACGCGTGGTGGCGACGCTGGACCCGGGCAGCACCGCGAGGGTCGAGATCATTCGGGACGGGCATCGGCGGGAGATTGAAGTGGCGCTGTCCGAGCGGCGCGACGGGGCCGTTCCGGCCTCTGTGCCACAGGTGCATGCCGACGGCAAACTCGGCCTGGATGTCCAGGATCTGACGGCCGCGCTTGCGGAGAAGTTCAAGCTGAAAGAAACGCACGGTGTCTTGGTCTCCAAGGTGGATCGCGGCACTCTGGCTCATGCGGAAGGCTTGCGAGAGGGCGATCTGATCAAGGAGGTCAATCGGACCGAAGTGCATTCGGTGGGCGAGTTCACAGCCGCCGTGGCACGTACCCGTCGCGGCGAATCTCTCTTGTTGCGCGTGATTAGAGAGAGCCGCGCCTTTTACGTCGTGCTCAAGACCGGCTAGCCGGACTGAGTCGGGCCTGCTCCCCTCCCCGCGATGTAACCTCATCATTATTCAGTTGCGTCAGGCGACGGCATGCCGCGAGGCCTTGGCTTCCTCGATCACTTTTGTGGCCTGGTCGCGTGGTACTTCTTCGTATCCGGATAACTCCATCGCATAGTCTGCGCGCCCGCCGGTCAGGCCGTTGAGGCTTGAGGCATAGCGAAGCATCTCGGCCAGCGGCGCAATCGCCTCGATGGATTCCGTGTGGCCCTTGGCCGTCACGGTGACGATACGGCCGCGCCGTCCATTCAAGTCGCCGATCACCGCGCCCACGAACTCGTCAGGACAACTCACTTCGACATGCATCAAGGGCTCCAACAAGATAGGATGTGCGGCCTCCATGGCTTTCTTGAAGCCCATCGAGGCCGCGATCTTGAAAGCGAGTTCCGACGAATCGACGACATGATACGAGCCGTCGTAGACAGTGACCTGAAGATCGACCACGGGAAAGCCGGCGAGCACCCCCTCATGCATGGCTTCCACGATGCCTTTCTCCACCGCCGGGATGAAATTGCGAGGGATGGCGCCGCCGACGATCTTGTTCTCGAACTTGAAGCCGGTACCGCGTTCCAGCGGGGTAAGCTGCAGCCAGCAATCGCCGTACTGGCCGTGGCCGCCGGTCTGTTTCTTATACTTGCCCTGTGCAGAGGACGCGGATCGGATGGTCTCTTTATAGGGCACGCGTGGGGTGTGGAGCTCCACTTCCACGCCGTACTTGCGGCGCAGCCGTTCCACCGCCACGTCGATATGAACCTGGCCCAGACCGCTCAGCACCAGTTCCTTGGTCTCATCGTTGCGCAGAAGCGCGAGCGTGGGGTCCTCCTCGACCAGCTTGTGCAAGCCGAGACTGACCTTTTCAATGTCGGCCTTCGACTTCGGCTCCAAGGCGTACGATAGCACCGGGCGCGGTAACGGAAGAGCCGGAAACACTACCGGGTCCGCTTCATCGCAGAGTGTATCCCCGGTCTGCGTATCCTTGAGTTTGCCGATGGCGCCGATCTGGCCTGCGCTCAGGACTGGGACGGCTTGGTACTTCTTCCCCACGACGGTGAAGAGATGTCCACCGCGCTCCCGGACCTGTCGGCTGGTGTTGAAGACCGGGGTATCGGCTTGGAGGGAGCCGGAGCACACGCGGATGTATGTCATGCGCCCCATAAAGGGATCGATGATCGTCTTAAAGACGAGCGCGGAAAACTTCTCGTCAAGCAGCCCCTGTCTCAACACCGGAGTGGAGTCGTTGGGATGGACCGCCTGGGCGAACGGGTCCGTTTGACCCTGGGTCGGTGCGGGTAGATACCGCACGATCGCGTCCAAGAGGCTTTGGATGCCGAGATGCCGAACCGCGGACCCGCACAAGACCGGCAGCATCCGTCCACTATGCACCGCGGCGGCCAGCCCGCGATGAATCTGGTCCATCGCCAGCTCGCCGCCGGCCAGGTAGGCTTCGAGGAGGGCGTCGTCCGTCACAGCGGCCGCTTCGATCAGTTGTCGTTTGGCCTCGGCTACGGGGGCGGAGCAGGCCTCCGGCAGCGGGAGCATCTGCACCCGATTCGATTCTGGACCAGATTTCAGTAACGATCCGGCCAGCACGTCGGCGACCGCTTCGAGCTGCTCCCCCTGGCCCACGGGCAGGACCAACGGCAGCGCCATGACCTCAAGCGCCTCAGCACAGGCGCGAACTAGCGAGTCGAACGGCACCTGGGCATGCTCCAGATCGGTCAGAAATACGAGGGCCGGCAGCCTCAGCGAGCGGACCTGCTCCCAGAGCCGTATGAGCTGCGGCCGGATACCCATGACCGCGTTGATCACGACGATAACTGAATCGGCCGCCCGCAGCGCCGCCAGCGCTTCGCCCTGGAAATTGCGCTCGCCCGGTGTATCAAGAATGGACAGAATGTGGTGCTGATAAGACAGCTGAAGGAGTGCGGTGCTAAAGGAGTGCTGGCGATGCTGCTCTTCGGGTTCGAAGTCGGACAGGGTCGTACCGAGGGATACCGATCCCGGCGCGGGGATGACACCGGCGCCGAAGGCAAGGGCTTCAGCCAGGGAGGTCTTCCCGGCTCCGGAGTAGGAAACGAGCGCGACGTTTCTGATGACAGCACCTGGTCCTGCGCTCATGCGGTCCTCCTTTCGTTCCATCAACACGAGGGTTACATGGCCACGGTCCTCTCCTCCATCCATCCTCGATCGGCAAAGCTAACGTAGCGCCCGTCGCCGATCACGACATGATCCAAGACCGGGATGCCCAGCACTTCGCCGGCGTCCTGGAGCCGCCGCGTCAAGGTTCGGTCCTCGGCGCTGGGTGTGGGGTCTCCGCTGGGGTGGTTGTGTACGCATATAACGGCCGCAGCGGACTCCCGGACTGCCACGGAAAACACTTCCCGCGGGTGAACGAGACTCGCGGTCAAGGTGCCTTCCGAAATGACGGTCTCTCGAATCAGCGCATGCTTGGCGTCGAGCAACAGGAGTCGGAACGTTTCATGCCGAAGATCCCGGAGCTGGGACGCATACGCGTGGAACACGTCCCCGCTGGAACGAATCGGCTGTCCGGTCGACAGCGGTTGTGCCAGCGCGCGTTTGCCGAGTTCGATCGCCGCCTTCAGTTGTGCGGTTTTGGCCGGCCCGATACCAGGTATGCGACAGAGCGCATCCGCCCCCATCCGGCTAATGCCTTGAAGCCCGTCAGTGCGAGATAGCAGATCCAACGCTACCTCGACAGCTGAGGCCTGGCGCCGACCGACGCGCAATACGATGGCCAGCAGTTGAGCATCCGTGAGACTGTCAGCGCCGTCCCGCAGCAACCGTTCCCGTGGCCGTTCCCGTTCAGGCCATTCGCAGATACGGAGGACGGTCGTCTTGAACTTCCCTACTCCGGACACCGAAGTCTCATCCTCTCCCGGTGAACGTTTTTGTACAGTGGCCTTGGATAAAGTTGAGCACTCTGTGTGCACCAGATCCGACAACAAATATATAACTAGTTGATAAAATTATATTGTTCATGCTGGTTCGTGACTTGCTTCCCTGGCGCGTCCATCGCGCAACGCACTGAGCTGAGGAGGCTCCCATGGAATGTCCGAAGTGCAAAGGGCTCATGATGCTCGAACGGTTCTCCGACTTCTTTCTTATCTTCTACGCATGGAAATGCATCAATTGCGGTGCCATCATTGATCGCACCATTGCCGCGAATCGGAAAAAGAGCCTGACGCTGCGAGAAGTGCAGCCTGCCGCGACTCGTTGATTTGCCATCGTGCCCAATCCTCGCGCGCTGGCCGCTGCTCAGCCGGCTGATGATCGACCCGTAGTCGTTCACCGGTCGCGGCTGATCTCCGGTTGGTGCGCGGGCTGATTATAGACAATCCTTGTAAAGTCCGTCAAAACGCCTCCTCGCCAGCCGGTGCACGGGCTCTGTGCAACAGAGACCCTCGTTCCGGTCGCCCTTGCCTTGACCCCCCGAAAATCCGTGTGTTAGAGTCCTCTCAAGATAAGCGGTCCTGGCGTGCGGGTAATTGCAGGTAAGCGAAAAGGGCGCCGGCTCAAGGCCCTTAAGGGGCTGGTGATTCGGCCGACCACCGATCGGGTCAAGGAAGCTCTCTTCTCAATTCTCGGTGAGAGAGTGGAAGGAGCGCGGGTCCTCGACCTCTATGCCGGCAGCGGAGCCCTGGGGATTGAAGCACTCAGCCGAGGGGCCGCCCACGTTACATTTGTCGAAGCCAATCCTCTCTCAATCCGCCTCATCCGTGAGAATCTACAGGCCTGTGCGTTGACGGACAGTGTGGAGGTCCACGTGCGTCGTGTGGAAACCTTTCTCTCGCGTGCGCCTGAGACCCTGCCCCCGTTCCACCTTGTGCTGGCCGATCCGCCCTACCGCGCAACAGAGGAGGTTATCAGGCTGGCGGCCCAGTTTCCTCCGCGGCTCCTGGGACCTCACGGCATGGTGGCGCTCGAACATGATCAGGGCGTCATACCGCCGGTGCTCTTTGGCCTGTTGACCCGATCACGGACGTATCGATATGGGGATACTGCGGTCACGCTCTATGGTCTGGAGAACTCCTCACCGATCGCGCGGGCGGAGTTCGCATGAAACTCGGTATCTATGCAGGCACGTTCGATCCGATCACCCATGGACATGCGGATATCATCGCGCGGAGTCTCTCCGTGTTTGACCAGGTGATGGTCGCCGTCGCGCCCAATCCTACCAAGCGGCCGTTGTTTACCCTAGAGGAGCGGATCGAGATGGTCCGGTTGGTCACCAAAGAACTCCCCGGTGTACAGGTGACGAGCTTTGAGGGGCTGCTGGTGGAATTTGTCCGCCGCATGGGAGCACGGGCGGTGATCCGAGGCCTGCGCGCGATCTCGGATTTCGAATATGAGTTTCAGATGGCGCTCGTCAATCGGAAGTTGGACAGCTCGATCGAGACGGTGTTTTTCATGCCGCGTGAAGAATATTCCTACTTGACCTCAAGCCTCATCAAGGATGTTGGCCGTCACGGCGGAGATCTTAACAAGTTTCTCCATCCCGACGTGGCGCGGCGACTCCAGGAACGATTACGGAGCAGATCATGAAGCTCGCTGCTCGTGCCGCTCGGGTGCTCCCCTCCCCGACGCTGGCCATCACCGCTCTGGCGAAATCCATGGCCGCGCAAGGCGTCGATGTGATCGATTTTGCCTCCGGAGAGCCCGATTTCGATACGCCGCAGCCGGTCAAGGAGGCGGCGAACGCTGCCATGACGGACGGCTTCACGAAATACACGCCCTCCTCCGGCATCGACGAGTTGCGTGGGGCGATCGCCGACACCTTACGCGCCGAACACGGGCTGTCCTATGAGCGAGCGCAGATATTGGTTTCGTGCGGTGCCAAACATTCGCTGTACAACCTCTTCGAGGCGCTCATCGAAGCCGGCGACGAAGTCATCATTCCCGCGCCGTTTTGGGTCTCTTATCAGGACCAGGTGCTGTTGAACGATGGGACGCCGGTGTTCCTGAAGACGTGCGAAGCGGATGGGTACGCAATCGACGAGCAACAACTCGATTCGCTCGTCACGTCGCGGACGAAAGCCATCGTCGTGAATACGCCGAACAATCCTACTGGGGCCACCTATGCCCGGCGCACGCTTGATGCGATTGCGGAGGTGGCCTGCCGCCACGATCTCCTCATCATTTCCGACGAGATCTATGAGAAAATCATCTATGACGGTGTGCGGCACGTCAGCGCTGCCAGTCTGAGCCCCGAGGTGGCTTCCCGCACGGTCGTCATCAACGGCGTGAGCAAGTCGTTTGCCATGACCGGCTGGCGAATCGGGTATGCGGCCGGTCCGAAAGAGCTGATCACGGCCATGGCCAATATTCAGAGCCAAAGCACCTCGAACCCCTGCTCGATCTCGCAGAAGGCCGCGGTGGCGGCACTGCACACCGGCGCTCAGTTTGTGAACGGGATGGTGAAGGAATTCGAACGGAGGCGGCGGGTGATGGTTGAGCGGCTCAACAAGATGCCGGGGGTCCATTGCCGATTACCCACCGGAGCCTTCTACGCCTTTCCCAATATCACCGGTGTGCTTGGCGCCCATGCCGGTAGCACCCTGCTCCGGACCCCCAGTGATGTGGCTCAACATCTCTTGAAGGCGGCCCAAATTGCGGTAGTCCCGGGCGAACCGTTCGGGAGTCAGGGCCATATCCGCCTGTCCTATGCCACCGGGCTCGACGCGATCACCCGCGGATTGGACCGTATGGAGGCGACTCTCCAGAATCTGAGTCGTTGATCGCGCCGCGGTCCTCTGGAGCGAATTTGTCCAAGCGGCCCAAGAATCACGACGGGGAAGGCCGGACTTGATTTCGGGCAGAAGGGTGTTATCGTTTCGGGTGAAGCGGTGCCGTCATGAGGGAGGAGACCCGTGCCGATTTACGAGTATCTCTGCCAAGGCTGTGACTATCGATTTGAAGTGAAACAGCGGGTGAGCGACCCGCCGATTGTGTCGTGTGAACGGTGCGGCCATGCTGTGAACAAAGTGATCTCCTCACCCGCCATTATGTTTAAGGGCAGCGGGTGGTACATCACGGACTACTCTAACAAGCTGAAGCCCTCCGAGAATGGTAAAGGTGAGGGTAATGCCGCGACGCCTGCCAAGCCGGCCACAGGCAGCGAGACTGCCGCACCATCGGGCGGGACGACGGCGCCCTCGACCTCTACGTCGGCTTCGTCAGGGTCCAGCGGAACGACGGCACCCACGGGTGGAAGTTCGTCCCCCGCCTCCTCTTCCTCCGGCTAGTGGCCGCACCATCTTTCTCAGGGGTTGCGGTGTGCCCCCTCATCAGGGGCGGGCCTTTGATTTGGTCTCCGCGGACTTTTTCTTTGTCAACTTCTGCGTGGTCGTCTTGGGCTTGGTGAGGCCGCTGGTCTTGGACTTGAGGCTGGCGGCTTTCGCCGGGGCTGCCTTCTGCTGGCGAGCGGCTTTCAGTGACCGCTCCAGCTCAGCGACCATGGCCCCCCGTTCTCTATTGACCTGCACTAATTGGTCCACCCGGGTCTGGAGGTCCTCACGTGCGCGTGTGAGGGCGGAGACCTGCTGTTCGAGCCTGGTGCGTTCCGCAGTCAAGGTCTGCAGATCGGTCTTGAGCTGTTCGATCTGAGATTGCAGGGCTGGCGGCCACCACTCGCAGCCCGTGATCGCCAACAACAGAATGCTGAGACTGACCGGTGTGAGAATTCGCGACCAGGTCCAACCGCCGCTGGGCAACGTGCTCATCTCTCCTCCTCTCGTGTGTCGTGTGATCCCGGAATCACGGTGCGAGTTGGTCCATATCCAAGCCTGGTCATCTGCATGCCTCAACAATCAACGGAATCCCGGCCGGGCCCAGCAAGCTTCTGAGACGGCTGGCTGTGACTGGTCCGGCTCGAAGCAGCCGTACGGCGCCGGCCTCGACGTGGACGACCGTCGAGGGAGCTGCTCCTGGGGCCGGCCCCATATCCAGAACGGCATCGAGGTCGGCGCCGAACTCATCCTGGACGGCCTGCGCCTCGGTGAGCGGTGCACGCCCCGATCGGTTGGCGCTCGTTCCGGTCAGTGGCCCCACAGCGTCCAACAACGGGACCAGCGGGCGGTAGTCGGGCCAACGAATACCGATGGTCTGCGTGTCGGCGGTCAGCCCCGACGGCAATGAGGAGTGAGCCGGGAGGACCACCGTCAGTGGACCGGGCCAGCACTCGCGCATGAGAAGGCGGGCCGATTCCGGAATGTCCGCCGCCAGACGCGCCAGCTCCTCCCGGCGATGAATGAGCACGAGCAACGGTTTGTCCGGGGGCCTCCCTTTGAGCCGGTGGATCCGTGCGGCCGCAGCCTCGCTCCAGGGCGAGCCGCACAGCGCATAGGAACTTTCGGTCGCCGCGGCCAGGATGCCGTCGCGACGGATGACGGCACGGATCTCTGTCAGGTGCGCCGGTGAGAGGCCGTGAACACAATTGAGAAGTGACACGATGAGTCGGCGGGTTCCCCCAGGTTTACACTCGCAATTGGCCAAGTGCCCGCATGGCGATGTCGGTTCGGAAATGGCAACCGTCGAATTGAATCGGCTGGATGGCGGCATAGGCCCGCTCCCGTGCCTCCAGCAGCGCCGGTCCCAAGCCCGTCACCCCCAACACGCGTCCGCCTGCGGTGACGAGCGATCCTTCCGTGCGGTTCGTGCCGGCATGGAAGATGATCGTGTCGCCACTCCCATCCGGTCCGGCGGATGTGGCTGCGAGACCGGTAATCGGATAGCCGTTCCGGTATGCACCGGGATAGCCGCCCGACGTCAGGACGACGCAGACGGCCGTCAGCGGATGCCAGTCGATCCGACATTGGTCCAGCCGGTGTTCGACCACGGCCTCGATGATGTCCAAGAGATCGGTCTTCAACAGGGGGAGCACCGCCTGGGTTTCCGGATCGCCCATGCGCGCATTGAACTCTAGCACATAGGGCTCGCCCTTCACGATCATCAAGCCCGCATAGAGCACGCCCTGAAACGGACGGCCCATGCGTGAGAGCGCATCCACGGTCGGTTGCAGCACCGTGCGCTGTACCATGTCGAGCAATGCGCCGCTCCCGAGTGGCGCCGGGGCATAGGCACCCATGCCGCCGGTATTGGGTCCGGTGTCGCCGTCCCCTACTCGTTTATGATCCTGGGCCGGCAGCATCGGGACGACGGTCTTGCCGTCGGTAAAGGCCATGACCGTGAGTTCCTCGCCGTTGAGGAACTGTTCGATCAGCACCCGCTGGCCGGCGCCTCCGAACAGGTGACGTTCCAGAATGTCGCGCACGGCGTTTTCAGCTTGTGCGCTCGTCGTCGCGACCACCACCCCTTTGCCCTGTGCCAGCCCATCGGCCTTGATGACAATCGGGAGCGGCTGCGTGCGCAGATAGTCCAGGGCCGGGAGCACCCGATCGAAGGACTGGGCACGGGCGGTTGGAATCCGTTGACTGGTCAGGAGGTCTTTCGTGAAGATTTTGCTGGATTCGACTTGGGCGGCCAACGCGGTCGGCCCGAAAATTTTCAGCTTCGCCTTGCGGAATTCATCCGCGATGCCGGCGGCCAGCGGTGCTTCAGGACCGACGACCGTCAGGTCGATCCCTTCTCGCTGGACAAAGGCTTTGAGGCCAGGCACATCCTCCGTGGCGATGGGGACGCAGGTGGCCTGTTGCGCGATTCCGCCGTTCCCGGGGGCGCAGTAGAGACGAGTCACCCGGGAACTCTGCGCGAGCTTCCACACCATCGCATGTTCGCGGCCGCCGCTCCCGACCACCAAGATCTTCATCTGTGTGATGGCTTCCGAGTTGATCTGGAAGCGAATGTCTCCGCCGGCTTCTCAACATGGTCCAGCAGCAAGGTCGCAGGGAGTTCGGGCGCCGAGGCGTACGTGGTTGTGTACGTCGAGGTGAACGAACGACCAAGAAGGAAGCGAGTGGCCATGTTCAGAAGCCGACAGTCAGTGGCGGAAGTGGCGCATCCCGGTCAGAATCATCGCCATCCCCTGTTCGTCGGCTGCCTTGATGACCTCGCTGTCGCGAATCGACCCGCCTGGTTGGATCACGCAGGTGATGCCCGCCTGGGCAGCGGCATCCAGGCCGTCGCGGAACGGGAAGAAGGCGTCCGAGGCCATGACGCAGCCCTTCACGGGCAATTGCGCCTTCATGCCGGCGAGTTTCACCGAATCCACGCGACTCATCTGCCCGGCCCCGATACCGACCGTCTGTCCCGGCCTGACATAGACGATGGCATTGGACTTGACGTGCTTGCACACGATCCAGGCGAAGCTGGCCGCCCGATACTCCTCTTCCGACGGTTTACGCACCGTCGGGACAGCCAAGGCCTTGATGTCGGAGAGCATACCCAGATCGCGATCCTGAACGATCAGCCCGCCGACCAGTTTTTTGAGGTCGTAGCCTTCGGGACCCGCTTTGCGGAGCGGCCCCACTTCCAAGAGCCGGATATCCTTTTTGCGCTTCAACTCGGCCAAGGCGTCCTCGGCGAAGCTTGGCGCGATGACCACCTCCACGAACGTGGAGGTGATCTCCTTCGCGGCGGCCAGATCGACCGGCCGATTGAACGCGATCACGCCGCCAAACGCCGAGACCGGGTCCGTTTCGCGCGCCTTCACGTAGGCTTCGACCGGCGTGGCGCCCAGTGCGGCGCCGCAGGGATTGTTGTGCTTGATGATTGAGACCGCAGTCTGATCGAATTCTTTCACCAGTTCCAGCGCGGCATTTGCATCGAGGAAATTATTGTAGGACATCGCCTTGCCGTGCAGGATCTTCCCGCGCGAGACCGAGGCTTCCTTGGATTGAAGATCACGGTAAAACGCGCCCTGTTGGTGCGGATTCTCGCCGTAGCGGAGCGTTTCGGCCCGCTCAAATTGCAACGACAATAGGGCCGGAAACTTCGTCTCGGCTCCCTGCATCTGCCGTTCGAGATAGCCGGCGATCAGGCTGTCGTAGCGGGCGGTGTGTTGAAAGACTTTCAAGGCGAGTTCGCGCCGGAGGGATGAAGGTACCGATCCGCGTCCCGCCGCCTCCAACACGCGCGGGTAATCCGTGGGATCGACAACCACCAGCACGTCTTCATGGTTCTTGGCTGCCGACCGCAGCATCGAGGGGCCGCCGATATCGATGTTTTCAATGGCCTCGTCAAAGGAGCATTGGGGCTTGGCAATCGTCGCTTCAAACGGATAGAGGTTCACCACGAGCACGTCGATCGGACCGATCTGGTGCTGTCGCATCTGCTCGATATGCGCCGGCAGACTGCGTCGGCCCAGGAGTCCCCCGTGAATCTTGGGATGGAGCGTCTTGACGCGGCCGTCGAGAATCTCCGGCGATCCGGTGTAGGCGGCCACATCGACCACCTTCACGCCCGCCTCGCGAAGCGTCTTGGCGGTGCCGCCGGTCGAAAGAATCTCCGCGCCGAGTGCCTCCAACCCCGTGGCCAGTTCGACTATTCCAGTCTTGTCAGACACGCTGATCAACGCCCGCTCTATGCCGGCCATATGCCACTCCTTCGAATCGATCTGTCAGGTAGAGAAACCAGTGCCTGTGAAAGGAACACGAAGAATATCAGATGAATTCAGGGAACTGCAAGGCGAGGAAATTGGTCGCCACGAGTTGAGGAGGCCGACTGTTCGGCCCGCTCATGGAGAACCGTGATGCGGGCTTGGTGGGGGGAGCGGTTGAATGAACTCAGGAGGTTCGAAATAGACCGTGAGGGATCACTGCGAGACCGGCCAAGTCGGGCAACGACCCCAGCCGGGTTCCGCCAGAGACGGAACGAGTTCGGGAGCACATGCTATGCACCTCTTGCGCGTCGTGCTTCCCACGCCTCGCTGAAACGGAGGAGAGCCTGATCCAACGCGTCGGAGGCTGCGGTGAGATAGAGCGCCTCGCGGGGAGTGCTTCCGGCCGAGGGCGATTCCCTCGTTCCGATCGACCGCACGATGACCGGGTATTCATTCGACCCATCCTGGTCGTTCAGGTGATTTAGTCGGGCGCGATCTCTTCCGTGACCCCTGACCAAGACCTGTCCAGTTTCGCTGTCCAGCAGGGCCAATTCCATCAATGTGAATACGTCAACGGCGGTCCCGCGAGCCGAGGTGCTCCCACCAACGACCTCAAACATGACGGGCGCCGAGGTCTCGACGTTCGAGACCACGGCGATGATGAGATACCGGAGTCCGGATCTTGCGGCGAGGCGAACCAGTGCGCCCCGATCCTCGCCGGGCCTCAAGTCGGTGGCGGGCACGGTCTTGGTCACATCGATCGGCAAGGTCTGGCCAATTCTGTGACGGATCTGAACGGTTAACGTGAGCAATGCGCCCTCTGATAGGGTCGGCGCAGATTCGGGGGTTGTGGTGTCGTTGATGACGACCAAGCCGGCATTCAGAAGAGAGCCGGGGAGGACGGCGGATTGGGCGATTCCCGGATCATCGATACGCCCACTGTCCGGACCAAGATAGGCGTCGATTCGCGCCGCCGGCATGGCGGCGCAGCCGAAGAGAAGTCCTATCCCCAACCAAGCGCAGACCACCATGCGGTAATGACGCAACATCATTGCCTGAAACCTCGAGACCGGAATCGAATGGAGCGGAGGACGGCGATACTCCACCCGTCCTGCGGGGGCGGTTCAAGCCAGTACCGCCCCCGTCACGATGGTTATTGTTCAAGCTGTGCTGCCGCGGCCGCGCCACCACCAACATTCTCCAGGAAATTGTCAATGTAAGGGGCCGTGGTCTTGTTGTAGTACGCGAGATAGCGCTTCTTTTCGATAAACTTTGCCGGTGTCACTTCGAACGCATAGTCAAACAGTTTGTCGGCAGTGGCTTTTGAAATCCCGTTGTTGGTCGTCTCTAACATGTCCATGAACTGGTTCATCCCTTTGTACACCTCCGCACCTTTCCCGTCGAGCAAGGCCGTGCGCACCGTCATGAGCTGTTTCACATACGGTTCCATCTTGCCGGCGTCCGGCCCAGTGCCGTATTGCACGCGCAGCACGTGATCGGTGAGTTGAGGCAGCCAGTCCAAGCCCAGACCGGTTGTCGTTGCCGATGTCACTGTCGGGTGCAGGACGAATAGCATCGAGCACACTGCAATTCCCATGATATACAGAACGATGGTATGATAAGCATCACGGCTTCGCATAAATCCTCCTCTTGAACTCCCCTCGGAGTATACACGTGTACTGTCACGTCGGTCCCTTTGGTCGTTGCTTGAGCGAGGCTCAAGGAGGAGACCGCTCGTGCAGATAACCACCCTTTGAGTCGCGCTTGTGAGCTTGGCGCATCCGCCTCACCTCCTTTCCGGCGTGCCGCCGAAGGCTGACAGACTCTTGGGGAACATCCACCAGCGTCGCTAAGGCACTCGGTGCTGCATCGTCAGGATGCAATGGGCCTGACGTGCAGTGGCTCAACGTTTTCGGCTCGTGGTACGAAGAAGAGCACCTGGCATCTCGGGTACGATTCCCCTCTTCGCTCGCCACGTCTGCGCTGAGCGGCCTTTTGAGCCTCCGGCTCAGCGAGATCGTTGTGGTTCGCGCCCCGTCAGTCTCGAACGACCTCAAGGAACCGAAACAATCTTGCTTGCCCCAACCTGAGAGACGCACCCTCTTGTTAATAACCCGCGCCATGGTGATCAGGACGCTGGCGAGTCTGCCAAGCACCGCCGGAACAAATGCACGCAACATGTATACGCAATATGCTTGCCCGCGAGAATGTGTTCACCAACCGTGGCGGCGCGAGCGGCGTCACGAGGGAGAAAGCATTGTGGTAGCAATGTTTGACGCTTGCATCGGATTGCCTGCGAAGGGTGCGAGGTGTGCGGAGTTGATCGTCTGACGTGAGGAATTGCGACGAGCGCGCTGTGCGGAATTGCTCAGATTGTGAGCGTATGGAAGCAGAGGAACAAGGCCGCAGCAATGAAGCGAGACGAGAGCTAAAGGGAGCACGTGGTTCAACCGCCTGCTAGGCTGGCCCTCATGAAGATCTGGCAGGCTGCGGAAAAACTGTCTTCAACGCTTATGATTGTCACGGACATCGAGGTCTCAAACGACGACGGACAGCCATGCCGGATGCTCAAAAAGGCCGCCCGGCAAGGCCGCAGCGAGCGAAGGGCCGAGCAACTGTCTTGATTGTCAAGTAGCCACCTGAACGGTGGAACGCCAGCGAGTCCCATGATGCACCATCGCATTGAGAATGGTCAGCAGCTTGCGCATCGCGGCCGCCAGTGCGACCTTGGGCGCTTTGCCGGCGGCGCGCACGCGCTGATAGCACTGCCGGATCACCGGGTTCCAGCGGGTCGCCACCAAGGTGGCCATATACAGGGCCGTGCGGACCGGTGCGCGGCCGCCCCAGATGGTCCGGCGACCCCGCAGCCGCCCGCTGTCGCGATGGATGGAGTCCGTCATTGTTTGGAATGACAACGAGACGCGCGATAGACGGTATAGGATGGCGGGAGGCAGTGAATCCTCACGTTCCATGCGGTTCCATCCGTATCGTGGGCACCCGGTGAACGGGCCTCTGTGGCCTCGCTCCGTTTCTTGGTTTTGCTCCGGGAACGTGCTAGCATACGTGCATTTTCGTTGAAGCATCGCGAATGACCCAACCTGATCCATCTTCTTCTGTCGTCTTCTTCACTGGCACGGCAGGGAACCGGCGTAGTTGACCACCATCTCACAAGGAGGGAGGAACCCATGCAACAGCCGACGCGGACAGGAGTGCGAGGCCATTGGAGAAATGTGATCACAGCGGTGGGGCTGGCCCTCGTGCTCGGTACGGGGTCCACGGCTTTCGCCGCGACGGACAAGGAAATCACGGACAAGGTCAAGAGCGCCCTCGCGGCCGATCCGGTGCTCAGCCAGCGGAACATTGCGGTGTCCAGCTACAAAGGCCGGGTGTTGCTGCAGGGACAGGTTCTCCATGAGCGGGAGGCCGATAAGGCGATCGATCTGGCGAACAGTGTGGAGGAGGTGCGGTCTGTGCAAAGTAACCTCGTTGGTCATCGACCTCATGTGACGGAAAGCACCGCTCGAGACAAAGAGATCACCGATCAGGTGAAATCCGCCCTGGAGTCGGACCCCATGCTCCGTGAACGAGGCATTAAGGTGTCCACTTACAAGAAACGGGTACAGTTACTCGGCAACGTCCCGACGCAGCGGGAAGCCGATCAGGCCGTTGAATTGGCCAAGAACGTGGAAGAAGTGGAATCTGTTCAAAATAGCTTGGTCGGGTACCTCCCTCCGTTAGCCTTTGGCACCGCGGGTGACAAGGACGCCACAGAGAAAGTGAAGAATGCCATTGCCACCGATCCGGTCCTGAGTCAGCGGAAGATTTCGGTCGCGACCCTTGAGGGCCGCGTCTTCTTGACGGGAAACGTTGAAGCGCAACGGGAGGCCGAAAAGGCGGTCGAATTGGCCAAGAATGTGGAGGGAGTCCGTTCCGTCCAAGACAATCTCACCGGCTATCTGAGCCCATAGGTTGACGAGTTCCGCGGCGGCCCGCCGCCGCCGCGGATCGCTCGCTTCCCTGCCAACCGTTGTCGCCGGTGCCGCTCGAACCTCTGTGCTCAATCATTTCACAATTGTGAGTTTCAGATTCCCGTCCACGACGACCTGGATCTCAAGGCCGTTCTCGGTGGGATAGATCCCGCGCGGAGTCAGTTGCGTGACGGATCCCTCCAGCCAGGTGCCTGGAACTAGCTCTCGTGTGAGTTGTCGCTCGATCCGATTGCGGAGGTCCTCAAAGAGATCGCGCAGATCGATCCTGGTATCCGGCAGCACTTGCTCCAAAATGGCGTCGTACATCATGCGGTTGATGGTCTTCGCCAGTACGTTTTTCGTCTCCATCGTATAGCCGAATTCGCGAAATTCCAGAACCTGGGTAGCTGTGTCGAGTGACGGTCGTCCGGCAAGATAGAGCGTCCCATTTACACCGCCGGACACGGAGACGGCAGCAATCAACCGGTCCCCGCTTCCGTACACCTGCAGGTCGGTCACCTTGGTCGCCGAGCCGACCGGCGGCTGAATTTCCTCTCCCACGACTTGGGGCATCAGGCGCCGGTTCAGTTCCTCATAGGACACTTGCACGGGGATGCTGAGGTGCAGGCCTTCCGGAGCCGCCACCTTGTCGAGTTGCAGCGGTGGGAGAGGGAGGACAGGCACGGGAGGTTTGGGTCCCAGGGTGACTGTCGGATGGAATGCCAGACTCACGACCGACTGCACACTCGCCTCCCCATCGGGAGTAATCGGTCCGGCCTGTGCACCGGATGGGCGAAACGCAAGCCACATGCCTCGCTTCAGTTCGACCGGTTCCTGGAGGCGCTGCCAGATGCCTTCGGCCCGCTGTTTAGCCTCTGCCCGTTCCGCCACGGTTCGATCGATGGCCGTCGCGAGCGGCGGTAATCGTTCCTTCAACCCCGCAGCCAATAATGGGCCGACGTCCGCCATCAATGGAGTGAGTCGGCAATCATCCACCAACGCCGGAGGTTCAAAGGTCGTGATGGTGTGCAACCGCCAGGATTCGGCCCAGGACAGTAACGAAGTGGCAGTGAGGCGCAAATGTCGCGGCCATTGATCACCATACCCACAGGTGCCCATGCGCGTCTGGCCGTCGGTCTCTGACACGCGAGCGGCGACGCGATATCGCACGTCCGGAAATTCTGTGACCAGTTGGTTCCCGGTCAGCTTGAATTGCGCCGGCCCCCGCCACAAGTAGTACCGATACTCAAAAGGGGCGCCTTCGATCAGCCGCTTGCCCGGCGTCCACTGGTCCTCGTGCTGATGGTGGATGGGAAAGGAATCCTGCACCGCTTGCGCGAGGTGTTGGAGCGACACGCTGAGGGTCAGATTGACGATGGACGGGCCGATGGTCGGAGGAGGCGGAGGAGGGAGCAACGGGTCGGTCGGCTTCGGGATGGCGAGATGCGAGTCCGCCAGCGATGACGTGAGTCCAAGCAAGAACACGAGTGAGCCGGCCAGCACACTCAACATTGCGGGCACACCGGGCATCATGCAGAGACCTCCTTTTCGGGGTAGACGATAATGGTGTGAAGTGTCGTCCCCTCGACTGAGCCAGGAGACCGCCGTTCACGCTTCTTGAATTGCAGGGGCGCCACTCTACTCCAACGTCTACCAAATGTGAATAGCCAGCCTGGCTGGATGACATGCGCTCGATTCTCGCCGTCGGTTCATGCGCTATGAACCCTGAGATCATGGCAATTCATCCAATTCGGAGCCGACATGAGTTGGGTGTGGCCTTTGAAGCATGACAATGATCCGTGAGGATCTGGGAAGATAACCCGCCCGTTCCACTCATGCCACCCGTGGCAGATCCTCGATCCAGGACACTCGAGGATTATATGGCCCACCGGCGATGGCCGTGTACAATTTGCGGTCCGCCGTGATCAAGACCCCGTCAACGGCTTCCGCTAAGGCAAGATTGACGCAATCGTACAGACTTCGAGGGCTTCAGGACGAACGGAGCGATTGGTGCCTACACCGGGGTTTTTCGAGCCTGCTGAGCCCGTTGAAGCACACACATCGAGGTTTTCGCAAGCTGCTAGGCTAGCCTGACTGTCCTATAGGATCAAGAAGGCCGATCCTCGTCTCACTGTGATCTGTCAGCACCTCCGTTGTTTGTGTTTCCGCCGTTCTCCGAAAGGGATGAAGGACCTTCTGCGTATTTTCTCATTCCAATCGTGCGGCCTCTGCGAGTATTCGATGTTCCCTCCGAGCTCGCTGATTACTCCTTCACTTTGCATTGGTGAAGACGGCAGGGTTGTCTCTCTTCCCATCGGATTGGAGAAAATTCATCTGGGGAGGCATGCCTGTGTCGGTTCCATTGCGGCCGTCGAGGGGGCATGCTTCCGAGCATGCGGCCTCCGGGAGCACAAGACTGATACGGGCATGCCTCGCCCTCTCCGCTCGGTTTGACTTCCCCCGTCCGTGGCGAGTGCTTCGATATCAATGCTCCTTCCAAGCTTGCTCGTTGTTTCCCTCCCCGTCCGGAGAGGAGGCGATGGGTGGGTCTCGAATCGCGCGCATCGAGGGAGCACATTCCTATCGTGCGGCCTCTGCGAGCGCACGAGACCCACCCTATCGCTTCCTCATCATCTTCTCTCCTTCTCCTCGTTTGACTTCCCCTCCCTCCCCTCCTACAATCCGTTTCACTTTTTTCACCATGCCACCGCAATTCGTCCACCTCCACCTCCATACCCAGTACAGCCTCCTCGACGGTGCCAACCAAATCGATCCGCTGATGAAGCAGATCAAAGGCTTCGGCCAACCGGCGGTGGCCATGACCGATCACGGCAACATGTTCGGGGCGGTCGAGTTCTACCGGAAGGCCAAGGATGCCGGAGTGAAGGCGATCATCGGTTGTGAAGCTTACATGGCGCCGGGGAGCCGTTTTGCAAAAGATAGCGGCCTTGCCCACAACGACTACTACCATCTGATCCTGCTCGCGCGGAACCTCACCGGCTATCAAAATCTCATCAAGTTGGTGAGTAAAGCGTATCTTGAAGGGTTCTACTATAAGCCACGGATGGATAAGGAATTATTACAGCAGCATCATGATGGGCTGATCGCCCTCTCGGGCTGTTTGAGCGGTGAAGTGGCCTACCTCATCGGTCAGAAGGATATAGAAGGGGCCACCCGGGTGGCCGGCGAATACCGGGAGATCTTCGGCAAGGACAGTTACTATCTGGAACTGCAGGCCAACGGGCTGGAGCATCAACGGATCGCCAACGACGGATTGCTTGAGATTCACAAGAAGCTCGGCATTCCGCTTGCCGGGACCAACGACTGTCACTATCTGAAGCAAGCAGACTCCCGGCCCCACGACCTCATGCTCTGCCTGCAAACCGGCAAGACATTCAATGACCCCAATCGGATGAGGTTCGACACGGATCAATTGTACGTCAAGTCCACCGACGAAGTGATACGCGAGTTTTCCGAGTTGCCGGACGCTGTGAGCAACACGGTGCGGATCGCTGAGCAATGCGATTTGCAACTGACCCTGAACAAGACCTACCTCCCTCAATACAAGGTGCCGGATGGCTACACACGTGAGACCTATCTCGAACACTTGGCGATCGAGGGTTTGGCTGCGCGGCTGAGCGAACGTCCTGGGACTCTGCCGACCCTGGACTATGACGCGCGTTTGCGCGAGGAGCTGGCCATCATCTGTGCGATGGGATTTGCCGGCTATTTCCTAATTGTCTGGGACATCATCAAGTTCGCCCGTTCGCGTGGGATCCCCGTCGGGCCTGGACGAGGTTCTGCGGCAGGGAGCCTGGTGGCCTATGCCTTACGCATCACCGATTTGGATCCGCTGGTCTACAGCCTCCTCTTCGAGCGGTTTCTGAATCCCGAGCGTGTGTCCCTGCCCGACATCGATATGGATTTCTGCATGGACCGTCGAGGCGAGGTCATCAACTACGTGGTGGACAAATACGGCTCCGACCACGTGGCCCAGATCATTACGTTCGGGACACTCGGGGCCAAGGCCGCAATCCGCGACGTCGGGCGTGTGATGGAGATCCCCTATGCGGAGGTGGATAAGGTCGCCAAATTGGTCCCGAACCAGCTCAACATTACCTTGCAGCAGGCGCTGGACCAGGAGCCCAAGCTGAGAGAGTTGGTCGAGACCGAGTCCAAGTTCAAAGAGTTGATGTCGATCGCGCAGTCGTTGGAAGGGCTGGCGCGCCACGCATCAACCCATGCGGCCGGTGTCGTGATCTCGGAAGAGCCGCTGACGGATCACGTGCCCCTTTACAAGGGGGCCAACGACGAAGTCGTGACCCAATATTCGATGGGAGATGTCGAAAAAATCGGGCTGGTCAAGTTCGATTTTCTGGGGCTCAAGACGCTCACGATGGTCCGGCAGGCTGAACGGCTTGTCAATGAAACGCATCCCGGCCTGTCGTTCACGGTCGAGCGGATTCCATTCGACGACGCGAAGACCTTTGCGCTGCTCTCATCCGGCAAGACGACCGGCCTGTTTCAATTGGAAAGTTCGGGCATGCGCGATTTGCTGACCGGTCTCAGGCCGGACCGGTTCGAGGACATCATCGCCATCATCGCCCTCTACCGGCCCGGTCCGATGGACCTGATCCCCGACTTCATCAAGCGCAAGCAGGGGAAGATTGCCATCACATACGAAATGGCGGAGCTGGAGCCGATCCTCAAGGATACCTACGGGATCATCGTCTATCAGGAGCAGGTCATGGCCATCGCCAACAAGGTGGCCGGATTCTCGCTCGGCCAAGCGGACATTCTTCGGCGGGCGATGGGGAAGAAGAAGCCGGAGGAGATGGAGAAGCTCAAGGCCAAATTCCTGGAAGGCGCCAAAGGTAAGAAAGTCACGGAAAAGAAAGCCGAAAAACTCTACGACCTGATCCAGAAGTTCGCCGGCTACGGATTCAACAAGTCGCACGCGGCCGCCTATGCTGTGGTGTGTTACCAGACCGCCTATCTCAAGGCCCACTACCCGACCGAGTTCATGGCGGCGCTGCTCACGAGCGAAATGGGGAACTCGGACAAGCTCGTCGGCTACTTCACGGAATGCCGGGACCTCGGCATCAAGATCCTGCCGCCGGATGTCAACGAGAGCCACAAGAGCTTCGCCGTGGTGGATGGGAGCATTCGCTGCGGGCTGGCGGCGATCAAGAACGTGGGGGAAGGCGCGGTCGAATCCGTCATCAAGATCCGAACCGATGCCGGACGGTTCCGGTCATTTTTCGATTTCTGCCGGCGCGTGGACCTGCACAAGGTCAACAAGCGGATGATGGAAGGGCTGATCAAGGCCGGCGCGTTCGATTCGATGGGGGCCAGGCGGGCCCAGCTCATGGCCGTGCTGGATCAAGCCATGGAAGAAGGAGCGGCGGCGCAGCGGGAGCGGGCGAGCGGTCAGACCAGCATTTTCGGCGACCTGGAAGCCACGGATGCGCCTTCCGCCCCTATCGATCCCCCGCTACCAAACGTCCCTGAGTGGGACCAGGCTCAGCGGTTGAAGTTCGAGCGGGAGCTGACAGGGTTCTATATCACGGGACACCCCTTGGCGCGATATGAAGCCGCGGTCCGGAGTTTTGCCACAGCCACGACCCAAACCCTCTCCGAGATCGGAGACGGCAAGGAGGTGCGTCTGGCCGGGATCATCGCGACCGTCAAGAACTTGGTCACCAAGAAAGGCGACAAGATGGCCTATGTCGCGGTGGAGGACTTACAGGGAACGGCGGAGATCATCGTGTTTCCCGACCTCTATCAGACGGCGTCCGAGCTGCTGGTGCCCGAGCAGGTGGTCCGTATCACCGGCACTGTAGACCGAGGGGAAAAGGGAACCAAGATCCGGGGCGTTAAGGTTGAGCTCCTGGCCGAGTTGCAGGCCAAGGCCATCAGCAAGGTCACGATCACGGTGTCGGATACGCCCGAGGCCGGTCTCCGGCTCAGCCGTCTCCAGGAGGTCTTGCAGCGGCATCCCGGGTCCACCATGGTATGTCTGACCTTCAGGGTCGGGTCGGACTTCGAGGCCGACACCGGACCCCTCCCCACGATCAAGGTGACCCCCAGCGAGTACTTTGTGGCGGATGTTGAAGAAGTACTAGGCAAAGGGGTGGTCGGTTTGGTATCCTAGGCCCGCTGATACTCGCCACCTGACAGACACCATATCTCCTACCCTGAGGCCTCCCTATGCGCGATTACTTGGAGTTCGAAAAGCCTCTCCGCGACATCGAAGAACGCATCGAGAAATTGACGGCCTCCGGAACCGCTGCCAAGTCCTCGACACAGGACGAGATCCGGAAGCTCCGAGCGAAACTAGCTCAGACCGAGCATGAGCTGTACCACCATCTGACTCCTTGGCAGCGCACCCAGGTCGCCCGGCACCCCCAGCGCCCCTCCACGCTCGATTACATCACTCAGTTCTGCCAGGAGTTTGTGGAATTGCACGGGGACCGACTTTATGGGGATGATCGGGCCATTCTCGGCGGGTTCGCCAGATTCGAGGGCCGGTCGGTGCTGGTCATTGGTCACCAGAAGGGCAAGACCCTCAAGGAGCGCATGCAACGAAATTTCGGCATGCCCAACCCGGAGGGATATCGGAAGGCGCTCCGGCTGATGCGATTGGCGGAGCAGTTTAACCGTCCCATCCTGACCTTTATCGACACGCCCGGCGCCTACCCCGGGATCGGGGCCGAAGAACGGGGCCAGGCCGAGGCCATCGCCCGCAACCTCCTCGTGATGTCGCAATTGAAGGTGCCGGTCGTTTCGGTGATCATTGGCGAGGGTGGAAGCGGCGGGGCGCTGGCGCTCGGGGTGGCCGACCGTGTGCTCATGCTCGAACACACGGTCTACTCTGTGATCTCCCCGGAAGGCTGTGCCGCGATTCTTTGGGATGATCCGGCCAAAGTGCCTGATGCGGCGGTCGCTCTGCGGATGACGGCCAAAGACCTCCGGGACTTCGGCATCGTGGACGAGATCGTGCCGGAACCGATCGGGGGAGCTCACCGGGATCCGGCACTGATGGGGACGAGGCTGGGAAAGGCATTCGCCCAAGCCCTGCAGGAATTGCAGGACCTGTCGCCGGGGGACCTGATTCAGCAGCGTGAGCAGAAGTACCGAGCCATGGGCCGGGTCAGCGGCATTCTGGCCGCCTCTGCCTAACTCCTTCTCGCTCTCCCATCCAATCCGATTTGCTTCTCAACTCCAAATGGCGCTGGCGGAGTCGCGATGCGTTGGACCCATTGCAGTCCCGGAGCAAGGGGTGCTTCGGATTGTTTCTGGCCGAGCCCGACGCAGATGACCGCACTTCGTTTGTCGCAGTAGAGCAGTAGAACGGTCAATGTCGGACAGGCTACGGGTTGTGCCAGCGGGCTCCGTCATAGCTGAAGACCGCTTGATGGGTGAATTTCACCGCATCGCCGTCCTTGACCATCGTGTCGGCCGTGCCGATCTTGCGGTTGACCGTGATCAGAAGTCCCGCGTTTTGCAGCAAGGGCGAGAGAGGGCCAAGTTGATCGGGATAGGCTTCCAGCAAACTCTTCACGCTCATTGGAGCGGCCAGGTCCAGCTCCATTTCCGGCTCTTGGATCAACTGATGTAGGGCGGGTCCGATAATTGAAATTCTGATCATTAAGGCTGTCCTCTCCTTCTCAACCAGCAGCTCCCTCGGCTGTCCGGTGGCAGTGAATACAATCCGGCCGCTTGGGATGCCGCGCCGGTAACGGACGGCTGCCACCCGGAGCGTGGCAAGAAAGGCACTCGGCTTCCGACCTCAGGTTGCGGTGGTCCGGCGTGGCCGGAACCATGGGATTGCGGTCCCGCGGCGACGGCAACAACGACACCCCGATCACCACGGCCAGTGCCCCGACCAGAAACAACAGATCGATTCTTCTCAGCCTCACGCAGACCCGTCTCCTCCATTTTCGTGAGGTGAAGGCGTCTCCCCCAGGGCGTCCGCCACCAATTGAGCCACGTGCTGCACGTCCGCCCGACCCTGCAGGCCCGTCCGCAATTGGATCATGCAGGCGGGGCAACTGGTCGCGACGACCTCCGCGCCGCTCTGCTCCACGGCGCGCCGTTTGCGCTCGACGATGCGTTGTGAGGTCTCATAGTCCTTGACGAGGTAGGTCCCCGCCCCTCCCGCGCATCGGTCGGCATCGACCATCTCCACGTACTCGATTCCGGGAAGCTGGGTCAAGACCTGCCTCGGTGGCTTGGTGACTCCTGCGGCCCGCAGGTGGCATGACGAATGATAGGTGACCTTACGTCCGCCGGTGGGAGAGGTACGGCGCGAAGCAGATGCCGAGAGCACCGGCGCCTCGGCCACGACCTCGGAAATATGTCTGACCCGGCCGGCCAACCGGAGCGCTTCCGCCTCTTCCGGCTCGCCGGCGAAGAGCTGCGCATAGTCCTTGAGCATCAATGTACAGGAGGCGCAACCGGTCACCACTGTCTCATAAGGAGCCAGCGAGCGAAGGTTGAACCGAGCCCCCTCCTTGGCCAAGGCTCGATGGCCGTAGGTCTCAATCGGCGTGCCGGAACAGCGTTGCGGCGGCAGGTCCGGCTCCAGATTCAGCCGGCGCAGCACCGTGATCACCGCATCGCCCACTCCATCGTCGAAGTAGTTGGCCGCGCAGCCATGGAAGTAGGCGACGCGCCGCGGGGGTCGATTGCCTGAGGGGACCAACGACCGGTGCCGGTCTCGGAGGAGGCGGTGCGCGAGGGCCGGGAGCGCAATGTCCGGTGCAAGCCGGGCCGTCTCGGCGATCCGTCGCAGGAACGGCCTGGTCACTCGGTCGATCCAAGTCCGCACGGTCGGCCGGTCCCACCAAGGTTGCGTCCGGGCGAGCAGTTTCAGCAGGGGCTCGAACCATCTCGGGTGTGCGTGCAACCGAAAGATCCAGCCGGCGGCTTGGTTCGGCCGCTCCGCGCGCTTTTGGAGGATCAGTTCGGACACGTCCACACCGGCCGGGCAGACCGTGCGGCAGGACTTGCAATTGAGGCAAGCTTCCACCACCCGCTTGGATTCGAGATAGCTGTAATCCGAGGCCGTGACGATTTCGTACCAACCGCGCGAACTCATGTCTTCGGATTGGAAGACATCGTAGACCGGGCAGACCGCGTTGCACTTGGCGCAGGTCGCACAGCTCTTCGAGAGGCGCGTATAGTCGATGTGCTCGGTAAAGGGCGTCTCGCTGAGCTTGACACCGGGGTTGAGCAGACCGGAGGGATCAAGTGCCTGCTTCACCTGGACGAAGAGCTGATACAGCTCGTCGCCGAACATGCGCCGGACGTAGCCGGCCCGCACACGCCCATCCCCGTGCTCGCCGCAAATGGAGCCATCGAACCGCGTCAGGACCGTCTCGTGGATCTCATGGTAAGTCCTGACCATCCGGTCGAAATCCTTGGGATCGTTCACATCAAGGAGCGGCACGATATGGGCATTGCCGTTGCCGATGTGACCGAAGATCGCCACCGGCACCTGTTCGCCAGAGAAGACTCCGTCCAAATAGCGGATTAGCTCGCTGATGCGTTCGGCCCGGACCACGACATCGTCGACATAGTTGATCGGCTTCTTCTTCGCATCGAAGCGATACAACGTCGGATAGAGGGCCTTGCGGGCCTTCCAGAGTTGGTCCCGATCCTCGCGATCGAAGGCCAAGGCAATGTCGCCGGCCAGCTTGAAGCTCCGGCATAAGGTCCGAAGGCGGGCGCTGCGTTCTTGAACAGAAGGCTGGCCTGTTTCTTCGTCGAGCTCGATGAGGAGCGTAGCGGCGGCCTCGCTCGGAATCCCGTGGCGGGAACGGCCGATCAGGTCCAGCGTGTGGGCGTCCATGATTTCAAGGGCGCTCGGCTGAAGCGTCAGCAACTGCGGAACCGCCTCGCCGACCTCGTCCAGGTGGGCAAAATGAATGAGGGCTGTAACCGTCGCCGTAGGTCTTGGCACCAACGTAATCACCGCCTCGCTCACCACCCCGAGCGTGCCCTCGCTGCCGATGAATAATTTGGGAAGATCGAAGATGCCGGCTTGAAACCCATCGGCCAAGCCGAACAGGTTGTAGCCGGAACTGTTCTTGCTGACGCGCGGGGCCTTGCTCTGAATCAGCGCGCGGTGCCGATCCACAAGCGTCCGGATCGTCTCAAGGCCGGGATGTCGAGCGATTGCCGCCTGGAGCGACGGGTCCGTCAGCCGGTAGGGCTTCGCATCGAGCCATTCACCGGAAGAGAGGCAGACCCGGAGGCTTTGAACATTGTCCTTCACGGATCCATAACGCAACGTATGGGGACCGGACGAATTGTTGGCCAGCATGCCCCCGAGCTTGCACATTTCCCCGCTGGAGGGATCGGGGCCGAAGATGACCTGCTGCGGAGCGAGTTGCTTGTTCAGTTCGGCGAGGACGATGCCCGGCTGGATTCGGGCCCAGCCTGCGTCCCGGTTGACCTCCAAGATGCGACGCATCGGCGAGACGTCCACGATGATGCCGGTCCCGATGGCGGAGCCGGTGAGGTTGGTGCCGGCTGCCCGTGGGGTTAAGGGGATACCGCGCTCGACCGCGTACCGGACGACGGTCTGGATATCCTCCTCGTCCTGAACCAAGGCGATCGTATCCGGCGTCAACCGGTAGATGCCGGCATCGACGGCATAGGCTGTGCGCGACGACTGGTCGTCCTTGACCTTGTCACGACCCAATCGCTGTCGAAGATCGTTGGCAATGGAAGCACGGGTATCTGGAAGGATCAATGGCATGACGGTTCGTGAGTTCCTCTCAACATTCTAGACGGTCCCCTTTCACAAGGACAAGCCGCGTAGTGTCGCGGGCGCGATGGCCCGTGCTGCTCCGGAGTCATTGAGGTCGCCGGTCGCTCCCGGTAGGATAGCGAGTCGATGCATGACGTGAAGAGTTTTGAGGGATGACAGAAGCGCCGCGACCTCGCGTGTTTGTCGCACGCCGATTACCGGAACCGGTGATGGCACAGTTGCGCGAACGATACCGCCTCATGGACGAGCCGAGCGACGAGCCGCCGGCACGTGAACGGTTGCTGGCTGGAGTGAAAGAGGCGGACGCGGCCATCTGCACGCTTACGGAGCGGATGGACGACGACGCGTTGAGCGCAGGACGCCGGCTCAGGATCGTCGCCAACTATGCCGTTGGGTTCAATAACATCGATCTGGCTGCCGCCGCTCGTCGAGGCATCATCGTGACCAACACGCCGGATGTGCTGACCGACGCCACGGCCGATTTGACCTGGGCGCTCTTGCTCGCGGTGGCGCGGCGGGTGACGGAAGGTCATTCGATGGTGCAGCAGCGCCTCTGGACCGGCTGGGCACCAACGCAACTGCTCGGGGCGGATGTCACCGGCCGCACGCTGGGCATCATCGGATTGGGGCGCATCGGCCGGGCGGTGGCGGAACGGGCAGCCGGCTTCCGCATGCCTATCTTGTATACGGCTCGTCAGGACATCGTTCCGGGAGTGCCCGATACCTGGCGGAGAGGGTCGTTGGGGCAGGTTCTGGAGCAATCGGACTTTGTCTGCCTCCATGTGCCGCTGAGCGACGAGACGCGCCATCTGATCGATGCCCAGGCCCTGTCCCTCATGCGGCGATCAGCATATTTGATCAATACGTCGCGCGGGCCGGTCATCGATGAGGCGGCCCTGGCTCACGCGTTGAAGCAAGGGCTGCTGGCCGGTGCGGGGCTGGATGTATATGAGCGCGAACCGGCGATTCATCACGATCTGCTGGATCATCCCCACGTGGTCACCCTGCCCCATCTGGGGTCAGCGACGTGGCGCACCCGTGTCCGTATGGGCGAGATCTGTTTGGAGAATCTCGACGCGGTGCTCAGCGGCCGCCCGGCCCCGAATCAAGTGACGTAAGAAAGCCTCCGATAGCCACATCCTGTCGTATTGATTGAGGTCGGAGGTCTGCACAACGCTGAATGGCTGAAGCTGTCGGCAATCAGTGGCAGGCGGTCTTGTGCCAACGGTGAAGCTTTGGGGAAGAGGACAACTAGCGCAGTTCTAACAGCCTGCGGAAAAACTCGATGTGTGTGCTTCGACAGGTTGTAGTGCTCCCTGGAAATCAAGCCACCTGCGGTGATTGTTGAGCCCGCTACTGAACCGGGCTTCGATACCCGAGCGCCTGATGCGGCCGCTCGTGGTTGTACCACTGGAGCCACTGCCGAATGACCGGTCGCGCTTCTTCGAATGTCTGGAACACATGCTGCCAGACGCCCTCTTCTTTGAGACTGCGAAAGAACCGCTCGATGATCCCGTTCTGTTCCGGCGTGTAGGGCGTGATAACTTCCTGCTGCAGCCGATAGTCCCGACAGGCTTGCCGAAACCGGCGACTCTGAAAGATCAGCCCGTTGTCACTTCGCAGAACCGGAGCGCCACTGGGACGCACGGTCCCGAAGCGGGCGAGACAGGCCGCTTCGACGGCCCGTTCCGCCTCCTTGGCTCGGCTGCGTAATGCGACCTCATAGCCGATGACTTCCCGATCGTGACAGTCGATCACCGCAGCCAGATGGGTCCAGCCATCGTGGCCACAGGGAATATGGGTGACATCCATCGCCCTCCGCTCGTTGCTCCGACTGGCTTCGCTCACCCAGCGCTTCACACGCGGGCGTGGGGTGACGACGCGTTGACGCACGAACCACCCGTTCTGTTTCAGCGCACGACAGACGGCCTTCCGATTGATGAGACGCCCCTCCCGAAATCGCAACAGCACCCACAGCCGCCGGTACCCAAACGTCGGATACTGTTGGATCAGCTGCCGCAACCGCTCCAGCCACGGCGGCGCGGTCCGGCCTCGGCGTCGTGTTGTTCCGATGGCTCTGTACAAGCGGGCTCGGTTCACGCGGAGTACCTGGCAGCTCCGCCGCTCGGAGACACCCGACACGTGCGCTCTCACGCGTCGGATGTCTTCCGGTCCACAGGATAGGGTTTCAACGCCTCCCGTAAGATATCGTGGTCGAGCACCAGATCTCCGATTTTCTGTTTCAACTTCTTGATCTGCTCGTCCTTCACGGCCTCTTCGTCCTGGGGTCGAGTCCGGAGCGCGTTCTCGGCCCCGAGGAGAAACTTCTCCCGCCAGTCCTCCACCTCCGCCACGGTCAGGCCGTGCTGCCGAGCTGCCTCGGCCACGGAGGTCTCGCCCTTCAGAATGCTGACCACCAACGCGTCCCGGCGCCTCGGGGTCCATCGTTCAATCGGTTCTGCTGATTCCGATACCATTGCCACCTCCTCGGTCCACAGGACCATGTCGTAGAGGTGGTCTCAATTTCAAGAGGAGCAGGTTAGGACGACAAGAGGGAGCACGAAGGCACAGGAAGAAAATACACGTATTTAGTGACCGGACCTAGAACCCGAAATCTCTCAGGCTCTTCCGATTGATGAAAACCGGATGGAGGTCTGGCAGTGTGCGGGTAGGAACGGTCGGATTCAGCCTCAGGCTGAGGGAGCGGCTTGTTGCTGGCGTAGGTCTTCCAGATGATCGCGGGCGTCGGCAAAGTCGGCGATGGATTCAAAGATCTTGAGTGCCTTCTCGACATGGGACTCGGCCTTGTACAACAGGCCCAGCTCGTATCGCATCAGGCGCGCCTTGTCGCCGGCGCAGTCCGGGTGTCGTAGGGCCTCTTCGAGTTGGGCGATCGCCTCCTGGTGGCGTGTCAATGCTCGAAGGCATTGAGAGACCATGAGGCAGGAATCCAGATACAGTTGGGGATTCGTGACCGACACCTGGAACTCTGCCAACGCCTCCTCGGGAATCCCCATGTTCTTGAACGCGATGCCCAATTGGTAATGGACCTGATGGTCGATCGGAACGGCCTCTGTTGTCGGAGCCTGGTGGGCTGTGGACGAGGGGGATGTGTCGCTTGGATTGGCTTGCTTGCCGACCGACGCGCTTGCCGCCTGTTGCGAGACCGGGGCAGCATTCGGTTCGAAAATGGGCGCCAATTTTTCCCGAACCGCTCCGTCCGGGTCGAGTCCTCTCACCTTTTCATACAGCTCCCCCGGCAGCGAGGGAAGGCTCGGGTCCGGCTGGTCCAATAGCACCGCGATCGCCGTTCCATAATGTTGGGCCGCCACGGGACCGTCTCCCTTTTCCTCGAAGAGCTCGCCGAGCAGCTCCAAGAGCGCGACCGAGCGCGGCTCGACCGTGAGAAATTCCTGGATCAGGGATTCAGCCAGGTCATACTCCTGGGATCGAAGCGCGGAGCCGGCGAGGAAACGATATTCGTTCAGCGCGACGTTGACCTGTCCTTGTTTGAGGTGCAGACGGGCCAAGAGTCGGCAGATTTCCGGATTGCCCGGTTCTCGCGACAACATCTGGCTCAGCATTGCTTCGGCACCTTCGTATTGCCCGGCGTCCATCCGGCGCCTTGCCTCGCCCAACAGATCGCCGGGGGCGGACGCGCCCGCGACCGTGCGGGTGCACTCGCTGTCTGCGAGAGCGGGGCCTCGCTTGAGCACCTCCTGGGTCACCTGCTTTTCCGCGTTGACGAATTGTTCGGCCTCACGGTTGTTTGGATCGATCCGTAACGCCGCCGCATAGGCGTCTCGGGCTTCGGTCGTGCGGCCCTGTGCGGAGCGTTCTCGTCCCAGGTGCAAGTAGACCTTGATGGCCTCGTCCTGCATATTTTCCTGGACGCAGAGCTCCGCGACCCGTTCCTGGGCATCCAGATTGGAGGGGTCTTGATGGATGATCAGTCGATAGACCTCCAAGGCCTCTTTGCCTTTTCGTTCCTTCAGATACCATTTGGCCAGCGTCAGGTAGTCCGACACCGCGCTGCTGAGCAGGCCCCGTTCGGCGTTGAGGTCGCCCAAAAACCGGTAGATGTCGTACCGGGACGGGTCGATCTTTAAGATCTTCTTGTAGGCGGCGATGGCTTTGAGGGGTGCGCCGTCATCGCGAAAGGCCTTGGCGGCTTGGAGATAGGCGTTGATGGCCTCGGATTTGGCGTTGCGCTTGAGCTGAAGGTCGCCGATCGAGTTATAGATCGTGCCGTCGTTGGGGGCATCCTGGGCCAGTTTCTTCCATTCTCCGATGGCCGCGTCGAACTGGCCCTTGGAGGCGTAGAGCTGGGCGTTGTGAAGCGTGGACGTACGGTCGGCAGCCAAGATCAGGCTCCGGGATACATGACCGGATCACCCTATCGGCGGCGTCGCCATTTGTCAATGAATGGCGCTATTCCTGCCCGAGCACGGTCATGGGCCGCAGGGGGTTCTCCCCGTCAACGATGGCAGAGGCGGTCGCAGGAAACACGAAGAGCCTCCCAGTCAGCCGGGAGGCTCTTCATCAACAACGGTCTGGTCTGGTTGCGTTATGCGTTCAGTGCGGTTTTCAAGACATTGGCAGCTTGCGGCCCTTTGGCTCCCTGGACGATGTCAAACTCGACGCTCTCGCCCTCTTTGAGGGTCTTGAATCCTTCGCCGAGCAGAGCCGAATAGTGGACAAAGACATCATCTCCATTGTCCAACCGGATGAACCCGAACCCCTTTCGATCATTGAACCATTTGACTGTCCCCTTACTTTTCACACAGCCCTCCTTTCCTGTGTAGCCACGCGACAGGGTGCTGCCTGGGCCGATGACAACCGACGGTTCAGGACTGCCGACAAACGGCGTTGAGAATGATCAATCACGAAGAAGCGGAAGGACGGCGCCGAGGTGAAGTGAGAGGCGTTCATCTAGAAGCCAAAAAAATCCGCGGGCATGTTACCTACGGCTCCGGAGGTTGTCAAGCAGGTCTGCTACCAATGTTTGCCGACAGCCACGGGGAAGGAACGCTTCCGGATGGAAGCCGTGGGTGGAGTCGGATGAGGATCACGCCTCCGGTTTACATCCCGAGGAGAGTCGATTAGTATTGATCTGCCGCTGCGCATGAGTTCCCACACGTGTTGTTAAGAACTCTACTCGATCGCTATATCTTCGCCGAGCTGCTGTCTCCCTTTTCCGTCAGCCTGGCGGCTCTCTGTTTTGTCATGGTGACCCGCGAGCTGTTGCGGTTGGTCGAACTGTTGGTTTCAAAAGGCGTCGGGCTGTTTGCGGTCATCAAAGTCTTTCTGCATCTGTTGCCCTCGTTTCTTGTCTTGACCCTGCCGATTGCCGCGATCATCGCTTCGATTACCGCTTTCGGCCGACTGTCGTTCGACAAGGAACTCGTGGCGATGCGCGCGGCCGGATTGAGTCTCTTGCGGTTGGCCCAGCCGGTCCTGTTGTTTGCCTGTCTGGTGTTCGGATTGACGCTCGTGCTCGCGCAGTGGGGACAGCCGTGGTCGAATTTCAACTTGAAGAAGGTGGCGCTCAGCCTCCTGCGCGATCAACTGGTCTTGGCGCTGGACCGAGGGGTGTTCAACGAGCCGCTTCCGAAGATGATCGTCTATGTGCCGGTCGGTTCGAATGGGGAAGCTGCGCCGGGCATCTTTGTCTCGGATGAACGGAACCCCGACGACCCGCGAATTATCGTCGCCGGCGGCTATACGGTCTTTACGGATACGGCAACCCAACAGGTATCTCTGCGGCTTCAGCACGGTGTCGTGCATAGCCGTCCTGAACAGGCGGAACGGTACCAACAGGTATCGTTCGAGACGTACGACATCCGCATGAATCTTAACCAGGGAGCCGCGCTCGCGGACGATCGTCCCTCGTATCAGGAACTGCTGAAGGTCTTGGATGAATCGCAGTGGCGCGATCCGATCGCCCTCCGCCGGTTGATGGAGTACTACAAGGACCTGGCCTTCCCCACGGCGACACTGGTGTTTTGTCTGCTGGGCGTTCCAACTGGCATTGTCTCCAAGCGCTCGGGACGGATGGGTGGCTTTGCGGTGGGAGTGGTCATCGTTGTGGCCTATTACATGTTGAACATGCTCTGCGAATTTCTCGTGACGACGTTGGTGATTCCGCCAATGGCCGGCGCCTGGCTTCCCAACGTGATCTTCGTCTTTGTAACCATCGGGGCGTTCTATCGAGTCAGCCGGCAGTGACCAGCATGACGATTCTCTTCCGCTACATCGGGCTCGAATTCGCGAAACTATTCTTGATGTGCTTCTCGGGATTGATGACGATCTACCTTGTCATCGATTTTTTTGAAAAGTTGAGGAGATTTTTGAAGTTTGATGCCCAGATGTCAGATATTCTTACATTTTTCATTCTCAGAACTCCTGGCATCACCTTCCAGATCGCGCCGTTGGCGATTCTCATGGCGACATTGCTGTCGCTGGGGCTCTTGTCCCGCAACCATGAGATCACGGCCATGCGAAGTTGCGGCGTCAGCTTGGGCCGACTGGCCGCCCCGTTCCTGGTGATCGGCGCAGTGATTTCGCTCCTGCTGCTCGGCATGACCTCGGTCATCATTCCCACGGCCACCGCCCGGGCGGAATATGTCAGGAATACCTCTATCGAAAAGAAAACTCAGAACCTGGCCGTCAAGGCCGCAAGGCCCTGGCTTCAGATTCGCGGGCCCGCCCTGCTGAATGTGGAGCTGGTGGAACCAGGCGGCCGGGTGTTGCAGGGGGTGCGGGTCTACCAGCTGGGAACGGAGTTTCGTCTCACCCTCCTGACGGAAGCCACACGGGCCGTTCATACGCCCCAAGGGTGGATGCTTCAGGACGGTATTGATCGTCGGTTTCTCCCCAACGGCAATGTGACGATCGAGCCGTTCACGGAGAAGCCCCTGCCGCTCTCCCAAGCACCGAAGGATTTCGACTCCTGGTTGGCTGCCGAGTCGGAATCGCTGACCTTGCGGGAGTTGAAGGCCTATATCGATCGGCTGAGCCTCGATGGCTACAATTTTTCCCGAGTCCTCACGGATTACCACGGGCGAATGGCCTTTCCGTTCGTGAGTGTGATCATGGTTCTGGTCGGCATTGCCCTCAGCCTTCGCAAAATGGGTACGAGGGGCACGGGGCTTGCGATGGGAATCGGTCAGGCCATGGTCGTCGGCTTTTTTTACTGGATGACCCATTCGGTCTCAATCGCCCTGGGGCGAAGCGGCGTCCTGCTCCCTGTGCTGGCCGCCTGGATGGCGAACATCGTGTTCCTGAGTCTGGCACTCTATCTGTTGCTTCGAGTCCGGTATTAGGTTCGAGAGTCAATGTCTCAGGGCCCGGCTCTGTCAAAAGCGTTGACTGCTTCCCACCCTTCAGGTACAAGCAAACGATTTCATGTCGGTATTCGGTATAATGATGAACCCATGACATCGCGCGTGGTCGTCACCGGTCTTGGAATGGTTTCTCCGATCGGCATCGGGGTGGCTGAGTTCTGGAAGGCCGCCCTGGAGGGGCGATCTGGAGTGACGGCGATCGAATCCTTCGATCCGTTTCCGATGGACCTCTACCGCTGTCGGGTGGCCGGTCAGGTCCGTGGCTTCAGTCCCATCCAGTATTTGGATGGGCCGATGGTCGAACGGGTGGACCGCTATGCTCAGTTTGCACTGGTGGCGGCGAAGGAAGCGCTGGCGGATGCCGGGTTGCGCATGGACCAGGTTCGCCCCCACCGAGTCGGTGTCATCATGGGCGCGGGCATGGGCGGGATGGTGATGGGCGAGCGGGAAATCACCCAGTTGTACCAGTCGCAGCGACCCAATCGGGTGCATCCCAATTTTATTCCCACCATTACCCTCAATTCCGCCTCAGGAATCGTGGCCATGGTCTATGGGGCCAAGGGGCCGAACCTCACGATTTCGACGGCCTGTTCATCGAGCGCGCACGCGGTGGGGCAAGCGTTGAATGCGATTCGCACGGGCCAGGCTGACGTGGTGATTACAGCCGGAGCCGATGCCAGCATTACGCCGTTGGTTTTTGCTGGATTTTGTTCGCTTCGGGCGCTCTCGACCGGTTTTAACGATCGACCCGACGCCGCCTCGCGTCCGTTCGAACGGCAACGGGACGGGTTTGTGATGGGTGAAGGCGCGGCGGCCCTCATCCTAGAATCGCTCCCGCATGCGAAAAAGCGGAAGGCCAGGATCTATGCGGAAGTCGCCGGCTATGCTGCAACCAGCGAGGCCTATCATATGGTCATCCCCCGCGAGGACGGCGTCGAAGTCGCAACCACCATGAAGTTGGCGTTGGATGATGCCGGAGTTACGCCGGCTCAGGTGGACTACATCAACGCCCATGCGACGTCAACCGCCGTGGGCGACGCCGTGGAGGTGAAGGCGATTCGGCAAGTCTTCAAGTCCAGGGCCGATCGATTGGCGGTGAACGCCACCAAATCGCTGGTCGGCCATACGCTCGGTGCGGCCGGCGCCATTGGCTCCGTGGCCTGTGCCCTCGCGATCGAAACCGGAATGGTGCATCCGACGCGCAATTATGACGATCCTGATCCGGCCTGCGCGTTGGCCGGCATTTCCACCCAGGTCCAGCGGCGACGAGTGCGGGTGGCGATGATGAACGCCTTTGGCTTCGGCAGCAACAATGCCGCAGTCGTCTTCAAGAAGTTCGCTGCCTAACGGAGAGCACCCCGCATGATCGACACATCCGTTCAGACTCGCATCCTGCAAGCGTTGGGAGCCTATCTGAAGCGCGATCCCAGCGGGATTCCGTCTGATGCGCATCTTCGCGACGATTTAGGATTGGATTCCATGGCCACGATCGAGTTGCTCTATCGGGTGGAAGAAGCGTTCGATCTCCAAATTCCCGATCAGGATCTTCAAGGACTCGCGACGGTGGCGGACGTTGTCGCCTATGTCGAACGGAGGATCACCCCACCGGAGTCGGTTGCGTCCCGCCCCGCTGCATCCAAGCCGAAGCCCAAATCCAGGCCGGCCCGCGTCGCCACCAAGAAGAAACGAGGATAAGGCGTCGTGGCGACTCCGCCCCCTCCTGCTATTTCACTCACGGATATTGCCGAATTTGTCCAGGGTCGCGTCGAAGGCGATCCGGCCGTGGTGGTTCACGGCGTGTCGAATCTACAGGAGGCCGAACCGGCCGATCTCAGCTATATTGCGCAGGATCGGTTCCTCTCTCAGGCGCGCGAGAGTCGCGCGGCGGCGTTCATCGTGGCCCATCGGTTTGCCGAGGTTCCGCAGCCGCAGATCCTTGTGTCGAATCCCGCCTACGCCTTTGCCCGCGTCGTGCAGCATTGGTTCGTGCCCTCCTACCAGGCGCGAGGCGTCGCACCAGATTTGGTCCAGGGCGCAGGCGTTCGCATCGGCGCCGAGGCCTCGATCTGGCCATCGGTGACGTTAGGCGATGGGGTGACGATCGGGGCCAGAGTGACGCTCTACCCCGGCGTGTTCATTGGCGATGAGAGCAAGATCGGCGACGACTCCGTTCTCTATCCAAACGTCGTGGTGCGCGAGCGGTGTACGATCGGGCGACGGGTGGTGATCCACAGCGGCACCGTGATCGGCAGTGACGGGTTCGGGTATGTGCAGCACGAAGGACGCCACCACAAGGTTCCACAAATCGGCGGAGTCGTTCTGGAAGATGATGTCGAACTCGGTGCCAACGTCACGATCGATCGGGCGACGTTCGGCGTGACGCGCATCCGCCGCGGCAGCAAGGTGGACAACCTGGTGCAGATCGCGCACAACGTCGAGATCGGCGAGGATACGATCGTCGTGGCGCAAGTCGGGATCGCCGGCAGCACTCGTGTGGGTAGCCATGTCATGATCGGCGGCCAGGCTGGATTAGCCGACCATCTGCACATTGAGGATCGGGTGTTGATTGCGGCCCGATCCGGCGTGAACCGGAATCTTGCCTCAGACCAGATTGTGTCGGGAGCTCCGGCGATGCCGCATGAGCAGGCCCTCAAGGCGCAGGCGCTGATTCCCCATCTGCCGGAATTGCGTCAGCAGTTGCGGCAACTTCACAAGCGAGTTGAGGCTCTCGAGCAGACGGGAGCGGGCCGCCGCGTGCGCCCCAAAAAAACGCGCTGACCGTCGAATTGCTTTGCCTTATCGTAGCGCCGCCCTCGCCGGTCCCCAGAGTTCCTTCCAGGCGTAAATCCGCGAACAAAAAAATCCCGACCAGGGCAGCAGATAGGCGGCAACGGCATACACATGCCCCCTGGCGGTGGCAAGGGACGAAGCCCCCACGAGGACGGTGGTCGCTAGCCCATACCATAGCGGCACCCATTTTCTCCCCGGATGGTCGACGGTCGCTATCACAGGCTCCTTCCGCTTGAAGCGCCGGTCATGACTCGCGAATGCCCGGAGTCGCCCCGCGAAATAATCCGGTGTCTCCCTGAGCAGAAAGCGATGATAGCGCGACTGCCCCCATCCCGCGAGCGCGCCCAGCAGGAACAGCGCCGTACTGTTGATAAACGTGCCGCCATCATAGATATCGGCGAGGTACTGGTAACCGAGCGCCATGGTACTCGCGATCAGCAGAATGAGGCCGAGCAGAGCCGATGGGAACAGAAGGTGCACGCGAATGTATTCTTGTGCCCGTTCCACCAGGTTTTCTTCTCGCCGTGGTGTGATGAGTTTGGCCATTGTCTAGGTACTCTTGAAGAAATCGGATGAGAGCCGAAGGTCAGCCCCCTTCCACGAGGTGCGCTGCTGCCGGGCTCGGGCGATTATACGAAGATCTCGCTTGGGAATCACGGAGGCTGGTTTGTGTCGCCCAGGAGATCGCTAGGAGACCTCCGCCTCTCGAATAACGATGCTCAAGCGACCACAGATGCAAGCGGTTTCCACAGAAAATGTGTAAGGCCTGTGGGTAACCATGTGGAGATGCTTCCGAGCATCAGCCGGTGCGGCCTCTTCGTGCAAACTGCCCAAGATTTGGGCGTTGAGCGTTTCAGGATTTCAAGGACATCGATCGATGAGATTCAATCTGGCAGTGACTGAATCGAGACGGGCACTCAGCCGCAGGATCATTGGCAGAGGTGAGGCGTGAGGCGTCGCGTCGGAAGCGGGCAATCCCTATGAGACCGACGGCGGGCCAGATTCCATGGATTCCCCGTGAGATTCCACCACCTCTTGGATGGTGGTGGCAATCTCATCCAGCCCTTCCAACAGGGCTGAGAATCGGTCGGAAAACGATTGGGACCCTTCAGCGTGTGGTATCGGGGCAGATTTGTCCGGCGTCTGTGACAGATGGTGAGATTCCGGCGGAGCGACGGCATCCAGGATACACAGATCGGGCGTGGAGCTGAGGTCGATGACGGCTGTGATCTCGCTTCCGGAATCTTCGTCGCCCACTCGAACGACGGGTCTCATTGGAAATCGTGGGTGGAGACGCACGACCACGCCTTCATCCCCTGAACTCAGACGGACCTTTGTCCCCAAGGGAAAGACGGACAGTTGTTCGACGAGGGCCTTGATCACCGTCCGAGAAAAGGCGCCCTGCTCATGCCGCAGCAGTTCCCGCACGGCTTCATGCGGCAGCATGCGTCGGCGATATGGCCGTGGGCTGATCAATGCTTCAAACACGTCTGCCAATCCGATCACCTGTGCGAAGGGATGGATCTGACTTCCCTTAAGCCGTAGCGGATACCCCTGGCCCGACCATCGCTCGTGCGCTTGGCGCACCACCGTTGCCAACCATTCATAGTTCGGTCCGAGTTGTTTGATCGCCCTGAAACCCGCCTCGGGGTGTTGTTCCAGAACGGCTCGCTCCGGTGGGGTCAGTTTGCCGGGTTTTTGAATCAACGACGGCGGCACCGAGAAGATGCCGATATCGTGCAGGAGCCCAGCAAGGGTGAGGTGCTCCAATCGGTCATTGCGGTAGTCAAGCCCCAGGCCGATCTTCGCAGACAGGATTCCCACGTGCACGAGATTGGCAATCAGCCTGTCTCCCAGCGGGGCCGACAGGGCCTGGACCACGAGGGTCTCCGAGCGTTGGAGCGATACAGTCATGCCTTTGGCGATGTCCGTCAGCTCGGTGAGATCGAGCGGGTCCTCAGACTGGACCGTCCGACTGAGGTGGGACAGTTCCCGCGTCGCCGCCTGGTACCAGTCTGTTGCGTCGTCCTGTGGGTCGGTCATTGCCGCCTGATCCATCACGGTCCTCCCGTTACAATACTTTCAGTGCCTGTGCAACGAGAGGCGGTCCGATGCAATCAACTGCGTCCAGCGACCCGAGCAGCAAACAGAGGTCGCAGATGGAGTTGATGACACGAGCCACACCGCCGGAATGCCGATGAATCTCGGACTGGGCCTCCTTCGAGAATATATCGCGGGTCGCCCCCGCGGATCGGAGTCTGGCGGCGATATAGGCCCGTGTCTCCTCCTCGTCGAACGGCAAAAGGTGGCAATGCAGTGCGATGCGTTGGTTGAGTTGGAGGATGCCGCGCACCCGGTCCGCAAGTTCCGGGTGTCCCATCAGCAAGAGCGTCAGGAGAAACTGATGGTTCAACTGAAAATTCAGCAGGAGCCGCAGTTCATCGAAAATCCGGTCTTCTCCGATACTCTGAGCTTCGTCGATGATCAACACTGTGGCCAAACCTTGGTGATGATTCTGGAGGCACCGGTCGTGCAGGCGGTGCATCAGCTCCAGCTTACTCCCCTCCGGATTCAGGCCAAACTGATACACAATTTCGGCTAGAAACTCCACCAGAGACAGCGCCGGATTGGTCACGAGCGCGATGTCATAACGGGATCGATGGAGGGCAAGCACGAGCGCCCGGCTGAGCAACGTCTTGCCGGAACCGATCGCTCCCGTCAGCAAGAGTGCTCCCTTTCGAGCCTCGATTCCGTAGTGCATTCGCTGGCGGATGGTCTCGTGCTTCGCCGACGGAAAGTAAAAGCGTGGATCGGGAACATTGTCGAACGGTCGAGCCTGTAAGCCCCAGAATTCATCATAGACCATCGGGTTGCCTCAATGCCTGACGATTGCCGCTGGTCTTGCCCGTGCGGCACCAGGCGGCCCGGTAGGACGGGAGATTGTGGGGGTCCTGGCATCGAACGTCCGGGGGCCTAGGCCGCCAGCAGTTGAACGATTGCCGCTCGTTCCGCCCGCTCGGCTTCGAGCCAGCTCTGGGCGACCGACGCCATTTCGCCCAGTCGAATTTCCACCGCTCCGAACCGCTGAGCGGATATCGTCAGCCGGCGCTCGGTCACAATCTTCATGAAGGAGGACAACCCCTGAAAGAATTGCAACAGCAGCACGGCCTCGCGCTGCCGTGCTTGATCGACAAGCTGATCTACTGCTTGAAGCCATTCTCGAGTCTGATCAGAAAAACGGCTCCCGGTTGGCCCGCGTGATATGGATTCTAGGGCCGTGATCGCCGTGCTCAGGGCTGGAAGGGTGGCCTGCACTCGGCTCACGAACTCGTCGTGATCCCGACAGACCTCGTCCATCTGTGCGAGAATCGTCGGCATGTCCACTTGGGAGACTCCTCCCTCCAGATCTTGCTGGACGCGCCGGATCACGCTGTCGGTGACGGATCGGGCGACCGGCGTGGTGCGCATCTGTGTCCGGCGCAGTACGTGGAGTGCGTGCAACAGTTCCTTGGCATGACGAAGGCCTGGTTTGTGGGCCTCGAAGGTGACGGTTGCGGGGATGCCGGTGCTGGACGCGACCAGCGTGGTGATGTTTCCGAGTGCGACGCGGAGGTTGGCAAGCGCGTCGACGGCGGCCACCGAGTCCACGCCGCGGAGGTGCTCCAGCACGGGGAGGAGACCAAACACTTGTTCCTGGATGGCCGGCAGATCGATTGTTGCCGCAGACCCGCCTAGACTGGTGATGCCGCGGGCGATGACGCCCAGTGCGTCGAACCTCCCCGAGGGATCCAGAGAAGTGTGGAAGCGGACGAGCGCCTTCTGAATCTGAGCAAGCCACTCGTAGGCCTCGGCGGCGAAGAGTTCAAGTAGTTCACGCTGAAACTCATCGCCTGCGGCCGCCGGTTCTGTCATGGTTTTGTGAAGAGAGACTAAAGGGTCGTCGGGCGTTGGGATTGTCTTGTTACCGACCGGAGTGGCTCCCCAGTTTTGACGCGAGCCCGGCGATTTCTCCAAGCTTCCGAGCCATGTCTTCCAGGCGTTTGTTGGATTGCTCAGCGGCATGCTCCGCTTCGCCCAGCCGCCGGGTGAGGGTCTCGATGCGTTCCCGCTCCGATGCGAGCGTGTGCTCGAGATCGGGAATGCGATCCGCCTTGGGCTTGAGTTCGGCGAGTTCCTCTGCCAATTGCTCCGCGCGTTCCCGGGCGGCTGCAACCGCCTGCTCTAATTCAGGCACCCGCGCGGCCAAGGGTCTTGCGTGAGCGAGATCTGCATTCATCTGCTCGATATGTTGACGCGCGTCACCCAGGGCGGCGTGCGCCGCGCACAGTTGGTCTCCGAGCGCTGTCGCTTCGTTCGTCCGCGTACCGAGATCGGCTTCGATCGCCGCGCGCAGCTGGAGCAGAACCTCACGTTCGGCATGAGCTTCCTGCAAATCGGACTCCGCTTCAACCAACCGCACGGCTTTCTGTTCGAGATCGGTCATTTGCTTGACCAGCTCCGTTTGTGCCGCTCGTTCCGCCACCAACGTCGCTTGAAGTTCCTGGACTTTTTCTGCGGTCTCTTGGGCTCCGGCTAACTCCTGGACCAACTCCGCCACGCGGGCCCGCTGTGCTTCCAGTGTCTGTGTGATCTCCCGCGCGTGCTGCGCTTCGGATTGAGCCGCAGTTTGCGCCTCCGACAATGCGGTGGTCAGGTGGGCGTGTCGCTCCCGTTCGGCCGATAGCGCCACCTCGGCTTCCTGTCCTCGCTTCGCTTCCAATTCCAGATCAGAGGCGCGTTGCGTCAGTTGTGCGACGTGCTCCCGCTCGGTCCGCAACTGATCTTCCAGAGAATCGGCGTGCGTCTGTCGACGGTTGGCCTCCTCCAATTCGTGAAGCAATTTGGCGGAACGCTCGCGTTCCTCGGCAAGGTCGTGTTCGATTTCCTTCAGGCGGCTAGCCGCTAGGCGATACGAATCCAGTTCATGGTCCGCTGCCTGCTGGGCCGATGCCGGAGGAGCGACTCGTGCCGAATCAGCGAGCTTAAGCGCAGCAGGTGGGGCGAGCGTCGGAGCCTGAGCCGGTGAGGGTTCGACCGGCTGTCGCTTCCGCAGGAGAGCGGAGACGCGGTCCTGCAGCGAGGTTCCTTGAAACGGTTTCTTCAGCACGCCGTCCGCGCGACAGGATTCCGCCTGTTTTGTGACATCGTCATTGACAATGCCGGAAATCAGCAGGACGGGGATGGCTGAAAACTTTGCGTGCGAACGGACATACCCGCAGACTTCATAGCCACTCTTGTCCGGCATGATGACATCAGAGACCACAATGTCCGGCGGGTCGTGTTCTAGCAGTGTAATCGCCTCTTCGGCGTTGGCGGCCAGCGTGACATTCAGCCCCGCTTCCTTCAGCAGGCGTTCCGCCACCTTTCGTACCGCAATGCTGTCATCGGCAACTAGAACTCGCGGCATAGGGCTCTCCCTGGTCTAGAGCAGACGCTCATGCGGTCACACTCCCTGTGTTGTACCAAGTGTCCTGAGTGACAGCATCGGCACCTCAAGATGAGCTACCTGACAGACCTGCCATACCCCGGGATAGAGGCCGGACGCAGGTCGAATCATATCAGTCCCGACCGTTTCCAGCGAAGGAATTTCAGAATCAATCCGGACGATCAGCGGTCCCTGCGCATGCTTTACCAACAAGGCCAGTGGAGCCGAATCCCGAATTGAGAGGGAAAGCTGCGCGGCCAGGTCGTACACGGGCAAGACATCGTCGTGCTGGCGGGCCACGGCGGTAATGAACCGCGTGGAGCTGGGGACCGGCATGGTCGCCGGCCAGGCCTGAACCCCGTTGACCTCCTCCGCTCGCGCGCCAAAGGTTTGCCCCCCGATACGGAATACCAGGAGTTGGAAGGTGGGGGCTACCGAGGCTGGTCTACTCGCCTGATTGACGTGTCTGAGCATATCGGGTCCATCTCATAGATCGTGAAGAGAGTCGGCGGAGGAGCGCCCGAGCATTCACCGTCCGGTTCATACTGCCGAAGGAGACCGTGCCTCTAGCACACATTATTCACGTCCGCTCCTACTGCCACCGTCATGCGAGCCGTTGCCTTTCGCCATGCAATGGGTCCAACGTGTGGCGTCTTAGGAGCCGATCGCATTGACCAATCGCCGGCCGGATTGATCCTCTTGAACGAGCCAATCCGGGTTAACCAGGAGAGCGACCGAATCCTGGAACAGAAACAGTCCCCGGAACCAGACTCGTTCTTCGCCGCTGAACACTCGCGGTAGTGGCAGAATGTGTTCGCGACGAATATCGATCAATCCGATGACCTGATCCACGGAGCTGGCGCAACCCCATCGATCCCGACTGTACAGCACCGTGCGAGTATCCGAGGTTCGACCAGGGTCCGGCAACCGGAATCGCGCGGCCAGATTCATTGGTGTGTATCGCTCTCCGAGCAATACGATCTCCAGTCTCGCGTCAAACTCCCGCTCGGTGAAGACCCCGCGCACGCATTCCGCCCAAATAGCCAGATACGTGCGGTGAAGACGAACGAGCAGGAAGCGTGCGTTTTGGGAATCGACCGTGGCGGCGACCACACGTTGACGAAACGCCATGTCGTTTGCGAGCGCGACGGGCGCCCGTCTCCCTTACGTCCGTGTCGAGCTAGGCAGTTGCACCCAGCGTTCGACCTCAGCAATCAGCGCCCGCTCTTCGACTGGCTTGGCGATGTACCCGCTGGCTCCGATGTTCAATGCCAGTTGGCGATGTTTGTCTCCGGCTCTCGTGGTCATCACCACGATGGGGAGCGTCTGGGTTTGAGCCCGACTCCTCAGCGCTTGAATTACTTCGTATCCGTTGAGTTTGGGCATCTCCAGATCGGTGATGACGAGGCGATAACGATTGGCGGCGGCCTTGCGAAGACCGTCCTCCCCGTCTACCGCAGTCTCGACCGCATAGCCGGCGCTTTCCAGCATCCGTGCGACGAACTTTCGGATGCTGAGCGAATCGTCGATCAAGAGAATGGATGGGCCGGTAGAGGGCTCATCCTGGACGGTTGCGCCGGATGACGAGGGCTGGTCGCTTAGGTGGAGCGGTTCGGCTGGGTCCACCGTTGCAAGCGCGGTGGCTCGGTCCGTTTGCCCAATTTTGGTGATGTCCACGACCAAGATCACGCGTCCTTCTGGATCGATCGAGGCACCACCGAAGGCGGATCGTTCGAGCACTTTGAGGGAGCCGAGCGACTTGACGACGATTTCCTGGCGGCCCAACAATTCATCAACGGCGAGGCCCAACGAGCCGTTGGGCGCCCGGACGATGACAATGGGCGACAGCTCCGGAACCTCGGTGGAGACTCCGCTCAGGGCATGCGTGAGCGATCGCACGGGAATGGCCTCTCTCCCGACCTGCAGAACCAAGTCCGATGCAACTCGTTGCAACGAGTCTCGTGTGGGAATTGTGACCTCGCGGACACTCGGCAACGGGATGGCATAGCGTTGAGCGCCGGCGCGCACGATCAATGCGGTGGCGATCAGGAGTGTCAGCGGAAGACTCAATGTGAATTTCGTGCCGACTCCCCTTGCCGTTTCGATATCGACGAATCCGTTCATGCTTTCGATCACCTTCTTGACGGCATCCAGTCCGACGCCACGTCCGGCTTGGTCTCCCACCTCGTCAGCCGTTGAGAAACCGGGCACAAAAATCAGCTTCATGGCCTCCGATTCGGGCATGGTTTTCGCCAACGACGCGGAGACGAGTCCTTTGGCGACGGCTTTCGCTTTGACCTTCTCCGTATCAATCCCCGCTCCGTCGTCCTCAACTTCGATGATCACGGCGTTGCCTCGATGGGCAGCATGCAAGTAGACGGTCCCGACAGCAGGCTTACATTGCGTGACCCGGACGCCGGTCGGCTCGATGCCATGATACACCGCGTTGCGAACCAGGTGGACGAGCGGCTCGACCAAACGTTCGACGATCCCGGTGTCCACCTCAGTATGCTCGCCGGACGTGACCAAGGTCACCTCCTTTCCGGTGGCACGAGCCATCTCTCGAACGGCTCGGCGGAAGCGTGTGAACGGGGTTCCGATGGCTACCATTCGGGCCCGGGCGATTTCGTCTCTCATACCGAGCGTGAGGTGTTGGAGTTGGCTCATGTCCTCGCGCGCGTGACGGATGGACCCGGAGAGTTGCGCCATTGCTTCCGTGACATCGGCGGTCACTTCCGAAATGCGCCGCGCAAGGATATTGAAGTCGTCATACTTATCGAACTCCAATGCGCCAAAGTCCTGCAAACCTGGAACGTGAGCCGCGCTTGACGGAGCATCGGCGGAGGGGGTTGTGGCTGGAAGGGTGAACGAATGCTTTTCCTCGAAACTCCTGACCGTGTCTAACATCTTGCCTTTGAAGGATTGGACCTGGTTTGACAGATGCTCTAAGACGAGCAACCGCTGTTCAAGGCGTCCTCTTCCAATCACCAGCTCGCCCACCAAGTTCAGTAAACGCTCCAATCGTTCCCGATTGACACGGATGACGTCGTGTCCCTGTGATCCAGTGGCCTCCTCAGACTGCGGCACCTCCCGCCCATCTGGCGTGAGCGGTGCGGTTTGCTCAGCCGGCGATGTCGCCTGCGCCGACGCCACTGTTCCCGAAGCGGAGCCGGACGTAGCGACGCCTTGGAGTTCCTTGGCGACGGTGCGGAACCGTTCGCGGACCTGTGGCAAAGCTGAAGGGTCGCGACGCATGAGAAGGCGGACGACGTCGATGGATCGCAAAATGAGGTCTGTTATCCCGGCAAGGAGCCTCCCTCGCCCCTCCCGTAACGCGCCCATGAGGTCTTCCACATAATGGACAAGGTCGCCGATGGAGGTGAAGCCCACTGTCAGGGCGGAGCCTTTGAGCGTGTGGGCGCTTCGGAACAACTGATGGATCAATTCCCTGTTGTCTGGTGTCTTCTCCAGTTTCAGCAGCAGGGCCTCAAGTGTATCGAGATGTTCCTGAGCCTCAGGGACAAAATAGGAGAGCACCTCCGGGTCGAGTCTGGGAAACAAATACCCGAGGGTCAGTTCCTCAGGGTGATGAGTCGATTCGACAACAGAGGCGGCGTTCTGAGCAGTAACGACAGTACCGCATGACGTCATGGATGTTTGAGATTCGGTCTGCCGCGTGAGGCCGGACTCTAGCATGCTGGCCGGTCCCGGTGCCTGGAGCCTCGACATGAGGGCCGGCACGGAGCATTGGAGCGAATCAAGCTGGAGAGGCTCCCTGGCAAGCAGTTGCCGAACCACGCGCACGGTCTCCGCCGTCAACTCCAGCAAGTGTGCAGAAATGGCGCTGCGATCATCCCGGGTTTTGCCCAACCGCTCCTCGATGGGAAGGACGACATCGCCGATGACCGTAAACCCGACGGTATGGGAAGACCCTTTGACCGTGTGGATGGAGCGGAACAACTGATGGACACGATCCGGGTCGTCAGGGTTGGCGGAGAGATGCTCCAAATGACTCTGAATTCGAGCCAAGTGCTCTTCCATCTCCGGAAGGAAGTAGGACATGACTTCGTTGTCTATGGTCGGCATGAGGTACGATGCATCAAGGGGGTCGGCCTGAGAGGGCTGCTCCGTCGCCTTTAGCAGCATCAAGACCTCGGCATACTCGGTCTCGATTGCCGTCAACGAATCAGGCAATTCCTGGTGGCTATGGGCGATACTGTTGATCTGCACATGTGCCGCGTCCACCAGCGCACGGAGCGTTCTCACAATACGCGGCCAGTCCGAACTTGAGAAATCGGTGGTCCGTTCGAGGATATGCTCCAGCATGTCGCAGAGCTTGCCGAGCGTGGGAAACTCATAGAGCAGCGCCGCCCCTTTTGTCCGGTGAGCCAGGGTCTTCTGTTCGTGGGCCGCCTGGGGGCTTGGCAGGGACTGATCGGCTGGATTCAGCGCTGCCTGCATGCTGGACACGGCATCGCTGGATTCAGCGACAAAGATGTCGACGAGTTGATTCTTATCGAACTCGCTGCTCATAAGAGCACAGTCTCCTGATTCGTGGTCGAATACCGGCTCACGCCAGTCCTGCTACGCGAGCTTGAACTGGCTGACTTGCGCAGTCAGACCTTCAGCGAGTTTGGCCATTTCTTCGATGGTTTGCCGGGTCGTATCCGTCGCTTTTTGCGTTGCCACGGCGCCGCCCGTGAAGTCTTTGAGCGAACGCCCCACGCGTTCGGTGGAACTGGTCTGCTCGGTGGCGGATGTCGCGATCGCAACGGCCAACTCGGCCGATCGCTTGGCGATGTCCGAAATTTCCGAGAACACCTCACCCGTTTTCAACGCTGATTGCGAGCCGGCTTCCACAGCCTGGGTTTCGTGTTCCATGGACACCACGGCGTCCTGCGTTTCAGACTGGATGCCCTTGACTAACTCCGTGATTTCACGTGTGGCTTGTGTGGAGCTTTCTGCCAGCTTGCGGACCTGGTCGGCGACGACCGCAAAACGGGCGCCCGCTTCGCCCGCACCGGCCGCCTCGATCGCGGCATTCAAGGCGAGCAGGTTCGTCTGTGACGCGATGTCTCGAATGGTGGACACGATCTGCGAAATCTCCAATGAGCGGTCCCCTAGCGCCTTAACTTGCTTGGACATTCGCTGCACGGCGGCGCGGATGTTTTGCATATCTTGTACTGTTTCCTGTACGGCTTGCCGACCTTTCTCGGTGGCGGACAACACCTGTTTGGCGCTCTCCGAGGAGGCAGACGCCGTATCCGCCACCTGGCGCATTGAGGATGTCAGCATCTCCACCGCGCCCAGGGTGCGCACGGACTCCTCGGCTTGGTGCTTGGCGGTTCCGGACATTTGGGAGGCCGTATCGCGTAAAGACCCGGCGGAGCGATTGACTCGTTCGGCCGCTTCCCGCACCTGGCCGAGCAATTTGCCGAACCGAGCCAGCATCAAATTCAACCCGTCGGCGAGGTTCCCGAACATGTCGGCCGTGACTTCGCCTCGTTTGGTCAGGTCGCCTTTCCCGATTTCGGAGACCATGACAAGGAAGGCCATGAGCCGTTTTTGCATGGTGTCGCGCTCTTCTTCCGTTTGCAGCAGAGTAGTCAACCGGTCCAACATGGCGTTAAAGGCCTTTGCCATCTGACCGAACTCGTCGTGACTCTCGACCTTGGCCCGCGCCTGGAAGTTTCCGCCGGCGGCCTGAGTGGCGACCTCCGCGATGTGAATCACGTTCCGGGAAAAGAAGCGAGCCAAGCGGTAGCCGAACCACAAGCCGAGGGCGACGGCCAGCGCACCACCGATGAGGAGCAACTGTTCCCCATTCTTGGCGATAGCGTTGGCCTCCTCGTTGAGGTCCTTGGCGATGTCCTTCATGGTCGTGACCTGCTCGCTGTGGCGAAGGACTGCCTGATCGAAGATGGGCGTCAGGTTCACGGTCAACGCTAAGATACCGAGGTCACGCAGCTGTTGAGTCTGTTCGGACGAGAGGGTCCGATCGAAACTATCCACATAGGCCTGTGTAGAGTTTTTGGCCTCCGTGAAGTAGCGTGTGAGAGCTGGCTTGAGCTGCGCGAGATTGGCCGCCTCATCCCGTCCGGAGCGCGAAACGCGCAAGGTCGTCGATTCGTATTCGTGTAGCACCCTCATCACGATGTCTTCATGTTTCGCGAGTTTAGTCGCGTCCGCTTCCACATCGCTTTTGCGTGCTGCCGAAGCCATCTGAAGCAGAATCTGATGGTGGTCGGTCAGCGAGGTTCCCATTTCCGAGAAGTCCGCGAGCGGTACGACGTAATCGACATAGGTCACCTGTGATTGACCGGCCAATTGGCGGAGTTTGAAGAATCCCAACCCCGCGACGAACAAGATGATGAAACTGACCAAGCCGAATCCCACGATCAGTTTCGCTTCCGTGCGCAGGTCGCGAAACCAGCTCATGGAGTCCAGACCGACGCCCTTGCTCCTTTTCATGACTGCCTCCTCTTGCGACGACACGGCTTGTATTGAAAAACTTGGTTTTGGAGCTCAACGGAGGGGATGAATGTGATGCCCATGGGCATAGGTAACGACCTAACCTCGCTCGATGATCGAGAGCAGCGTGGGGACTTCAATGAGTCCACCCATCTTGCCGTCAATCGGGAGCAGCGCGGCAATGAACGGCTGTGCGATTCGGTCGGGTTGTGCCGGTGGCGTGAGCAGTGCGTCTGCCGACACGGTGCGAATCTCCGGCACATGGTCGATCAAGAGCCCGGCTTGTTGAGGACCATGCCTGATCACCACGGCCAGTTTCTGGGGAATGGAAGGAGGTAGCAGTCCTAGCGCCGGTCGTATGTCGACCAGCGGCATGACGGTGCCCCGCAGGTTCGCCACACCGACTAGAACAGACGGCATCTTCGGGACGGGAGTTACCGACTCGATAGGAAACACCTCCCTCACATATCGCAAATCGATAGCGAGCAACTCACCCGCGATTGCGAAGAGACAGGCGCGGAAGGTGTGCGTGGACGCGGCGGCGGTCGTCGGAGACAGAACGGGGACGGCTAGCTGTATCATGGTTGGTCAAGGCCGATCATGTGTTGTCGCGGGGCGGCGGGCTCTGTCGTCAACGGTCAATGTATTGCCCGTTTCACGGCGGCCAGGAGTTCTTCCGCTTTGAAGGGCTTCACGACATACCCGTTGGCGCCCTGTTGTTCGCCCCAAAACTTATCGCTGTCCTGCCCTTTGGAGGTGCAGAGCACGACAGGAATGTGTTTGAACCGGTCGTCGCTCTTCAAGTCGCGGCAGGCCTGGAAGCCGTTCCGGCCAGGCATGACCACATCGAGGATCACCAGATCCGGTTTCTCCGTTACGAGCTTATCCTCCAGCTTATCCGAATTGGGATACGTAACCACGGTGTGATTCGCTGCCTTCAGATACCCTTCAATGATTTGTAATTCGGAATAGGAGTCGTCACAGACTACGATCTTGCTCATGAATGCCTCCTTCGTGAAACATGGGGTTAGAGCATGAGGTGCCCAGCGGATGTCAGCCGGGGGGCTCGTCTATCTCATGGGATAGACGATGCTCAGTGCGCCTGCGAGTTCTCCTTCCTTCCATCCTTCCTTGCGCATACCGGTGATGTCCCGCTCGCCTTTTGGATTCCCGTGGCAGGACAGACACGATGGGCCGGCGTATTCCGGGTCCATCAGTCGGTAAACCGGCTTGCCGTTCATCATCGTCGCCTTGGCATAGGGTTGTCCTTTCGGATGTCGGGTGTCGGAGAACAACTTAAGCACCTCCGACTCGAATTCATCCGGACGATTATTCGGGTTGCGATAGTCGAAACCGGTCAATTTGATGCGGATGCCGGTCTTTCGATAGAACCGTTCCCCGGTCTTACGCGCAAAGACAGCGGGAACAAAACCCTTGAATCCGACGCCCTGCTTGTTCAGGACGATCTGTGCTTCGTCAACGACCTCCCGTTCGGCATCGAGGAGGCTCAACAGGATATTGGCTTGCGGTAGATTGGTGGGGCGCGTCAGGTCGATCTTGGTTTGGTTCCGGAATCGGATGATGACCTGCTCCGCCAGGAAATCTCCGGTAAAGCCCTTGTTGCCCTTGGAGGCATTGTTGATGAGTTCCTGGTGTTCGGAGACGGTCGCTCGCCCGGCCTTGACCATCCTGATGAGCAACTCGCTCGTTTCGGCTTCGTCAGTTGCCCACGACTGTGAGCCTGCCCCAAAGACAGCGACCCAGACCATAAGACAGGCACACAACATTGAGCGGGGGGTGATCATGGCATCCTCCTTCACAGAGCGACGGTGACAACGACATGCGCCAAGGCGGTAAGGAGCGGTGGTAATGGGGTTCAACGCACAGCGACGTCCCTAGACTTGATTATCAGATAATCCGTATCTGTCAAATACATGCGAGTATTGGATCATGGCGCAAAGGTTCGTTTGGTGATCCGATCATCGATCAGATGAGATCTGGGCGGAGACGGAGGAAATGGCGGAGAGGCGATCAAAGACCGGGCTGAACTGACGCGCAGGGGAGTTCCGTCCGAACCACTCGCTTCAGTTGCACCTTATCCCCTTCAAGGTGTTCCGCGAGAGTGTATGAGGGGCGTGATTGGAAGGGAAGACTCGGCGATTGGCACCCCCTCGTGCTGGTGACAGAAGTCGAGGGGACCAGGCAAACAGCGGACCACGGTTCGACTGGGAAACTACGGTGTCCCGGAGGACGGATTTCGATCCCAGAGGACTTCGCATTCGTCCCGGGAGTGGGTGACCCACCGGGCCAGGACAAATAGGGCATCGCTCAGACGATTGAGATAGGTGATTGCCATGCTCTCGGCCGATTCTTTGCGGGAGAGACGAACACCGTGACGTTCGGCGCGTCGGCAGATCGTACGAGCCAGATGGAGCAGACTCGGTACGAGACTGCCGCCTGGAAGCACGAATTCTTTCAGCGGCGGCAAGTCCTTCTGGCAGGTGTCGATGAGTCGCTCCAGACGGGCAACATCCTCTTGAGAGATCCGGGGCATGTTCGGGAAGGTTTGCCCAGGCACCGTTGCCAGCACCGCGCCGAGGTCAAACAATTTATTTTGAATCCATCCCAGCTCCCTGTCCACCACTATCAATACAGGATCAGTCCCCTGACTGAGAGGGGTGCAGGCGCGGACGACCCCGATGACCGAATTGAGCTCATCCACTGTCCCGTAGGCTTCCACCCTCGCGCTGTCCTTCCACACCCGTTGGCCTCCTGCCAGTCTGGTTTGTCCTCTATCGCCGGTGCGCGTGTAGACTTTGGTGATCCGCATGCCCTGCTTCTTCGTCTTCATCGTTGCCCCTTCCTGGGCTGGTCTGTGCGGCTCTGGACGGATCGCCCGAGGTCTTTGATGATGGCCACGAGGTTCATGTGGCGCTCAAGGTGGTCGGCCCATCGATCTAATGCGCTGTCGAGAACAGCGGATGGAGATGGGTATGGAGGATGCGACACTGCCGGGAGTCCCTTTCTGGTCCTCGCACGGTTAACCCATTCCCGACGAAACGATGGATGGTCGAACAGACCATGGATACTCGTGCCCCATACCCGTCCTCCGAATGCCCATGTCCCCTCGTCCTCATCCGAGCCTGGAGCGAGGGCATCGGACCCATCTTGAGTCCCAGGTCGGTGGAGCGAAAAACAGGGCGGCCTCGCCTCTCCGATGATCCGTCCCATGTGGATTTCGTACCCTTCGATTGCACAGCCGCGCAGGCCTTCGAGTGCTGAGACTCGTCCACGGATGCGCCTGCAGATCTTCGGCGATCTCAACTCGACTCGGATATTCAAGAAATTCAGGCCCTGGGAGGAGCCGCCGCCTTCGAGGCCCTCCGGATCACGAATGTCACGACTCATCATCTGGTATCCGCCACAAATGCCGATTAACTCCCCTCCACGGTCCACGTAGGTCTTCAAGACGGGTCCGAACCCGCGCTTAGCCAGATACTGGAGGTCGGCAATGGTATTTTTTGTGCCTGGAAGGATGACCACGTCGGCGGCGGCCAACTCCTCGGGAGTTCTGACATATTGCAGCCGCACATCTTCCTCGCGCGCGAGGGCATTGAAGTCGGTGAAGTTACTCAAGCGAGGGACTAGGACCACGGCGACATTGACGGCGGAGTCCGAAAACGTCCGTTGCGGAGTCGACGTCAAGTCCAGACTGTCTTCCTGATCGAGATAGGCATCACGGAGAAACGGAATAAGCCAAACGGGCAGCCCGGTCCGGGATTCAAGGTATTCTACGCCATCGGAAAACAGGTGAGGGTCTCCACGAAACTTGTTGATGAGGAGACCGACCACGCGACGGCGTTCGTCCGGCGTCAGCAGGTCAAGCGTGCCAAGGACTTGCGCGAATACGCCTCCGCGATCGATGTCTGCCACAAGGAAAACTTGGGCGTCGGCCCAGTGGGCCATCCGCCAGTTAACCAAATCATGCTCGCGGAGGTTCACCTCCGCGGCGCTCCCGGCTCCTTCGATAACGATCGCCTCGTAGCTCTCGGCGAGCCGATCGTAGCTTTCATGCACGATCGTCCAGAGGTCGTCTCGACGGTCGAAGTAGGCCTGTGCCTCCAGTGAATGGAGCGTCTGACCTCGAATGATGACTTGGGAGCGCCGGTCGGATTCCGGCTTCAATAAAATCGGATTCATATCGACATGCGGTTCCAGTCCACAGGCTCGCGCCTGGAGCGCCTGTGCCCGTCCGATCTCCCCACCCTCCGGCGTCACGAACGAATTCAGCGCCATATTTTGTGCCTTAAACGGAGCGACGCTGATGCCTTGGCGAGACAGGAGACGGCATAATCCTGCCGCGACGGCGGTCTTTCCAACATCGGATGCCGTTCCCAACACCGCGAGAGCGCGGGCACGGGGTTGTGCGAGATTCATGGTGTCGTACTCACGACTGTGCACCAGCGGGTTTAGGGATGCATAGGGCATCATGATGTTTCAGAAGACCGGACCGGAACGCCGCCACAATGGGGTAACCGTCCTTCCGCGATGGCAACCGGGCGCGCAACCGGAAGGAGACACCGGGACACCGGCCGGAGCAGGTGAGGCCGCGCTTCTTGAACGGCGACTCAGTGAGCCTTCCTGCGGCGTGACCGACTGGTCTGATGACCCTGATCATAGCCCGGGATCTGGAGGATCAGGCTGAACAGAATCGGAGGTTGAGGGATCGGAGCGGAATGCCTGAGTCAGGTGTTCCAATCCTTCGACAATGCGTGGACCGGGGCGATCTAAGAGGTCGCTGTCCACCAATACGAGCCGGGTATGTCTGATGGCCGATAGGGCTGACCGCATCCGCCACTCGGACAACCACGAATCGAAAGCCGAGACCGACCCACCTGCCGGAAGGAGCAGAATGTCCGGATTACTCTTGAGTGCGGATTCTATGGAAAGCCGTGGAAACGCGGTCGTTGTGTCCGCGGCGATATTGGTGCCGCCTGCCATCTCGATGAGGTAATGAACAAAGTTGCCCGGTCCGACGGTGGTCAAGGGATCGCAGCTGAATACATAGAGCACCTTTGGGCGGGGGCGGTCGGCCGAGGGCGTACCGATCTGTTTGATCCGTTGGCGCAATCCCCCCACCAGCGCATCTGCCGTCTTGCCGCGATCGAGCAGTCGGCCCAGTGTTGAAAGGTGTCGGAGTACATCATCGAGTGTCTGAGTTTCGAAGGAAAAGAGAGGAATCTTCAGTTGAGACATTCGTCGAACGGCATCGTCGTTCAGATATCCTCGTGGAGTCAGCACGAGGTCCGGATTGAGCCGGATTATGCACTCGACGCTTGGGGTTGCCCCCCCGACTTTTGGTAGAGCCGCCGCCTCCCTCGGAAAATTGCAAGACGAGGTTATTCCGACCACGCGACCGCCGGAGTCCAACGCAAACAACATTTCGGTGATGTTGGGCGCAAGCGAAACGATACGCTGCGGCGGGTTGGCAAGAAAGACCTTCCGCCCTGTGTCATCCACGAAGGTCCTTGCGCTGATGTTGGCCATGAAAGGCATGCCCGTCAGAATGCCCGGTTGGCGGCGTTTCATATCGAATGCTCCGAGAGATTCTGCGCACGCAGGAGGCCGAACAGATGCGACGACAAGCCGTTGGACGATTGCCATCGTGAGGAAAGTCTGTCTTCGGGATCGTCGTACAAATAAAAAATCCCCAAGGCCAATTCCGACCCTGAGGATTGCACCCGCGTTCTTGTCCTCACGGTCCTCCACCGCGCGAGGGCACAATGCTTGGTCTCGTCGGCGGGGCTTTTGGCCTCTGGACTGTCTCTCCCACCGAGAGGCAAGGTCGGTTCGGAGTCCGGTTCCCGTTACCGCGGCAAGACCACGAGAATTCTCACCTTGGTCCTTCACCCACACCCAGGCAGTCGTCGTTGTGGCTCGCACTCTAGGAGACCGTTCGAAATGATGTCAAGGTCAATTTTGTTCTGCTTGTTTCGGCGTCGGCCAATTGTGTCAACGGCGCAAAGCGGCATCTTGAGCCGATTCTGGTCAAGTCGGCACCCATTAATGTGTTTCCCATTGCGGGACACGCTGGTCTACCTGGTGATGAATGGCACATCGCTTGCTCCTATCCTCCGACCGGCATTGTGTGCGCCAGCGCGATCAATCAGACCAGAGATTGTCCAATATGGCATCAGACCGCCGCCAAGGTGCCGGGAAACGGGTTCCAACTCGATGAGAAACCTGCTCATTACGATGTGCCTCCTGGCCGTGTTCTTGGAGGTGTCCGGCCTGATCTTTTCAGCGAAACGCGAGGGACCGAGTGAGGTCTTTCGCCGGCTTGGCCAAACACCGGCAGTGCGTTTAGAAAGCCCCCTCCAGAACGGATATTTTCTGTTACTCGGTCTTACAACAGATTCGGCCGCAGATCCGGTTCAGGTCGGCTATGAGATCTGGTTGGAGGCCGAGGCTCATCGCGGCAATCGACATTTCGATCTGGTGAAAGGGGAGCGGGCCTCTCTTCGCATCACAATCAGCCCGGATGTGGTCGTGCCAGAATGGTCCGTAACCGATCCGGTTCGGTCGTTTCAGGAACAGGGCGTGACGATGCGCACGTCGATGACACGGTATGCGGTGTTGCTCGGCCGATACCGGCGATGGCTGACCATGTCATTTGAAGATTGGGGATTCGGCCATCCGGCCAGCCCACGGTTTACGGAAATCCTGGCGGTCCACCGGCTTTTCATCGGTGAGGGATTTGCGCAGAGCGTGACGATCGGAGCTTCCCGCCTGCAACAGGACACAATCGCATGGCGGCGAGTGCTGGCCGACGCGAAGACCATTCCCATGAAAATAATGGCGGTGACCATGCTGGACGACAACCTGAGCCTGCTCTCCAAGGCGCTCATCACACCGGACCCCGATCCTGTAGTCGTGACCACGGCCCGACAGATCGGTCATGCGCTGACCCATGAGGAAAGCGCGATGCGATGGCCGATCCAAAATGAATTCGCGCTGGGACTGGCTCGTCGGAAGGAACTGCTGTCGGTCGAGAATTTTGTTGGCGCCGACGAGGCCGATCTGAATCGGCAGTGGCTGGCGCACGCGGCCGGTCTGCATTCCGACGCGTTCACGAAAGTCCAGCATCCTGCTGCCCAAACGGTGTTCGGCATGACATTGGAGACACAAGGTACCTGGGACGCCTATGCGACCTATTATGACGCACTCATCACGTCCTCGGCGGTTCTACACAGTCCCCTCCCCCATTTGCATGAAGTGACCGAGGAGTCGCATCGTACGTTGTTCGAGCAACTGCTCAACCCGATTGGGTTTGATCCCTCTTGGGAGTCCTTCACCCAACGATTGTTGGCGACAGATGCGAAGTTGAGGCTGATCGCGCTTCAAGTCATCATACGAGGCGCACGTGACACGGAGAAGATCGCCGAACGGATCAGCCAGGCTGGACCGGAGTACTTTGATCCCTTCTCGGGGCTCCCGATGCTGTGGAGTCAGTCCCATCGCCGTCTCTACAGCGTCGGAAAAGACGGACTCGACGATGACGGAGACACCACCTTCGATATCGTGACGCCTTCGCTTCCCGAACCAGGGCGACCTGGCGTCGCTACGGAACGCGATCGTCCTCATCGCGCACGACATGGCTGAGTCCGCGTCGCGCCGTCGAAGGCGAAAGCTTTCTACCGCATCCCAGACACAATAGGTGAGAATCGGTGGATCTTGTTCCACGGCGGAGTCCTGTGATAGAATGGCGCCTTCACAGAATCGGTGAAACCAAGGAGTTTATCGTGGCTTATCGTTGTGACGTCTGCGGGAAGGGGCATCGGACCGGCAACAATGTCAGCCATGCCAACAACAAGACAAGACGGGTATTTAACCCCAATTTGCAGCGGGTTCATGCGGTCGTAGAGGGATCTCCCACGCACCTCCGTGTCTGCACCCGTTGTTTGCGATCGGGCGCCGTGACGAAAGCAGGTTGAGGACTGTGATCGTTCCTACCTCACTTCCCTTTTGAAGGTTGATCTACTGTCATCCGCCGGAGCAATGGATCTGGCGGACGCGCCCTGGTCCAAACGTTTCACAGCCTGTTGGAGTCGAACCCATTCCTCCGGTTGGATGGAGACAAACTCTACCCCGAAGACCCTTCCTCTGGTCCAACGAACAATCACCTGGTCAATGCCAAGAGGTGCTTCCTCATCGGAGGCGAAGATACGGAGTTCCAGCACCGTTCCCGTGAGGATATGCGTGGAGGATTCGATCCGGCATCCGCGCACTGAAAGATCGACCACACTGCCTTCTCCTCCCGTGACATTGGTCGAAGTAAACGAACTTCTGAATTGAACGGGAAAGCGGGGAACTGTTCTGGCCTCGTGCATGGGGGATCGGCAAGCACAGATTTTCCACTGTTCATTCTGACGAGACAACGCCCATTCTCCAATCTTTTTTGTGATTCGTGCTGTCCCGTCGAACGATGCCTGTCTGTGAAGCGCCAGCCTCGACATCGGCGGCTGGCTGGCGTAGCCTGTCCGATAGACCTGTCTGCCGGTTCGATCAATCAGCGTAGCGAGTATGACCGTTCCAAAGTCCGTGGCTTCTGCTGCGGCGGAAACCATCCGTACGAAGCTGTCGTGGGAACATTTCCCACATCAAGCCGATATGGGTGTGCGCGGAATCGGTCCGACCAAGGAATTGGCATTTGTGGGCGCGGCGATGGCCCTCACCGCCGTCACGACAGACCCCCGGGGTGTCAGCCCCGCAGAGCCCTGCACAGTTCGGTGTGAGGCACCCGACGACGAGTTGCTGCTGGTGGATTGGCTGAATGCGCTGGTATACGAAATGGCGACGCGCAAGATGCTCTTTAGCCGCTTCGAAGTCCGTCTGTCGGATCATCGGTTGGAGGCGACCATGTGGGGAGAGCCGGTCGACCCGGAAAGACACAACCCGGCCGTCGAGGTGAAGGGCGCGACCTATACGAGTCTCGCCGTCACCCACGATTGCCAGGGGTTGTGGACAGCGCAATGTGTGGTAGATGTCTGACTGCTGGGACTCTGCGAGGAGAAGATGAATCTTGAGCTGCTGACGCGCCGATCAGTGTGCGAGTGGCACATTCGTCCATTCGGAGCGATGCGGGTACCAGGCATCATTTACGGAACCGAGGCGCTGGTGCGGGAAATGGACGACAAGGTCTATGAACAGGTGACGAATGTTGCGACGCTCCCCGGCATCGTCAAGGCTTCCCATGCCATGCCGGATGCCCATTGGGGATACGGATTTCCCATCGGAGGTGTCGCCGCATTTGATCCGGATCAGGGAGGGATCATTTCCGCCGGCGGGGTTGGGTTTGATATCTCGTGCGGGGTCCGTACACTCACGACGGGGCTCACAACCGAGGATGTCGAGCCGCTCAAGGAGCGGTTGGCGGACAGACTTTTTCAACACGTGCCGGCCGGTGTCGGCAGCACCGGCCGCCTGCATCTGAAGGCGGAGCCCATGGACGCCATGTTGGCGGGCGGCGCGCGATGGGCGGTCGGACAGGGCTATGGGCTGACTGCCGACCTGGCACACACGGAAGAGCAAGGATGTATTGCGGGAGCTGTGCCGTCAGTCGTATCCGATCGCGCCAAGACACGACAACGCGACGAAATGGGCACTCTGGGATCTGGCAACCACTACTTAGAAGTTCAGCGCGTCGTACGGGTGTTCAACCCTGAAATCGCCAGTGCTTTCGGTCTCCAGGAGGGCGATGTGGTGATCAGCATTCATTGCGGCTCCCGTGGACTCGGCCATCAAATCGGAACGGAATTTCTCAAGACCATGGCGGTCAACACCGCCCGATACAAGATTCACCTGCCGGACCGAGAACTGGCCTGCGCGCCGATCCATTCGGATGTCGGGCAGGATTACCTGGGGGCGATGCGCGCGGCCATGAATTGTGCTATGGCCAATCGACAAATCATCACCCATCTGGTCAGAAAGGCGTTCGCGGAAGTCCTACCGCAAGCCGATCTGGGCGTTTTGTATGACGTCTCGCACAATACCTGTAAGATCGAGGACCATGTCGTTGATGAGAAGCTCAAGCGGTTGTTCGTGCATCGGAAGGGCGCCACGAGAGCATTTGGCCCGGGCCATCCAGACTTGCCGCCGGGGTTCAGGGATGTCGGACAGCCGGTGCTGATCGGTGGAACCATGGGAACATCATCGTATATTCTCGTAGGGACGCGGGAAGGCATGGCCCTGGCTTTCGGCTCCGCCTGTCACGGGGCAGGCCGCAGTATGAGCCGGCATCAGGCCGTTCGCCAATGGCAGGGTCGCGACGTTGTCAGCGAACTAGGGCGACGCGGAATCGTGATCCGGAGTCCATCACTTCGGGGAGTCGCTGAGGAAGCGCCAGGCGCTTATAAGGATGTGAGCGCAGTCGTACAGGTCACCGATGAGGCGAATCTGGCAGGCGTGGTGGCGCGTCTTGAACCGATGGTCTGCATCAAGGGGTAACGCTGATTGCGATTGTCGCGGCCGCGCGAGGATTAGAGCCGTGTCGGCTGCGCAACCCGTCGCCGTTGTCCAACCGCTCGAAAGATGGCCCGCACCTGTTCAATGCCTGGAATGGCATGTCCGAACGGGCTGGGTACCTTCCCTCGCACGAGCATCCGCAAACCCAACGGTCCGACCTGGACCATTCGATCGATGTCGAAGCCAACGACCTTCAACGGCATCAGTGCTTCATTAAGCCGACCGGCTCGTTCGATCAGCTGCCGGAACCCGATGATATGTCTCGCGCCGCCGGTCTGCGTGGCGCCCTGCTGTAACGAGGCGCGGCGAAGCCGGATGATCGCCTCCATCGGTTTCACGTCCTTCGGACAGACCTGTACGCAGAAATTGCATCGGGTGCAATCCCAGATGCCGTCGCTGTTTTGAAGCTGTTCGAGACGGAACTGTTTGACGTGTGGTGGCTCGCGAGGATCCGCAAGGAACCGGTCCGCCTTCGCCAGGGCAGCCGGACCCAGAAAGCCACGGGAGACCTCGTGGGTCGAGCAGGCGGCCACACAGGCCCCGCACATGATACAGGCCTCGACATTGTGGAACTGAGCCTGGCTGGGGAAGATGATCATCTGCTCGGCTGGCTGAGCCGGTATGGCGCTCTTCGAAGATAGCCACGGTGCGACAGAGCGAATCTTGTTCCAGAATGGCGCCATGTCCACGACCAGGTCCTTGATGACGGGCATATTGCGGAGCGGTCCGACCGCCACCTGCCCATGGCGCTCGAATTCGTGACGCACGGACGTGCGGCAGGCGAGCTTCTCGGACCCGTTGATATCCATGGCGCAGGAACCGCAGATGGCCGACCGACAGGAATAGCGAAGGCTCAACGTGCCGTCGAGCTCGTTCTTGATGCGGATCAAGGCTTCCAACACGGTCATACCGCGGTGGATGTCGAGACGAAAGTCCTGGCTGGAAGCGGGGTCGCCGGTTTCGGGATTGAACCGGAGCAGACGAAAGGTCAGGCGCATAGCCGAATCTAGTGTCCTGAGTCTGAAGTTCGCATGATAATTCTAGCAGCCAACTGCTTGGTTGATAGCGACTTTATGCCCTGGACTTACTCCACGCATTTCAGACTCAGGACATTAGTCGAGCTGCAACACCTTGGGATAGTGCGTGAGGTTGCGGCAGCCGTCGGAGGTCACAAGGACCATGTCTTCGATCCGTACGGCGCCGAGGCCGGGATAGTAGAGTCCCGGCTCCACCGTGACCACATGGCCTTCCTGGAGCGTCGACCCATTGCGGCTGATCCTTGGCGCTTCATGGATGTCCAATCCGACCCCATGGCCCGTGCCGTGAAAGTATCCCTGCATGCGCCCGTGAACGAGGCCGGTGCGATACCCCGCCGCGTCGAAGCGTTCGCAAATTCGCTGGTGGATCTTCGCCCCGTCGGCTCCATCGCGGATAGAGTCGATCGCTTCTTCTTGTGCATCGAGGACGGTTTGGTACAACCGCTGCAGCACCGGCGACGCGGTTCCCCGCACGACGGTTCGCGACATATCGGCGAAATAGCGGGAGGCTGCGGATCGCGGGAACACGTCGAAGATGATGCTCCGGTCCGCCGGCAGCGGGCCGCTGCCTTCGTCGTGTGGATCGCAGGCCTGCTCGCCGCCCGCCACGATGGTATGTTGCGCGACGCAGTCGTCTTCCATGAGCCTCACGTTGATCAGTTTTTTTACCCGTTCGGACGTGAGCGGTTCACCCTCGAACCAGAGCATCCCGTCCAGTACGGTTGACCGGCGGAGCAGATCGTGAGCAGCGGTCACCGCCTTTTCCGTAGCGCGCTGGGAGGCTTCGATGTGCGCGACTTCCTCGGCTGACTTGATCACCCGTTGTTCGAAAAAGGGATCCTTCTTGGTCTGCACACGGTACCCCAATTCCTGTAGCCGGAGAGCGTGACCGAATGGAAAATTTGACGGCACGAGAATTTGGTCCACTCCCCGCTCACGGAGCAGCACATGGGCAACGTCCATCGGTCCTGGCTGCTGGGCGGGCTCCGTGCGGGCGCGTCGCTCGAGTTCTGAGTAGGAAAGAACTTGGTCCACCTTGGCCTGGTGTCGCGCTCGATCCATTTCCAGATCGCTCATGACGAGCAGGCGTTCACCTTTGACATCGACATAGAGGAACGGATCCGGGGCGATGAATCGGGTCGCATAGTAGAGGTTCGAATCGGTTTCGCTGGCGGCGTAGAACAGCGTTGCACCGGCGTTCATGGAGGGTGTCCGTTCGTGAGACATGTGTACGCGTCTTTGAAAATCAGAACCAGGTGGATGCTAGCACGCAGGGGGGGTCAATACAAGTTGCCGTCGGGAACGCTGCTCGGTGCGTCGATCTCCGACGACGGGGCGGGGACCGCCTCTCCGGATCCGATGATGAAGTCTTTCGGCATTTTGAACGTATTACGCAGAACATCGTAGGCCAGTGACGCCAGGCTAGAGAGGCCCTCTCCGAAGGATTTCATGGGCAGATAGGTGACCTCCGGATCGTCCATGGAACCTCTGGCCTGAAAGAAGGCAGTGGCAATCCCTGTCCGGTCGCCGGCAAAGAGACGCCCGAACAGCGGAATGGTTCTGACCAACTTGGAATAGGAGCCGAACGGGCTGACGGCGTACACCATCTCGAGTTGATCCGTCGGAAGGTCGTAATGACCGGCGCCGCTGATCTTGACCACGGGGCTGTCCAGGACCAACCGATCGCTGTCGAGGCGGCCGTTCTGTATGACGAGGGACGTAGTGAGCCTGTCGAACGGCAATCCGTCCTTTTCAAGGTCGATCTGATTCTGGAGCACGGCGGGGAGATTGAGAATGCTCAGGATTTTCCACAAGGCGCGTTTCTGTGATTTGAAGATCCGTCCGTCGGTGACGAGCACCTCAGCGTCTCCGGATAAAGTCGGAAGCATGCCGTGTGGGTTGCGTCCATGGCCGCGGAGTGTGCCGGTGAGCCGCATCTCTCCGGTGATGAAATGGTCGCGCACCCCGAGCAGATGCGAAATTTCTTCAAAGGGGACGCCGGCCACCCGAAACGAGGCTTCGGCTTCGGCCGGATCGTCCTTGGGAAGGTGAACGACCAAGCGTCCCGTGAGGTGTCCGCCCTCCGAGCGAGCGTTGACGCGATCGATGTCGAGGATGCCGTTATCGATGTTGATGCGACCCGACAGCCCGCCGACACGAAATTGTTTGTACACACCCCGTTCAATCGACGCGGTGGCTGTCACCTGGCTTGTCGCTGCCAGGTATTCCAACAGGTCGCGAATCGGCGAACGACCTTCTTTGGGAATAATGAGATCGAGATCCAAGTGCGACGATTCGATCTTGGCCGTCATGGTCGGCTTGGTGTTCCAGTTGCGCACGAGGCCGGAGAGCGATAGGTCGCTGTCCATGAGTTTAAAACTTAACTGCTTGAGTTCCGCCCCATCCCGCACCAGTCTGATACGGGCGTAGAGATCTTGAATCGGACCGTCCACACCCTTCAGATGCATCAAGCCGTTCGTCAACGCGATCCAGCCGGTTGTCCGCCATGTGGACCAGTCAGGCTGAGCCCCTTTGACATCGAGAGAGACCTCCACTTGTCCCGCTTCGAGGCCGCCTCGGTTCAACCATTCCGGCAACCCGGAGAGGGCAACCGTACCGGTCGCCAGCGACACATCGATGCTGAATCGACGGCCGAACACCAGCTTCCCCTTGACGCCGATCCGCGTCGGAGGGAGCACCGCGTCGAGCTGTGTGATCGTGAAACCGCGGGGGGCGAGTTCCCCTTCGAGTTCCACCGATGCAGGAATACCGGACGGCTTTTCACCGATCCAGGGCAGGCGGAGCAGCGCATCTGCCAGGTGAGCCTGTGCGCGCAGGCGCGGCTTCTCGGCCGGACCGGACAGGATGATCGACAGCGACACCGGGCCCTGCATGAGTCTGGTCGTCATCTGCGCGACCTGACCAGGCATGAGCGGTGCCAACTCTGCTATCTCGCCTTTGGTCTGGATCGAGAGATCCTGAAAGGCGCCGGTCGCTCCGGCTGTCACGGTCCCATGGACACGGAAGGTGGTTGAGCCCACTTGTCCGGCGACTGCATCGAATTCCGTCCCGCTTTGCGAATATCGGACGAGGCCGGTCACATGTTGCACGCGCTGCGGCACTGTCGGCGTGTCAAAGCTGAGGTCGTCAGCTCTCACCTCCCCTCCGACGAAGGTGATCCCGCCTGGCTGGTTGAGGGCGCCGACCAAACGAAACGTCGGGACCGCCGAGCCTTGGATATTTCGAATCGAGGTCAGGAACCGAGAAACGCCGGGAGCGCGAAGCGAGGTGGCCAGATACCCGACGAGATCCGCCGCTGTCATGTCCCCGGTGAGATCCAACTCCAGCCAAGGACCCGCGTCAAGAAATGAGACCAATGCCTTGCCCTGGCTGATGTGCAGGGCTCCGTAGTCTCCGGAAAAGGCCGGAATGCGGATGCGTCCGGCGTCGACGAACACGGTGCCTGTCAGATGTTGCGTGAGCACGCGGTCTGTTCCGAGGAGCGCTCTCCCTTCGCGGATGCGAAACTCTCCCGTGATGCCGAATTGCGGGTTGGGATCGGGTGAGCCGGTCACCGTGGCATTCGCGACCTCCACGGTGCCGTCGACTTCGCGTTCCGCCAGGACGGCCTGGATCTCCGGATGGATCCAGCGCAGCGGCACATAGGTTACGAGATCCTGAAGCTTGACGGGAGAGGCGCTGAATGTGATGGATACCGTCGGCTGGGGGGACAGGACTCCGGCGAGGCTGGCTCGTCCGGTCAGGGCGAGCTTGTCCAAGCGTGCCGTGACCTCATGAAACAGCATGTCATAACCGCTCACGCCAGGGACAACTCGGAGGCGACCTTGGACGTTGAGTGCACCGGCCAGTTCCTGCGGAATCGGCCTGGGTCCCAAGAGGTCGGCTATCTGTCGAATCTGAAGGTGGTCGGCTTGCATGAGCCCATCGAATTGATACAGTGGGCCGGTTTGACGTGGGTTGTCCAACCCGAATCCGACGGAAGGCGAGGTTTGGCCGACAGTGCCGGTCAATGACAGGGATGCGACCCCAGGGTCGCTCTGTAGCCGGGCTGTCAGTCCAACTTCGGCCCGTTGTAACTCCGGACGGACCATGAACGACGCGGTGACATCCTGTAACTGCATCGTTCGTGTTCCATCCGGACGGGCTTCATCGATCAGCCGCAGCGTGCCCTGTTGAACCGTGGTTTCGTTGACGAACATCAGCCAATCCCCGGGCTTGTGACCGGTCGAGGTGGTGCCGGCAGCCGAAGCGATCGTCGCGATGTTCCATGAACTCGGTGCCGTGCGACGTAACGTGATCTCCGGCTTTTCAATGACGAGACGTTTGCCGATGACCTGGCGCCGGAGCAACGGGAGCAGGCGAAGCACCGTGTCAATTCGCTGGGCCGTGACGAACACCTGACGGCCGTCCGGTTCATAGATGGTCACATCGCGCAGGTCGAGATGGATGCCCGGGAACAGCACGATGCGGACCATCCCCACCTCCAACCTGCGACCGATATTCTGTTCGATTTGGTGGACGAAGAACTCTTTGACGTAGTCGCGTCCGGTTGTGGAACGGACCAGGAAGAGGCTCGCGATGGCGAGCAGCATACCCGCCACCAGCGACAAAACGACGAATCGAAGAATACGGCGCATCGACAAATGCTCAGGTGGGACGTATGGCTCCCTTTTTCTCATAGTACTGAAAGGGTGATGGGAAATCCAATTCTCTCGCTGCCATCGCGGCGCGCATTCGCGGGACCTGGTCGAATCTCAAAGCTTCCGCTGGAGCATCGCCGCCGTGACCACTATAATGCCTCCTCAACCTGATTCCCGATGAAGAGTCCCGTCAACCCCGAGGTTTCTCCGTCAACGCCTACCGAGTCCCCCACGAACGTGCGCTGGCGCCTTCTCGCCTTGCTCTTCGCGATCAGCGTGGTCACCTACGTGGATCGAGTGAACATCTCCGTGACCGCCAGGCAAATGATGCCTGCGTTCGGGTTGACGGATCAGCAAATGGGGTACGTGTTCTCGGCCTTTGTTGTGGGCTATGCGCTCTGTCAGGTTCCCGGCGGATGGTTGGGAGACCGTTGGGGCGCGAGGCGTGTGCTGGCCGGTGCGGTCATCTGGTGGTCGGTCTGGACCGCTCTGACGGCGACCGCTCCCGTGATCGGCATCGCCTCGGGTGTCGGCGTTCTGCTCTCGTTGGTGGCGGCACGGTTCCTCCTCGGCATCGGAGAATCGGCCGCCTTGCCGAATTTCACCCGTGCCGTGGCCGACTGGTTGCCTCAGAAAGAGCAGGCGCTGGGGATCGGCGTTGCGATCGGCGGTATCGGCGTCGGAGCCGCCCTCACGCCGCCTCTCAGCGCTTGGATTATGGTGAATTGGCGGTGGCAGACCGTCTTCTATCTCTCCGCCGGGCTCGGCCTCATGGTCGCGCTGTTCTGGTACTGGTATGCGCGAGACCATCCGCGTGATCATCCGGGGATCAACAGTGCGGAACTCCGGGTCATTCTCGAAGGCCGACCGGCGACCGTGTCACCTGGCACGACACCCTGGCGGCGGATCCTGCGGACTCCGACGGTCTGGTGGCTCGTCGGCAGTTATGCGTGTCTCGGCTATGTGGCCTATGTCTACATGAGCTGGTTTTATTTGTATTTGGTGAACGTTCGTGGATTCGGGGAGTTACGCGGCGCGGCGTTTGCGACGGCTCCGTTCTTGGCGATGCTGGTCGGTTGTCCGATCGGTGGGTGGCTCACGGATCGGCTCACCCTCCCTCTGGGCGTCACAAAGGCCCGGTGTTTGACCGGCATGGGCGGAATGGGACTATCCGGTGCGTCGATCGCGCTGGGCGCGTGGGTGGACCATCCGCTTCCGGCCGTGCTTTGGCTCTCCTTTGGGGCCGGTTGCTTGTACTTCACCGTGGGAGCCTACTGGTCCTCCACTGTCCATCTGGCTCCGCCCTACGCCGGAACCCTCTCCGGCCTGATGAATACGGGGGCGAACCTGGGTGGAAGCCTCTCCCCGACCCTGACCCCTTGGCTGGCGGACCAGTTCGGCTGGGCTGTGGCGCTCGGCGTCGCCGCCGGCGCCGCCTGCCTCGGAGGACTGCTGTGGTGGTGGATCAGACCAGGAGACGGACTGTCCGGATGATCCTGTGGAGAACCGGTTGCAGATTGGCTTGCGACTTCGCTAGAGTCTGACCATGGCGACACTTGGATTCGAGAAGAAAGATCCACGCGTGACGATTACAACCAAGTTCGGCGAGATCAAGATCCGATTCTATCCGGATGAAGCCCCGCGACACGTGGAGAACTTCATCAATTTGGCTAAGATGGGTTTCTACAATGGAACGACTTTCCATCGTGTGGTACCGGGTTTTATCATTCAAGGCGGCGATCCGTTGAGTAAGAGCCAGGATCGTACGAAGCATGGAACGGGAGGCCCAGGCTATTTTCTGCCTCCCGAGCCGAACGATCGCCCCCACAAGCGGGGCGCCGTCGCCATGGCCAAGATGCCTCGAGAAAACAACCGCACGCGTGATTTCAACGACAGTGGATCGCAGTTTTACATTTCGGTCGGCGAGAACAGCGGGTTGGACCGGACCTATACCGTCTTCGGCGAGGTGTTCCGTGGGATGGAGGTCGTGGACAAGATCGTGGCGCTGGCGCGAGATCAGGCCGACAATCCGCTTGAACCGATTTCGATGACGATCACGGTAAAGGAGTAGCGAGCAAGCGTCATTCGTCACTCGTCATAGGTCAATCGAGCGGAATGAGAACACCGCTCCGGCCGGCTGACGGATGACGAATAACGATGGGCAATTCAGAAGAAGGCCATGCTGGCGTACGTCACCGTGCTATTGTATTGGTCGGTAATCCCTCGGTCGTAGCGGTGGACCTGTCCCGACTCCGCCGTGATCATTCGCAGCAGGCTGTAGATGGGCGCGAACCCGGTGATGCGCCGACTGTCCCCTTCCTGCTGAATGAATGACGCGAACTCCTCCGGTTTGAGATCCTCCACGAACTTCAACATGGCCAGGTCCTGTTGCATGCAGCGGTGGAATGAAAAGTCCGTCGGCGGGGCCGCATCGCCGTACCGCATACCGATGTGGGCGAGGTCGGCACTGGCGATCACGCAGGGCTCGACCTCGGCCTCGGATGAGGCATGACGGAGAAGGTCCACGATGCGGTCGATGCCGGTCCTGACCGTGGGCTCTTTCAGATCCTGGGCCGAAAAGCTGCAGAGGATCGGCACGATCGTGCAAGGCCTTTGCTTGCCGACCGCGTCCAGCAGGAGAGGAAGCTGAAATTCCAGCGCATGCTCCTGCTCATGGGCTGCGTCGTCGGTGAAGAATTCCTCGCCGTGCCGCTGTAAGTGTTCGAGCATTGGTTTGTTGACGGGCACCGTTCCGAGCGGAGTCTCGAAGTCCTTGTCCGTGAAGGCGAACAGGGAGTCCATCCCGGCGTGGCAGGGGGCCAGCAGCACAAAGACATCCGGGCTCTCCGCCTCATTGAGCTCCTTGTAGGCCCACGCGTAAATCGGACCGGCCTGTTTCAGATCATAGGCCGGAGCCACCAGTCCCTTGATACGTTTCCCCTTGTTGGGAGAAGGTTTCTGCTCGGGGCCTTCCTTCGATTGATACCAACTTTCGATCTGCCGGCGCAGTTTAAATCCCTCCGCCTCATAGCTCTTTCCAGCATGAGCGGCGCGGCGGACGGGACCTTGTCGGAACGCTCTGCGGCGGGCTTCCTTGGCCGCTTCCGATGCGGGCCCCTCCAAAAACAGCTTGGCTTCGAGCTCCACCACCAGCCGGTGCAACCTTTCCGGCAACAGGAACTCGCCGAAGCGATTCAGGTACAGTGCCCCAATCTGGTCAAGCGAATGCTGTCCGTCAAAGTGCTGGACGACGAAGAAGTAGTTCAGCGGGAGCACGAGCCTCTCGATGCTGACCCCGGACGGATCCCAGAGGACGATGTACTGTTCGTCCTGTTCCTTGATCGGCGAGTATTGCAGGTTCCGGAGCACCGGATGGCTCTGAACCCGGTCCGGTTTGGTCGTTGAGGACGTATCCATCGCGTACAGCCTCGCTGTTGACGTATCCGCGGATGCATTCTACCCGAGGGGTGCGCGGGCCCGCAACCAAGTCGGAACCTCAATGGGAAGGCGGAACATCCTTCCGTCTGGTCGCGCGCAGGGCGAGTGTGGCGATCGTCGCGGCCGCAAGCCAGAGGCTGGCATAGTGATAAGCGGGAGAAGCGAATTCGATCAGATCGGTCAGCCGGCCGATCAAGAGCGACATGCGAGCCATGACCGTGTAGCCGAAGGCCGCGCCGAAGGAGATCATGAGAAATAGGATCCCTATGCGGGCTACGGCGCGCCCCAGCCCCGCATGTTCGACGGTGAACAGAAAATAGTACAGGACGCTGGCGACGCCCACCAAAATGATCACGGCGTTCAGATTGCTGGCTGGATTCAACAGGCTCAGAGAGAAGCTGATCCCGTCCACGGCGTCGAGAGTCAACAGCGGACGAACGGTATCCTCGATCTGCTTGAGGATGAAGGAGGAGATCGTGCGCGGGATCGCCAATCCCGCTCCCACTCCGACGATGAAGGCGAAGGCATAGCGAGAGAGCCAGGAGACCTTCGGCACGTAACGGGTCAACATCAGCAGGCCGATGCCGACCGGGATCAACAGCGACCATTCGCCGTTTTCCGCGATCGGCTTGATGATCAAGCGCAACAGAACAATATCCGTCGCCTTGACGATCTCGTACCCCACCGAGACGCCGACGTAGAGATGTTCAGCCGCCTTGAACAACGGGTTATCCTGATAGAGGAAGGTCATGATGAACAGGGTCAACCCCGTCGCGACCCAGGCCCCGAACAGCATCTCGAACGACACGCGTCAGGCTCCTTTCGACGGATCAGCGCAGATCGCTCTGCCTGCGCTTGTGCTGCAGAGAAAAATAGAACAGGTTGCAGATGATCACGAGCACGATGATGGCAAGATGCGTGGCCGACTGCGCGTCCATCCCGGCCACGGCCCTCCCCTTCTGCCCGATCAGGCTCTCGTATTCCGCCGCTCCCCTGAGGCCACCGATGAGCCCATTAATCTGACCGCTCCTCAGTAAGGGATACAGGCCCGGCGCGATCACGCCGGTCGATCCTCCTCCCAGCTCGAACTTATACTTATCTTTGCCGAACACGTACCATTCGCCGACTCCGGGATTGCCTGCACCAAGACAGACGGCATAGTCCATGTCGCGGAGATTCCGGACTCCGGCGAGCACCGGCAGGCCCTCGGTAGGGCGGCCGCCGTAGTCGGTGGGGAACGTCGTGTACAGATCTTGTCCCAAATTGATGATGACCGCGCTGCCACCCGGACTCCAGCCAAGGAAGACGTAGTCCCGGCCGTTCGTCTTGCCTGCCTCCTTGGCGATCTGTGTGACCACCTGGTCCGCCATGCCGGTGCCGGTCACCCAGAGGGTCATGGCCACCACACGAAGGTTTTTCTTGAACGCATGACGCAAAATGGAGACCGCCTGCGGGTACAGTTCCGGCTTCGAGGCCGGGTCGAAGTCGAGCGACAGGAGGAGCACGGAGCCTTCCGGCATCGCTTCGATGTAGTCGTAGATGCCCTTGACCTCCGGGGAGATTCTGATCGGGAGCCCCACCGGATAGAGGAGAGGCAGCAGGGTGCACAGGCCGATCACGACAAAAATGATCCGGCGATCGATGGCCAACATTCGTTCCGCGAATGTCATCAGGAGACCGTGATTCGTGAATCGTGAAACGTGAACTGGTCGGCTTCTTCGTGGGCCAACCAACGGTGAACCGTGAACGTCATTCCTTCCCACCCCCCAGGTATGAGCGCTCGATGCCGAAGATGATTTTGAAGGACAGGGCAACGGCCCCGAGGCTCACACCGATGAGAATGGCCCGACGCACCGAGGCGTTCAGCACGTTCAAGATCCATTGCGAGAGGTCGCCGCTGATCGGAATCAGGTACTCGCCCAAGGGCACCCGCCCCATCATGACGATCACGGCCGCGGTCAGGAGCACGGCCGCCTCGCGGCTGCGGGCTCGGAAGGAGCGGTAGGCGGCCGAGGCGATGAAAAAGGCCAGCAACGAGAACATCGTCCCCTGCAGCGGCACCATCATGTAGCTGTAGACCCATCCGAATGCCGTCGTCGCTCCCTCGACCGCTTCCTTGCCTTCCGACCAGAGCCCCATCGCCACCGTGCCCAGTATCCCGGCGTAGAGAATGACGCTGTACCCCCAGCCGGCCTCTTTGCGACGGATCTTGGTCGCATGGACGGTGAACAGGCTGGTGATGCCGAGGATCAAGGCAAAGCCGCCGATGATCTGCATCCACTTTGTGACGGCGGTGAGCATCTCCTCGGAGGCCGGATGGGGAACGTAATATTGTCCGGCGAAGAGGAGGCCGGTGATCATCGCGACCAAGAGCGGCAGTTGGCGACGGAGCAGATTCATTTCACGTCCCGCAGGGCATCGAGCAAGAGGTGCGCCCATTCGACGCCGAATCCCAGCTTGAGGGTGGCGGCGATGCTGCCGATTGCAATCAAGCTCAGCACCGTGAGTTTCCCGATATCCTGCCCCAGCAACGTGCCGACCTGTACCGGTTCCCGAGAAAGATACGCGCTGGCGGCGTAGAGTTCCTCGCCGATCAAAGTGTAGTCGCAGGTGGTCACAAAGAACGGCAACTGGTGATCGGAATCGGTGCCGGCAATCTGGATAGCACCGGTGCTGGCGCCGGTTTCTGTCAACAGGAGGGCTTCGGCAAAATATGCACCCATGAAGAAGTTGGCGGCCGGCTTGGTCCGAAGCATGATGCCGTCCACCGAGGCGGTGTAGCTGAACTGATCGGCAGTGATGAAGAAGTTGGCGTCTTCGCGGAAGAGATCCGGCTTGCCAGCTTCAAAATAGGCCTGTCGAGTGATTTCCTGGCAGACGGCCATCGTGATCGGGTTGCGATGGGGGACCATGAGATCGGTCTCGTAGGCCGCGGTGCGGGTCGCCACGCGTCCAAGAATGACAGCCGCCGCAACCGTGGACGGATCACTCATGTCATGCGCGCCGGTCAGGTACATGACCGGCTTTCCCAGTTCGGTGGCCCGCCCGATCGCCTCGTCCACGGCGTCCAGGCCCGGGATATAGCGGAGAAAGATCGGTTTCCGGTGCGCCCTCCGGATTGCAAAGAGGACGAGCAGACCGAACGAGAGCGCGATGACGAGATTATTCAACGCATTCCAGTTGAACCAATTGGGCGATGCGATCGCCCGTACGGGCGGCGCAAACGCTCGCTGCCCGCCCTGCACCGATGCGACCGCAATCGAATAGGGCATCCCGTTCTTGATCTCGACCCCTCTGCCGCTGCGGATCTGGTAGAGATGAGAGCCGGTTCCGTCGCGGCTGGTCCACCAGGGCTGGTTGGCATCTTTGACATGGTGGGTATTCGAGGGAAATTCCGCAATGACCTTCATCTTGGCTGGGTCTGCGGGCGGCGGTCCCTCCTGGAGCAACACCTGGTAGTGCAGATCCGGGCCGTCTCCAGGCGAGGGAGCCCAGAGTACCGTGATACGACCGCCGCCGTCGCTGGGCGTGTCAAAGGCCTGGACCTGTTGGGGTATCGGCAGGGTTGATTCCATCGCGGCAAGCCCCTGTGCGATCGGTGCGGACAGCGCGGCGGTCTGCACCATGATCAGGACCGATATCGTACTGGCGAAAAACCTCATGTTATCCTTCAATAACCTCGATGTTGGCCCGTGGAATGAAAGCCTCTTCGCCATTGGAAAACCTGACGCCGAGAACCCGGACCAGGCTTTCCGTCGCAATCCTAGAGGGCTCGGAGGGTAAGGCCGAGACCTCGCCGATTCGGCCGAACAGCGGATCTCGAATGATCCGGACGTGATCGCCGATCTGAATTCCCTCCTTCGACCCGAGATCGTCCGATCCATTGCGGAACCCGTCGTCCGACCCTTGGGCGATGATGATTTCCGGCCGGATGACGCCGGCGCGGATTTGTGTGGCGCCCGATACGGAGGCTTGCCGACCCTCAGACTTGGACAGGAGGGCGAAGGTGCGGGCGGCCATTGGAATGGTCCCGAATCCCTCCGTGAGGATCAACGTGAAGCCGATCCGCTCAGTTCCCGTGATCGCCACGCCAAGGTCGTACCCGAGGAGGCTCCGAATATCCTGGTCGTGCACTCCCCCGACCACTAATCCGATGATCCCCAACTCCTTCGCGCGCCTCATCGTCTCGTAGGACAGAAACGAGCCGCCGACAACCACGCAGCCTTTCATCGAAGGGGTCAACCGTTCGGCGGACAGCGATTCATCGGGCGAGGACACACCCATGACGATCGGCCCCCAGGTTTCTCCGCCGACCCCGAAGATGCCCTGAACCAGCGTGCAAACGGCTTCGATGGTAACGCCTTCACGACCGTGGACTTCGGCGACGACACCATCCAAATAGGCCAGCAAATCGAGCACGAGCGGAGGTTCCCGCAGCAGGATCTGTCCGGTGATCGGCGAGGCCGAATCGACCGTTCCGCCGATCGGAGACGGAATCTCCATCTTGAGCCATTTCAAGAGCGGCTTGTTCTCGGCGACGATCTCGTCTTTTTGCACCGGGTCGCCGACGTGCTTGGTGAGATAGTGCAGGATCTCATCCGGAGCGATGCCGAGTTGGTTGGCAACGTTGACCGGATACACCTTACCGGGGAGGCTGGTCTGCGCGACGACCTGTTTGGCGGCTACCTGTTGTCCCGCCTGTACGATGACCGTCCCGGCGAGCGGCAGCAGGCGCCGCCGCCGCACCCTCGCCTGCTCGGTGACCGTTAGGCCTGGAGTGTAAGCGTGTGCCATGATGCGGCGGGATAGAGATCCAACGTGCGAGACCATCGTTCCAACTGGGCCTGCCTGATCGATGGGTCCGAGGGCAATTGCAACGGCCGCCCCCGGCCGTCGAGTAAGAGCCCCACGATCCCTCCCCGGACCTCTCGGGTGACCGGCTGTCCCTTCCCCTGCCCGACATCGCACAAGGGATCCGGCATCAGCGCGATGGTCGCCGGGTGCTCGTGCGCTAAGGGGATCAGGATCAGCTCGCCGAATGCCAGACGTCCGGATTCGGGTGACCGACCGTCTGAGAACGTAATGCGATAGTCGGCACACGTCTCTCCCGTTCTCCCCTGTCCGATGGGTGCCACACACGTGCCGAGATAGATGAGGCAGTCGCGCAGGAACACGTCGGTCGCCGCCTGTTCGTTGACCGTGGAGAGCACGCCCAGATGCGGCATCATGAAGATGCTGTCCACGGACAGCATCGTGAACCCCAGCGGTTCGTAGGCATCCACCATCATGAGCATGGACTGCACGCGACGCGGGGCGTGGGACAGAATGCCGCCGCTCCCGACGATCAGGTCGAGTCGCAGCATGTCGATCAATGAACGGCCGGTCTGCCGCTGCTCGAAGATATCCGAAATCGTGCGTTGCTGGCGAATGCCCTTGAGGCCGGTTGCGAGTGACTTGTGATGGACCAGAGCGAGCCGCAATGCCTCTCTGGCGATCGCATGCTCGACCATGAGCTCATCCAGCGTCTGTGGGATGGTCGTCGGCCGGATCATCTTGTTCTTGATCCGGTTCCGCAGTGTCTGCTCGTCGATCGTGAAAGGCACCCAGCGCATAATGTTCGAAATGCCGGCCTCGACCAGCACATTGGAGACGCTGTAGGACATACCCAAATTGGCGCTCACCGTGCGGTTAAACATGCCATCAAAGACGGAAAACACGTCCGTCGTGGCCCCTCCGATATCAACGCCGAGCAGATTGATCTGCTGGCGCTTGGCGATTTTCTCCATGATGAGACCGACGGCGGCCGGTGTCGGCATGATGGGTGCGCCGGCCATCTCGATCAACTTGCGGTAGCCCGGCGCCTCCTTCATGACATGTTCAAGGAACAACTCGTGGATCTTGTCCCGCGCGGGCGCGAGATGCTCTTCTTCGAGCCTCGGCCTGATGTTCGGCGCGAGCACGAGGGCGGTCTTGGTTCCGAGCAGGTCCTGAACCTGTGGGCGGACGTCTTGGTTCCCCGCATAGACGACGGGCAGCGTGAAGCCGCTGCCAAACCGGGGGCGTGGCTCGGCCGCGGAGACGTACTGGGCCATCTCGACCACGTGCTTTACCGTGCCGCCGTCGGTTCCGCCGGCCATCAGAATCATGTCGGGCCGGAGCGAACGGATCCGCTCGATCTTTTCGTGCGGCAGCCGGCCGTCGTTGGAGGTCAGGACGTCGATCACGATGGCGCCGGCTCCGAGGGCACAACGCTGTGCGCTTTCTCCGGTCATACTGCGGACCACGCCGGTGACGACCATCTGCAATCCACCCCCCGCGCTGCTGGTCGAGACATAGATGTCCACGCCGACTCGCGCGCCGTCGGACTCCACCCGGCTCGGAATAATGAGGCGGTCGCCGTCCAGAATCCTTCTCCCGGATAGCTCCTCGAGTTCGGCAAACGCGTTCAGGACTCCTCGGGTGACATCCTCGAATGGGGCTTCTACCGTGGTCGGAGCCTCGCCCCGGAACGTCTGCCGGTATTCCTGTCCGATTTTTTCAATGAGGATGGCTTTGGTAGTGGTGCTGCCGCAATCCGTGGCGATGATGACGGACAGCGGCAGGTCCGCGGCGAGGTGAGTGGACGGCCGCTCCGTCATCGGGTCGCGGCGACCGAAGCCTTGGCCTCGATGAGCGCAATCAAGCGGGGGATCGTGTCGCGGCGTTCCAGCAGGCGGGCGGCGTGGTCGAACTCCGCCGCATGACAGGCAAGGTTGAGGAGAGGCGTGAGGAAATGAAGGACCTGACTGCCGAGAAAATTCATCGGGCCCATCGACTCGAAAAACAACAGCGCCGGCATCGCCATGCGGCGATCGATGATGGTCGAGGCCAACCGTTCGAGCAGCGCCTCATCCTCCCGTGATAGCAGGCGTCCCTCGGGATGAACCGCAAAGGCATGCGCCAACTGAGGACGGAGTTTCCGAAGCCGTTCTGTGAAGGGAGCTTTCGGACGCGGGATCATCGGCGTCAATCGCAACGATTGGAGCGTAACGCTGGAGCGAAATCGAACAACGACAGGAACGATGATGAGGTGATTATAGTGACGGTGTCGTGGAGAGTCAATTTTGCGCGAAGCCGGGAATCACTGTCACCGAGGTTGAACGGGATGGGAGCCGGGCGATCGTCGCGTTGGTCAGGTGGCCTTGCCGGCATCGATGTGGGAGTGGCTTGCCTGTTCCGCCGCATGATAGGAGCTACGTACCAGCGGCCCCGATTCCACATGTGTGAAGCCCATCGCATAGGCGTCGTCTCTGAAGGTGGCAAAGTCGTCAGGATGGTAAAAGTGAGCGACCGGCAGATGCTGCGCGCTCGGCTGGAGATACTGTCCGATCGTCAGGATCTCGCAGCGGACCGAGCGCAGATCGCGCATCACCTCGCGGATTTCGTCGGCGGTCTCACCCATTCCTGCAATCACGCCGGACTTGGTTCTGGCGCCCAACCGGCTGGCGCGATCCAGTAAATTGAGAGACCGGTCGTATTTGCCCTGCGGCCGAATGGAGGGAAACAACCGCCTGACCGTTTCGATATTGTGGTTGAGAATGTCCGGGCGCTCGTCGAGCACAGTCTGGAGTGCCGCCTCGTTGCCTTCGAAGTCCGGGATCAGGACTTCGATCGCGCAGGTCGGGGTGAGTCGCCGAACGGAGCGGATCGTCTCAGCGAAGATCGAAGCGCCTCCGTCGGGGAGCTCATCACGATTGACCGAAGTAATCACGGCATGGCGAAGTCCCATGGCGTGCACCGCCTCCGCCACACGGCCCGGCTCGTCTCGATCGATCGGGAGCGGTCTGCCGGTGCCGACTGAACAGTAGTGACATCGCCTGGTGCAGATATCGCCCAAAATAAGAAAGGTGGCAGTGCGGTGATTCCAGCATTCCCAGCGGTTCGGACAGCGCGCCTCTTCGCAGATCGTGTGCAGTCCTAACCGGTCCACGATGTGCCGGACCTCCTGATAATCGGGGCCGGTCGTCAGACGCACCTTGAACCAGTCCGGGAGGCGTCGGCCGGATTGCGTCAATGCGGTGGTGGGAATCAGCCTCATCCATCCTTTTAATAACCAGGAAAACCCAGCCGTTTGATCAGCCTCGAAAACCAACTCGAAGGTTCGGCAGGCTGCGGGGGATCCGGGTGCTCGCTCCAGGTCTCCTGGTTGCCCAAATAGGTGTCGCCGCGAAAGATTGCGCGATACTTGAGCTGGCGATAGCCGCGGTCCTGTAATAATTGTAGCAACTCGCCGAGCGTCTCGTCATGCGTCGGATGCCAGGAGGTGGAGAGGTGAAGCTGTTCGTAGCGAAGCAGCGCGCGGTGCCGGTCACCGTCCCGACGGACCTCGACTGTCCGATTGAAGCCTCGTTCTCGCTCGTCCAGGCCGGCCACCTGATACTGGGTCACGACCGCCTCGGGCATGAATCACACGGCGCGGAACACCGCCAGCAAATCGCTCAGCGCGATCACCTTGTTTTTCAGCATGGTCCGGGAGGCCTGAACCTGCTCGCCGGCATTCGGTTTGGTTTTGCCTTCCCGGAGGCAGACCCCGCCAAGGCGGAGGATCTCTTCGCATTCGGCCTCGACCTTTTGACGGACCACCGGATTGATCGAGATGATATCGAGGAGGTGCGCCCTGGTGTCGGCGAGATGCTTCTGGAGCTCCTCCTCGGGATAGCTCCGCCTGAGCCCTTCGTCCAGGCAGCGATCGAGGTATTGGCTCAAGAAGACATACAGCCGAACGAAGGTTTCGGTCAGGTCGATGTGTGTGGGCGACTGGGAATTGTGACTCATGACGGTGTTGATCCTCTCGTTAAGTAGGAAAATGGATGATCATGGTGTGCAGGTTGTAAGGCTACAGTAGGACTTTGATGTCCGTTCCCTCTACCTTTACCTGATAGGTGTCAACCTTGGCCGAGGGATTGTTCACGCAGGCTCCGGTCCTCACGTGATACTGCCATCCATGCCAGGGACAGGACACCATGTCTCCTTCTAGCTCGCCCTCCCCCAGCGGGCCGCCCCGATGGACACAGGTGTTGTCGATGGCATAGATGGTGCCGTCGATACTAAAGAGAGCCAGGGCCTTGTCGTTCATTTCTACAACGATGCCCGTGCCCGGTTTGACGTCGTCTGTGCTCGCCACCCTGACGAACTCTGCCATGTTGTCCTCTCCTTGATCGACCAGGTGAACTTGATGTCGGTCAACTTTTGCCAAACGGCGCCTTGATCTTTTTCAGCAAACTTTCCAGCGGAGGAGGCGTCGTCGATGGCGCTTGCTCCACTTCCTCCCGGATCTTTGCGGCGATGTCCAGAAATGCCTGTGTCTGGGGAGAGTCCGGTTGGCTCACGACGATTGGCAACCCACTGTCACCTCCGGTGCGGATCGCGGGATCGATCGGGATGCGGCCGAGAAATGGGATGCCCATGGCCTGGGCGGCGCGCTCTCCTCCGCCATACGAGAAGATCTCGGTCTTCTCTCCGCAGTGACCGCAGACGAAGTGGCTCATGTTTTCGACCAACCCGAGCAGCGGCACGTTGACTTTCTGGAACATCATGATGCCTTTACGGACGTCGTACAGTGCGACATTCTGCGGGGTGGTCACCGTGATGGCGCCACGGAGCGGAACCAGTTGAGTCAGCGTCAGTTGGGCGTCGCCCGTCCCAGGCGGGAGATCGATGAGAAGGTAATCCAGGTCTCCCCACTGCACATCACGGAAAAATTGCTGGATGGCGGTGTGTACCATTGGACCTCGCCACACGACCGCCGTTTCCTCCGGGACGAAAAAGCCCATCGAGATGAGCTTCACCCCATGATTTTCGGCCGGCAAGATTTTCCCATCCCGTTGTTCCGGCGGTTTGGTCACGCCCATCATCATCGGGATGTTGGGTCCGTAGATGTCGGCGTCAAGCAAACCCACCGTCGCGCCGGACCGACGGAGCGCGACCGCCAGATTGACGGCCACCGTGGATTTGCCGACCCCACCCTTCCCGCTGCTGACGGCGAGGGCATACTTTACCCCAGGGATCAGGCTGGATCGGGCCGGCCCGTCTCCCGTTCCGGACGGCTGTTCTGTGTGTTCCTGCGACATGAAAGCTCCTCCACCTCTATAGTCCCGCGTGGGTCTACCGTTTGCCACGGCGGTGGACCGGCACGGTCGGGTTCATCAAGAATTCGTTGGCGACGAGTCCCATCATAAGCGATCTTCCGGTTGAATTGAAATGGCACAGGCGCCTCTGCGATCAAACCCGATGGTCCGACGTTCTACCCGCAATCTCTTCCCGAGAATATACGAAGGCGGAGCTCGGCCCGTTGGTTGGGTCGGTGTATACTGAAGGCAGGAGTCTGTTCGACATTGCCCTTTCTACTTCGGCGAAGGATGCACCGCCATCTGATTCGTTCTCGGCCCCGAATACACCGAAGCCCCCATTGCATTCTGCGGAGCAATGGGTCCCGATTCCAGCGAATGTACCTCCGGTTTTTCGCGGCCGGTGGCCTGGCATCTGCCAGCGCCTGCTTCGCCTCGTCAGGAACGGCAATGTCGGACGGGCTTCAAACACCTCATCCTGCCTGGGGGCTGTGATGTCGATCGATCCCCTCTCACTCGAACCGTTGATTCATCAGATTGGAACCGCCATGGCTCAAGGTATGGCCGGAGCGGCACCCACGGTGTTCGACCGCAAGCGCTGGTCGCAAGGTCTGCTGGATTGGGCCATGCACGATCCGGAATTCAAGGTCCAGTTGTTCCGATTTGTCGATGTCCTGCCGGTGTTGCGTCATGACGAACAGGTCGTCCGTCTGGTGGACGAATACTTCAGCGACCAGGAGCGCCTGGGCCGGCTGTTCCAATGGGGCATGAAATTCATGGCCGGCTCGACTGTGGCGGCCAAACTCGGCGCCCGGTCGCTCCGCAAGCAGGTCGAGCAGATGGCCGGAACATTTATTGCCGGTGCGACGGTGTCGCAGGCCGCTCCGATCCTGACGCAACTCTGGAAGGATGGCCGCGCCTGCTCGGTCGATTTGCTCGGGGAAGCGACGGTCTCGGAAGTGGAAGCCGATCGTTATCGAGACCGGTGCCTATCGGCGTTGCGTGAGTTGGCCCAGACCGCCGTCGGTTGGCCCGCCGCTCCCCTGCTTGAGCGGGGTCATGTCGGGGGCATTCCACGCGCCCAGTTGTCCATTAAGATTTCCGCGCTCTATTCGCAACTTGACCCCATCGATCCGGAAGGCAGCTATGCGGCGGTCGCCGATCGATTGCGGCCGCTGCTGGACCTCGCCCAATCCATTTCGGCCGGCGTCATCTTCGACATGGAACAGGCTGAACTCAAGGACCTCACCCTGTTCATCTTCATGCGGCTCCTGTCCGAGCCGGCCTATCGTGCCTTCCCCCATGCCGGGCTTGCGCTTCAGGCCTATCACAAGAACACGGTCCAGGATGTGGCTGATCTGATTGCGTGGTGCCGGAAGCGAGGGACGCCGATTACGGTCCGGCTCGTCAAGGGCGCCTACTGGGATTCTGATTGGATTCGGTACACACAGCGAGGGTGGCCGATCCCGCTGTTCACCCAGAAATCCGAAACCGACGTCGCCTACGAATCCTTGACCAGGATGTTGTTGGATCACCACCAAGTCATTCGCCCGGCTTTCGGTACTCACAACCTGCGTACATTGGCCCATGCGGAGGCCTACGCGAGCCGACTGAACCTTCCTGCCCATGCGTGGGAATATCAAATGATTTACGGCATGGCCGAGCCGCTTCAAGCTGCCGTCACTCAACGGGGGCGGCGGCTCAGACTATATACGCCGGTTGGCGAGTTATTGCCGGGGATGGCGTACCTGGTCAGACGGCTGCTCGAAAATACCTCAAACGAATCGTTCCTACGGAAGGAATACGTCGAATCTCAACCGCTCGATGTGCTGTTGGCCAAACCGGACCTGCCTGTTCACCTTTCAAAGGAGACACGTGAGCCAGCAGCGGAAGCGGTCGCCTTCCGGAATGAGCCCCATTCCGATTTCTCGTTGGCGCCGGTCCGCGCGTCGATGGCGGCGGCGATTCAATCGGTGCGCCGTAGCCTTGGAGGACCGGTCTCCATCCCATGGGTCTCGGACGGGCCGTCTCTCGGTCCACCCCTCGTGGTGAGGAATCCCAGCCGGCCCGATGAAATTTTGGGAACCGTCCCGACGGTCTTGCCTTCGGATCTGTCCGCGGTGATGGAGGAGGCGAAGCGGCGGCTGCCGCCATGGAGCGGCACGCCTGTTTCCGAGCGAGCGAGTATCATGAGGAGGGCCGCGTCCCTGATGAAGCAGAGGCGGTACGAGCTGGCGGCCTGGGAAGTGTTGGAGGAAGGAAAACCCTGGCGTGAAGCGGATGCGGATGTGGCGGAAGCCATCGACTTCCTGCTGTTTTATGCGCACCGGATGGAACAGTTGGGAGCCCCTCGGCGGCTGGGACATGAGCCGGGTGAGCTCAACCATCAGAGTTATCAATCCAGGGGGATTGCGGCGGTGATCGCGCCCTGGAATTTCCCGCTGGCGATCCCGACTGGGATGGTCTCCGCGGCGTTGGTCACCGGCAACGTTGTGCTGTTTAAACCCTCCGAGCGGGCACCGATGGTCGGATGTCTGCTCGGACGTATCCTTGCCGAGGCGGGTCTACCGGCTGGTGTCTTGCAGGTGTTGCCCGGCGGTCCGGCCCTTGGAAGGGTCTTGGTGGAACATCCCGACGTCGGCGTGATTGCCTTCACCGGTTCAAAGGACGCGGGGCTGTGGATTCTCGGTCAAGCGGTTCAGGTGAGGAAGGGGCAACGGCACGTCAAGCGCGTGATTGCCGAGATGGGTGGGAAGAACGCAATCATCGTGGATGAGACGGCGGACCTCGACGAAGCGGTATCGGGCGTCGTCGCCTCGTTCACCGGCTACCAGGGACAAAAGTGTTCGGCCTGCTCGCGCGTCATCGTGCATGAGGCCGTGCACGACCTGTTTGTGCAACGCTTAACCGAAGCCGTCCTGGCCGTCACGATCGGCCCGCCTGAAGACCCGGGATCACGGATGGGGCCGATGATCGACGAGCGTGCGCTGAAGACCGTCCGAGACTATGTGGAGATCGGCCGACACGAGGGGCGCCTGATCATCGACCGCGCCATGCCCGGGCCCGGCTATTTTCAGGGACCGGTCCTGATCGCCGAGATTCGTCCCGAGCATCGGTTGGCCCAGGAGGAGATCTTCGGTCCGGTGTTGGCTGTGATGCGGGCGCCGGACTTTTCCCAGGCGCTGGGCATGGCCAACGCAACCGACTACGCGCTGACCGGTGGGGTCTATTCGAGGAGCCCCAAGAATCTTCAGATCGCAAGGGAGCGGTTCGATGTAGGAAATCTCTACATCAACCGGCCGATTACCGGGGCGCTGGTCGGTCGGCAGCCGTTCGGAGGACACAGGCTGTCCGGCGTCGGGACCAAGGCAGGAGGCGACGACTACTTACTGCAATTCATGACCGCGCGTGTCGTGAGCGAAAATACCCTGCGGCGGGGATTCGCGCCGATCGAATGACTGAAGCGGACCCTTCACCTGATAGTCCACCAATTCCTCCTGGATCTCGCTGACCAGCCCTCGGTCGCGCCGCAGCGGCGGCAACTCTTGACGCTCGACATATTTGACCATCCCGACGCCCTTCGCGAACCAGGCATTCATCACATCTGTTCCGGTCACCGCATGCTTGTTGGCGGACAGCGTGATCCGCAGCATCATGCGGGCTTCGAGATGGACCGTATCAGGGAACTTCCCGGCCGGCACGGTCACGCTGTCGCGTCCCACGACCGATGCCACGCCTTGGACGTCCACCCGCTCGTTGACGCCGTCGCCGTCCAGGTCGTTTCCGAAGTCCAATTGGTTCCGATCGAACTGCTGAAAGCTCGACGGATATCGAAGCGGAAACTGTACGATCTGATAGGGAACCAGCTGTCGCTCGAGCGGCGTGCCGGGCTCGGAACCATGGTAGACGATGCCCACGGCGTCCCGCCGGTAATAACTGTCGGATGGGCCGTGGTTCCCCGCATTCGAATCATGAAACACCGTCAACTCGACGCCCTTCCGTTTCTCGGTGCGAAGGACCTTCGACTCGTTGACGAAGATCTTGTGTTCGATCGATTGCACGGGGCCTTCCGTGACTTCACCTCGATAGGACCAATAGTTGCCGACGTCGTCTGGGAAATAGGCCGGCGAGTCCTCAACAGTCAGCAGTTGGTCGGCCCACGCCGGGCCGATATACCAAATCAGAATGGCAAAACCGCACGACAACCAGAGGCGAGGAACGGAGTCAGGCATAGGGATTCCTTTCGACAATCGGGGGACCGTATCACAGGGGCCGACAGGCGGGCAAGGCGATCGGCTGACAGGCGAGGGCGCGCTGAGTAGACGGTGGATCATGTCGGATGCCCAGAGTCTGGACGTTGCCTTTCCGTTGCGGGCTACCCATAATCTCCGGCACGACGAAAGGAGACGGTCGGCTGTGAAACAACGGGTATTCCAAGTGCCGAGATCTGCGTCCTCCGAATCTCCCTGTCTCTGGGTGACAGGCGGTTCGAGAGGCATCGGTCGGGCCGTCGCTCAACGATTCGGTGCAGCGGGGTGGCGAGTGGCGGTGCAGTATGTTCGCCGCGAGCAGGAGGCGCAAGGCACGGCCAAGCTGGTTGAGGCCGCGGGAGGCGAGGCGATCATCGTCCAAGCGGATGTGCGAGATGCCGGGCAAGTGGCCAAGGCGGCCAGGACCATCGAGGATCGGTGGCATCGATTGGACGCTCTGGTCTGCAGCGCCGGCGTGGCCGATGACGGCCTCATCGTCCGGACCTCGCTCGATCGCTGGAACCATGTGATCGAGACGAACCTCACCGGTGTCTTCCACTGCCTACGGGAAGCTGCGAGGCTCATGGAGGGCCATGGCGGCAATATCGTGGTCCTGGGCTCCTTCGTCGGATTCCACGGAGCCGCCGGACAGGCGGCCTATGCTGCCTCCAAGGCTGGTCTGTTAGCTCTGATCCGGTCCGCCGCCTGGGAATGGGGACCGAGCAACATCAGGGTCAATGTCGCGTTACCCGGCTGGCAGAAGACCGAGTTGGCGGCAGATGCGCTGCCGGAAGGGTCAGGGCTGGCTAACCATATGTTGGGTCGGACAGCCGATCTCGAAGAGGTGACTCGGTCGATTTACCATCTGGCGACCGTAAAGGATACCTCCGGACAAGTGTGGAACTTTGACAGCCGCAGCCTCTGACTATGGTACCGGCCGCTATGTCCCCTCCTCATCTGCATGCGATGCTGAATGGCGCCGCCGTTTGCTTTGTCACGGGAACCGATACGGGAGTCGGCAAGACCGTCGTGACCGCCGCTCTGGCCCTGTTCCTCAGGCATCGAGGCTATCGGGTCGGTGTGATGAAGCCCATCGAGACGGGTGTCCGAACGGACCAGCCGGACCGATCGATTGGGAACGATGCGGCATGTTTGAGGGAAGCCGCCGGCAACTCTGACGACTGGGCGCTCATCAACCCCTATCGTTTTGAGGCTCCCTTGGCTCCCTTGGATGCGGCACGGGCGGAAGGCCGAACGGTGAGCTTCCAGGCGATCCGCGACGCTTTTCAGTGTCTGAAATCGCGGCATCAGATTCTGCTGGTGGAAGGTGCTGGCGGGCTGCTTGTGCCGATCTCGGAAGGCAGCGACCTGAGTGATCTCATCGGTGAGTTGGCCTGTCCCGTCTTAGTCGTCGGGCGTGCGTCGTTGGGCGGGATCAACCATGCCCGGTTGACCTTGGAGGCGCTCGCGCATCGAAAACTACCGGTGCTCGCCTGTGTCCTCAATCAACTCCGGGACGCCGGCTCCGAAGGGGAAGTGCTGCAAGCACGTTCGACAGCGGCGCTTCTGCGCGAGCGAAGCCCGGTTCCAATACTGGGGCCCCTTCCCGCCGAGCCACGGCTTGCCTCGGATTGGAAGTCCGGGATCGAGCAGCTCGCGACCCATCCGATCATCGAGGAATTGGCCTGTTTGGTGAGGCCGCCGCGCGCGTGAAGGCGTCGATGGCCAGGCCAATGTCGGGAGCGGTCAGCAGGGCCGACATGACGGCGGCTCCGTTGGCTCCAGACGAGAGGACCGAGCGATAGGTGCTCGGCTGAATGCCTCCAATGGCGAAGATGGGCAACGAGGTCAGCGGTCGGATCGCCGCCAATCCCTCCACTCCCACCACCGGTTCATGGTCCGGCTTGCTTGAGGTGGCGAAGATCGGACCGAATCCCAGATAGTCTGCCCCTTCCAGGGTCGCCGCCCTCACCTGATCCGGATTGTGCGTGGAGATGCCGATCAATTTATGCCGCCCCATCACGGCCCGCGCGTCCGGAAGCGACAAATCATCCTGGCCGAGATGGACTCCATCCGCGTCCAAGGCCAGGGCAAGATCGCACCGGTCGTTCACAATAAAGCAGGCCTGTGCCCGCCGAGCGGCTTCCCGCAGCCTGAGGCCCTCCTCGTAGGCCTGGCCCATCGAAGCCTGTTTGTTCCGGTACTGAAACAATGTGATGCCGCCGGCTGCCGCTTCATGGAGCACCGTGAGCAGGTCTCGGCTCGGATTGATGGAGGGGTCCAGAATCAGATAAAGGCCGGAAAGCGATGGGCGGAGGTCTATCACGGAACATCGTCTCGTGGGGATTCAACCGGCCGAGTCGCCCGTGGGGTCACGGTGATTGCTGCGCCAGGAAGCGCTCCAAAAAATTCGTGGAGACGTAGCCCTTCTCGAAATCGGGATTGGTCAGAATACGCAGGTGCAGCGGGATCGTCGTCTTGATGCCCTCGATGACGAACTCGGCCAAAGCCCGGCGCATGCGGGCCAGCGCTTCCTGGCGGTCGCGTCCGTGGACGATGAGTTTGGCGATCATCGAATCATAATGCGGGACCACCAGGGTATTGGACTCCATGGCCGAATCGACCCGGACTCCGAATCCTCCTGGGGGCCGGTATCGTGTGATCAGTCCGGGCGAAGGGGTGAACCGCTCCGGGTCTTCCGCGTTGATGCGGCATTCGATGCTGTGTCCGGCAATTTGGATGTCCTGCTGCTTGAGCGTTAGGGGAAGCCCGGCCGCGATCCGGATCTGTTCCTTGATCAGATCGATGCCCGTGACCATCTCCGTGATCGGATGCTCGACCTGGATGCGGGTGTTCACTTCCATAAAAAAGAAGTTCTGGTCCTTATCCAGCAGAAACTCCACGGTCCCGGCGTTCCGGTACTGGATCGCCCTCATCGCCTCGACCGCAACCCGCCCGATCTCGCGCCGCAGCCGGTCGTCCACCCCGGGCGACGGCGTCTCCTCCAGCAGCTTTTGGTGGCGCCGCTGAATGGAACAGTCTCGCTCTCCCAGATGGACGATCCGGCCCTTTTGATCGGCCAGGATCTGGACTTCGATGTGTCTGGGCTCGATGAAGTACCGTTCGAGGTACACGCCGTCGTTGCCGAACGTCGCCTTGGCTTCCGCCTGCGCGGCCTGAAAGGCCCGTTCGAGCTCGTCGGTCTTGTTGACGACGCGCATGCCTCGCCCGCCGCCGCCCGCCGCCGCCTTGATGATGACGGGAAACCCGATCTTCTTTGCGGCCTCCAGGGCGTCCTGTTCGTTGTTGAGTACCCCCGGGCTACCGGGCGTGACAGGAAGCCCGCGCTTAGCCACGATTTCGCGCGCCTTGGCCTTGTCGCCCATCAACGCGATGTTTTCCGAGGTCGGTCCGATGAACTTGATGCCGATCGATTCGCAGACCTCGGCGAAGTGGGCGTTCTCGGAGAGGAAACCGTAGCCTGGATGGATGGCGTCCACGCCGGTGACTTCAGCCGCGCTCAGGACGTTGGGAATATTGCGGTAACTAAGCGAGTCCTCCGGCGGGCCGACGCAGACATGCTCGTCGGCCAGACGCGTATGGAGCGCGCCGGTATCGGCCTCTGAATGGATGGCGACCGTCTTGATCCCGAGTTCTTTGCACGCGCGGACGACCCGCACCGCAATTTCTCCCCGGTTGGCGATCAGGATTTTCTTGAACACGGCTGCCTCCGAAATTCGTGGATGGGTGCGTCAGGCAGCAGGCGTGGGTTCGATGAGGAACAAGGGTTGTCCATATTCGACCGGCTTGGCGCTTTCCACCAGAATTTTGACGACGCGGCCGTCGACTTCCGATTCGATTTCGTTCATCAGTTTCATGGCTTCCACGATGCAGAGCACCTGCCCCTTCTTGACCGTATCCCCCTCCTCGACGTAGGGATCGGCATCGGGAGAGGGTGAACGATAAAACGTTCCCACGATCGGCGATGTGATCGTGACCAAGCCCCTCGTGTCGGCCGGAGGCGTCGCGATATATGAAGGAAGCGATGGTGTCTGGCCTGCCACCGGCTCCGGAGGAACCAGGCCGGCCGGTTTCGAGGTGTACTCCTGTCGAAGGCGCACCCGCAGCCCCTCACGCTCGAACTCCAGCTCGCTGAGGTTGTTCTTCCGAAGCAAATCGGCCAGATCCTGGATCAGCTTCGCTCGATCTTCGGCCGGCTGGTGTCGGTCCGATTCCAGCAACCGTCCAGGGACCAGAATCGGTGCCTTGCGGCCGGAGGCCGATCCTGTCGGAGAAGGTTTCTTCCTGCTCACCGCACACGCTCCACGTAGGCGCGGGTGCGCGTGTCGATCTTGATGGTCTCGCCGACTTCGAGGTACAGCGGTACTTTGATCGTGGCCCCGGTCTCGACCCTGGCCGGTTTGCTGCCGCCGGAGGCCGTATCGCCTCTGATACCAGGGTCGGCGTCGACCACCTTCAATTCGATGAAGATCGGCAACTCGACGGCCAGGGGCGCATGGTGATAGACGAGGATGTTGACCCGCATGTCCTCTTTCAGCAAGTCCGCGTTTTCACCGAGGTGAGCCTTGTCATACGAGAACTGCTCGTAGGTGTCCGTATCCATGAAGGTATACTGTTCGCCGGATGCGTAAAGGAATTGCATTTCCCGCTCTTCCAATTCGGGCTCATCGAATTTCTCCCCCGACCGAAAGGTTCGGTCGAGCACGTTCCCCGTCTTGTAACTCTTGAGCTTGGTTCGGACGAACGCGCCGCCCTTGCCGGGCTTCACGTGCTGAAATTCCACGATATAAAAGGGTTCTCCGTCGATTTCCAGCCGGACCCCGTTGCGAAAATCTGCGGTCGAAATCACGATGGGTACTCCTTATTCTCCTCAGCGGGGCGCTCGATGCTCACGTTGATGTGATACGGGTCCGCTTGGTTGCAGGTTTGCGTTTGATGTGACGGGTTGCAGAGCCGGTCGGCTGCGCCCCATTGGGCCCATGGATTCCATTGAGGTGATGGAGGAGACCGTGCAGTCCCAAGAGGTAGCTGTCCGGCCCGAATCCGGCGATCTGGCCCACAGCCACCCCGGCGATATACGAATGATGCCGGAACTCTTCTCGCTGATGAATGTTGGACAGGTGCACCTCGACGGTCGGAATCTGCACGGCCGCGATCGCGTCGCGGATCGCGACGCTGGTATGGGTGTAGGCCGCGGGATTAATCAACAGACCGTCGAACCGCCGCCTGGCCTCCTGGATCCAGGTTACCAGCTCCCCTTCCAGGTTGGACTGCCGGCACTCGATCCCGATCCCCTCCTGCGTCGCGAGCCGGCGAAGGGAGTGGTTGATGGTTGCCAAATCCGCCATCCCGTAGAGAGACGGTTCACGGGTACCCAACAGATTCAGATTCGGCCCGTGCAAGACCAGCACTCGAAGCATGCACACTCCACTGCCATCGTTGTAGCCGGGGCTAACGGGCTAAGCGCCGAGTATCCTTGTGTGGCGATCTGAAGGCGGCGGTATTGTAACAATCCATCGACGGGGGGTCAAACGAGCCACCGGTTCCTGGAGGGCGGAGATCGGCTCCGGCCACGCGATGTGCGGGACACCATTCACAAGGCCTCGTCACAAGGCCTCGGGCGGTTCAATCCGGGCGGCGGTGACGAGCCTCGCCTCAGCGACGGGCGCGGCGTCCTACACCTTCGGTTTCTTGTTGAAGACGGTTGCGTCGCAGGAGACGTACTTGATCTGCTTGACCGGAATGATCGTCACCTCCTGTGGCGTGTCAATTTCCAACACCTCCATGTCCTCGCTGATCGTGTGGCGGATGGCATCCTTGACCATCAGTTCCTGATTATCCGTAAAGACGACTTTGACCCAATACTGCACGGTAGGCTCCTAGTGTAAGGGTGGTTCGCTGCCGAGATCCGCCGATCGTTGGGTTGCGGCTTCCACGGCCGAGATGAGGGCGGCCCTCAAGCCGCCTCGTTCAAGCGCATGCAGACCGGCGATCGTGGTGCCGCCCGGCGACGCCACCCGGTCCTTCAGTTCCGCCGGATGCAGACCGGTTTCGAGGACCATTGTCGCGGCCCCCAGCACGGTTTGCGCGGCGAGCGTGACGGCCACGGGACGCGGCAACCCGACTTTGACGCCGCCGTCGGCCAGAGCTTCGATGATCAGGAACACATAGGCCGGTCCGCTTCCGCTGAGCCCCGTGACGGCGTCCATCAGACGCTCCTCAACGACGGTGACCGAGCCGACTGATTTGAAGAGCGCGGTGGCGCGTGCGAGATCCTGGGGCGACAGGCCCGGCGACAGGGCAAGCGCCGTGGCGCCGCGGCCCACAATAGCAGGCGTATTGGGCATGGCACGAATCAATCGCGCCGTTCGCGCCAGAATCCGCCCGAGGCGGGACAGGGGGTAGCCGGCCGCTACGGACAGGATCAGTGTCTCAGGATCGAGAGAAGGAGCCAACGCCTTGAGCACGTCGTCGAGGACTTGCGGTTCGACGGAGAGGACCGTCATCTGCGCCCCCGTGATCGCGCGGACATTGTCGGAAGACACGCGAATCGAAAAGGCGCGCGCCAGGTACTCCAGCCGTTCCGGGCGGACATCGGTCGCGATGAGCTGTGCGGGGGTGACCTGCCCCGTTTTGAGGAGGCCCGACACCAACGCCTCAGTCATATTACCGCCGCCGATGAACGCGATCTGCTGTCCGGCAAACATTGGGCGCGATTATACTGTGGCCTCGGCGGGCCTTCAACTTGCACCGTTCTGGCCGGAGCAGTACAGTACTGTGGCAGTCAGCGAGGTGTGGCACGAAGGCCCGCCGGTCGAAAGGAGTCATCTATGATCAACAGGGGCGTGATGCCGACTCATTTTCATTCTGTAAGGGTGGTGCTTGCGGGAATCTGTGTCATGAGTGTCCTGGCGGTCGAGGCGCAGGCTCGACGGCCCAGTTTGACGGAAACGGAACGGCAGGCACTTGAGAAGATTCAGAGGATCCAAGTCCAGGCGTTGGTCCTGACCGACCAGGGACAGGAGGATGCGACCGCGGTCCACGACCTCGTCGCCAAGAAGATGGAAGAGTTCGAGTACGAGATCGTCAAGGATCCGACCGAGCCGAGCGATGCGGTGCTCCGCGTCAAATGCGAACAGCGCAAGACGTGGGAGGGAACTGTCTCAGCCGGCGGCGATGCGGACCTCCCGGACTCCCCGTCTCGAGTCTGGAGAGGGCCAGCCTGTCAGTTGCGGTACCTGATGGACGGCAAGCCAATGGCATGGGCCAAAGAAGTGCGGACGGACTTTGAAGATGCCCTCAAGGCGGCGAACGAGGCCGGAGAACGTGATCCGGGGATGTTTGCCATCACCCGGTTGCAAGAGCGGCTGGCGAAGTATGAATTTCCGGTGTTCCTCACCACTGAATGGGGCCAGGAGGCTCGCCTCCTCAAGATGTTTCAGAAGCCGGATCTGACCTCGGGCAGGAAGATTGCGCTGATTCAGGCCTTCGGAGAACTGTTTGCCGGCTCCGCTGTCCCGCATCTGAAGCCTCTGCTCAAGGATCCGGATATGGAGGTGGCCAAAGCCGCGATCATTGCAGTGGGGAACATCGGGCACCGGGAAGGCATCGCGATGCTGGTGGACGTACTCCAAACCGGGCCGCCGGAGTTGCAGATCGAGGCCTGCCGAGGGCTTGGCAAGGTCGGGGCGCTCCATGGCGATGCCTCGGTTGTTCCTCCGCTGATCCATGCCATGGAGACCGGCGACATCAAACTGCAAACGGCCGCCGTCTGGGCGCTTGGGCAACTTCCCGACCGACGGGCCTACGAACCCTTGCTGAAATTGCAGGCCTCGATGGGGGATAAGCGGGTGGCTGATCGTGAATCGCCGGAGGGCAAGTTGTACGACGCGCTCCACTACACGCTCAAACAGATTGATGGGATCGAGCACTAAGACGCGTGGTTCGTCCGGGGCGCTACGGGATCATCGCGTGGGTCGCGGGCAGATCGTCCTGTCTGCCCTGATGCTTTGGGCGGGGATGACGACCGGACTGCCGGCGCAAACGATCGGGGATGAGGCCGAGCTGGACCGGTTGCAGGCGCGAGCCGAGGAGTCTATGGCCAATGGCGACGCGGAAGGTGCGGCGATGAGCATGGGACGGGCGGCGCTGATGGCCCAGCAGTTGGGCAAACGATACGGTAATCAACCGAAGGGTCTCGTCTACCGAGGAGCCGAAACGTTCTTTCGCGCGCAAGAGCAGGGCTACCGGGCGCTTGCGTTATTTCATCGGGCCGGGGGACAGGCTCCGGCCTCGAGCGGCGTCTGCCACACCCTCCGATCCGCCCACCTCGGATTACGCAAGGCCATGGTGAACCTGAACCTGGACGAGCAGGCGTTGCAGGCTCTATCTCCTCCCGATACGACGCGGATCAAACAGTTGCGGACTTCGGCAGACGACTGGACCACCGTCCTTGCGTCGATGACGGCGGACTTTCAGTGTCCCGAGGCGAGCCCGTCTACTGATCATCCTCCGGATTAATCTGTTTGATGCCGTAGGGACGGCAACATTCAAGCAGGGCCGTGTCCGTACTCACCATCGTCAATCGAAGCGGTTTGAGTTCGATGGCCAGAGCCAAGTGCAAGAGTTGGCTCGCTCGGAGTTGCGGATGGTGCAACGAGAGCTCTTTGACGGATAAGTAGGTGTCGTGCGTGGGCGTGACGAAGTGATAGAGCCCCTGTAACATTTCCTGCTCGAAGCGAAACACCACCGAATACCAGTCGTCCCGGGTCAGCAGCTCCTTCTTGGTCTGATTGGCCAGAATCGAATAGAGTTCCACTAAGCTCTGACTCGGCACCAGGATGACTTTCCCGCGTTTGACCAGGAGCTTGTTGACGATTCGGGTCCCGCGTTCTCGGCTGTAGCGTTTGATGAGGGCGGTTGAGTCGAAATAGAAATACGGCATCGGTCATCCTCTCCCGGCTACGATCAACGGTGCCAGTTCATCGCGAAGTTTCGACAGCCGATCCTGCAACTCCTCCAACGGGACCTCCTCATACCCCTGCTTCTTCAGCATGTCCAGAAACGAGCCGTCCAGCATGGATGCAGTGTCGCGACGGATGCGGTCACGCAGATTGGCCTTGGCGAGCCGGCTGGGGCCGCGCCGCTTGGTCACCGAAATCACGCCCGGCCTGGGGTCGCGCACACTACCCCTCCCGGTGGCTCTGGAGCCGGAATCGAGTTTCTCAGTCTGTTTTCCCATTTCTCCTCCTTGGTGTGGTCGTCAGATTGCCGGTCTGAGGCCGCCTGCTGCGGCGGATCGGGGACAGGCGCCTCCCGAAGCTGGAACCTCGGACGGTTCCAGGTCTCCATAAATATAATCTGTGAGTCGCCTCGTCAATTGTACCGACAGATCCTGCTGGATCTGTCTCAGCGCTTTGACCGTCGCTTCCTTCGTGGAGACATGGCCGACACGATCGCCCTTGGAGAGGGCGCCGAGGGCCCGGCCGGTCCCCGCTTCCACGATAAGGAAATCGCTGCACCAGCGGACGTAACGGAACGCCGGGTCCTGGACTTCGATGGGCCAGAGGCGGACGAGTCCTTTGATAAGCAGGACCGGACGTCGATCGGACGGCACTGGTCGGACCGAGGCACCTCCTGTCGAGAACTCGGTCACGGAGAGCCCCTCGCGGGCCAGCCCCTCGATCAGGGCGCGTCCGATCGGCTCCGTGTAGTCTCCGGAGAGATCCAGTTCGAGCGGAAGGCCGGTGGCCAGAAACCGTTCCAATTCACCGCTCAAGGCTGCGACTTGGTAGGGTGACGCCAGTCCCTGACCGTTCGGCCGGATCACGCGCAGGTCGGCGTTGTGAGCCTCCCGCAAGACGAGCGCGGTGACGGCCCGCTTCAGGTGACGAGCATGCGCGAGAGGCTCGGTGCTGTCCCGAGACTTTGCGACATGATGGGCGACAATCTCGTCGAACTCGTTGATCCGTTCGAGCGTGGCCGTTTCAGTCTGGCTCCGGTTCATGCCGGCCAACGCATGATGCAATCGCCGGTCGTCGTCGTACCACTCGTCGAGCACTCTGACGTTCTCCAGCACCTTATCCGTGGACACGCTGGTGACATGGTCCAGGGTGAGCTGCCGTTCGTCCCGACTTCTCCCCTTGTTCTCGATCAGGAGATAGGATTCCCATTCCTTCGCCTGGGAATTGATCTCGGCTCGAAAGATCTTCGCGACCGCCGCATAGGCCCGTTCGGCGGCCACCGTCCCGGACTCCCCCTCGCCGTGGCCGACCAGATACTGCGCGGGGGGGAAGGTCTTGTTCGTCCGTTTCATCCAGTCGGAATCGGATGAGCCGTCCCACCATGTACAACCCGACGCGATTAACAGCGCGAGTGTACCCGTGGCCTGTGCCTGGTGCATTCTCCATCGATACCGCTTCATTGCAGGACTCGCTCCACGACGAAGCGGGTGTCTCCGGCACGCAGGGTGACCCGCGTTGCCGTCTCCGGCCTGACGAGGCCCCCCTGTTGAGCCAGCGATCGAGTCCGCAGGTCGTACTCGCCTGCCGGCACCCACAGCCGTGCCACGTGAATCTGGGCAGGCAGGGTTTGCCAACAGCGTTTGTCCGCCTCCTCCGTCGCGATCGCCATGGTTTTCAGGAGGGAACCGACCACGAACGCCACCCATTCCAAGTCCGCCCGATCCCCGTTCCGATTGCGCTGTCGCGTGGCTGAGCGCACACCCTGCTCGATGCCTTCGGCCAGTCCGTACTTAACAGCGGCGCGCGCGGCGGCACGAACCATGATGCCGGGGAGCTGATCCGACAGGCTTTTCTCCGCCATGGCTGTCAGGTCGTGCACCATCTCGGTTCTAGCCGTGAACACACCCGAGTCGCCGATGAGCGACAATTGCCCGCCCGCCACCTGATTGCGCTGAGGGATGAGTCGGGGAATCGCCACGCGCACGACCCGACCGTTGAGTCCATATAGAAGACTGTCGGCGGTGCGTGTCCGCTGAGAGCCGCCTCCGTACCCTCTGGCCAGTAATACCAGCCGGGCGGCGTCGAGGCTGAGTGGAATGTCTAAAAACTGATCCACCCGGATCGGCGCGCGGCCATTATAACTAATCAGAATGATCTGGGCGAGGTGCGCTCGACTGCTCACGGGTTCCCAGGCGGTCTCAGGAAATTCCCGCCGATAATCTTCTACCTCCTCGGTCAGATGCAGGCGGTCGGCCGCCCGCAGGAGATCGGATTTCAAACTGGGGGGGACAGGCGTGCGTGACCAGCCGCGGTTGGACTGATAGCCGTCGTAAGCGCGGCGATAGGCGACGAAGGCGTTGTTCAGGTCACCGCCGATCTCATAGAGGATGCCGGTCAGATATCGAGCGAACCCGTCGTCACGGTACGCATCCTTGCCTGTCTCGCGATCCGAGATCACGTTCAAGCGATGGTCGATGCGCCGGGCCTCGACCAAGGCGCCGGACCAATCTTCCATCAGCGCGTAGTTCACCGCCTTCACGACGTTGATCATGACCTGTTCGTGAGGATCTCCTTCGAACGGGAGTTCGTTGTCGTTGAGCAGAAAGGACAGGGCTTCGTTGCGGATCTTCCTCGTGTACAGCCGCTCGATTTCATCCTCGGCTTGAGTGAGCAGCACGTTGCTGTCCTGGTAGCGGCCGGCCAACTGAAGCACCACCCCACGGTCCATACCGTACAACACGAGGTTTTTCGACCCGTAGTCTTCCTCGGCTTGTTGCAGGACCGCATCGGCCTGAAGCGGCCTTCCAGCCAGGAGGTTTTGTTCGACAAGTTGATAGCGGCTCGGGCCGGAGGCACAGGCCGGCGCCAGCAGGCAGAGGCTCAGCAGGAGGACGACGGGAAACGTTGAGGAGACACGATGAAAGACGCGACCCCTCTCGGGGGGAGCGCCGGCAGGCACAGCAGAGAAAAAAACAGCCAAAGGACTGGAGGAAAAGACGATGGCTAGAAGATGGTCCGTTTCCGTTCGACGACCTTCTTAATCTTTCGCTGGCCGATCCAGGATTTTTCGTTGCTCTCCAGATTCACCAATTCCAGGTCGACCTGGTAATAGACAGCCTTCGTTCCGTCGGCTTCGTCGAGAATCGTGGAGATGCTACCCTTCATCATATAGTCGGCGCCTGTTTCCTTTCCAGGTGCCTTCTGGGTCTCTTCCTTGGCATAGATCGCCTGGTCCCGCCGTTCCTCCCGAATCTCATCCCTCTCTCCTTTAGACGAGACGAACTTCACTTTGCCTGAGTTGATGAGCTCACGTGAGAGGTCGTTGATGAACGTTTGGACGTTGATGTGCTCGTGGCTGCGGTTGGCGACGGTGCCGACGATGACGACCGGTTGCCGACGCTTCTCCTGTTGGTAACCAGTCAGCCAGGGACTGCCGAGCGAGGCCTTGACCATCTCTTCGGCGACCATACGAGAGTCCGTGTCGTTCCACCGGCCGCTCAGGTCGGTGACGACGCCGGTATCAACCCGCGTGACTCTTGTCTCATGCCCGCACCCGGTCAGCAGCGTCAAGAGAATCAAGCCGGGCCAGAGCCGATGTCCACACCGCTGTATCAGACCGGCCGTCCTGAACGAAGCCGCATGCTGCGGCGGATCAAACTCCGCAAGGGCCGGTTCATCTGATGCCGCGCTTTTCCTCTTCCTGTTCCAGTCGCTCGAACAATCGATCAGCATTCTTTCGCACATAGTCACGGACCTCGGCGTTCAATTCCTTGGCCTTCATCATGTTTTCTTTCATGTCGTCAAGGCTGAGTTTCGTCAGAACATAATACGTGGGAGGACTGGTCTTGTCGTCCTTGTACCGGTCGATGGGACGCACGCCGGACAGGGTGGTGGTCGTGATGGTCTTGATCGCCCGCTCGACGTTCTGCTCTTCGGTGTTGCGGGTAAAGTCTCCGGCGGTCGTTGAGGCGGCGTAGTCCCGCATCAGATAGCCGGTGTAGGTATCGAACGTCTTCGCGATCTCGGCCCTGGCGCGATTCTCGGCCGTATCCCAGGCCAACGGCTCATTGCGCACGCCGGTTACGGCCCCGACCCCGTAGAAGTTTTTCGCGTCCTTTTCATTATACGCGCCGGATCCCTGTTTGACCCATTTGGGAGGGCCGCCGCAGGCAGTCAGCCCGAGGGCCAGCAGGAGTACGAACAGGGCCCCCATTCGTCGCGTCGGCGAGATCTGATGTGTTACCATTGCCTTCCTCCTTGCTCTAGAAGCCGGGTCCGGGAGCGATCGCCGCATCCGTATTTCCAAGTATGAGCACAAGCGGATGCTAGCATGCGATGGGGGGGGTGTCAACGCAACGCAGCGAAAGTGACAGGCGGAGTTCAGATATCAGGTGTCACTCATTTGAGGAGGAGGCGTCCCTGTGGCTGAGATAAGGATCGAAGATGGCATCATTCGCGTGGTGGAACTCGATGTGCAGGATCCGAAAGCAGCGGCGGTACTGGCCGAGTACCCGGTCGCCCGATGGGCGGAAATTACCAGACGAGCCTTGAAGATCGGATTGGGCTACATGAAGGGAGGAGCAAAGGATTGACCGGTCTCGCCGGTGCGAGGGAAGACGTCCGTTACTGCGAGCTCGAAGGCTGGGCGTGGCCTTCGAGGAACTTGGTGGCTCGGCTGTCGGTTCCGCCCAATTCACTGTAGCGGCGATAGGCATCCGCCGCCTTTTGGTCCTGCTTCAGGTGGTCCTCGTACAATAGGCCCAGGGAGAGGAGCACGTCGGCATAGTCGGGATTGATTTCCAGCGCCTTGAGGTAGGCCCGTTCCGCTTCCTGATACCGTCCATTCTTTTCCTGAATCAGCCCGAGCGTGTAGTGAGAATCCGGATTTTCCGGGGCATGGGCAACGGCCAAATTCGCGGTTTGTAACGCTTCGTCCAGGTTCGGGAGGACTTCCAACTGCATGTAACTCTTCAAGACATAGGCGTCGCCGAAGGAGGGGGCCAAGGCAATGGCCTTGTTCAACCGGGTCAGGGCTTCTTCTGGGTCCTTGCGGGCCTGCAAGAGGCGGAACGCCTCATCATAATGGGCCTTGGCTGCTGCCATACGCTCCTGTTCGGTCTCGGGACCGACTCCGACAGTGAAATCGACCTTCCGTCCTTCGATCAGGATCGTGTCCCCGTCCCCGTCCAGCCTGGCAAATTGCGGGTGTTGGGTTCCCTTGGAGCGGGCCTCGACCTGTTCCTGCACGTACGAGGCCAATTCCGTGGCCATCAACCAACCGTTCTTGTTGCGATCGGCCTGTCCCGACAGGCCCTCCTTCAGGACCTGCATAAACAGGCTGGTGGTTTCCGACCGCGCGATCTCTTCTCCACTCTTCGCCGCAGTCAGGACCTGGACGGCCCGCTTGTCCGTATCCTGTTCCGGCGCCATGCGTCCTTCTAACGAGAGTTGCTGGGGTGCGGTCACGTCCCAACCGGTGACCGGCGTATCAAGAATCAGGAAAATATGTTTGGCCATCACCCGCCGGCTGAATTCCTTCAATTGATCCAGCGTTACGGACTTCGCCACGCTCCCCAGTTGCGCATCCCACGGCACCAGGTAGCCCAAGGGAGCCCCGCCCGCATCGGTGGTCTGGCCGGCGTGTCCCGCGAAGTACAACACCAAACGGTCGCCCCGTCCGACCTTTCGTGGCAACACGTCGTTCAAAATGAAATGGAATTGTTTGGACGTGACCTTCTTGTCGTAAAGTTCGATCACTTCCTCAAAGCCGAGTCCGCGCAGGGATTCAGCCATGGCCTTGGCGTCGGCGGCGGCGCCGGGGACCTTTGGCGCGACGAGATAGTCTTCGATCCCAACCACGACCGCCCAAGACTTATAGTAGAGACCTTCGGGTTTTCCCGCCTGCGCCTGTGCGGGGGTGGGCACAGCGACGAGGGCGGCCCATGGGAGGAGAAAGAGACCGGAGCGAACAATCCAAGCGGTCAGCGAAAGCGGACGGCAGGAGGCTTGCACCATTTGAGGTAACCTACTCTTCGCCCTGATGGCCTGTCAAGAAAGCTCCGTGGCATTCAGTGCCGTGGACGCAGACGCAGATCATTCGATGCCCACGGGGTTGCGCTGTGTCGAGTCGTTGCCCATAATGTCGCCGTTCTGGTGTGGCAGCGGCAGGGGTTTTAGAATCCCTCACACAGGCGAAGGAGCAAGGAATGGCCGACGATAAAGTGGATACGCTGTTGAAGGAAGCCCGCGTCTACCGACCGAATCACGAAACCGTCGCCTCGACCTACATCCCGGACTACGAGACAGCCTATCGGCTGTCGATCCAGAACCCCGAGGCCTTTTGGGAGCAGGCGGCCAAGGAACTCGACTGGTTCACTCCCTGGAAGCAGGTGTTGGAATGGAAGTATCCCTGGGCCCAATGGTTCGTCGGCGGGACCTGCAACATGGCGTACAACTGCCTCGATCGCCACGTCAAAACCTGGCGTCGCCACAAGGTCGCCCTTATTTGGGTCGGCGAAAAGGGCGAGGAGCGCATTTTCACCTATGCCGAGCTGTATCGCCAGGTCTGCCGTTGCGCGAACGCGCTCAAAGCGCTTGGGTTGCGGAAGGGCGATCGGGTCACGATCTATCTGCCGAAGATTCCCGAACAAATGGTCGCGATGCTGGCCTGTGCGCGTCTCGGTTTGATCCATAGCGTGGTCTATTCCGGCTTCAGCGCGCCGGCCCTTGAAAGTCGCATTCAGGATGCCGAGTCGCGACTGGTGATCACGGCGGATGTCGGGTACGACCGAGCCAAGGTGATTCAACTGAAGCCGGTCGTCGATCAGGCGGTGGCCCACTGCCGGACCGTCGAGCACGTGGTGGTGGTCCGACGCGAGAAACCCGGCGGGCCACTCGCCGCGCCCAAGGAAATCGATTGGGAGGACTGGCTGAGGGATCAGCCTGCGGTCTGCGAAGCCGAGCCACTCGATTCGGAAACCCCGCTGTACATTCTTTATACCTCCGGCACAACCGGCAAGCCGAAGGGTGTCGTCCATGTGCACGGCGGCTACATGGTCGGGACCTACTTGACGACGAAGTACGTGTTCAATCTGAAAGAGGACGATCTCTATTTCTGCGTGGCCGACCCGGGCTGGGTCACGGGACACAGTTACATCGTCTATGGACCGCTCTTGAACGGCGCCACGATCCTGACGGCCGAGGGCAAGCCGGATTATCCGAACCCCGGCCGCTGGTGGGACATCATTGCCCGCTACGGCGTCACGGTGTTTTATACGACGCCGACGGCGATTCGATTGCTCATGCGCTATGGAGAGGACTGGCCGAGAAAGTACGACCTCGCCAGCCTGCGGGTGCTCGGCAGCGTGGGCGAACCGATCAACCCCGAAGCCTGGGAATGGTTCCATCGCGTGACGGGCGGCGACAAGCCGATCATGGACACCTGGTGGCAGACGGAGACCGGCATGATTCTGGTGACGCCCCTCCCCTCCGTGCCGCTCAAACCTGGCTCGGCGACGAGGCCGTTTCTAGGAGTAGAGGCGGATGTCGTGGACCGGGAGGGAAAGAGCCTGCCGGCCAATGCCGGCGGCTTTGCCGTGGTGAAGAAACCTTGGCCGGCCATGATGCGGACGATCTACAAAGACCCGGACCGCTACAAGGTCTACTGGAACACCATTCCCAATTGCTACACCGCGGGCGATGTCTGCCGGAAAGATGAAGACGGGTATCTCTGGTTCATGGGCCGGGCCGACGACGTGATCAAGGTGGCCGGCAACCGGATCGGCACGGCGGAAGTGGAAAGCGCGCTCGTGAGCCATCCGGCCGTGGCGGAAGCGGCGGTCATCGGCAAGCCGCATGCAACCGTCGGCGAATCGATCAAGGCCTTCGTGATTCTGAAGCACGGACACCAGGACAGTACGGACCTGATTCAGTCGCTCAAGAACCACGTGCTGACCGAGTTGGGCAAGATCGCGGTGCCGGCAGAGATCGATATTGTACCCTCGCTGCCCAAGACGCGGTCGGGCAAGATCATGCGCCGTGTGCTGAAGGCGAAGGAGTTGGGCCAGGACGCGGGAGATATTTCGACGTTGGAAGACTAAGGGCAGTCGGCTGGCGAACGGCGCGCGGGTTCGGTCGCGCCATGATGCAGCGAACCTGGACGGCTCTTGCGTGTTTTTCTGTCTAGCCGAGTGCTCCTATAAAACTGCGACGCGGCGTCGCATGTCGTCGCGCTCGGGATTGCTGAGGCTGGCCGAGCGGCACCCTCTGCCATGGCGCCGCCCTCCCCGCGCATCCGTTCCAGCCGAGAAAACATCAGCAAGCTTGGACGAGGAAGTGTGCCTATTCTTTGTTCCCAGAACGCGCCGGCGGGATCAATTTGAATTGTCAGTGTCGGGCAGTGCTCGTTCGATGGGCGCAATCGAGATTCCCCCACCCGCTCACCGTCCCTTTACATCTTCGAGCTTGACGCCGCGGCCTGTGCGCAAACTTTCCCGCGCGGCCTCGATACGCCGAAGGAACCGTGGGTCGTTCTCAAGTGGATAATCGAACCAGTCGTCTTCGGACTTGAATCCGATCAGGACCCCGGCAGGTTTGCCATACCGGGTAATCACGATCTCCTGCTTCTCTGCCTCGCGAAGCAGGTGCGACAGATCATCCTTCACCTCAGAAAGCGGAACTTCCTTCATTTGGAGCTTCCGAATTCGGTTAGCCATATGTCTGCCTCCGATTTGGCCACCCTTCCTATGACCCATTCAGCCGGCGGGCTTACCGCTCAGTCCCTCTGTAGGACTTCGATAAACTGTTCCACCGTCAACCCTGCTCTGGAGATCAGGGTGCGAAGCGTGCCTCGCGCAACTTCTGAATGATTAGGAATCGACAGGGTGGCAATGTGGCCGGATTTTGTCATGATGATATGACTGCCTTTCTGTCGAACCACTCGCCAACCGAGTCGCTCGAAGGTCTTGATGACTGCTGCGGGAGAAAGAACAGGAGGAGGCGGCATTACACCGGAACTTCGACTTGGCGTGTGGTGATGGTGAGCGGCATGCCCATCTCAGCACGGACTTCCAAACATTGTTTGATGGCGTCCTGAATGTTCGACTGCGCTTCCTCTTCCGTCTTGCCTTGACTGACGCAGCCTGGAATAGCCGGGCATTCGGAAATGAACATCCCGTCTTCGTCTCGCGTAATGGTGACCGTGAATTTCATACTCCGTTCTCCTAACATTCACTATCCGACAACAATTGCAAAAATGCAACTATCGTGAAGCCGCCGGTGGAGTCACGGGCACTTGCTGAATCACCTGCTGAGGCCAAGGCCCGTACGCGGGGGATATTTCGACGCTGGAAGACTAAAGGTGGTCGGCTGACGAATGGTGCACGGGTTCGGTCGCGCCATGATGCCGCGAACAGTGACCGCCCGTCTCTATCACGGCAGGTCCTGCCGTCGCTCCAACCTCACCGCGCATCCGTTCCAGCCGGCTAACTTGAGGACATTCTAGTTTGCCGGAGACGAACAGCGAATGGTCACGGTCAGAAAATCAGAATATCCCATTCTTACTACCCTGTTTACTCCCACGTCCGAGAACCCTCGTGAGGAGGAGAATTGGACAGGGCTCACGGTGGAAACCGCTTCGCAAATTCTACTAAGAATGGCATTGGACCGCACGACCCGTCCGATCGACCGTGTCACCTTTCGGAAATACATGTATTTCGTCGAAACCATGAGTCGGCTGGCTTGACTCCCAATCGGCAGATGCAGATAATTCGTTGACCTGCCTACGCGCTGGCCACAGTGGTATGAAATGATCGTACCTCATATCTGTGAGGTGCTGGTGTGGGGACAGCCGTTCAGTTGCTCCAGCGACTCGTCCAGCCTCATCTACAGCTATCTCCAATGCCCCCAATGAAAACCAAAGCAGATTCACCGAACGAGAGCCGTTGCGAGTCCCGTGATGAATGGGCTGGCTGACCAGGATCTCAGCATCATCTTCACCGCCCTTGAATCTCAACAATGCGTGGTATTCCTGGGTGCGGGCGCCTGCACGGCTTACCCTGGGACAGACGGAGCGCAGAATCCTGGTCTTCCTACCGGAGGTGAGCTGGCAAAGGTCTTAGCTGCACAGTGCCAATATGCAAACGGGGCCTATGATCTTGCCAAAGTCGCTGAGCACCATGTCTATTTCCATGGAGGCAACAGACAGCCGCTGGAAAGCGCTTTGCAGCAGCAGCTTCAGGTACCTTGTCAGCCACGGCCCATCCACACTGTGCTCTCCCAACTGAACCACATCAAGATCATTCTGACATCAAATTACGACACGCTTTTGGAGACTGCACTTACGTCACAAGGTCGGATTCTGACCAAGCATGTCCATAAGCCGCTGGATCCAAGGACCGGTCATTTTAGGGGGCCATTCCAGTTTCGCGACCGAGAACTCGTTATGCATAAGATGCATGGCACGATCGAAGATCCCGAAAGTCTTGTCATTACCCAATCGGACTACATTCAATACTTGGCAAATCTGACCGACATCGATAAGGGAATGCCTGAATATTTCCGCAAGCAAGTAATCCCACAATGCAGTCTCTTGTTCCTGGGATACAGTCTCGAAGATTGGAACTTTCGCGTGATCTGGGAGGGGGTGCTCTCCACGCAAACCGCGAGATCAAGAGCCATCACGGCCTATGCCCTCATGAAGAGCCCGTCGCATTTCATTCGATCATACTGGTTGCGACGAAATATACAGATCTTCGACGAAGACCTAACCGAATTTGCCAGAAAAGTTGCCGTGAAGTTTACCCTCGACGTTCCCCAACTCGGAATTCGTAGGACCCCGTGAACGATACACCCGTCAGGTCTCCCTATCGATATCTGGATTACTACCGCCTTGAGGATGCGGACTTGTTTTTTGGACGGGAGCAGGAAGTTCAAAAAATGGTTGGCGAGGTGCTTTCCTCACGGCTGCTCGTCTTATTTTCTCCTTCCGGCTCAGGCAAGACGTCCTTGATCAACGCAGGGGTCAGGCCGGAACTCGAAAAGCTCGGCTATAAGACCATCCATACCAGACTGGAAAGCAATCCCGTCACCTCGATCCAAGATGCCGTGTCGAAGGAACTCAATGTCGACGGACAGCCTAAGGAACTCCATGGGTTTCTCACGAAAATCGTCGAAGATAGGAAAATTCGACTCGTCGTCTTTGTCGACCAGTTTGAAGAATTTTTCATCGTCTTCCGTGAGAGTCCAAAGTTAAGGGAAGAGTTTATTCGTCAGGTCGCGCTCGTCCGATACGACGAGCAGCTTCCTGTGTTCCTCGTGCTGTCTCTCCGTGAGGATTACTTCGCCGACCTGCACGAGTTCAGGGAGGTCATCCCGTCGATCTTTCAAAACAATGCGAATGTCCGGCTGACCTCGTTAGCAACGCAAGAGGCGCGTCGCGCGATTGAGATGCCTGTGAGAGTCGTCGGGTATGACTATGAATCGGACCTTGTGGATCGGCTTATCGAAGACCTGAAGGATGGATCAGGCAGAGTTGCGCCGATCAAACTCCAAATTGTCTGCTGGACTCTGTGGAGAGAGTTTCAGAGAAGACAGCCGCAAGGAGGAGGCGCAATCACGCCTGCGGACTATGAGGCATGTGGGAAAGCCAAAGACATACTCGAGAAGAGCGTGTTCGAGCCATTGAACTCGATGCCTCGGACGCAGAAACCGTTAATGGTCCGCATTCTTAACGCACTGAAGACGCCCGATAATACGAAACGCTATCGACCCATCGAAGACCTAAGGGATACCTTACGCGTCTCCAACGACCAGCGGATACGGACTATCCTCACAAGTCTTGCCGGTAATGGAGTCCTTCGCCACGAAGAGCGTCAAGGAACAGACTGGTACGAATTCAAGCATGATTATCTCGTCGGGCAGGTGGCGCATTGGATTCAGGGTTGGAATGAACGCCGAGCGAAGCACACGGTACAGCTTTTAAGTGCCGGCCTCATCCTGGCGCTGGTTGGCTTGCCAGTCGCTTTTCTGTGGAAAGAGATTCGATATGTCGGATCCAGTCTCCTGGTTCGCTCTGGTGTTGTGCAGGTCGCTAAGCCAGCCATGGTGGAGATTCCTGAAGGCACCTATGAACAGGGTGACGATGAGAAACACCAAGTCCGGATCAATGGGTTTAAGATGGGCAGATACGAAGTGACCTTTGAAGAGTATGACCGGTATCTGGAATTGGCAGGTGGGCAGCGACCAGGGGATGCAGGCTGGGGTCGTGACAGACGGCCCGTGATCTATGTCTCGTGGGGTGAGGCGAAAGACTATGCCAAGTGGCTGTCCAGGGCAACAGGGAACGCCTATCGACTTCCGACCGAATCCGAGTGGGAGTATGCGGCGCGAGGCAGAGAGAAGAACAACAAGTGGGCTGGAGCCTCGTCACCGCAAGAATTGAAGGATTACGCAGTCTACGGCACCGATCGCACCGACCCTGTTGGGCAGAAGACAAAAAACAGTTTTGAGCTGCATGATATGAGCGGGAATGTGTGGGAATGGGTGGAGGATTGCTGGCACGATGATTATCAAGGGGCGCCGACTGATGGCTCTGCTTGGCTCGAGGGGGGCAAAGGCGATTGCGGCCGGCGTGTGCTCCGCGGCGGGTCCTGGGTCGACAGGCCGGAGCTCCTCCGTGCGTCGAACCGGAACGGGGTCAATGCCGACTTCCGGGACGGCAACCTGGGATTCCGTCTTGTCCAGGACATGACCGAATAACCCTTTATCCTTTGTCCTTTTACCCTTTACACTTCCGAAAGAGGCCGGCCCTCGCCCGATTCGACATCGGGCGAGGGCCGGTCAGAGAAATCCTAAACGGCTCAGGTTGACGGCACATGACGACCAGCCTCCCCCAAGCTGTCCAATCCTGTCATGACTTGCTTCTGTGGCTGATCCCGCAACTCGATAAATTCCCCCGTGCCCGGCGGTTCACATTGGGCGAGCGGTTGGAAGCCGGATTGCTTGAGGTGCTGGAGCTGTTGGTGGAGGCAGCCTATGCGCGGAACAAGGACGTGCCGTTGCATCGCGCGAATCTGCGTCTGGAGGTCGTGCGCCACCTCTGGCGGCTGGCCCACGAACTAGGAGTTATGGCGATCCGGCAGTACGAGCATGGAGCGAGACTCCTTGATGACCTCGGGCGGCAGATCGGCGGCTGGGTCCGTAGTCGAGCTGCGTCTCAAGAAAACATATGACACGACTCGGGGAACTGTGGCCGCGGCTGGTCAGTTTTGAGAATTTGCTCGCCGCCTATCGGAAGGCGCGGCGGGGCAAGCGGAGTCGTCAGGGCGTCGCGGATTTTGGTCTTGCTCTTGAAGGGGAGGTACTGTCGCTCCAGCGCGAGCTTCAGGAGGGGACCTATCGGCCGGATGACTACCGTCTGTTCACAATTTATGAACGCAAGCCGCGTGTGATTGCCGCCGCACCGTTTCGCGACCGGGTCGTGCACCATGCGGTCATGAACGTGATCGAGCCACCGCTCGACCGGACCTTCATTGCCGACTCCTATGCCTGCCGTCACGGCAAGGGCGTCCATGCGGCGGTGGACCGCTATCAAGCCTGGGCGCAGACCTATCGGTACGTCTTGAAGATGGACGTCCGGCAGTACTTCCCCTCCATCGATCACGAGCTGCTCAAGGCGAAGCTTCGCCGGCGTATCAAGGATAGGTGCGTCCTGGCCCTGTTGGATCGTATTATCGATGGGTCTCCAAGACAGGGGACCGAGCCATGCTATTTTGCCGGCGATAATCTCTTTACGCCGTGGGAACGACGGGTGGGCATCCCCATCGGCAACCTGACGAGCCAATTTTTTGCCAATCTCTACCTGGACGACCTGGATCACTACATCAAGCAGGGGTTGCGCGTCCGGCCCTACCTGCGCTACGTGGATGATTTGGTCGTGCTGGGGGACGATAAAGCCAGACTGACCGACATTCGCGCAGCCGTCCGTGAGCGGCTTGCCACCGACCGGCTCCAACCCCATCCCAACAAGGCCCACGTGACGCGCACGGTTGACGGGCTCAATATCCTGGGGTACATCGTCTATCCAGAGCACCGTCGGCTCCGGAACGATAACGGTCATCGGTTCGCACGGCGATTCCGCCGGATGGCGCAGATCTATCGAACCGGGCGCCTGGAATGGACCATGATGGTGGCCTCCATTCAGAGCTGGATCGGCCATGCGAAACATGCCGACACGGAGGGTCTACGCAGAGCGATCTTCTCCCAGGCCGTGTTCACAAGGGGAGCGGGCCACAAGACGGCCAGCGTGTGATCCGCGGCGGGTCCTGGAACAACAAACCGGAGAACCTCCGTGCGTCGAACCGGAACAGGAACAATGCCGACAACCGGAACAACAACCTGGGATTCCGTCTTGTCCAGTCCGCCCGCACGGCTCTGGCCGGCCCGGAGCCGGTCTGTTCACGGACAGGCCGGGTGAGGCAGCGGGTGTCCATGAGCCTGCTTCCCGGCCTCTCGCCGACGCGGGAACGCCGAAGAGAGGGCCTGGGGTGGCGCGATCGGGGCCGATTGGCGAAAGCCGACGGCCCCGATCGCGAGTTTCCTCGATAGTCCACAGAGCGCCATTCCTCGCCGAGTATCAGCTCCCGCGTCGCTCCCCAGTTGATCCGCCTCCTCTCCTGATGTCCCCTTCCGCTTCATCCGCCTACAGATATCACGCGGCCTTGCTCGGAGCAGAGTAGAGGGTCATGAGCAGAGTAGAGGAGCAGAGTAGAGGGTCAGGCATGAGAATTGACTTATGAAGCCATCTACTTAGCGCTCACGAACGGAGCCCGACCAGATGTCTTCCTTGTCCTCTTCACGGATGCCTGTTTTCGACAGTCGCCCAGTCCCATCGTAATCGGCTGCTTCAACGACAGGATATAGGGATTCCTACGTCCCTTCAATCTTGAGAAATCGTCGTGCTCTCTCACTGCCCGTGCCTTCGGAGATTAGACGGCCTTGCTCGGCGAGCGTTTTGTTCGCACGAGTACATCGACATCGCAATCCAATATGTGCAGCAGGGCCAAGAGTTGGTCGATCGACTTGCGGTAGTTGGTCTGGTCGAGCAAGCGATAGAGTTGCGTGGCGGAGGTCCCGAGCCTGCGGATCATCTCACGCTTTGATAAAGGACTGACCTTCGTTCGTCGTTGCGCCTCGTCCGTCAACTTATGCAACAAGGCATCTCCTGGTCCGCAATATTCATGAACGTTTCTACTGCAATGACGGATTCGCCGCTGCGACAAGCCTGCGCACGGGGTCCATGGTGTGCAGGCTGGCGGACTCGCCGCTCGGTCGGTCAACAGACTGTTTCAAGTCTGCCTCCCTTCCTTGCGGCTCCGCACGCCCGTCTCGCCATGCGACTCCGCCATTTCGTGACGCATCGTCATGAATAATGCGGGCTAGATAGTTCGGATCCTGGTTGTACTCCAGGACCTGCTCACTATGGACGGTCCCTTCTTTGCCCGAGGCCAACACATAGGTGAACCCTTCCCGCCCAAGCTCCCTGTCCACGTAGAGCTTGGCAATGGGATCGTCGGCACTGGGTTGAGGATCGACCTTCGAATAGGGAAGCAGCATTGACTTCTTGGACCCTCTCACCTGAAACGCCGTTTTGCGGTTGTTATAGGTCACTGATTGGATCTTCATAGTGATGAGCACCGTTTCAGCCTCTGTTGTCGGTCACGACACCCAATTGTCCACTCGCAATCCAGGGATTCGCTGAAACTCCCGTACATTGTTGGTCACCAGCTTGACTCCCAGGCAGATCGCGTGGGCAGCGATCAAGAGGTCCATTGCTCCGACGACTGTGCCCTTGGTCTCTAGAGAAGCACGGAGTCTTCCATAGGTGGTCGCTGCATTCCGATCGAGGTCAGCCACTTCCAGTGGCGTAATGAATTGGTAAAGGGCCAGCCGATTTCGCAGCGGATGCCGGCTCTTGCTCGCACCGTATTCGAGTTCTGCCAATGTGATGACCGAGATGCCGATGTCGCCGACCGGATGGTCCGTGAAACGTTCCAGCACGGAAGGAGGTTGCTTCTTGATGAGATAGATGCAGATGTTGGTGTCCAGCATCACCTTCATGAAAAGGGCCGCTTCCGTTTCTGTGAGAGGGGCTGCTGCCGTCCGCTTTCCATAAAGTCTCGCGTAAAGTTCTTCAAGCTATCGGTCAACGCTGCCCAGGACTTTTTCATGGGGCGGAGCACAAGGGTGTTGCCCCTGCGCTGGATCTCGACCTCATCGCCTTCCATCTGAAACTCTTTCGGAATGCGGACGGCCTGGCTATTCCCGCTGAAGAACAACCGAGTGGTCTTTTTGGCCATGGCAGCGCCTCTCTGGGGTGGACGTATATACGTGAGGATATACGTCTATATCAGCGCTGTCAATTCGGCTTGAGTCGAAGGACGATCAAATCAATCCGCGTTTCTTGAGATAGTCCACATCGATGGGGGGGGCCGGTTTGGTGGGGAGCACGCCGCGTTCCTGCAAGAGCCGCTCGACGTACTTGCCGATCAAGTCTGATTCGAGGTTGACCCGATCGCCGACTTGTATAAGACCCAAGGTGGTGACATTGGCCGTGTGTGGGATGATCGCAACGGCGAAGGACCGGTCGGTGACCTGATTGATCGTCAGACTGATGCCATCGACCGTGATCGAGCCCTTCGGCACGCAATAGCGCAGGACCTCCTTGGGCGCTTCGCATTCCAGGATGATCGCGTTGCTGTCGGGCAGTCGGGCGAGAATCGTCCCGATACCGTCCACATGCCCCGCGACCATGTGCCCGCCGAGCCGTTCGTTCAATCTCATGGCCCGTTCGAGGTTGACCGGCGCTCCGGCTGTCAATCGACCGAGCGTCGTGACCGCCAGTGTTTCCGGCGACACCTCGACTGAAAATTCCCGCTCTCCCCTGCTGACGACCGTCAAACAAGTCCCGTTGACGCTCACACTATCCCCGACCTTCAGATCGCTCATTACGGTCGAGGCCAGAAGGGTCATGCGCGTGCCTGCGAGCGACTTCTCGATCGAGGTGACTGCGCCCATTTCTTCAACGATGCCGGTAAACATAGCGATCAGCTCCGTAGAGAGTCATTCTCATTTGCCAGCGGCGTAAGGACTTTCCCATGACCTGCCGGACCACCAGCACCAATACCACGATGAGCGTCAGCCACGTCGAGCGCGGCGAGCACCCCGATCATGAGATCTTCGGTGGCGTATTCCCTCATGTGTGACGGCCCGCTTAACCCGCATTATTCATGACAGTTCGTCGAGAAATTGCGGAGTCGCCAGGCGAGCCTGCCCGCCCGCCTGCGTTCCAGGCCGCATGCTGGCTCGTGGCAGCGGCGTATCGGCGGTTGCAGTAGAAGCGTTCATGACTAATGTGGGTTAGGCGGCTGCATTATAGCATCAGTTAGGAGGCCCATTTCGATCCGGCCGCCGTGTGGTTCCAGCGGTTGTGGGCTGAGAGTTGTGCTGAACGATGAACGGAAGAATTCAGCACCCAGGAGGCCCGTTCCTCGCGGCAGGCGATGTGCTGTATTCACCGGATGACACCGAGAGTGGATTGCGACACGGAGTGATGCTGCACTGCTCGGTCGAGGAGCAAGCAGCGGGCGATAGACAGCCGGGTAGGCTCATCCGGTGCCGGGGCTACTCGGTAGACCCGATGGAAGCGAGAGACGGAAACGAGCACGAGCGAGTCAGGTTCAGGGGCGAGGTAGGGGCTGATACGCAGGAGCGGAAGGGCTACTCCTATGGCGCTACCGCCGTACAACCCGTTGCCGTCGATCGACAACGGGTTGTACGGCGGTAGCAGTGGAAGTCATCATGAACCATGCGGACTAGCGGCCCACATTAGTTCTCTTTGACATGTCGCGGAATGGCCACGTCCGTCACTTTACTTTCGTCATCCATCAACAACACGGCTTCATCGCCCTTCGCCAACTGCGCCATCCGAGGTTGAACGAGCGGGCGAACTTCGTATCGGCGCTCGTTTCCCTCATCCGTCCGAACCGCAATCATGTCATGCTCCAAGGGTTTCACAACCACCACGTTCTCTCGGCGAAAGTTGCTCTTCAGCGGCGTCATCTTTTGCCAGAGTTCGGCGGCACGATGGACCGCTTCCTTGCTCTCGAAGGTCACGTCCACGATCCGATTCAATTCGTCGATGAGGAAGACCGCATCCACGCCCACCGGAATGGAAGCCGTCTTGGCTCTGGCGACAGGCCGTACGAAGTGCGACTCCTCTTTTCCGTCGGGGGTGCGAATGACCGCCTTGTCGTGACCGGTGACCAACGGCTGAGCCAATTGGCCATGCACGACCAGGTGATGGCTTGATTCGCCGGTCACGTGCGCATCTACGAGGAGGTTCTGATCATTGACCGTGATCTCGAGGCGATCGCCTGGTTTCAGGTCCGGCAGTCCCTTGGCTCTGCGCACCCCAAGAGGGACGAAACGTGGCTGCAACTCGCCGGTCTTGACTTGGGCCTGGTCGCTTCGAATGCTCTCAACCGTGCCGATGAGAACTCGGTCTCCCGGCAACAGTTGGTGAGCATCCGCTTCGGCTCCTGGAGCGGCGCCGGCAAAGGTTGTCAAGCCGAGTAGCCCGAATACGCCCGTTGTGAGAACGGCTGCCTGCCACAGAGTGTGTCGTGTCATCATGCGCTCCTTTCCGTGAGAGGGTTCAGAAACACGTTGTTCAAAGGTTCTTTCGCAACCGGATGACTTTACCCCACAGGCAGTAGTCTTCCGTCATGAGCAGATCCTTCCGTCCTCGATTGAGCGGGTGCAATACGTAATGGTCTCCGATCATTCGGAGTTCTCTCAAGACCGCCTGGTCAGGAGTCTGGCGCGGACCCGCGATGACATACTGTCCCGGCTCACGGTCGAAATCCGGGTTGACGAAAATGACCTCGCCTTTACCGAAGAGCGGATACATGGAATCGTCCTTCACACGTAGAGCAAACGTGCGCGGCCCTTGAACATCCGTTTCGATCATCGCAGCGCCATCGTGGTGGATGGCGTCGGGTTCGCCTGCAACCACTCGACCGATCGCCTCCCAACTCACCAACGGAACCTTTCTCATCGGGACGGTCGGGGCCACGTCGCCCTTCTTGGAACGTGCAGCCCGCGTATTCGGACCACCGGCGCGAAGGAAATCCGCATCCATCCGAAAGTACTTGGCGAACCGATGCCAGACGGCTGGATCGTTCGGGGGCTGATTCGCGAGAATCCTGTCGATGGTTCGCGGAGAGACACCGATCGCAGTGGCCAGCTCTTTCTCGGTGAGTCCTTCCCCCAGTTCTCGATGAATGAGACCTTTGAGATTCATCTGATCCTCGCCATGGTTGGTCGATGGTGTGAAGCCATGGACTATTGAGACCTTCATGCAATTATCAATCCCCAGAGGTTGCACTACGGACAGACCAGACCGCTAGTCCAGCGTGGTTGCCACATGCTCTATCGCCTCGCAAGACCATGCGATTCTGTTCTTCGACACATCCCATCCGCTTTTTGACGCCGTCTTCGGCTGGGATCTCGTCATGGGTAGGAGATGCGGATGTGCCTAATCCGTGAAAGGCAACGGTGTGTCGTTCAAAAGCACGATGCGCGGGTTGTGCGAAAGCACGATGCGCGGATCGTGCGAAAGCACACGCACGATCGCTCAGGTCCTGACGGACTCTGCGCGGCTCGCTTCGCTCGTTATTGAGGGGGAGACGACGGGCGGACTGTCGACCAGAACAGCCCGGCTGCGAGAAGTTGAATGGCGGCAATGATGGCGAAGGTGATCGCATAGCCCGATACCGCAATCAGGAATCCGGCCAGCAGGGGGCCGCTCGCGTGGCCGATGTCCATGATCGTGCCCTGCATGCCCATCCCCGCCCCGAGCCGCTTGATGTCGGAGACATCCGCCACGAGGGCGGAGGTCGATGAGGAGACCACCGCCTCCCCATAGCCGAATAGAGCCGCCAGAACGATGAGCGCGGGAAAGGTTGCGACTTGTGGAATCAGGACGAAGGAGACCGCGCAGAGCAATAGTCCCAGAAGGATCAACGGCCGCCGGCCGATGTGGTCGGAGGCTCGGCCCATGATCGGTTTAGACAGAAACGAGGTGACGCCCTGCACACCGAAGAGAACGCCGATCTGGCCCGGATTCAATCCGACTGAAGTGCCATAGATCGGAAGAAACGCCATGAGGGCGCCGTTGGCGATCATCTTGGCGCCGTCGGTCGCACTAGTGACGAGGACCGCCGTATTGTTGGCGACGATACGGAACCCCTGCCACATTTCCTGCGCGACTCGTCGCAGGCTCTTCTCTCCCAGAGGCGGAGGAGGACTGAGCCGCAGTGCCAGAAAGCAGATCAAGCCGAGACCGCCGCAAAGGCCGGCCGTGATGAAGGTCGTGGGGAAGCCGACCGCATAAACAAGCCAACCACCGAGGACTGGGCCCAGCAGGGCACCGGCTTGCGTGGATGCGGTGTAGCCACCCAAGGCCGCGCCGCGTCGTTCCTGGAAGAGCTCCGCCACGGTTGCCAAGGCGGCGGGAGCAAAGAGCGCCGTGGCCAGGCCGTGCACGAATCGCAATCCCGTCAAGGTCCCGATTTCGGTGATGAAGGGATAGACGAAAGGCGGCAGTCCGAAGGCCAGGACCCCGATGCGAAGCAGCAGGCGTCGTCCATAGATATCCGACAGGGCCCCGCCCGGCAGTTTCAACAACACGCCGGTCAAGGTGGAGACGGACACGATCAGGCCGATTTCCTCCGGCGAGGCTCCGAGCGACTGTGCGAACAGTGAAAGGACCGGCATGCGGATGAGGTTATAGCTGATGAAACAACAGACCCCGACCGCGCAGAGGGTGGCATAGCTCTGCTGGCGTGTCATGGAAGGTCCGGGCTGGGAGACGGCGAGGCCGGTGAGCTTGGCTTGACCGGTTCGGTTTGTTCCAGTCGATCGACTGGGTCGTCCGCCGGGATGGTTGTGATCGTGACCTGGACGGAGAAGGTTCGGTTCGGATCGCCGCGGAGCCTGGCCTGCCGCAACATCGTTTCGACGGAGGGTGTGAGAAGCCCCCGGAAACTTTCTGTCCCGTTCGTGATGACCACAACCGGTCGAGAGAGGTCGATCAGCTCTTCGTTCAGGAACAACGAATAGCGCAGCACATGTTTCGCCCGGACCTCGATCCGGTTCCGCTCGACAATCTGGGCGTCGAGCTTCGCATAGACGCGGTCTGTAATGAAGCGATCTGTGCCCTCGAAGAGATTCTCGCTGAACATGGCGATTCGGTCGGTCGCATCAATTCGAGTCCACGCAAACGCTTCCAAATGGCTGGCGTCCCGCGTCGTCGAAAGGTGCATCGGCCAGACGACTCGCTGTCGTTTGTTCATCCAATCCACCAGCGCCGGTAACTCCTCACGAGGGAAAAAGTGGCCTCCCGCCATCGGATGGCTACGGTCATGCTCGCGATAGACGAACTCGTACCCCAGCTTGGTCAGCTCGGCCGCCAATTCGCGGCTGAGCCGCACCGGCATGACCTCGTCCTGCGAGCCGTGGATCATGTAGACCGGTGTCGTGCGCAGGTTCGACAAGAACGGATACAACACATCGTCGATGCCTGAGGCCATGGGGGCCAAGCCGGCAAACAGATCGGCGTGATGCATCCCGATGATCCAGGCCCCGATCCCGCCGTTCGACATGCCGGTGAGGAACACTCGGTTGCGGTCGATACGGTAGTGAGACCAGACGGTTCGCATCGTGGCCAGGACCAATTCCTCGGCGCCTCGCTCCCACCAGGCGCCCATGCCGTAGGTCGGACAGGCCAGGATGTAGTCGTCTCCCAGGCGTGGTTTCCATCGATCGAGATAGGCCTCGCCCGTGAACCCGGCTCCGTGGAGGCAGATCACCAGGCCGTAGTCGCGGGTCGGCTGATAGTGCTCCGGCACAAAGAGGGCAAAGTTGTGCGACCGGCCTCGCACCGACAATGGAACGTTGAGCTGAACGCCGGTAGCGGCCGGGCCATACTCGCGCGGGCGCAAGATCTGGTCGCGCACGACTGAGAGGGTGGAACGAGGATCGGCAAGGATTGTGGAGAGCAGGTGGTCGGCCCGCTCCGCGTCCGGCGTGTCGAGGTATTCGCGGACAAGGTTGTCGGAAGAGGGCGGACTCTCTTCTGCGCTGCTGGGACTAGCCGCAATGGGCAACAGGAAGCCTAACCAGAGGGCGATGATCGAGAGCGATGTGTGACGATCGTGCGGTCGCATTCTGATTTCAACGGTGGCGGGACGTTGATGGTGGCGGGACTAATCCCTGCACGAGGAAATCCGATCCTACCTGACGAACACGCACGCTCTGTAGTTTCACTGCGTCGGCCAGCCGGCCCGGCGACGCGCCGCCAATCACCGATATGGCATCCTGTCCTCCCAGCAGGAGCGGCGCCACAAAGAGTCGCGCTTCGTTCACAAGCCTCTCCTTCCAGAACGCGGCGCTAATCGTGCCGCCCCCTTCCACGAGAAGGGACGAAATCCCTCGCCGGCCTAACTCCCGCAGAAGCCTTGCCATCGGAACACGACCTTGTCGATCCGGCAACTGCAACACCTCGACTCCGGCCTGCCTGAGATCCCTCACTCGCCGCAGCGGCGCATTCGTGGTGGTGGCAATCATTGTGTCGGCACGGGCGAGTTGAGAGATGACCGATGCGGTGGGCGGAATCGCCAAGTTGCTGTCCACGATGACCCGCAGCGGGTGCGCCGATCGAACCGCTCCGGACCGTCCTGCCCTACGGGGCAGTCGGACCGTGAGCTTCGGATCATCGGCCCGCACGGTCCCGATCCCGACCAGAATGGCATCGACTTCAGCTCGGAGCCGATGCGCCTCGCGCCGGGCGCGCGGCCCAGTGATCCATTGCGATTCTCCGCGGGCCGTGGCGATCTTTCCGTCGAGCGTCATGCCGGCCTTGAGAATCACCCACGGTCTGCCCGTTGTCATCCAATGGCAATAGATGCGGTTGAGCGCCGCCGCTTCGTTTCCAAGGCAGCCGACTGAGACCGAAATCCCGGCTCGGTGAAGGGCTCGGATGCCGCGTCCACGGACCGAGGGATTTGGGTCCTTCATCGCCACCACGACCCGGCGAAGGTGAGCGGCGATCAGCAGTGGGACACAGGGCGGGGTGCGCTTGTTGTGGTGGCAGCAGGGCTCGAGCGTCAGATAGAGGGTGGCGCCGCGCGCACGAGGACCGGCCTGATGCAGGGCCAACACCTCGGCATGGGATTCGCCGGCTTTTCGATGGTACGCCTGGCCGACGATGCGTCCGCCGGAGACGACCACCGCTCCCACCATCGGATTGGGACTGGTCCGGCCCTTCCCGCGCGCGGCGAGCCTGAGGGCCAGACCCATGAAGCGTCCGTCGGTCTCCGAGTGTGTCACCGCTTTGCGCGACGCGCCTTCTTGGCGCGGCTGACCGACGTCCTGGCGCGAGCGGACATGCCGCTCTTTCTCTCCTTGGCCGATGGCTTTCCGGCTGGCTTGCCGTTCAAGACCGAGTGTGCCGCTGCCAACCGCGCAATGGCGACTCGATAAGGAGAACAGCTCACATAGTCGAGGCCCAACTGGTGACAAAACTCGATGGATCTCGGGTCGCCGCCGTGCTCTCCGCAGATGCCCAGCTTGAGGTCCGCTCGGGTCTTGCGTCCGTCTCCGATGGCCAAGCGCATGATCTCGCCCACCCCTTCCCGGTCGATCGTCTCAAAGGGGTCGGCTTCGAGAATTTTTTGATCCTTGTAAATGCCGACGAACTTGGCCGCATCGTCGCGGGAGAATCCGAACGTGGTCTGCGTGAGATCGTTGGTGCCGAAGGAGAAGAACTCGGCTTCCTGCGCGATCTGCCCGGCGGTGACGGCCGCCCGCGGCAATTCGATCATGGTGCCGACCAGATAGTTCAACTTGACTCCGTGCCGCTTCATCGTCTCTTGCGCCACCTCGCGAACGAGATCCTTCTGCGCCTTCATTTCCGTAATCATGCCGACGAGCGGGATCATGATTTCGGGCACGATCTTCTTGCCTTCCTTGGCGATTTCGCACGCGGCTTCGATGATCGCGCGCACCTGCATCCGGGTAATCTCCGGCATGGTGATGCCGAGGCGGCAGCCGCGGAGTCCGAGCATCGGATTGAACTCGTGTAACTCCTCGACCCGGGCCAACAACTTCCGCTTCTCGTCCAGCATGGCGGGATTGCCGCCGGTCAACTCATATTTCGCAATTTCCACCATCAACTCCTCCCGCTTCGGCAGAAATTCGTGCAATGGCGGGTCGAGCAGCCGGATCGTCACTGGATGCCCTTTCATCTCCCGGTACAGGCCCAGGAAGTCCTGCTTTTGCAGCGGCAGCAGTTGTTCCAGATATCGCTCACGGTCTTGGGACGACCTGGCCAGGATCATCTTCTGCATGATCGGAATGCGATCCTCGGCGAAGAACATGTGTTCCGTGCGGCAGAGGCCGATCCCTTCCGCGCCGAAGCCTCGCGCGATACGGGCCTGATCCGGGACGTCCGCATTGGCCCGGATCTTGAGCGAGCGGATCTCGTCCGCCCATTTTAGAATGGTCTCGAACCGTTGGTACTTGTCGGACTGAGCCGAAGCGAGTTTTCCTTCCAGGACCTGAATGACCTCCGAAGCGACGACCGGAATATCCCCGTCGTAGACGTTGCCGGTCGATCCGTTGATCGAGAGATAGTCGCCCTCGCGGAATACCTTGTTGCCGATCCGCACACTTTGGTTCCCCTCCACCTCCACGCCCTCACAACCGGCCACGCAGACCTTTCCCATTTGCCGGGCAACGACTGCGGCGTGGGACGTCATGCCGCCGCGCGCCGTGAGAAAGCCGAGCGAGGCGTTCATGCCGTGGATGTCGTCCGGACTGGTTTCTTGACGGACCAGGATGACCCGGCTGCCCGCCGCCTGCATTTCGACGGCGCGATCCGGCGTGAGGGCGATCTTTCCGGCGGCGGCCCCCGGCCCAGCCGGTAGCCCTTTGCCGAGCGGCGATCGCTTGGATTCTTCCGCCAGGTCGAAAATCGGATAGAGGTATTGAGAGAGGTGGTCCGGTTCAACCCGCCTGACCGCCTCTTCTCTTGTGATCAGTCCTTCCTTGACCATGTCTGCGGCAATCCGGACGGCGGCGATGCCGGTCCGTTTCCCGACTCTGGTCTGCAACATGTAGAGTTTGCCTTCCTGGATCGTGAACTCGATGTCGAGCATGTCGCGATAGTGCTTCTCCAGCTTCTTATAGGTAGTCTCCAAATCCCGAAACGCATGCGGTACGGTCTTCCCCAGTTCGGCAACGGGCAGCGGCGTGCGAATGCCTGCGACCACGTCCTCGCCCTGCGCGTTCAGGAGGCATTCGCCGAAGAACCGTTTTTCGCCAGTGGAGGGATCCCTCGTGAATGCCACGCCGGTGCCGCTTGTTTCACCCATATTGCCGAACACCATCGCCACCACGTTGACGGCGGTGCCCCAGGTATCGGGAATGCTGTAGAGCTTGCGGTAGGTGATGGCGCGCGCTCCGTACCAGGACGAAAACACGGCATTGGTGGCCATTCGCAATTGGTCGATGGGGTCGTCGGGGAAGGTCTCGCCGGTATCGTGGTGAATCAGCTCTTTGAAGCTGGCCACTAATTCGCGAAGGGCTTTCGCGTCCAAATGGGTGTCCTGGGTTAGGCCCAGTTCGGCCTTCTTGTGGGCGAGGATTTCCTCGAAATGCTCGCGCGAGACGCCCATCACGATGCTACCGAACATCGTGACGAACCGCCGGTAACTGTCCTGAGCAAAGCGCTCGTTGCGGGTCTTGGCCGCCAGACCCTCGACGGTCTTGGTCGTCAACCCGACGTTCAACACCGTGTCCATCATGCCGGGCATGGAGGCGCGGGCGCCGGATCGCACCGACACCAGCAAAGGATTCGCGGGGTCGCCGAACTTGGCTCCCATTGATCGTTCGACACGCTTCAAGGCTTGGAGCGCTTCCTCCCACATCCCCGACGGATAGGTCTTGCCGCGCTTGTAGTATTCGACGCAGGCTTCGGTGGTGATGGTGAAGCCGGCGGGCACGGATATCTTCAGGTTCGTCATCTCGGCCAGGCCGGCGCCTTTGCCTCCCAGCAGGTTTTTCATCTCGCCCTTGCCTTCTGCCTTCCCGTCGCCGAAAAAGTAGACGTATTTCTTCTTGGCTCCCACGGTCGTGTGCTCCTTCCCTCTTATGACCAATGCATGATGGATGTCTGTCGCGCGGCGGCTTCGAGCCGCAGGCGGTATCGGGTGACGAGGTAGCGCCGTACAAACCACCCGAATGCAAGGATCGCGACCACCAATCCGACATAGGCGAACAATCGCCAATCCGTCAACGAACCATAGTCGAAATAAAGTTTGCCGTCCGCCCCTTCCCGGATCGTCGTTTCCCTCGTCAGGCTGTGGGTTTCTCCAGAAGGATCGGAGAGGTGGATCCATTCGGAACAGACCTGGACCAGATCCTCTTTGCCCGAGACCCTTTGCCACCCCAATCGCAGGCAGACATCCTTGGCCGGATGGAAGACGTCGGGAAGCCGGAACAACTGGTCGGCACGAATGTCGCTGACCCAGAGGCCGAGAAAGAACAGGGCGGGACAGAGGATCATCAGCACCACCGTGACGCCGGTGGCATACCGCCGGACGAGACGCGTCTTCCCGTCTCCGTCTGAGAATTCAGGCGTGCGCGGCGTCGGATCCGGCGTCCGATGTGGCTCTGGGCACGGATTGACCGAGGCATTGCGTGAATCCATCCCCGACCTCCCCTGATGCGTTGACGGTCAGGCCCCCCGTTCGGTTCCCTGTGCGGCGATCAGCGACAAGTCGGCGCATGAGAGAAAGAGTACGTCGATCACATAGAGCAACGACAGCCGATTCGATCGTAACCCAGAATGCTCGGTGTTGACCATCACTCTCGCGAAGAATTCATCGATGGCGGGTTTGAGTGCAATGAGTTCGCCCAAGGCGAGTGCATAGTCCCGAGCTTGGAGCCAATCAGGAACCCGGTGCTGTGCCTGAAGCAACGCCTCGTACAGCCGACTTTCGGCCTCGTGTTCGAACAGTTCCGGAGTAATGGAATCCGACGTCCAGCGCTCTTTCTCGATGAGCCGATGGGCGCGTTTGAAGCCGACGATCAGCGGATCGAAATCCGTTTTGGCGGTCAGGGCCTGTAAGCATTTGATCCGTGCGAGCAGGTCGCTCAGGTCGTATTCTCTGAGTCCGGGTGTCCTTGTCACCGCCTGCATCACGTCGTCGCGGAGCCCCTGCACCGTCTGACCATAGTAGCGGAACCGTTCGAGGACGAATTCCAGCGGATCAGCCTGGGTACTTGGGCTTCGTCCGGCCTTCTGGGGCGCCGGAATTTGCGGGTCGGTCTGGGTACACGAGCCGAACCCCTGCTCGCGGACGAGAGCGGCGGCATGCGTGAGCGCTCCAGCCAGATCGAGGCGTAAGTCCCCTTCAACGAGGATTCGGACGAGTCCCGAGGCTTGGCGTCTTAGCGCGAAGGGGTCCTCCGATCCAGTCGGGATGAGGCCGGCGGAGAAAAAAGCTGCGACGTTGTCGAGCCGGTCCGCCAGAGCAAGAATTTTTCCGGCAGCACTGGAAGGACCGTCGTCCTCCAACGTGCGGGGCCGATACTGTTCCTGCAAGGCCAGGGCGACTTCCGCGGATTCTCCATCGTGTGCGGCGTACTCGCGGCCCATCAGCCCCTGCAAGGTTGGAAACTCTCCGACGACACCGGTCAGCAGGTCGGTCTTGCTCAGCAGGGCCGCGCGCTTGCAGGCGTCCACCAAATGGCTCTGTCCCAGATGCTCGGCCAGATATCCGGCAAGCGCGATCAGCCGTTGGGTCTTCTGGTGCAGCGTGCCCAGCTTTTGATGGAATACGACGTGCTTCAGTTTCTCGACCCGGTCCGCAAGGTTGGCCTTCCGATCTGCGTCAAAATAGAAGGCCGCATCCGCGAGCCGCGCCGCCAGCACTCTCTCGTTTCCCTTGCGGATCAGCGATTGGTCGTGAGGGCGGATGTTCGTGACTGCGAGAAACTGCGGAAGTAGGCCTCCCTGCTGGTTGCGGAGCACAAAGAACCCCTGGTGTTCCCGCATGGCGGTTTCGATGATATCGGGCGGCAGCTTCAGATAGCGTGCATCGAACTCGCCGAGGATGGCGGACGGAAATTCAACGGCGTAGGTCGCCTGTTCGAGCAGCTCGTGGTCCATCCGCAGCTCGGCCTTCGCCTTGCGGGCCAGGCTCTGAAGGGATTCCTCGATCAGCGAGCGGCGCCGGACTGGATCAACGACGACACCATGTTTCTCCAGCAACGACCGGTAGGAGGCGGCATTCTTGGCGATGATACCGGATGAGCGTACCTTTGCCGATCCACCGAGAAAGCGATGGCCGTAGGTCAACCGGGCAGACGTCATACCACCGACCTCGAACGGAATCAGCTTCTCTCCCAAGAGAGCTAACAACCACCGGATGGGCCGCGCGAATCGGAAGCCGGTCTCGTTCCATTTCATCGCTTTGGGGAACGACAGGCGTTGAATAAGCTGAGGGAGCTGGACGCGCAGGACCGATTCGGCCGCTTCGCCTGGCTCCCGCCTTACGGCGAAGAGGTACTCACCCTTGGGCATCTGGCGTACCTCAAGATCCGAGACGGAGACGCCCTGCGAAGCTGCGAACCCCAGCGCAGCCTTGGTCGGTTGTCCGGTCCCGTCGTAGGCGGCGGATTTGGGAGGTCCCATGACTTCCTTGACGGCCGAAGCCTGGCGAAGCGCCAAACTCCGCACTTCCACTGCCAACCGCCGAGGGGTGCCGGCCGTCGAGACGGCTCCAAAGGCCAGTCGCTGCTCAGTAAGCAGCCGTTCGGTCAGTTCTTGAAGTGAGCGGAGCGTCGGGGCTATGAATTGATAGGGCAACTCTTCCGTGCCGATTTCCAGCACGAAATCCTCGCGCGGCTCCCTCGCGGTTGAACGGGCACGTGTCGATCGGGTCGATCCTGATTGAGATGAGGAGAGCATGAGTTCTGTGCAATGCGTTCCGTGGGTTGTCGGTCTTACCTAGGCCGCTTGTGCGGGGTGCGTGAGCGACTGCGCTCCTTGGCGCCTCGCCGCGGAAGTCCCTGACCCGTGCGGGCCAGCAGAGGAAAGCCCATCGTTTCTCGATCCTGTACATAGTGCTCGGCACATTGTCTTGCGAGGGCGCGGACGCGCGCGATGTAGCCGGTCCGTTCGGTCACGCTGATCGCGCCTCTGGCGTCGAGCAGGTTGAACAGGTGCGACGACTTGATGCAGTAGTCATAGGCCGGTAAGGTCAATCGCTTGGCCAATAACGACTGACACTCGGCTTCATAGGCTTGAAACCCCGCCATCAGCATGGGGACATTCGCTTCCTCGAAATTGTGCTTGGAGAACTCCACCTCGGTGCGATGGTGAATGTCGCCATAGGAGATCGACTCGTTCCAGGCCAGGTCGAAGACGTTGTCGACGCCCTGCAAGTACATGGCGATTCGTTCCGTGCCATAGGTCAATTCGACCGTAATCGGTTGAAGTTCGATGCCACCGATTTCCTGAAAATATGTGAACTGGGTGATTTCCATGCCGTCCAGCCGGACTTCCCAGCCCAGTCCCCAGGCTCCCAACGTCGGGGATTCCCAGTCGTCCTGCATGAAGCGAATGTCGTGCTCCTTTGGATCGATCCCCAAGAAGGCCAGGCTGCGGAGGTAGAGATCCTGAATGTCGGGCGGGGCGGGTTTGAGCACCACTTGGTACTGATAGTAGTGCTGTAATCGGTTGGGATTGTCTCCGTATCGCCCATCGGTCGGACGCCGGCAGGGCTGCGCATAGGCTGAGCGCCAGGGCTCCGGCCCAAGGGCACGCAAGAAGGTGGCCGGATGGAAGGTGCCGGCCCCCATTTCCAGGTCATACGGTTGGTGGACGACGCAGCCTTGATCGGCCCAAAAACGGTGGAGCGAGAGAATCACGTCCTGGAAGGTCACAGGCTGAAAAACCCTTCAAAAACCCTTGTCGATCAATGTGTTTTAGAGAAGCGAACGTAACAAGAACACACCACCCTGTCAAGCGGGCGATCTATGGCTGTGCAATGACGACGAGCATCCTTGCCTGTCACGGAACGAGGGTATGGCGACCCTGACGAGAGCATGCACCGCCGTCGGATGCGCTCGGCGCGGCTTGACAATGGTCGGACGATGGAGTACTTCTCGTTCAAGTTGACTAAATCACTTTAGTTACTTCGAGCGGAAATGAAATTTTCCAAGAAGAGCGAATACGGCCTGCGGGCCTTGCTGGAACTCGCGCTGCACTACAACGAGCGGCTGATTCAGCGCCAGGAGATCGGCGAGCGGCAGCGGATCCCGGTTGAGTTTCTCGAACAGATCCTGTTGGCCCTCAAGCGTGCCGGAATCCTCGCGAGCCGACGAGGCATCCGCGGCGGATATGAGCTGATCAAGGCGCCGAAGGAGATTACATTGGGACAGGTCATTCGGCTCCTGGACGGTCCGTTGGCGCCAATCGGCTGCGTGAGCAAGACCGCCTATCAAAAATGCCATGACTGTCCCTATGCGAAAAAGGAATTTTGCCCGTTGCAGGACGCCATGGGAGAGGTGCGCAACGCGATCGCATCCATCCTGGACAACTACACGCTTCACGATTTCTCCAAGGGCGTGAAAGGAGGCCGCTGATATGGTCGGCTCTCTCATCGACAGACTCAATCGGGCTCGAAGATGGTTCGGACTTTTCTGCTGGGTTGGCTTCCTTCTGTCGGCGGCGGTTCCGGTCGGCGCCGAAACACGGGAACTCGTCATCGCCTCCTACAGTGTGCCCAAAGAAGCGTATGAGAAACAGATCATTCCGGCATTTCAGGCGCATTGGAAGGCCAAGACCGGCCAAGATCTTCGAGTGCGATCGTCGTACAGCGCCTCCGGCGCACAAACCAGAGCCATCCTCGGCGGGTTCGAAGCCGATGTCGCCGCTCTTTCCCTCGAAGGCGACTTGGCCCAAATCATCAAGGCCGGGCTGATTACGCACGACTGGAAACAAGGCCCCCACCGCGGCATCGTCACCACGTCGCTCGTGGTATGGGGAACCAGAAAGGGCAACCCTAAGAGGATCAAGACTTGGGAGGATCTTGCGAAAGGGGGGATCGACGTGCTCTATCCGAACCCCAAGACTTCCGGCGGTGCCATGTGGGACATTCTGGCGATTTACGGTGCGGGTCTCCGTCAGCCTCCGCCGGGAACGGCCAACCCGTCATCCTACGCAGCGGATTTACTGAAACGGATTCAGAAGAACGTCAAGGTGATGGACAAGAGCGGACGCGAGTCGGTGACGACGTTCGAGCGGGGTATCGGGGACGTCATCGTGACCTATGAAAACGAGCTCGTGCCTCGCGTGAAGCTCGGCCGCCTCTACGAGATCGTCACGCCGCCCACCACCATCCTGATCGAAAATCCGGTGGCGGTGGTGGACCGGTATGCCGATAAGCATCGGGTCAGGGATGTCGCGGAGGCCTTCGTCGCGTTCTTGCATGACGCGCAAGCTCAACAGGCCTTCGCAGATCTGGGATTCCGCCCCGCTGCCGGTCCTGCCGGCGGCGTGCCTGCAGCCCAGCCCTCTGAGATTTTTTCCATCAAAGAATTGGGAGGATGGGAGTCCGTCACCGCTCAGGTGTTCGGTCCTCAGGGGGTGTGGACCAAGGCGATAGAAGAATTGGCCCGTACCCGGTGAAGCGTCCAGACGTGCCGAAGGGAGCGGTCTCCCATCGGCGATGAATCGAATGCGCGTCCCCGAAGCGCCCGTGAGAGTTGCATGTTGCCCCGCTCCCTTGTCAAGACCGCGCTCCGTGTGACGAGCATCGGCTATGTGTTCGCCTTGATCGTGCTGCCTCTAGCAGTCATTGTCCAGGCCTCATTCGCGAACGGGCCGGCCGGCTTTCTGGACGATGTCTCCCACCCGCAGGCGTGGGCGGCTGTAAAACTGACCGTTGGTGCCGCGCTCCTCACCACCATCATCAATGCCGTCTTCGGAACGGTGACGGCTGTGACATTGGTGCGATACGAATTCCCCGGCCGCTGGTTGCTTAATTCCCTGGTGGACCTCCCGTTCGCCATCCCGACCCTGGTGGCCGGCCTGATGATCGTCGCGGTCTACGGTCCGACCAGTTTCATCGGAAGCGAGTTGCAGTTGCTCGGGTTGTCTATCATTTATGAGCGACCGGGCATTGTCTTGGCGATGGTGTTTGTCACCATGCCTTTTGTCGTGCGCGCGCTTCAGCCGGTCCTGATGGAATTGGAACGGGAGCAGGAAGAGGCAGCCTATACTTTGGGCGCGAGTGCGTGGGTTACGTTCTGGAGGGTTACCGTGCCCGCCACCCTACCCGGCCTCCTGACGGGGGTGTTTCTGACCTTCGTACGGGCGCTCGGGGAATTCGGCGCGATCGTGATTGCGGCGGGCAATATCCCGATGAAGACGCAGGTGGCGTCGGTCTATGTCTATGGAGAGATCGAAAGCTATAACCCGCGCGGGGCCACGTCGGTTTCCGTCCTGATGTTGGTCCTGTCGTTTGCCGCGCTGTTAGTGCTGGAGCGGTTGGTCAGGCCGCCCGGCGAGCGACTCCCTGCCTGGTTCAGGCGGATGCCCGTCCGTAGGCAAGTTTCATCTCCTTCCGGGGTTCTCCCGTCGTGATGGAGCGGTGACCATGCGCCGCCTGCTCATCACCCTCGTGTGGGCCTACTTCCTGATCCTGCTGGTCGGCCCGATCGCCTATGTCTCATCGCAAGCCTTCGGTGATGGAATTGCCATGTTTTGGAGCGAACTGACCAGGCCGGAAGCGATGCATGGCTTCGCCCTAACGGCGGAAATTACTGCGATCGTCGTCGTGCTCAACGTTCTGTTCGGCACCATCACCGCGTTTGTGCTGGTTCGGCAACGGTTCTGGGGCCGTGCGTTCCTCAGCGGCGTGATCGACCTGCCCTTTGCCGTTTCCCCGGTCATCGCGGGATTCATGCTCATCCTGCTGTTCGGGCCGGAGACGTGGCTCGGTCAATTTTTCGGCACCGCCGGGGTCAAAATTCTCTTTGCCAAGCCGGCCATGATTCTGGCCACGCTGTTCGTGACCTATCCGTTCGTCGTGCGGGAACTGACGCCGGTGCTCCAGACGATCGGAACGGAGAGTGAGGAAGCGGCCAGAACGCTGGGAGCCAACGAATGGCAGGTGTTTCTCAAGGTCACACTGCCGGCGATCCGTTGGGGGTTGATTTACGGTGTCACCTTGACCGTGGCCCGGGCAATCGGTGAGTTCGGGGCGGTGTTGGTGGTCTCGGGGAACGTGCTGCTGCTCACGCAGACCGCGACCTTGCATATTTATCAAAGCTACGTCGATTTCAACTATGCGGGCGCCTATGCCGTAGCGACGACCTTGCTCGCCGTCTCGTTTCTTATCCTGATCGTGCTGGAGATTGCCAAGGCGCGCTCCGCCAAGGCCTCGCTATGACCGAGGAGTGATGAAGATCGATATTCGACAGCTCTCCAAACGTTTCGGACCGGTGGAGGTCGTCTCGGCGGTTTCCTTCACTGTGCGCGAAGGGGAATTGATGGGCATTCTCGGTCCGAGCGGCAGCGGGAAAACCACCGTGCTGAGAATGTTGGCCGGATTGGAAATACCGACGACGGGAGAGATCTATCTCGACGGCCGATTGGTCAATGATCTGCCGGTTCAGCAACGGAATATCGGATTTGTCTTTCAGCATTATGCGCTGTTCAAACATCTGACGGTGTTTGAAAACATCGCATTCGGGCTCAAGATACGCAAGTGGTCGGGAAAGGACCAAGCCGCGCGCGTCAAGGAGTTGATGAACCTGCTGGGCCTCCCCGGTCTTGAGGCGCGCTATCCCGGCCAACTCTCTGGGGGACAACGCCAGCGGGTGGCGATTGCCAGAGCCCTGGCTCCACGCCCCAGCGTGCTTCTTCTCGATGAGCCGTTCGGTGCCGTCGATGCGCTGGTGCGGCAGGAACTGCGCGAATGGTTGATCCGACTTCATGATGAATTGAACGTCACCAGCCTGTTCGTGACGCATGATCAGGAAGAGGCCATGGAGGTTTCCGATCGAATTCTCGTCTTCTCGAAAGGCCGACTGGAGCAGATCGGCACGCCGGCTGAAATTTATGAGGAACCGGCCACCGAGTTCGTTGCCCGGTTCATCGGGGCGATGAACATCGTGTCCGGATATGTACGGGGCGGGCTCGTCCGCGTGGGCGCGCTGGAATTCCCCGCGCCGGGATTTCCGGATGACAAGGAGCTACAGATCGGTTTCCGTCCCTATTACGTCAAAGTTTCCGAGGACCCGGCTCTGTACCGACTCCAAGCGCGTCTGCGGCACATCTACTTCCTCGGCGTCGCCTATCGATTGGAGATCGAAACGTCGGAGGGGTTGATCCTTCGTTCACGCCTCAACAAGGAAGACTTTCGTCGCAGCCGGCTCGAAGTCGGCAAGGCGGTCTCCTATGCGATTACCCAGTTTCGCATCCTGCCGGAGGCAGGGGGAAGGCCGCTTCCAGATGCCGACGACTCGTCCGGCAAGGTGCTGCTCCCCCCGTAGTTCTCGACGTCCGTGTCGGTCTTGGACGAGACCACCACGGGTGCATCCGCTCGATAACGGCCGTGACACCTGTCGATCGGCCGAAGTCCGTTGCGCACGCCCCTCGTGATCGGTACAGTGCGACCTGTGTGCATCGTTCGATCACTTACGGACACATGGAGCTCATGAATCCCACGACACTCGCCCTGTTCATTTTCGGCGCCTGTTATCTGGCCATCGTCACCGAACGTATCCACAAGACGATCGTGGCGCTGTTCGGCGCGGCCTTAATGATCAGTTTGGGCGTGGTCACGCAGGAAGAGGCGTTCTACTCGCACGAATTCGGTGTCGACTACAACGTGATCTTTCTCCTGATCGGCATGATGGTGATCATCAACATCACCCGCGAGACAGGCCTGTTCGAGGTCTTGGCGATCTGGTCGGCCAAGCGGGCCCAGGCGCAGCCCTTTCGCATGATCCTGCTGCTGTCGGCGATCACGGCTCTCCTTTCGGCCATGCTGGACAATGTGACCACGGTGTTGCTGATGGCGCCGGTCACCCTGGAAATCACCAAGCGGCTGGAGCTGAATCCGATTCCGTTTTTGGTCCCCCAGGCGATGGCATCGAATATCGGCGGCACCGGCACGTTGGTCGGCGATCCGCCTAATATCATGATTGCGAGCAAGGCGGACTTGAGTTATCTCGAATTCCTGTTCGTCTTGGGGCCGGTGGCCGTGATCATCATGGCGGTGTTCCTCGGCGGGCTCTGGTTCATCTTCGGCCGCACGCTGACCGTGGCGCCGCACCTGAGCGAATCCATGATGGCGCTCAAGGAGATGGAAGCGGTGCGGGACCGATCGTTGCTGAGGCGATGCGTGTGGCTCCTGGCGTTAGTGAATATCGGCTTCTGCTTCCACGGTTGGCTCCATCTGGAGCCGGCCACCGTCGCGCTGCTGGGCGCGAGCCTGTTCATGTTGGCCGGCCACGCCAAGACCAAGGAAAAGGGGCTGGAAGATCTTCACTCCCTGACGGATGTCGAATGGAAGACGATATTTTTCTTCATCGGGTTGTTCATCCTGGTCGGCGCGCTCGTCAAAGTGGGGGCAATCCGGGAACTGGCCAACCAGTTGGTCGAGATGACGCGTGGCAATACTGTGGGCACGACGTTCGTGGTGCTGTGGGGATCGGCGATGCTCTCGGCCATCGTGGACAATATCCCCTATGTGGCGGCGATGAACCCGTTGATTGTGGATCTGGCGCGCTCGCTGCACCCGACGGTGACGGACTACACGACGTTGGTCCGTCAGCCCGATGTCATACCGATCTGGTGGGCGCTGGCGCTCGGCGCTTGCCTCGGCGGCAACGGGACCATCATCGGTGCGTCGGCCAACGTCGTGATTGTGGATATCGCGCGGCGAGCCGGCTATCCGATCAGTTTCTGGCGATTCTCGCTCTTCGGCCTGCCCGTGATGTTCGGCTCGATCCTGATCAGTCACCTGTATCTGTGGTTGCGATTCTTTTGATTGCCGCGCAAATGGAACTCTTACGGACGTGCTGATTCATGCACAGGATGATCGGCATCGCGAAGCCGTCGCGTTGACTCATCCGCTCCGCTTTTGCTAGCCTTTGACCATCACCTTCAGGTCGCGTTGAGTTGTCGATCATCCGCCTCCACCCATCCACGAAAGAGGACCGTTGATGCCTGGTAGCACGATCTTGTCATCCGATCTCGTGACCATGCTTCGAAACAAGGCGACCAGCCTGCGGATCGAGAGCGTTCGCGCCACCACTGAGGCGGGAAGTGGACATCCGACGAGTTGCTGTTCGGCCGCCGATATTGTCGCGACTTTGTTTTTTCATGTGATGCGGTTCGACCCTCAGCAGCCTCGCCATCCGAATCGAGACCGGTTCATCCTATCGAAGGGCCATGCGGCACCGCTGCTCTATGCGGCCTGGGCAGAGGTCGGACTGTTTCCCAAAAGCGAACTGTTGACGCTTCGGTTGCTGCGCTCGGATCTGGAAGGCCACCCGACGCCGCGGTTGTCTTTCGTTGATGTGGCGACCGGATCGCTCGGTCAGGGGTTGGCGGCCGGTGTCGGGATGGCCTTGAACGCCAAGTATCTCGATCGCAGCGACTACCGGACCTATGTGGTCCTGGGCGACGGAGAGTCCGTGGAGGGATCGGTCTGGGAAGCGGTTGAGATCGCCCGGCAACACCAGTTGGACAACCTCTGCGCGATCGTCGATATCAACCGACTCGGACAGAGCGATCCGACGATGCTCCAGCATGATCTGGAGGGCTATCGGGCGCGTTGGTCCGGTTTCGGGTGGAATGCGATCTCGGTGGACGGGCATGATATCGCGGCGTTGATTCAGGCTTTCGGTCAAGCGGCGGCGACGAAAGGACGTCCGACGGTGTTGTTGGCCAAGACCCTCAAGGGCAAGGGTATTTCGTTCATTCAAGATAAGCCGGATTGGCACGGCAAGCCGCTTAGGAAGGGTGAGGAGGCCGATCGCGCCATCGCCGAGTTGTCGAAACAGTTTGTCTCCGGCAATGGGGCTGCGCCCGTCATACCAAGTCCTACTCCGGCCGGGCGCGAAGCGGTCAGCGGCAAGACATTCGCCGCACCCGGTTACAAGATCGGCGACATGGTCGCGACCAGGGAGGCCTTCGGCGTCGCGTTGCAGGCGTTGGGCGAGGCTGATCCGAGCGTTGTCGGGCTGGACGCGGACGTCAAGAATTCGACCTATACAGACAAGTTCGGTAAGCAGTTCCCATCCCGCTTCTTTGAGAACTTCATCGCCGAACAGAATATGATCGGGACGGCGGTGGGACTCTCGACCTGCGGGAAAATTCCGTTCGCGGCCACCTTTGCGGCCTTTTTGACCAGGGCCTACGACTTCATCCGGATGGCTGCGATCAGCCAGGCCAACGTCAAGTTGGTGGGGACGCATGTCGGGGTGAGCATCGGCGAGGACGGGGCCTCCCAGATGGGACTTGAGGACCTGGCGATGATGGCGGCTCAGCCCGGCATCACGGTGCTCTACCCGTCCGATGGGACGAGCATGTACCGGTTGGTCGAGGCAGCGGCGACGCACCAAGGGATGGTCTATCTGCGGGCCGGCCGTCCCAAATCACCGGTGATTTATGGACCGGATGAACTGTTCACGATCGGAGGCTCGAAGGTCCTGCGAAAAAGCCAGCAGGATCAGGTGACGATCGTGGCGGCCGGCGTGACGTTGTTTGAAGCGTTGAAGGCGTATGATCAGTTGAGGGCGCAAGGTGTGTCTGTCCGCGTCGTCGATCTCTACAGCATTGTGCCGGTCGATCGGGCGACGTTGGCTGACTGTGCGCACGCGACCCAGATGCGGATGGTGACGGTTGAGGACCACTATGCCCATGGCGGGCTCGGCGATGCGGTGGTGGGAGCCTTGTCGGACGAGGGTGTGCGGGTCATCAAACTCGCCGTCCGCGAGATTCCGCGCAGCGGTAAGCCCGAGGAACTCATCGATCATTTCGGCATCGGGGTTCGGTCCATCGTGCAGGCCGTCATGGACCTGTTGAAGACGTAATCACCTCCGTGAAGCCTCCCTCTTCCCGGCGAGAGTTGCCCCTCATCGACCTGCTGCAAGAGCAGGATCGCCAGGAGATTTGGAAACAAGTCAAAGAAGAACGCTACCGAAAAGGCGAGTACATTTTTCGGGAGGGCGACCAAGCCGAGTACTTCCATATCTTGAAGGAAGGTACGGTCAAGTGCGTGAGGGCGACGACTGCCGGCAAGGAATGTACGCTCAAGGTGTTGATGCCGGGAGATCTGTTCTGTTGCGAAGCGGTGGTGTTCGATGGAGGCCAGCATCCCGGGACGGCGGCGCCGATGGGTGATGTCAGCATCCTTCGTCTGAATAAAGAACAGTATTTCAATACCTTGAAGAATAATCCAGAGGCGGCGCTTGAAGTCATCAAGTATCTCGGCAAGCGGCTGATGGAAGTGCAGGAACGAGCCAAGATTTTAGCGCTTGATCGCTCCGACCAGCGACTGGCCTCGCTCCTGGTCGGTCTCGCCGAACGCATCGGTGTCCGCGAACCAAAGGGCATCCGGCTCGATGTTCGGTTGACCAGACAGGACCTGGCAGACATGGTGGGGATTACGCCGGAGACGACAATCCGCATCATGAGCCGTTTCAAGAAGGCCAGGTTGGTGTCCGGAACAGCCAAACATTTGATGATCCTCGATCTTCCTGGCCTCCGCTCGTTCGCATCCGATCCTTCCAGTGCCCTTCCTTGATCCTCGTTCATTCGACACATTGTCGGTAGAAACATGACGCAGATCATATTTGTAGCTGGCGATACTTCATATAATCCCGCCTGTGCCTGACAGGGTTTCCATCACTTCACACAATCAGTCAGAAGGGAGCAGAACATGATGATAAAGGATCGAGGTCTCTGGAAGCATGAAGGCTCGCGGTGCTTCCTCGCAGGAATCGCAGCCTTGCTGATGGGGACTGGGTCGGTGCTACCGGCATCGGCCAAAACCCATGAGATCAATATGGTAGCGGTAGAAACCGAAATCGTGATCGACGGCGACGGCGATAAGTATGCCGCTTGGACGTTCAACGGGCAGGTTCCGGGCCCGGTCGTCCGTGTGACCGAGGGCGATACGATCAAGTTTACCTTGACGAATCCGCCCACCAACAAGAATGCCCATGCGATGGATTTCCACGCGGCGGAGGTCGACTTCCTGAAGAACTACCGCGCGATTAACGCGGGGGAATCGATCAGCTTCACCTACGAGGCGAGAAAGCCAGGGATTTTTTTCTACCACTGTGGGGCGCCGCCCATGATCCAGCACATTGCTCGCGGCATGTTCGGCGCGGTCATTGTCGATCCGAAGGACGCCAAAGTATGGCCGAAGGCCGACCGGGAGTACGTGCTCGTGCAGTCCGAGTACTACAAGAATCCCAGCGACGTCCAAGCGATGTTCGATCGGAAGTTTGAGGGAGTCATGTTCAACGGCGGCCTCTTCAAGTACCATCCGTTTGTCACCAACGGAGGAAAGCTGGAAGCCAAGCCGGGCGAGCGTGTTCGGATCTATTTCGTGAACGCAGGGCCGAACGAGTTCTCCGCCTTGCACCCGATCGGGGAAATTTGGGATCACGTTTACGAGAGCGGAAACCCGGCCAACAAGTTGACGGGTGTCCAGACCTATGTCGTGGGTCCCGGCAGTGCGTCGACGTTCGACGTGGTCGTGGAGTCGGCCGGCGCCTACCCGGTGGTCACCCATTCGCTCACGGGAGCGTTGCGGGGAGCTATTGCGGTGCTGGTGGCCTCGCCTGATGCTCAGCAATTACCGCTGATGCCGCTGGTGCCTTGGACGTTGGCCGTCCCTCCAACGGAGATCACGCCATCTCAAGTGCCACATCCAATGCCAGAGTGACACCTGCCCGGCCGGCCGGTTGCGGCCGGCCGGGCCTGGTTCGATGCGGTCAAACAGTGAGTTCGGCTTCCTGGCTGAAGAGGTCATCATCAATGAGAGACACATTCGCCGTTCTCTTCGCGCTCGTGCTGCTGACGGCAGTCATAACCACGACAGTGTTGGCCGCCTCTCCGCTTCAACGGGTGACGCTGATGATAGCCGGATCCGAGTGCGAGTCGGTCAACCAGGATATCGAAACCACCTTAAAGAGACTTCCAGGGGTACGATTCCTGGACGGGCGGAGCCTGCCTGGACATCTTCTGATCGACGTGGATCCTGAATTGGTGACGGCGGATGATCTGGTCCGTCACGTGGGTGAGCTGACAGGCTCGACCGCACAGAGAGACTGCCAAGCCAGCGTGATGCAATCCTGCATCACCGCCGGTGTTGTTCCTGTCGCGACAGAGTAGGTGTTCGGCAATCCTGAGCACCCACGAAACGGGACGGAGGGGTTCCGTGGTCTCTCGTCCCCTGTCCTGTGGCAACCATCGGTACGCGGTGCCGTTTGTCTTGAGCCTCCTGTCGGCCATTGCTGACCCTGCCTCGGCTCAAGAAGCGTTGCTGGATCTTCTGCCGATCAAGCCGATTAACCTCGACATCGCCATCCGCAAACAGACCTTTGCCCTCAGTGACCGCGAGATCGGCATTCAGGCTGGGTTCACGGCGCTGCGTTACGGCGATCTCGAGCTTCGGGCCATCTATCAATTCTTCAGCGTTCGCACCGAAGAGTTCACCACGGACCAACATTCGGTGTTCCTGAATCCCCGTTGGAATAACTTTACGCCAATGTCCCGATGGAACAGGCCGCCGGCATCGCTTACTCCATCCCCTACGACGATGACGGCGCCATCGGAGGTATGGTACGAAGCCGGGAGCTTGCGCAGTCAGTCCAAGCTCGCCTTCAGGCAGCGACCCAGGCCGGCGAGGTCCGAACACGGGTCAGCCGCGCATTCGAGGGAGTCCGCGTGGCGGTTCCGGGGTTGAGAAGCTCCCCTGTGTATGCGAAGGAGCATTTAGCGATGTATGACGTGGTCCTATGTGATTTGCTTCCCGCGGCCTACGAATCGCAGAACCCGCCGGTTGACGTGATCCTTGAGAAGCTGCCGACGAGGGGTTGGATGCAAGAATTTTATTCCCGCCACCTTCGGGAGCCGGGCAGCCAGGCGCTTTTCTGTCGGCTCGGCGGTGCGCCTCAAGCAGACGGCTCTATCACCCCGTAACCCAAAGAATGAGCCGGATCCCTATTATGAGGAAGCGGTTCTTGGACAATTCGCCGCCATGCCTGGGAGTCGTGACCCGTCGAGCGAGCTGGCGGACGGCGGCCGTACCCTGCGGCTGCTGGTGCCGATCTACTACGAGACCGCATGTATGGGCTGTCACGGAGAGCCAAAAGGCGTGGAGGATATTTCCGGCTACCTCAGGGAGGGCCGGCATGTGGGTGGATTGGCCGGAGCGATCAGTGTCACAATCCCCCTGGAACGGGAAGATCGCTAATCGTCAAACGAAAACCCCCGCCCGATGAAGGTCAGCTGACGATTGACGCGGCTCATTGACCCTCATGATTCACAATGCGATCCAACGGATAACATCTCCGCGGTTTTGTCACGTCTGCTCGTGAAGAATGCGGCTCATGGATTCGGCGCAACAAACACGAGCACTCGTAACCGCTGGTTGCCATGGTTCAGGACTCCATGCGGTTCTCCGGCCGGAGCCATGGTCCCCTCCCCTGGGCCGAGGATCTGCCGGTCCTGTCCAACCTGAAATGTTCCCTGCCCTTCCAGTACGAGATAGATCTTGTCTTGCTCGCCATGCACATGGCCCTTCTGCTCCTGGCCAGGCTCGAAACAGTACACATCGCAGAAAAACCGCGTGGTCTGAAAGATATTGTTCTTCTTCATCTTATCAGAGCTAAATATTTGATAATCAGATAGTTTGATGGTCTTCATCAATCGGCTCCTTTAGGAATGACAGCCACGGAGGGCCGCTCGATTTTACGCACCAGCGATTCCACGGAGACCAAATGACGGGCCAGTCCCAGATCCTTGGCCGACAACCCCATTGCGAGTCCGAGCAACTGAGGCAGGTGGAGGATCGGTAGATTCAGGGTCGTGCCTACGGACTGGCCTGCTCGCTCTTGATAAATGTCCAGGCCCATGTGGCAGAGCGGACAGGGGGTCACCATAGCATCGGCTCCCGATTCCCTCGCCTCCTTCATATTCTGGCCCGCCATCGTTACCGCAATGGTTTCCTTCTCTAGAATGATGGGGAAGCCGCAACATTTGGTCCGCCCGGCATACACGATCGGCTCGGCGCTGACCGCGCGGATGACACGTTCCAACGAGGTGGGATTTTCTGGGTCGTCAAATCCAAGATGCCAAGAGGGTCGCAGGATCGAGCAACCATAGAACGGCGCGATGTGCAGTTGCTGGAGGGGTAGGCGAACTTCGTCGCGCAGACGCTGGAGCCCCACATCCTTGACCAGAATCCAGAGCAGATGTTTGACCTGCACGGTGCCGCGATAATTGATGCCCTCCTGTCCGAGAATCCCGTTGATACGGTCAAGCAGTCCCGGCTCGGTCTTGAGCCGTCGATTGGCGGCGCTCATGACGCCCTGGCAAGTACCACAGATGGTCATGATATCGAGGCCGAGCTGCTCGGCTTGAGCAAACGTGCGCGCATTGAGCGCCAGGGCCGCATCAGGATCTTCTTCGGTGAGCACTCCAGCGCCGCAACAGGAGGCGGCGGCTAACTCGACCACCTTGAGATCCAGCCTCGGCAGGATCGCCATGGTGGATTGATACAACTCCGGGGTCGCGCCTTTGGCAGCACAACCTGGATAGAGGGCATAGGTCAATTTGGTCCTCGCCTCAGACGCCATCGAGTGTTCCTCCGTCACTCTCGGTCATTACCATACCGGCATGGCCAGAACAAGAGACCGACTCGGGCCGGACTCGGTAAAGTTTGCGGCCGGAATCACCGACAAGACAGTGAGTTGTTACCGCCGCACGAAGCTATCTGAACCGGCACGAGGTTGACATGAGCAGTCCCCGTACCGCCGGACCTACCGCCTACGAACCGATCGAACAAGCGCTGATCGAGCGCATCGGCAACGAGAAGATCGAGTTGCCGTTACTGCCCAACGTGGCAACGCAAATCCTGGCGCTGGTCAACAATCCGGATTCCGATGCGGCCAAGTTGGCGGGACTGATCCATCGTGACCAGGCCCTCGCCGCGCACGTGTTACGCATCGCCAATTCGCCGGCCTACATGCCACGGACGCCGATCGTATCACTTCAACATGCGGTGTCGATGCTGGGTATGACCCTGCTGTCGGAAATCGCCTTGACCGTCTCGCTCAAGGCGGGGACCTTCGTGGCGCCAGGGCATGATCGCCGCATGCAGTTCCTTTGGAAACATTCGCTGGCGAGCGGTGTCTATGCAAAGGAGGTGGCGAAGCTCAAGCGGCTGAACATGGAAAGCGCGTATGTGTGCGGCCTGTTGCATGCCGTGGGGAAGCCGGTCGTTCTGAATTCTTGCGTCGGTCTGAGCGCGGAACTGAAGATCCCGTTGGAGCCGGATCTCTTGGATGAGGTGATCGAAGCCCATCATGTGGCTCTGGGGATGCAGTTGGCCGACAAATGGCAACTGCCCAAACAGGCGCGGGAATCGATTGCACACTACCGGCAATACGATCAGGCGGAGTCATTCAAGCAGGAAGTCATGATGACCTGCGTGGCCGATCGACTGGCGACTTTCCTGCTCGATCCAGCCCTGGTGGATGAAGCTGCGCTTAGGAAGCACCAGGCCTTTGCGGCCTTGAACCTCTATCCGAAGGACCTTGATGCCCTGGTCGCCGCGAAGGATAAGGTGGAGATGGTCGTGGACAGCTTGTCGCTATGAGCACCGTCACCACATACGACGTGCTGGTGATCGGGAGCGGACCGGCCGGTCAAAAGGCTGCCATCATGGCGGCCAAATGCGGGAAGCGTGTGGCCGTCATCGAGCGGGAGCCGGGGGTGGGCGGAGCCTGTGTCTACCGAGGGACTATCCCCAGCAAGACGCTGCGGGAGGCTGCTTTGAGCCTCGAACGGGTCAAGCGCGGGGCTGCTGTCTTCGACTGCAAACTGCGCGAGGGTGTAGAGGTCGGCATGCTCATGCAGCGGCTTGAGGAAGTGGTCTCCGCCCATGGCCGATACATGGGCGACCAATTGCGTCGCAACGGCATTGCTGTGCTGCACGGCTGTTCTCGATTTCTGTCCAGTCATCGCCTTGCCCTGACGACCGTAGCCGGACTCACCCATGAACTGGACGCTGAGCTCATCGTATTGGCCACCGGCTCTCGGCCGAGGCATCCGGCCAACATTCCTGTCGATCACGAACATATCCTGGACAGCGATTCCATCCTGTCGATGATCTATCTGCCGCGGTCACTGGCGATTGTGGGAGCGGGTGTGGTCGGATGCGAGTACGCCTCGATCTTTTCTCTTTTGGGCGTGTCGGTGACGATCATTGATGCGGCTCCCCGCCCCTTGCAGTTCATCGACGCCGAGTTGACAGAACGGTTTCTTGCCAGCTTCGAGGGGTACGGAGGCCGGTACTGCGGGCGGCAGCGGGTCAAGACTGTCCGATGGGACGGGGTGCTCTCCGTGGTGGCCACGCTCGAGAACGGTGAGGAGATCGTCGCTGAAAAAATGCTGGTGGCCTCCGGCCGACAGCCCAATCTGGAGGATCTCAACCTCGGAGCGGCGGGTCTTGAGACAAATGGCAAGGGCTACGTGTCGGTCAATCAACACTGTCAAACGCCAGTGCCGCATATCTATGCGGTGGGAGATATGGCCGGCCCTCCATCGCTGGCCTCCTCCGCCATGGAGCAAGGTCGCCGCGCGATGTGTCATGCGTTGGGGATGGCGGTCAGCGCCGCGGATCATTTGATTCCGATGGGCATTTACACTATTCCCGAGCTGTCCTGCGTGGGGTTGGACGAATCACGCGCTCGCGAACGGTATGGGAATATCGTGGTGGGACGAGCGGACTTCTCAGAAGTAGCCAGGGGACAGATTGCCGGTTCCGGTCAAGGGTTACTCAAAATGATCGCGGGGCCGGACGGGCATCGGTTGTTGGGCGTGCAGATCATCGGAGAGAACGCGACCGAGTTGATCCACCTCGGCGAGTTGGCCTTGATCAACGGCAACTCCGTCGAGACCTTCGTCGAAGGCATCTTCAATTTTCCCACCTACGCAGAAGCCTATCGCATCGCGGCGCTCGACATCGTGAAACAGCGCGGGCAGCGGCCGGTCCTCGCCAAGGCCGGATAGCTCGTTCCTACCGGATCATACGAGCCGACACATTCTGCAGAACAGCCTTGCCACGAGAGGTTGCCCCCGACGACTTTGACCGGCCACATCAGTTTGCGCTACGCTGGCACGTTCCTGTTCCGTCGAGCGGGTATCAGAGGAGGCGGCCATGAACCGTGCGGATCGGCGGCGCGAGGACAAGCTCCAGCGCGGAGGGGGGCGACAGGCACAGACTGCTCTGGCCCCGCTGCTCCAGGAGGGTCGCACGCATCACCAGGCCGGTCGTCTATCGGAGGCGGCCAGACTCTATGAAACCGTTCTGGCACAGCAACCAGAGCACGCCGAAGCGGCTCATTTGCTCGGGCTGGTGGTCTATCGGTTGGGGCGACTCGATGAGGCCTGCGAGTTGATTCGGCGAGCGATTTGCTCGGACAATTCCCAATCCACCTACCATTTCAATCTCGGTGTCGTGAGCCAACGAAAAGGCGCTGTCGCGGAGGCCGAGGAAGCCTATCGCGAGGCCATCAGCCGATTCCCCCGCTATGTCGACGCCCTCGTCAATCTCGGTAATCTGTTGCGAGATCAAGGACGATCGGAGGAGGCCGTGGAGTCGTATCGCCGCGCCCTCGTGGCGAATCCTGCCGCTGTGGAGGCTCATAACGGTCTCGGGGTGGCGCTCAAGGAACAGGGACTGGTGCACGAGGCCATCGAAGCTTACCGGGAGGCGCTTCGTCTCAAGCCCGGACATGTGGAGGCACAGAATAACTTGGGGCTCGCCTTGATGGAGAGCGGTCGCCTCGACGAAGCAGTGGCGGCGTTCCAGCGTGTCGTTCGCACCGAGCCGGCGAATCCGAAAGGCCATTACCATCTCGGGCTGGTGTATCTCTGGAAGGGGCAGATCGAGGCCTCGGTCGCCAGCCTGAGGCGTTCGGCCGAGATCAAACATGACCATGGCCGGCCTGTCGCCGGAGGGACCATCTCGCGAGCGAGGTTGAAGCATGAAGCGGAGCAGGTCGCATACTTGATGGGCGAAGGACGGTTGGGGCCTGATTCCAGGGACTATCTGGATCGGCTGACGCGTGTTCGCGACAAGGCCGATATGGCGGCGCCTCAGTCCACATGGGTGTCGCTGAATGAAGACGACGCGGCCGCCATCGCGCCGTCATTGAACCGCATCGTCTTTCCAAGTCAGGCCGAGTCCCTGGCGGCCGGTGCGCTGAACCCGCAGTTGGATGTGCCGGCGATCGAAGCCGAGTACCACCGACAGAAACCGGAGATCATGTATGTGGATCACCTTCTCACGCCGGAGGCCTTGGCCGGTATGCAACGGTTCTGTCTGGAGGCCACGATTTGGAAGAAGGAGTACGAGAACGGCTATCTCGGCGCCTTTATCGGCGATGGACTCGCCTCCCCTCTGCTCTTTCAGATCGCGGAAGAGTTGCGTCTCCGTTTTCCCGCGATCTTCAAGGACCACCGGCTGACTCAGGCCTGGTCGTTCAAGCACGACAGCGCGAGGCGAGGGCTGGGGATGCATGCCGACGCCGCCGCTGTGAACGTCAATTTCTGGATCACACCGGATGAGGCGAACCTCGATCCGGAGACCGGAGGGCTGGTGGTCTGGGACAAGGAGGCTCCGCGCGACTGGAACTTCAAAGCCTACAACAGCGAGAAGAATCGCGGAATGATTCTAGACTTTCTCGAAAAAACCGGCGCTAAGATGGTCCGCATCCCCTACCGCTGTAACCGGGCGGTGATCTTTAATTCAGATCTGTTTCATGAGACCGATGACGTCCGATTCAAAGATACTTATTTGACCAGGCGGATCAATATCACGTTGCTGTACGGATTCCGTACAGAGGCGTGAGTCACCTCGCATGGATTCAGGGACGAAGGATACTGGAGCATCGCGAGCCAGATTCCGATCGGTGCAGGGATCTACGTGTCGAGAGCCATCGGCGCGGCGGGCATGGTCCGTTGGCGATAGAGGATCACCGGATCGAACAGGTGCCCGCAGTTGATGCAGCGCCATCCTTGAATATGGTCGCCTCTTCGACGGTCGTAGAACTCCGAAAACCATTCTTGCACCATATGCCCGCCGCATCGCTGACATCGCATAACATCCCTCCTCGGTCTTCTGGTCACGTCCCACTGGCCCGAGGACGCTGATGCGTGCCGGGCTCTCACGCCTCACGAGCAGGGCCCCGCTCGGCTTCGAAACGCTCGCGCAGATCGGTTGCAGTCGGATCCCTCCGAACGACCGCTCGTCCCCAAGCGTCCGAGGCGGTCAGGTCATGACGGTCTGAGTCCTCATCGCGGGAATGGCATGGGGAGTTCCGCGGCCGTTTCGCAAAAGCCGCGTCCTGCGAGATCCGGCCAATTGCTCGTAAACCTTGAGATATCCGCGGACCATCCGTTCGATGGTGAAACGTTGTTCAAAAGCCTGGCGGCAGCGGGCACGGTCGATTTGTGCCACCTGTTCGACTGAATCGGCCATCTCGCTTAGGTATTCGGAAATAAAGCCGGTGATGCCGTGGTCAACGATTTCCGGAACGGAACCCCGCTGATAGGCCAGAACCGGCGTGCCGCAGGCCAGCGCTTCAATCAAGACCAGTCCGAAGGGTTCCGGCCAGTCGTAAGGTGCCAACAAGGCGTAGGCTTGGCCCAGAAAATCATCCTTTTCCGGGTCGGTGATTTCGCCGATGTACTCCACCAGCGGATGGTCGAGCAACGGCTCAATCTGGGCACGGAAGTACTCCCGATCGGCCGGATCGACCTTGGCGGCAATGCGGAGCGGCATGCCCACTCGTTTGGCGATTTCAATCGCATGATCCGGTCTTTTCTCCGGGGCGATACGACCGAGGAACGCCAGGTACTTTCCCGGCTCCGGATGAAAGGTGTAGAGATCTTTCGGCAACCCGTGGTGCACCGTGGCTTGCCAATTCAGCCAGGGAACCGGCAAGCGCTGCGCGTCGGAAATCGAAACGACCGCCTGCTCCGCGAACTCGTCGAAGACCGGTCGTAGTTCAGGAAGATCCAACCGTCCATGGAAGGTGGTCACCACCGGGGTGGAGCAACGACGAGCCAAGGGAAATCCGATGAAGTCCAAATGAGAATGGATCACATCGAAATCAGAGGCCGATCGAGAGGCGCCGAAGGCGCGCTCCATGAGCGAGATCAACGGGGCATCACGATTGAACACGCCTTCGATCAAGCGCAGGGCCCGAGGGCAGATGGCATCTAAACGAGCGGAAGTGACCGAATCACCGCTGGCAAACAGCGTGACATCATGCCCCAAGCGCACCAATTCCTCGGTGATGAACGAGACTACCCGTTCCGTGCCTCCATAAAGGGTCGGCGGAACACTTTCCCAAAGGGGCGCGACTTGTGCAATTTTCATGAATGTGTCTCCTTAGGTGAAAGGACATCTCGTGGAACCGGATACAGTCTTGTGGCCCTGGCCCCGCAGGTTCCTTACTAGTCTCCCCAGCCCGCATGCTGCACGAGATTTCGTGACGAAACCGCGGAGGTGCAACGCGTTGGACCCATGGCTCCGACCGCTTGCGAACTGGAGGGCAAGGGATACCTCGCCGCAATGGGTACCTCCGTGCGGAATCGCGAGACTCCGAGGCCTACTCGGAACAGCATGCCGAGGGGGTGAGGAGCGAACTCGCGCGGTTGGCCGCCCTTCAGGTGCGGCCAACCTTGTCGCACCCGAGGCACCCGGTGCTCTTCTCCCGCAATGGATCGGACGACGGTAGCCGTAGAAGTCATCGTGGATGTGGATCATGCAGGCTCGATGGTCGCGACCCAACTCCTCTTTCGACGGCTTCACGGCTCGCCCCGACATGCTGTCGAGAGGATGTGCAAACTGCGGACCTGACTCGGCGAGAGGCGCTGCCTTCTAACGGGCTGATTTGTTGACGAAGGGATCATCGAGTGTCGGCCTCACAGGAAGGTCGGCCTCGTGGTAGTCACTTGCTGTCATGAACGGCCGGAGTGCTGGAGCGAATTGCGTGCGTTATTCAGTAGTTTGGCAGGGAATAGTTTGTCTATTCGAGGCACATTCCGTCCGGTGCCGCGAGGGGAAGGAGAGAGAAATTGGAACCGTATTCATGAGAGTCAGATCCATACAGTGAGCGGGCGGGGTTGCTTCGATCCGGAGTCTAGCCCACATTCTTCATGACCTCCTCTGCTGCAACCGTGCATTCGCCGCTACGACAGGTCGGCCAATCGAAGGGATTTCTCCGGCGGCGACAATGAAGAGGGACTTTGCCCGGTGAGCCGTCGGCTCACACGGAGTGCGGTATGGCGAGCCCCTCTCGCGTGGCGACCTCGCGGTTTCGCGACGAACCGTCATGAATAATATGGGCTAGCCGTCCATTCAAGCGACGTGTCAAGTGACGTGGTCGTTCACGTCAACGCAGCCGCAGGCTCACAGATATGGCCCTTTGGTCCAGTTCATAGGGATTCCTCCTGTTCGATCGCCGGTTCCTCGGCCGGAGTAGCCTCTTCCATGCCTCCGGCTTCCGCCAGGCCGTACTTGCGAAGCTTACGCTGGAGGGTTTTCCGGTGAATGCCGAGGAGGTCAGCCGTCCTTCCCTGGTCCTGTTGGTGAGCGGCCAAGGCCCGCAGAATATAGTCTCGTTCCAACTGATCCAGGGTCACCCATCCGCTGCGCGACTGTCTATCCGCCATTGGATGCTCGCGAAGAGCTTCGGGGAGATCTTCGGGAAAGATGACGGGATGCGGAGTGAGCACGACCGCTCGTTCGATCACATGCTCCAATTCCCTCACATTACCGGGCCAGAAATAGGTCGTGATCAGATCCATCGCTTCTGTCGAGATACCGATTGCCGGCTTGCCTTGAGCGGAGCCGTATTTCTGAGCGAAGAACTGGACCAGGAGCGGGATGTCATCCGTCCGTTCCCGAAGGGGGGGCAGAACGATGGTCACGACGTTCAACCGATAGTACAAATCGCCTCGAAATTTTCCGGAGTCCACCAGGCTTTTGAGGTCTTTATTGGAGGCGGCGAGGATGCGGACGTCCACGCTGATGGGATCGCTGCCGCCGACGCGTCGAATTTCCCGTTCTTGGATCACCCGCAGGAGTTTGCTTTGCAGCGTCGGCGAGATGTCCGCGACCTCGTCCAAGAAGCAGGTGCCGGTATGAGCCCGTTCCAACAGGCCCTTTTTGGTGGTCAGGGCGCCGGTAAACGAACCGCGCTCGTGTCCGAACAACTCGGATTCCAGCAGGCTTTCTGTAAGCGTCCCGGCGTCCACGGCGACGAACGGACCGGAACAGCGGGCGCTATTGGCATGGATCGCACGGGCGACCAACTCCTTCCCCGTCCCACTCTCTCCCTGGATCAGCACGGTGCTGTCGCTCTGGGCTACCCGGGCGATCATCTTATAGACGGCGATCATTCCCGCTGAACTACCCACGAAATTGTCGAACCGATAGCGTTCCTTGAGTTGCTCCCGCAGTGCCGCGTTTTCGTTGATGACCCGTTTGTGCTCGATCGCCCGCCGGACGACCAACCGGATGTCGTCCACAACAAAGGGTTTGCCGAGGTAGTCGAACGCGCCGGCCTTGATGCCATCGACGGCAGTCTTCAACGAGCCGAACGCCGTAGCCAGCACGACCAAGGTCTGGGGATGCCGCCGCTGCAATTCCGACAGCAAGGCCAATCCGTCCATCCCCGGCATCTGGATGTCGGTGACGACGACATCCGCCTCCTCCTGCGCGGCGAGGCTCAATGCGGATTCGGCATGCTCGGCCGTCCGAACCTTGTACCCTTCTTTCGTCAGGATCTCTTCGAGGAGCAGCAAGGTGTCGACGTCGTCGTCAACGACCAGGACGCGAGGCGGATCCGGCATCAGGGACTCCTTTTGCGATCGGGAGCAGCACTTGAAAGTGCGTTCCTTTCCCAAGTTCGCTGTGCACATGAATGGCCCCGCCGTGGGCCTTGACCGTATCGTGGGCGATCGCCAGGCCGAGCCCTGTGCCTCGTCCTGCCGTCTTAGTCGTGAAAAATGGTTCGAAAATCTTCTCCGTATACTCGGGGGCAATGCCCTGTCCGGTGTCGGCGATCTCGATCGCAACCTGGTCGCTCATCTCTCCTGCCCGGTGCAATCTGGTGGGGGCCGTGCGAATCGTCAACGTGCCCCCTTTCGGCATGGCATCCAATGCATTCTCGATCAAATTGCAGAATACTTCCTGAAGCTGCTGTTGATCTCCTTCCACCTTGCCCAGGGTCGAATTGCACTGCAGAATGGTATCGACTTTCCGCCGATCCATCTCGGGTCGTAAGAGCGCCAGGCATTCCTGCATGCTCTCGTTGACATCGAGGATCGTCTTCACCAGTTCGGGACGGCGAGCGTAGATGAGCAGATCTTGGATGATCTTGATCGTCCGGTCAATCTGGGCTTCCACCGTGCGCAGACGCGCCCGAGCCTCCGCACTGAGTTGAGGATCTTCCTGCAATAACTGAATGTGGCCGGACAGTGCCGTCAACGGGGTGCCGATCTTATGGGCCACAGAGGCTGCGAGTTGACCGATGACCGACAGCCGTTGCGCGCGCGCAGCCTCTCGCTGCACGGTCGAGAGCAACTCATTAGTGCGGGCCAGTTCCTGGTTCTTCTGCCGGAGTTCGGCCGTAGCGTCTCTCACCTTGCGTACGAGGCTTTCGTTGGCATGCTTCACCTTTTCGTACAGGTGCGCGTTCTCCTCCGTGGTGAGCCGGATTCGTTCAACCATCCGGTTGAACTCCTGGCCCAACATCCCAATCTCGTCGCGGCTGGCAACCGGTACCGTCGTCGTGAGGTTACCGGATGTGACCGCCTTGACGGCGGATAACAGGGATCGGGTCGGGCGATGGACCGCCAGGTACACGAAAAAGTTGATGGCCAGGACCACGCCGAGCCACGTGAGCAGTCTGAGGGAAAAGGAGAGGCGCCGGATGAGATCCAGGAGGTTGTCAAAATCCAACGTCGAAAATTCAGCATAAGCCGCTCCGACCCGCCGACCATCGACGGAAATGGGCGCCGTAATCTTCAGCCGATGGTCCGTCGCCCAACTTTGTCGATCGCTCAAGGACAAGTCCTTCTCGATGGCGTGCATGGCGAGAGGCGGTGCCTGTGCGAAGGTGGCAGCGGGTGCCTGGCCAGCGTGGGCCAACAGACTGAGCCCGAGGTCCGATAGCGCGTAGATGCTGATATTGACCAAATCGGGTCGGCTTGCTCGCAGTTTGACCAGCTCTAATTCGCGCGCCGATTGGTTTGCAAAGTCGGTCCGGGCGGTGATGCCTGCGCCGACCTGGCGCACCACCCCCATGACTTCGTCCTGATAATGTTCTTGAATCACCTGCTGGACATAGTAGCGATCGACGGCTTCCATCGCGACCGCCGACAGTCCGACGATGAGCAGAATGACCAACGAAGCTTTCGCCGCCAATCCCATTGGGGAGCGATCGTCCGTCATGCCGATACTATATACTGCGCCGATTTTCATTGTGCAAACGACCCGGCCACCTCGCGGGTTCAGGTCCGATTCGAGGAGATCGGCCGACTCGCAAAGCCGTCGCCCCAATGCCGATCTGAGAATGCGCGCATCGGGATGCGACAGGAGCGTGAGCCTCGATTGGTACCATTTTTGCGTATCAGCACACGGTCAGCAGCCGCCGACTCGTGCCGGCTGGATGAGCTGAGCGGACGGGTTGTCTGCGAGTTACGAACGCAGGGATCTCCATGATGGGTAGCCTCCCACCGGCTGAGCAAACCGGTTCGTCCACTCGGATGATCGCCGGCGAACGAGCGGCTCGCCGCCGGGGCCATTCCGATCGCATCGTGTTGATCGTCGAGGCGGATGCAACCTTAGCCGCCATGATGTCCGAACTGCTCGACCAGGCGAGCATCAACAGCGAAGTGGTGACGACGATCAAGGCGATCGTGGTCCGCTGCCGTCCCAGCCGCGTCCGCTGCCTGGTCATTGATATCGATACGGTCTCTTTGGAATGGAACGACGGGTCGCTTGATCAGTTGAATACCTGGATGCGTGTGCGTCCGCAGCCCATCCCGGTGCTCCTGGCGACGGTGCAGGTCCCTTCCGGCGCGCCGCTTGCCCCCACGCTTCATCTGCCGCATGCCGCACCCCTGCAGTGGATTCGAAAGCCGTTCTGCAACCGGGAATTTCTAACCAGCCTCCGCGTCCTGTTGCGTGAGACGGAACCGACTCCTCCCACCTCGCGTGACTGACGGAAGACGCGGCATCCGACCTCGATCTACCATGCCGTCATCTCTTCGCGGCCGGGCAGCCTCGACCCGACGATGAACCATGCTCCGTCGGGTGGCATTTGACCATCGCAAAGCGCATAATGACTTCCAACGTGGACGTGTGCGCAACGCGTCTGCGCCGCTGGAGGAGGAGAGAGCGACATGATGGTCCCAATTGTGGTCGCCGCGGTCTGTGCAGGCGGACTGCTGGTGTCCGGCTGTGTTCCGAGAGCAACCCATCAACAGTTGTTGACGAATCTCGATGAGGCCCGCAAAAACGAAGCCGAGGCGCGAAAGGCGGAGATCGAAGCGCGCAAGGCGGAAGCCGAGGTTCGAAAAAGTGAAGCCCAAGCGGCGGCGACCTGTGAAAGCTTCAAAAAAAAGGCGATGGCCGAACTCGATGCCGTACACCAGCAGAAGGCGAAACTGCTGAACGAACTCACAGAAGCTCGCAACGGTGCCAAGGATGTAGAGACGAAACTGGCGGTGGAACAGGTCAAGGTTGCCACGCTTCGGGAGGAGAAGCAGAAACTGATGACGGGCACCACCACGACGAAGGATGAGATTGCGCGGATTCAAAAACGGATGGGAGAATTGGAAACATCTGCCGCACGCGCGTTTGAGCTGGAAAAACGGCTGGAAGAGCAGGAGCTGGAGATCAGTCGGCTGCAGGAAGCGGCCGCCGAGCGGGACGCGCTCAGCACGAAGGTTGCCACGCTCATGCAGGAACGCGAGCAATTGAAAACCGAACTCCAGCGCCAGCGGGACGCCTTGAAACCGGCGAAATAGGCCATCCTCGGCCGGTCGCGAAGGTCCCGCCCCACCTGGCAACGGGTTGACCTCCCGGTCGACCCGTCGCGGCGACCCCACGGTTCACGATCGCCGGCCATTGACGAGACCTCCGTCCGAGCGCACGAGGCTTGATTTGAACCAATATGAAGCCCCGGCCAGGACAGTCAACGCCATGCCGATCCCGATCACACTCACGGACTCGTCGAAGGCTTCCGTCACCCATCCGAAGAACGTCATACCGGCCATGGCGGTTGCGGTGGCGACTGCGGTGTAAATGGCCATCACTCGGCCGAGTAACGAAGCGGGACACAATTCCTGGACCATGCTCCAAGCAATGGGTGTCCAGACGCCGAGTCCCAGGCCGATCACGAGAACCAAGAGTGTGGCGGCGGACAAATTCTGCGCCCACACCAGCCCACAGAGTGCCGCCCCGCCCAAGAGACTGCTGACCGTCACGGCCTGCAGGCGCGTCGCCATGTCCCGGTCCGATAGTCGGACGAGACCGAGTGACGCGATCAGCAAGCCGACACCCAGCCAGGACCAGAGATACCCGACCTCGATGGGCCCCAGATTGAGCAGGCGCCGGCCATAGACCGGAAACAGGGTCGTGAAGGCACCGGCTCCGAACGTATAGAGCGAGGCGAGCAGGATCAGCACGAGGACGGCGCGGTGCGAGACGAGCGCGTAGCGCAGCCCGGCCAGGAGATCCGCGAGTATTCCTGGCGAGGAGCTGGAAGCCGCCGAGGCGCCTGTCGAGCCCGAGAATCGAATCGGCAAGAGGCAGAGGACGGAGGCGACGTACGTCACGGCGTTGAGGCACAAGACGTCCTGTGAACCGGCATAGGCGATACCGAGGCCGCTGATCGCCGGTCCAGCGATGATGCCGATGCTGGTGGTGCTTTGGAGGAGGGCATTGGCCGCCGTAAACCGCGATCGGTCTACCAGCGAAGGAACGGAGGCGGACAAGGCGGGGACAAACAGGGCGCTGGCGATGCCGTATCCCAACGTCAATACGTACAGCATGGTTGGCGTGAACCGTTCGACGGACAAGATGCAGGGGATCAGACCGATCAGGACCGCGCGGGCAAGATCGCTTCCGATCAACACCGCCTTCTTGGGAAGACGGTCGACGGTGACTCCGATCAGCGGGCCCAGGATGATGGCGGGCAGCGTCTGAAGCAATCCGATGATGGTGGTCTTGATCGCGGAGCCGGTGACAGAGTACACAAACCAGAGCAAGGCTAATTTGCTCACGCCGTCGGCAATCTGCGACAGAATTTGGCTCGACCAGATCAGGCCAAAGTCACGAGTCAACAGCCAGCGGTGACGCTCGGTCCTGGCGCGATCGGGGGATAGGCCCGGCGCGTCGTCGAGGCGGCCAATCACGTGCTCCCCCGGCATCAGGCTCAGGCTCCCGCATCCTGGATCGACTCGAGATGGGGGGTGACGATCGGGGCGTCCGTGAAATCCTGCCGAGCATATGGGAGAGAACAAGGGATGTTGAAGGCCGGGAACGAGGCACGAATCCGAACGAGAATCATGAGACGGCCGAACTCATGGCCGCCGCGTGACGTACTGCTGGGTGGCGGGCGATCTGCAATGCGACGACGGCAGTGAGCAACAGGACGAGCCCGAGGCCGATCAAGCTGGCAGCCGGTCCGACCCTGTCGGCCACGAACCCGAAGCCGGTCATCCCTGCCATCGCTGCGGCCATCGAGCCGGTACTGAACGTCGTCAACACTCGCCCCATGAGGTGTGAAGGAGTTTGTTCCTGCAACAGAGCCCACACCACCGGATTGAGAACCGCCATGCTGCCGCCGACGATCAGCACGAGTGCTCCGGCGATCAGCGGTGTTTCCAAGTGACCAAGTGTACACAGCGCCAAGCCTCCGAGGGTCATTCCCCGCACCACGATGCGCATTCGATGTTGCGGATCGCCATGCCGTTTCCAGGCCAGCCATGTGGAGGCCACAAGCATCCCGCTACCCAATGCCGACCAGATCCACCCGAGCTGGACCGGTCCGACTTGGAGCAGTTCCTTGGCGTAAACCGGCAGCACAAACACGAAGGCGCTCGTTCCCAAATTATACAGGGCGGAGATCACCGCGAGGGGGAAAATCGTCGACTGGTGGCCGAACACGAAACGGAACCCGATCATCAGCTCTTGGAGCAGTGTGACAGAGGGAGCGGAGTCGGTTACAGGCTTTCGGGTCGGCTCGTCCATCCGGATCGGGACCAGGCAGGTTGTGGAAATCAAGAAGGTCAAGGAATTGACGTAGAGGACATTGTCCGCGCCGATCAACGCGATCATCAGGCCGCTCACGGCCGGCCCGATCAGCATGCCGATGTTGTTGGTGCCCTGGATCAGCGCGTTGGCCGATACGAGCTCCGCTTTGCGGACCAGAAACGGGACGGAGGAAACCAGGGCCGGTCCAAAGACGGTGGATACCACGGATGTGGCGAAGATCAACACGTAGAGGCCGGGGAGAGTCAACAAATCCGCGGTATACAGGGCCGGGATCAACAATGTTAAGACCGAACGAATCGCGTCGACCCACATCATGACGCGCTTCTTGGACAGCCGATCGAGATACACGCCGATGAGCGGCCCGAGCACCAACGGAGGAACCGTTTGCAGCAACCCGACCATGGTCATCTTCAGCACCGACCCGGTCAGTTCGTACACGAACCAGAGCAATGCGACCTTGTTCAACCCCTCCCCGATTTGAGATGTCACTTGTCCCCACCAGAGCAGGCCGAAGTTCCTGGTCGTCACGAGTTGCCAACCACGACTTCGTTCCTGTGGAGAATCCATTCGCCCAGGGCTTTCTTCTCCTTGGCGCTGCTGGTGACGATCGGTTCTCCAGCCAATCTGCTCGGTCGTCATGGTCATCGTTCTTTCCTCAACGTGAGTGCCATTCGCGGAAGGAAAGAGAGCAAGCGACGGGCCAAATCGTTCCGCTTCCGATCGATTCTTGTAAGCTGTTGTATCGACAAGGAATTGTCCATGGACAGCCGGAGAGATTCCATCGTAGCGTTTTGACCGAGCGTGAATGACTTGGCTTGGATGGGAGGCGCGAGAGGAACAAAATCACGTGGAATCGTACACTTAGGCGGGAGCAACTTGTCCGTCACCCGGCATAGTTTATCCAGATGAGTCCTGTGGAGTCTCCTCGGTTCCGTCTGGAGAGGAGGCTCTCAAGCCGGAGGGCTACGGGAGCTGACCGGGCCTCGATCCTCCGTTCTGGTGTTCACTCTTTTCATTCCTGCGCTTTTCCTGATGACCTCCGTCGCCGGTTTCCTGCTTCGTATGCGGCTCGATCAGGCGCATGATGGCAGAGCCTTCTTGTAGCCCGAGGTGATAGCGTGCCAGATGTTCACCGAAGGAATCAGGGGAAGAGGATGGGCTTGGCCTTCCGCGGAGGGCATCGACGAGTCCGGCCTCTTCCGCCCACCAACCGCGCTGCTCGTGCACGTCGGCGGCGGTCTTGCCCTGCCGCTGGCACCATTCGATGCGCGCTTTGAGATACGTCAAGAGTTCGTGCATGGTCCGCCTCCTCTCTCTCGCGACCCCGGTTCGCTTCGCTCTGCTTGAGCAGAGGCATTCATCGACGGCGAAACGCCGCTGCACGCCGGGAAGATCATTTGTGGTGACGAATGCCGGGAGGATGGCACGGCCTACAGAGCACACGACACACCCTGCATGCGAACGCACGCATCTCATGCGGAGTGCGCCGGGTGACGCGGATGAAGACGCTACGACCGTTTCTCGACCTTCAGGACCTTGATCTGCATTACGAACCGCTTGCCGGCTAACGGATGATTGTAATCCATCACGGCATCCTTGTCCGAGATCGTCGCGATAGTGGCGACACGACCGGTTTGGTCTTTCACCACATCACCTTCCTTCACCCCATCGGGTAAGGATGTTCGGGGCACGTTCTCCTTCTTTTGTTCATCGTATTGCCCAAAGCCTTCCTCAGGTGTCACCTCGACTGATTTTTCATCTCCCGGGTGCAAGCCCGCCAACTCTCGCTCCACAACGGGGAGAATCTGGTGCTGACCCTGAACAAACGTGCCTACGTCGCTGTAGATCGTCGGAACGGTTCCAGGCACCGTAAAACGGTATGAGAAGGTAACCGTCGCGCCTTCCTCAATTGTCGCCTGATCCGCCGCGAGGGCCGGTCGCTCAAACCAGAGTACCCATGGCCAAGCGGCGCAGAGGGCGGCGATCAGCAGGGGTAGGAGCGGAGAACAGTTTGTGTTCGCTCGTTGCGGGAATCGGCAGTTCATAGTGCCTCCGTAAGGTGTCGGCGATGAATGAGGTGGTAAGAGTGTCTTCACAGTCGGACGAAGCCTCTTTCTGTGCGCGGCTATCCTGTCTCGATGTCTCTCTCTCGTCACTCCACTCGGGCCGGCTCATTCGGTTGCGACAGCTTGAGAATGGTCTTCACCTCGTCGCGGGAATTCACTTCGATGGTGACCTGATCTCCTTTGGCCAACGAGTCCTTCTTGAGGAGTTCTGGGTTCTCGACTCGGAGTGTCCAGCTTTGCCCATCACGGGCTTGAAATGTGATGGTCTGTTTCACGAGATCGATGTGTTCGACGGTGCTTCGCACAAACGTCGTGGTCGCATCTGCGGGCGCGACAGTCAGACCGGTGAAGGTGAAAGCAACGGTCGCGACGATTGCAACTATGACTTTGCTCATGGCGTCACCTCCTCGAAGATGATGATCCACTCGGTCGCCCATTCCGTTTCACTGCATGACGTCTTTTGCGGGAACGATCGTTCGTACCGGTAATGAGCAAATCCTTTGCCAACAGGGATTGATTCCATAACCGATGGATTTGTCGCCGGTTGATGAGCCTGGCACCGAATGACTCACTATCGCGATTGTATGGATTGAAGAACAGGTCGATGTAACAGCTTGGTTTTTTGGAATAGGATCGTATGACAAGTTGGGCGGAGCGGAATAACTGTCTTAGCCCGCATTTCATGACGGTTCGTAAATAATACGGACCAGGAGACGAAGTAGAGCCGGCGGGTCATACTGCGGAGAATGGATGAAACTCTTGAGGGATTTCTCCGGTTGCGGCAGTTACGATACGATGCAAGATATCCATCGGATCAGGCGTAGCTATAAGCATGGGGAGGTATTGAAGGTGTCTCTCCGGGCGCGACATATCACGAAAGTGTGATGAAGAGCGCCCGGTTCAACCGAAGGTTGGTGGTTTAAACGAGGAGACCGGAATCCCTGGAGGTATTCCCCGCCGGCATCAACCAGGAAAGCTACGCCTGGAGAGTCGGAGGGACACACTAGGATGCAACGATTTAATAATCGCTGTAGGTGTTTCTTCGGCGGCGACAATGATGAGAGGCTGTGCCTGAAAAGCCGCCGGGTCACACGAAGTGTGGTATGGAGCGGGCGATGGGATTTGAACCCACGACAACTAGCTTGGGAAGCTAGGACTCTACCACTGAGCTACGCCCGCTCGTCTGAGAAGTGGTGTGGCGATCCTACGCTGCACCTGCCGGTCAAGTCAAGGCGAAGGCGGGGGAGCGATCATGCCGGAGACGACCAACGCTTCCATCACGGTTCCGGTATGGATGGGGAAGGCCACTTGCCACTGTCGCGCGTGTATTAGGCCACCCTCCTCGCGATGACAATAGAGATAGGACGCATCCTGCCTCCCGTCCCATAGGCCATGCCACTGGAAGACACAAGTAAACCCATTAGATTCCATTCGTTGCTTAGCATCGATGAGCGGCGTACCGACAGGAATAAGGGCCAGCACGCGTTGTCGGACCGCCGACTCCGATTCCAACCCGGAGGGGATGTCCCAGTCCGGCATGGAGCAGGCGACGAGGGCCAGCATGAGGATGAGGAGTCGTAGAAGACGATTCACGTCGGTGTGGGGTTGAACTCGATCAGGGCAAATTTCCGCTTGCCGACGCGGAGTCGATAGGGTCGGCCCGATTGGAGCGTGAGCACGCCGTTGATGTCCGTCAGTTTCCGCTCATCCAATTCGATACCGCTCTGGGCCAAGAGCCGCCGCGCCTCGCTCTTGGACGACACCAATCCCGTCTTCGCGATCAGCTCCGTGAAGGCGATCGCGGGTGCACTAGGATCTTTCACGTCCGCGGAGGTCAGGATCAAACGCACGTCGGGTTCGTCGGGGAATTCCCGCTCTCGGAATTTCTGCTGAAACGATTCACGAGCCTGCCTCCCCGCCTCAGCGCCATGATAGCGGGCCACGATATGCTCGCCGATCCAGAGTTTCGCCTCCATCGGATGGCGGACACGCACCTGCGCGAGATCTTCGTTCGTGAGGAGTTCGTAATAGCGCCACATCAGAGGGTCGCTGATCGACATGAGCTTGCCGAACATGTCGGCCGGCGCATCCTCCAACGCGATGTAGTTACCGAGGCTCTTGCTCATTTTTCTGACGCCGTCGGTGCCTTCCAGGAGCGGCATGGTCAGGACGATCTGCGGTTCCTGTCCGTAGTCGCGCTGCAACTCCCGCCCGACCAGCAGGTTGAACTTTTGGTCCGTCCCACCGAGTTCCACATCGGCCTTCAGCGCCACCGAATCATAGCCCTGCACGAGCGGGTAGAGAAATTCATGGACACTGATCGGCTTCTGTTCATGGTAGCGTTTGTGAAAGTCGTCCCGCTCCAGCATTCGAGCCACGCGATAATGGGCAGCGAGTTGAATGAGCCCTTCCGCCGTCATCCGTCCCATCCAGTCGCTGTTAAAGACGATAGAGGTCTTGGCGGGATCGAGAATCTTGAAGATCTGACGCTGATAGGTTCCAGCGTTTTCCAGGACCTGCTCCTTGGTCAGGGCCTTGCGCGTCTCGGAGACGCCGGTCGGGTCGCCGATCAATCCGGTGAAGTCGCCGATCAAGAACAGGACCTGATGGCCGAGATCCTGAAAGTGTTTCAGTTTGTGGATCAACACCGTATGGCCGAGATGGAGGTCCGGCGCCGTCGGATCGAAGCCGGCTTTTACTCGCAAGGGCCGACCCTCCTTCAGCGAGCGAGCCACCTTGGCTTCGAGGTCCGCTCGTTGGATCACCTCCACGGAGCCTCGGAGCATCAAGTCCAGTTGGCGTGAGAGTTCGTTCATATGGCGCCATTGCCCTTCGGGGCCGTGGTGGCGAGCGGAGACAAGGCCGTTGGAGCGGGAGCGGTGGCAGTCACCATTAGCAGCGGTTCCAGCCTTCTCCATCGCTTGTCGCCGATTCCTTTCACGTCGCGCAATTCCTCCACGCTGTTGTACCGTCCATGCGACCGTTTGTAGTCCAGGATGCGTTTGGCCAATCCCGGCCCAATCCCGGGGAGCCGTTCAAGCTCCGCCTGTGTCGCTCGATTGAGGTCGAGTCGCTGCGCGATCCGTGCGGTCACGGCCGGTGCGGATGGCCTGACGCCAGCGGCCTGTCGAGTTCGGGACTGCGAGCCTCCCTGGGTGATGTGTGGTGCGGGTGCTGGTGGTGCGGTATCCGATAGAGCGGTGACGTTGGTGGCGGAGAGAGTGGGTTCCTCGGGGATCGTCACGACGATCGGCTCAGGAGAGCGAGTGCCGGATTCCAACGAGGGAAGCGGAGCCGGCATGTGGACCAAGAGCCAACTGATGAGTCCCGTTGCCCCGGCAAACAGGACCAGCTTGATCAGCAGTGAACGGCCGATCGTGATGGAGCGACCGACCGAGGAGGTTGGCTGATCGATCTCCATCACAGGTTAGACCTTCTTGCGGACCAGGTGAATCGCCAGCCCATCGACGTCCTCGGCCGCTTCCATGAGGCCTTCCGCCAAGGTTGGATGGGCGTGGATCATACGGGCCAGTTGATCGATGGAGGCTCCGATCTCTATCGCCAAGGCGGCTTCATGGATGAGGTCGGCGGCGTGAGACCCCATGATGTGGGCGCCGAGAATGACGCCGCTCTCTGCGTCGCTGATGATCTTATAGAACCCGACCGTATCCCCAACTGCCTGGGCTTTCCCTAATCCTGCGTAGCGGAAGCGTCCGACCTTGACGGCCGCATCGGGATTCTGTCCGCGGCTCCGGGCCCGCTCACGGGCCTGCCCTTCCGTCAGCCCGACCCGCCCGATCTCCGGCAACGTAAAAATGCCGGCAGGGATGACGTCGTAGTTGATCCGATGATTCCGTCCCAAGGCATTCTCAACCGCCGCCTTGCCCTGTGCGGAGGCCACGTGGGCCAACATGGCCTTGCCGGTCACGTCTCCAATGGCATAGATGCCGGGCACGTTGGTTTCAAGCCGCTCATTGATGAGGATCTCTCCGCGTCGCCCGAGCGCCACGCCCACCCGCTCGAGTCCGAGGTTCTGGGAATTGAACCCCCGTCCCACCGAGACCAGTAGTTTCTCGGCTGTGAGGTGTGTGCCGTCGGCGAGTACGGCGGTCACGGAGGAGTCATGGCTCTGGAGTTGGGTGATCTGGGTGCCGGTGTGAATCGTGACGCCCCGCTTGCGAAGCTCACGATCCATGGCGGTGGAGATTTCTTCGTCTTCCAACGGAAGGACACGAGGGAGCAACTCCACCATCAGGACCTGCGTGCCGAGTCCACTGAACAGAGATGCAAACTCGCAGCCTTCCACTCCAGCGCCGACAATCAGGAGGCTTGAAGGCGACTCAACGAGATCCAGGGCGTTCCGACTGGAGAGGATCCGTTTTCCATCGATCGGGAACAATGGAAGGTCGGGCCAAGACGAGCCGGTGGCGAGGATGATGGCATCCGCCGCGATCTGCTGCTCCCCTCCACGGTTCAAAGTCACGTGTACCGTCCGTGTATCGAGCAACCGTGCGCTCCCTTCCACATAGTCGATGTGCCAATGTTTGAAGAGAGTGGCGATGCCCTTGACGAGCCCGGCCACGACCGTATTCTTCCGAGCCACCATGCGGGCCAGGTCGTAGGTGGGGGGACCGCTACACGTAAGCCCCAGGTCGGAGGCCTTCTTGACCTTGTCTCCCAAGTCTACGATGGACAGCAGGGCCTTGCTGGGGATGCAGCCCCAATTGAGGCAGACACCCCCCAGCGCCTCGCGGTCCACAACCGTGACCTTGAGGCCGAGCTGGGCGGCACGGATCGCCGCCACGTAGCCACCGGGGCCTGCGCCCACGATGACCATGTGTATCGGAACGGACATGTCGTGTACGGGTTATTTTTTGGATGCGAGGAAGGTGTCGTACTGGGCGGCCGTCATTAAGGTCTCGACTTCAGCCGGTTGGCTCAAGTCGATCACGACCATCCAGCCTTTGCCATACGGGTCGCTGTTCACGACTTCGGGATGGTCTTTCAGGTCGAGATTCACACTCGTGACCGTGCCGCTGACGGGCGTGTAGATGGTGGAGGTCGTTTTGGTGGACTCGACCTCTCCAATCTGCTGCCCGGCCTTCATCTGTAGGCCGACCTTTGGCAGGTCGATGAATACGATGTCGCCCAGCGCATCCTGCGCAAAATGACTGATCCCCAGGGTGGCTTGTTTGCCGGCGACACGGATCCATTCATGTTCTTCATGGTAGCGGAGATCTGCTGGGGTCATACGTCCGTCCTTCCGGTTCGCTATGGTGTGGGTCAACGCGCATCACATGCGGGGAGAACGCGGGATCGTAGTGCAGCCCTCCCCATTTGTCAAGAAATCACCGGCCCCGTGCGGGTTGCGGGACGAACAGGATATTCAAGCCTCTCGTGCGAGCGAATTCTACAACGGAGGTGTGCAGTTCGCGGACGACACTCGCGCGGTCCGGCGCCGCGACCGGGACGAGAATCCAAATCCGCTCCGGCGAGCCGATCATATTGACCAAGCGGCTGAGGTATTCAAAACGCCAGCCTTCGTCGGGATCGGCAGAAGTCAAGATGGTCCGTGACGGGGGAAAGGGAATCGCCACCGGCAGGCCGTGGGTCGTTGTCTCCAACAGATCTTCACCGTGCTCAATCAACGCATCGAGCGGTTTGGTCACCGCCGTATCGTGAAGTGCCAGGACGACTTGGAGTCCGCTCTGATAGCGGCGGAGCGACGAACGGAGAGCCAGCAGCATGGCCAGACGCTGACGTGCCTGCCAACCGGCCCATCTCCAGAAAATCGTCGCCTGGTCCGAGGGAGCCGAGGGATTCGTCTGTGATGCGGAAGACGATCCAGGAGTTGATAGCGGAAGGCTGCGGCCGACGATCAACAGGGCTTTCGGGTCGAGATTGGCCGGCAGTTGTGCGCCGAATTGGTCGAGCCCTCTGCCGCTGACGTGATAACGGGGGCCGGTGCGCTCCCCGATGCGGAGGAACAGCCCGTCGATCTGCAGCCGGACCAGGTCGGTCAAGAGTCCCGTCAGATATTCCTGGATGGCCGGGTGCAACGGATCGAAGGCCATGCTCGGCACGATCTGACGCGTTTGGTCGTCATAGACGTAGGTGGTCCAGCCCAGCGTCGGATCGAGCCAGGGAATATTGGTGATGTCCATCGAGGCGAAGATCGTGATGCCAAGATCGCGGGCCAACGGCAGCATCTCTCCAAACAGGTCCCGCTTGAGGGACGCCCAGGTCGTGCGGAAATAGACACCATGCGCGGTTTGGGCGCCGGGTCGCTCGTGGTTTGTTCCGGGAGCGTCGCCCGGTCCCAGGGGCCCGACATCGAAGACCAGCGTGGTCACACCTTCGGCGATGAAGGTGCTCAGCCACTGTGCGCGCAATCCCGGCTCCGGAATCGCAGACGGGTCCAACCAAATCGCGACCGATCCGGCCGTGCCCGGCGCCGCCCGCCCAAGCCGTCTGGTGAGCAGGCTCAACCGATCGCGCACCTGGGTGTTCATGGCCGGAGAGAGACCAGGCGGGCGCGTGGCCTCCGCTGCCACCAGCCGGTATTGAGCCAAGGCCGCATGCCACTCCCCGAGTTCTTCGTAGGAGCGGCCGAGCAGCCAGCGGGCTTCGGGGATGGTCGGTGAATGGGTGTGCAGCTCAAGGAAATGGCGGAGGAGCCGGACTGCGACCCCGTACCGTCCCGCGTCGAAGTGCGCACGAGCCTCGGCCAGCGCGCGCACTTCCGCTTCGGTCTGGACCGTTCGCGAAACCGGAGCCGGGACCGGGGCGGTCGTTGGCATCGACCGTTGAGCCGGACAGCCGGTCATGAAGAGGGTCAGCAACAGGAGACATGGTGCAACCAAGGGAACAAGCCTTCTCGGCGGATGCGGCCTCCGATGATGGTGCGGCTTGAGAATGGCATCTCCGCGCATCCGGTGAGGCTCTCCCTGCCGATCTATGCTGAGTGCGATGTAGCGCGTAGATGAAATTCTATCGGCTGACGAGGTCCATGCCGGGGAAGAAGTAGCCGATTTCGAACTGCGCCGTGTCGGGTCCGTCGGAACCATGGACGGCATTATACTCGATGTTGGTGCCGTAGAGGGCCCGCAATGTCCCCTTGTCGGCCTTGGCTGGATCGGTCGCTCCCATCAAGTCACGATGCTTTTTAATGGCATTTTCTCCGGAGAGCACCAAGACCACAACGGGGCCGGAGGACATAAAGGTGGTCAAGCTATCGAAGAAGGGCCGAGCCTTATGGACGGCATAGAATCCCTGTGCGATGGCTTTTGAGAAGTGCATCATGCGGATCGCGACCGGATGCAACCCGACCTTCTCATAATGACCGATGATGTCTCCGATCGCGTTCTTCTTCACGGCGTCGGGTTTGATGATCGCAAGTGTACGTTCGCTCATGTGTGGAGCTCTCCTTTGTCGTTGTGATGAAAACAGGGGCCGTGATCGTCACCGCGTGGATGCCGGCACGGGCGGCACCGATCGAGATGGTTTAGCTCGTCAATGGATCGATGACCTCCAAGAACGGAAACCGGTGAAAGTCCGTATCGCGCGTATAGATGCGGCGTATACCATGTTCCCGCATCAAGATCGCCGTATGGGTGTCGTGCAAGAGATTTCCGCGAATACCCTTCACATCTGCCAATGTCGATTGTGCTACTTCGGCATGTCGCGGGCCTTCCACCAAGAGGTTGAAACTTGGGGCGGCCATCACGCCTCCCACAAATTCCCAGACGGCATCGACGGTCAGGGGGGTTCTGAACACCCGAGGGTGGCTGGCCACGCGCAGGACCTCGTAAAGGATACCCCAGGTTGCGTACCACGGTGTGGTCTGCATCCGCCAGGTGTGGAGCAGGGTTCGGCAGGTCGCGTGCTCCTCGCAGGCGGTATTCAAGCCGTAGACGAAGATGTTCGCATCGACGACGAACATCACCGCCCTTCCATGGCCTGATAGAGTGCATCGCGGTCGGCGATGTCGACGAGCGCTCCGCCAAGGTTGTGACTCGGAAGGGGCGGAAGGTCGGGGCGTTTCGGGCGAGGAGATTCGAGAAGCTGACGAAGGGCGGATTCCACGAGTTCCGATATGGTCCGGCCTTGGCGGGCGGCTTCGGCCTTCACCCGCTTCATGATCGTGTCGTTAATCACAAGGGTGGTCTTCATATGGAAAACCATACCAGAGTGATGGGAATAAGGCAAGAGCGGTGCTGCCCGCTGCGATTGATCGGCGACCGTTTTCAAAGCATGCGTCTCATCGTGGACATATGACTGAAGGCGGCCACGGCGTGTGTGGAGGAATAGGACTCTCGGTACGGGTTGGGCTTTCCTCAAACAGACGACTAGCCCGCATTATTCACGAGACTTCGTGACGAAACCGCGGAGATGCCGCGCGAGACGGGCGTGCGGAGCCGCGAGGTCCCGAGGCATACTTGCAACAGTATGTCGAGGGAGTGGGCGGCGAGCCCGCCCGGTAGGCCCCCGTTAGGTTCGGCCAACCTTGTCGCAGCGGCATCTCGGCGGTTGCAGTAGAAGTTGTCGTGAATAATGCGGGCTAGAACTCAAATCCCATGCCGAAGATGTAGGAATCATCTCCCTTCACCCGCCCTGGCGCCGGTTGCGTATTCAGCCGGTAGTCGTATTCGAGCGCGACATAGAGCGTCTGATAGATAGGGACGCGGACCCCTTGGGCCGAGGTGATGCGGATGGCATTGCCGTATCTCAAGTCATAATAGCCATCGAAGCGTTGAAAGAACTTGAATCGAGACCATAGAGTGAAATCAAGCCGCCATCCCAAATGGGCAGACGGTGTTTCGGTCTGAGGTACGGTTGTGTAGTCTTCGTCGACATAGGCCAGGCCGACGGCGGTGGAGAGAGAGACCTGATCCGTGTTGAAAAATTGATATCCCGGGCCGGCGCCGAGTGTGGTGCGGAGCTGCAGGTTTTGAAACCGGTCATGTTCAATCATGTTGGAGGTATTGAGAAATACTTTCTCGGTCAAAAAATAGTCATATTTCAATTGGCCTGCCCAGTTCCGGGCCGTCACTGCACCACTGGCCTCTCCATAATTATATTTGCCTTCCAGGTAGAGTCGCTGCCGATGAGCCTGTATCGTGACTCGGCCCACGGCGTTGACTGCCTTGGTGTTGGTGTTGCCGGTCGTATGGTTGCCCCCGATCGTGACCGTGCCGTCATGCCGGATGTGCCCGATATTGATGCCTTTGACGTCAGATAAGGGAATCGGGCCATCCTCCCTGAGCTCCGTGACATGTCGAAATTCATGCCCGCCCAAGAAGAAATCGGAGAGTGGACCTTTCTTTTCTCCAAGCACTCGGACCTTCATCGGTTTGGTGCTCGTCACGTGGACGACCTTTCCCCAATCGATTTTCATCTCGCCGTATTCCGTGTGAAGACTCAGAACATTATCTTCCATCGTCAGGACCTCGCCGGTGAGGCGATCACCGTTGCGCGTGATCACCTCATCGGCCCATGTGGAAATCGGCGTCCAGACGATGCTCGCGAGAACCAGCCACTGTATAGGCCGGCCCCTCAGCAAGTATGGGCTCCTGCATGTCCCTGCGGCGCCCCGTAGCGCTCGGGAGAGCCTGTACGGCCAGGGACATTCCCCATTATCTTCTCCTCACGTGATCGAAGGATCTGAGTGAAGGCGCCGTCTCTTGATGAGCAATCTCACGGTAATCGCTAACACGAGGCCGGCAGCCAGAATGGCGCCGATGCGAGGCACCAAGGAAGACTGTCGATGCCATTCTTCCCTGAGAACGGTGCTCAGGGCAATGGAGGTGGCCGACCACAGGATTGCGCCACAAGAGGCCAATGCGGCAAAGGTGGCGAACGGCAGGTTCGATGCGCCGACCAGCCAGGCGGTCAAAAACCGCACCCCCGGCACGAAATAGGCGATGCTCAGGGCCGACTTGCTCCACCGCTACAGCCACGCCTGTCCTTGGGCAACCTGCTCAGGACGGAGATGGAGCTTGAGACTCAGCGTCATCACCACATGCGAGCCGGCGCTCCGTCCGATTCCATCGTTCAGACTGATGCCGGTCGAGCGGCCAAGAGCGGCGGCCCCCATAGACGGCAGTAGGGCAAGATCACTTTTTAATCTCAAGTAGGTAACGAATGTGAGCGGCGTTTCGTCGGGTGCTGGCAGCCCGACGATGCCGAGCATGAGGAGCAGGAAGATCCCGACACAGCCATGCCGCGTGATCCAGTCGAAGCCCGTGTCCATACGAGATCGTCCTGAGGAGCGATGAGATTCATGACGTCAATGGGCTGTTTCATGCGCAACGTAATCCGAATCGACCCCGAACACAAGAGCGAACTCACCCCCTGGCAACCGGCTCGCATGCCGGCTCCACAATTTCGTGACGAATCGTCATGAGTAATGGTGGCAAGCCCCAGACGAAGCGCGAGCTGTTGCGCCCACGCACTGAGGCTTGGACGTGCGAGGCATGGCCGGGATGCGAGCAAAGCCGGCTGGATGGATCAACGGAGCAAGAGAATGTCCCTTCCCCCTCTCAACCCCGGACACTATCTCAGAGGGAAATGCCTATGTATTGTCAGAATCAAGACATGACCCCTATTACTTGCCCCCTATTACTCCCCTTTGCCCCCTATTACTCCCCTTGTTCATACCTCGCTGGAATCAGGACGATGTCTATGGGAGCGTTTGCGCACAGATGGAACGGTGCGAAATAGCTCCAGATTGCGAACCACTGAAAGCACTGCATTGATTCTGTTGGGGAGGGTCACGGCCTAGGGATTGCTCTTGAGGAAAGGTGATGACTTCTGAGAAAAGCGGATAAAGGCTATAAGAGTTGGTGAATTGAACTAGAGCAGAATAGATGTGATGGGATTCACCTGAGTACGCCGGGATGTCCGGCTGATGACTCCTATCGGCGCGCCGCGCTGGTAGGAGTCTTGATGCTGGGCGATCTCACTGGTCGGAATCAGGAGGTGCACGATGATATCCCGCTATTTGGCCTCGGGTGCACTGCTTTGTCTGGTCGGCCTCGTAGCCGCCTGTTCGAGTGAAGGGCCTGATGCCGTACGAGCGGCTTGTGGAGCGGATCATCACTGCATGCAGGATCTGATGTTTCATTATCGTCAGCAGGCAGCCGAGCTGAACGTCATGGCCGACCGCTACGCTCGTGAGGCGGAGATGCGAGCCCAAGCGCTGGGTTCGGATTCCGAGGCAGCAAGACAGAGTCAAGACCTGGCCAGAACCTATGCGCTACAGGCCCAGAAAGCCGATCAGTTGGCTCACGAGTATCAGGTACAAGTGCCGCACAACGCCTACTGATCACACGCGGTGGTGGAGCTGATCGACCGTTTCGACCATCCCTCCGGCTAGATCGGGGCCGACAGACCAACATAGAAAGTAGAAAGAGTAGAAAGTCAAAGAAAGAGAAAGAGTAGAAAGAGAGTAGAAAGGGTCAGGTCTCAACTTTAACATCTGTCACAGCCGCAGATACCTCGAAAGGAGAGAAATTCCAGTTATCGAGATCACCCGCGGCTAGGGCACGAGCCGTGAGGGCTCCACCACTCCCCGCTCCGTGATGATGCCGGTGATGAGGTCGGCCGGAGTGACGTCGAAGGCGGGATTGTAGACCTCGACCTCTGGTGGCGCGAGGTGTGTGCTGCCGAGCGCGGTCCGCACTTCCTCCGTATTCCTCTCCTCGATCGGAATCTTGTCGCCCGATGCGGTGTTCAAATCGATGGTGGATGACGGGGCTGCGACATAGAATCGAATGTTGTGGGCTTTGGCCAGCACCGCGACGGAGTAGGTCCCGATCTTGTTGGCGACATCCCCGTTCGCGGCGATGCGGTCGGCGCCGACCACGCAGAGGTCAATCCTGCCCTGCCTCATCAAGGCGCCCGCCATGTTGTCGGTGATCAACGTGACGGGAATGCCGTCCTGCATGAGTTCCCAGGCCGTGAGCCTGGCCCCCTGAAGCACCGGCCTGGTTTCGTCGGCGATCACGCGAATCTTTTTCCCCTGTTCCCAGGCCGCGCGGACGACTCCCAGCGCAGTCCCATATCCCCCGGTCGCGAGCGCGCCGGCGTTGCAGTGGGTCAGGATGGTCTGACCGCTCTCGATCAACGAAGAACCGTGATGTCCAATGTCTTTACACATTTGGATATCTTCTTCGAGGATCGCTTGAGATTCTTCGATCAAGGCCCGTTTGATATCGGGAATCGGTTTGCCCTGGTGTCGATCCACTACCCGCTTCATCCGCTCGATGGCCCAGAAGAGATTGACGGCGGTCGGCCTTGTCGCAGCCAGATGGTCGCAAATGGTCCAGAGTTCTCCCCGAAACCGGTCGAATCCGGAGGCTAGGAGGGCCTGAGCTCCAAGGGCCACTCCCATCGCGGCGGTGATGCCGATGGCGGGAGCTCCGCGCACGCGGAGTTCTCGTATGGCTTGAGCGACGGCAAAGTAGTCCTTGCAGTCGAGGAAGTTTACGTGGAGCGGGAGCCTGGTTTGATCCAGCAGGCGGACGACGCCGTCTTTCCATTCCACCGTCGGAACCATGGAGGCGATTGTAACAGGACGGGGGAGGACTCGTCATGGGGCATCGGTCGCCAGTCATGAATGATCAATGACCGATGACGGATGACAGTTCGGCCGCTGTTTATCCGCGAGTGCGCTGCTCCAGCACGGTGACCATGAGAATGATCATGGTTGCCTGTCCAAGCAGCAGCAGCGCTTCAACCGTGTCGGCTTTTCGGAGGACAATGGCGGCGAGACCGAGGGAGATGGTGAGGCCGTAGATAAACATCACGCTGGCGACTCGACTTCCGAGCACCCGTTCCAGGCGATGGTGAAGGTGGTCTTTTCCGACGTATTCCAACCACGAGCGCAGGGAGGTGATCTTACCCGTAACAATACGCGCGATCGTGATGTGGACCATGTCGTAGATCAACACACCGAAGATCAACAGCGGGTTGCTGAAGGAAACGATGGGATTCTGATCCGCCCAGTTGCCTTTCACCGCGAGGCAAGCCAGGGTGAAGCCCAGGAAGGTCGATCCGCAGTCGCCGAGAAAAATCAGTGCCGAACGGCCGGGACGGAAGTTGTATGGAAGAAATCCTAGGGAGGCTCCGACGATGCCCACGGCGAACCAGCCCAATCCGGGCTGATCGGTGTCGAAGGCCACGAATCCCATGAATCCGGCGATCAGCACCGCGAGGCCGGTGGCCAGGCCGTCCATGCCGTCGAAAAAATTAAACGCGCTGGTGATGCCGACGATCCACAGGAGGGTAAGCGCCAGATTGAGGGCATCTCCCAGAGGAGACGAAGGAAAGAGCGTCAACACGGTTCCCGACCCCATGACGAGACCGGTCGCCAGAATATGCACGAGGAGTTTGACGCCCGCCGGCACTTCGCGGGCATCGTCGAGCAGGCCGAGGGTGAACAATAATGAGCCGGCGATCAGGATCGCCGCCATCCATCCGACCAGGATCGAATTCATCAGCAGGGCGAGCAACATGGCCACATACACGGCGACACCGCCTGTGCGCGGAGTGGCATGCCGGTGAATTTTGCGGGCCGCCGGGACATCCACCAAACCCCAGCGATGTCCGGCCCAGGCTGCAATGGGAGTCACGGTGAAACTGCACCAAAAGGCCAGCAACAGGATGTAGAGCCATCGTTCCCCCTGCTCGATAAACCAGGCATGAACGGCTGGTGTCAGCAAGAGGGCGGCGAACGCCAATCCGGTGAGACTCGCGGCGCCGGTCCAATGGAAGGTCGTCGTCGGAGGAGAGAGGGCTGGATCAAGCTCGATCGATTTCACCACAGACCTCCCGGATTGTCGCAAGGCAACGGCGCAAAGTCTCCTCGGTCATGGCGGGATAGATCGGGAGCGACAGGGTGGTTCGATAGGCGTCCTCACTTGCGGGGAACCCCTTGTGTCCTAAGTAGTGATGCAGAGGGCGAAACACGGGGCGACGCGCCTGAAGACCCGCGGCATGAAACCGAGCCAACCATGAATCTGCCAGATCGGCCGCCTCAACGCCGGGCGCATCGGACTTTACGCGCAGGACGTACCGAAAATAGGCATGCGTACGGCCGAGCGGGACGGAAGGACCGATCAACCGCTCGCCGGCCGGGTTGTTGGGCAAGGCGCGGCTATAGACCTCCGCAATCCGGCGGCGTCTGGAAATGAACTCGGGAAGCCGCCGGAGTTGCGAGCATCCGAGCGCCGCATGGAGATCCGACATCTTGAGGTTGGACGACCCCAAGGTCAGCACAGGACGCTCGTCGTACTCGCGGAATTGGCGGATGTGTTCCAGCAGAGTCGTGTCGTTGGACAAGACCATGCCTCCTTCGCCGGCGCAGAGAAGCTTGGTGGCATAAAATGAGCAAACCGTCAGCGTCCCGACCGATCCAACCCGTTGACCTCCCACCGTTGATCCCAGCGTCTGGGCGCAGTCTTCGATAAGCGGTACACCCAACTGTTGCAAGGCGTCGAGATCGGCCGGCAGGCCGAACAGATGCGGCACGAGAATAGCCCGTGTCTTGGTCGTGAGCGCCAGCCGGGCGGAGGCCGGGTCGATATTCAGGGTCTCTGGATCAATGTCCGCCAAGACGGGCCTGGCCCCAACGCGTGTGATGGCTTGCCATGGGGCCGAGCAGACATAGCTGGGCACGATGACCTCGTCATGCTCGCCGATGTGGAGTGCACGGAGTGCCAGCTCGATCGCCATCGTGCCGGAATTGACCGCCACGCCGCCCTGGAGACCGAGAAACTCCCCCATCTGCTGCTCGAAGCGGGCGACCATCGGACCCTGCGCGATCTGGCCGGAGCGCAGCACGTCCATCACGGCCTCTTCGTCAACCGGTTCAAGAGAGGGTTTGGAGTGAGGGATCATTCTTGCTCCCAGAGTTTCCTACACATTGATGAACAGCCGAAGCGGCACGAAGCCCTCCGCGTTGCGCACACGACCTTGAATGCCACGAAAGTGCGCTGCCGAACGGATGATATCGACGATCGACAACCCTTCAATATTGGTCTTGGCCACTTGTGATGCGTGGGTGCGGATCGATCCGATCTTGTCTTCCAAGACTTCGTCGATGTCCACGAAGACCGTGGGTGAAAAATTTTGAGTGGTCGGGCCTTCGTAGAACAACACGTTTTTGGTGTAGCGAGTGGCGGTGATCGTGCTTTCGGCCAAGTGCCGATGATCCTGATGCGTGTCGTCGAAGTAATGGACGAAGATGAAATGGGGCTGGACGGTCTTGACGATCCGCTCGAGCTTCTGAATGAGGCTCCGGCCGCCCGGCAACTGGGTGTCGCGATATCCACCCCAATACAGATGCTCTGCGCGTAGGGCCTTGGCCGCACGTTGTTGCTCTTGGCGCCGAATACCGCGCGACGCGCCCAACTCCCCTTCCGTCATCACCATGAGAAACACGCGATGCCCGTTCTTCGCGTACTTGATCAGGGTGCCTCCGCAACCGGCCTCGATGTCGTCCGGGTGCGCACCGATGGCCAGGAGTCGCATGGCGTTCGCTTGGCCGTTGCCGGGTGGAAGGATCACCGACGGGGTCATGGAAGTAATTGCTTCTCCTCGTTTATGGCGACGGAATCATGCGATACCATTACGCATACTGCATGCCTCCGCGCACCGGATCTTCACCCACGAGTGTGCGGAAGCCGGATCGGCCCTCCATCATCAGCAGGTCCAGGGCGCTCATGTCGGGAATGAATGGGTGATAGCATTGGGCATAGACCGGGTGGCGGAACCGTTGCAGCTCAAGTTCCAAGCCGGAGGCCTCGAAGCGGGGGCGATCCAAATACTGTTCGGCACCGGGTCCGGCCAGGTACGTGGAAGCTCCTACCGCGCGGCAGATGTCGATCAATCGATCGGTCGGATGGTTCCGCGCGGAAAGCTCGGATGCCAATCGGATCGGTGTCGTGATGTGAAACGTCTCCATCAGCCAACGGAGAACGGCCAGGTTGAGATCGACCAGCCGCTCCCAATCGGCCTCATAGAGCGACCGCAGCCCGGCCAAGACATGGTTCTGATAGGGAGCTTTCGCGTAGTGCATGGTCAAGGCGCGCAGGTGCTGGCGTCGCCAATCAACTTGCCGGTTCACACGAACCTCGTCGATGCGCTGACCGAATCGCTGAAGCACGGGCACCGTCAGCCACTGCCACTTACAGGCCGTCCTGATTCGGTTTCGGTTCTGCCACTCCTGTTTCTTGAACTGAACCTGATCCAGCACGACGAACAGATCGGCGCGGGCGATCTTGTCCAGATAGCCCAGCCAGGGCAAGAATTGCGGCTGATGGATGGTGACTTTCACAAGCGTGCCTCGCCGGAAGCGGTCGTGGCGAGCTGTGTCGAAGGCATGGGTCCGACGAAGACGGGGTTGCTGACGAGTTCTCCCTCCCCTTCGACCAGAATGCGATAGGCCAGCCACCGTTCGGCCGGCGCGGTCTTGTCCGGGAAGTCGATCGTGAGCGGGGTGGTGCCGGACTGTCGCGACAAGGTTTCCCCTGACCGGATGAGAGTGACGGTAATGGGATGGGCTTGCCGATCCGTTGCCGAAATCGAAGCTCGAATCACCACGTCGCGCTGACCTTCCGGATCAAGGATCTCCCCCATCGAGGCATGACGGCGCCCCCCGTCGCATTCTATCCGAAAGGTCTCCAGACGGAGAGCGAACTCCTTCTTCCGACGCTCGACGGCATAGAGGTTGCCCGTTCGCAGGGCACTCAACAACGCATCCGTCGTCCGGCTTCGCACTGAGACGATCGACAAGACTTGATCGAGATCCTTGCCTGCATGGTCCGGGGCATGAAAGGCGATTTCGCCGAGCATTACGGGAGGTGCCGGTCGTTCGCCGCGGAGAAAGAGTTCGATGGTCCGGTCCCAGATCTGTCCCGGCTGAATCGCGCGATGGGCTTCCTGGTAGAGTCCGCCGAACCCGGTATAGTGGTCGGTCAGGATCAACGCGTCCGGATGGGGTTCGGTCGTCACAGTCACATCGCCCAACGGTCCGAACGAATGGATCTCGTGATCCCGCGCTTCGACCATCGACCAAAAGATCAATCCTCCGGCGTCGCGCGCCGCCTCGATGAACTGTTGGTACGGGCGGTAGCCCTGCCCGCTGTCATAGATGGGATAGGGAGGTCGGCCGATAGGCCAAGCGGCCCAGAGCAGCGTCGCGCCGACCGCTGCGGAGCTGCACATGGCCACCAGCCTCGGGCGGCTCAGACGAGCGACGAGGCCCTCGCGGAGCGCGCGTCGGTCCCTCAATCCCATCACGGTCGCCAGCGTCATGAGCAGCGGCGGCAGCACCAGCACCATCACCGCCTCTGCGGTGACATGATAGGCAGCCGGATTGCCGATTGCGGGAAGCTGTCGATAGTGGGCTGGGTCTTTCAGGCCGAAGACCAAGAGATTCTTCTGGGTATCGTGCAGGGTCAGGTCGCCGGACCAGAGGGAGCCGGTCCAGTAGGCATAGGGCGCGGCTTCGATGCCGGGGACGAGGATGACTGCGGGGTGCCGCGATTGCACATCATTGAGTTCGGCAACGTAACGCGTGATGCCGTAGTCGATCAGGGAAGGAAATTCTCGAACAAACCGAAGGAGACTGCGAAACGGCGGGAGTCCATACTCGTATCGAAGGACCAAGTTCTCCGTGAAGATGACGGCGTCGAGGCCAAGTTGTTCGGCTCTCTGTGCGATCGACTCCAGCGAGAGTGTGCCGGTGCTGGCCTCGCTGTGAACATGGACCGCGACCGAGAGTTGAATCGGCTCTTCGGCCGAAACGGAGGTGCTCGGAGACCAGCTCAATGCCATGACCAGGCCAAGACCGAACAAGACGGGAGACCAGGCTCTCGGCCGAGTCCGATTTTGTCCAAGCGACCCGTCCATCATGACCACAATGATCACGGACTGGTGACAGTCCGAGGCCAGGATGGCGGTTGTAGGCAATGGGTGTACACGGACTCGATAGCCCTGACCATGTTGGCGACGTTGAATTCCACGCCGACGCTCTCGCGTGCGGCCTGTCCTATCGCTCTCGCCCGTACCCGGTCGTCCAGCAGCTCGGCCATCGCGGCGGCCAGCGCCGCGCCATCGTCCGGCGGAACCAACAGACCCGTGCGGCCGTGTTCGATGATGCCCGGGATCCCCCCGACGCTGGTGGCCACCACCGGGAGTGCCGCGGCCATGGCTTCGATCAGAGCCCGGCCCATCCCTTCGTTCTGAGAAGGAAACACAAACAGATCCAGAGAAGCGAGGCATTCGGCGACATCGTGGCGGTGGCCGAGAAACCTGACCCGATCGCCGATGCCCAAATGCTTGGCCAACGCCACCAGGGAATCATACAATTCACCGGTGCCGATAATCGCCAGGTACAACGAAGGCCTGGCGGGCGCAAGGCGGGCCAAGGCCTCGATGAGGCGGCGATGACCCTTCACTTCGGTCAACCACCCGACCGTTCCCACCACGGTGGAATCAACGGGGCAATCCAACAAGGCCGGCCGTTGGTCAGCTCTGGGCTGAATCGAGCGAAAGCGTGCGAGATCGATTCCGCTCGGGATGACCGTCCAATCCTCCGCCCGTCCGACTCGGCGAATGATGTGGTCCTGTCGTTCGGCCGTGGTCAGGGCGATCAGATGCGTGGTGAGGAGGGCGAGGATTCGTTCAATCTGCAGGCATAACCAGGAGACGGGGCGGCTGAAGTGTCCGTAGAACACATGCCCGTGGGGCGTATGGATGATCACCGGCACGGACGCCAGCCAGGCAGCCATTCGGCCGAGCGCGCCGGCCTTGGACGTATGGGTATGGACGATGGTCGGCCTTGTGCGGCGAAAAAGACAATAGAGGGTCCAGAGTGTCTTAAGATCGCGGATCGGGCTTGGATGCCGCACGAGGTCCTTGAGAATAATCCAGGGTACCCTCGCCTGATTGAGTCGATGCCCCTGTTGCCAGGTCGCCTCCATCCCTCCTTGTGCGGACCAACGATTCGGATCACCGGTGACGAGCATCGGCCGAAAACGAGTCCGGTCCTCGCCCATCATGGTCAGCATGGTGTTTTCGGCGGAACCGCCGTAGTCCAGCCTGGTAATGACATGGATGACGGGATAGGGGATCATTTGGATTTTGCTCAAGCGGCGCGACGGTCGGTTGCGCGATCGCCTCTCCCATGTTCGGCAAGCAACGACGCGAGGGCGTCGATCTGCCTGGGCCAATTCAGTTCCTGCTCGATGAGGCGGCGCCCTTTTCTCGCCAAGCGCTCCTGTTCTCCTGGAAGCTCTCGGAACCGACGTAGCAATCGGCCCAGCCCATCGGCCAGATCAGAGGCTGCCGGTCCATCCGTGATCAGGTACGGATCAATCCGCCTGAGGACCTCCGGCAACGCTCCAACCGGGGTGCCGAGAACCGGGGTGCCGGCCGCGAGTGCTTCGACCGTGACCAGGCCGAAGCCTTCAAGCTCGAGGGTCGGCATGACAACCAGATCGGCGCATTGATAATAGCGGCAGAGTCGGTCTTCCGGGACAAACCCCAAGAGCCGCACATGATCGGCGAGGCCTCGTTGGAGGACCCGATCGTACAGAGCTTGGTGCAAGGGACCTTCGCCGCCAATGAGCAAGAGCAGATCCCTCCCCTCCTCGCCCAGGAGCGACATTGCGTCAATGAGCTGTTCCAGTCCCATTCGGGGCACGAGATTCCGTAGAGTGAAGAGGATCGTTCGGTCCTCCGGCAGCCCCAGGGACCGGCGGACCTGCATGCGATCCTCGGGAGGGCGAAATTGTTCGTGATCCGCCGCCCCGGGGATGAGACTGATTGTGTCCGGCGAAATCCGATGCGCATGCATCACGCGCTCCTTCATAAACTTGCTCATGACGACGACTCGCCTGCAGCGATGCATGACGTAGTCCTCGACCAGGAAACGCGCGTGGCTGTTGGCCGTCCGTCTGAATTGTTGCGCCGGCGCGTCGGCCTGCGGCGCCCGCGAGACATATTCTTCATGGGCCAGGGAGAGGCACATATAGATCCAGGATTGCGGCACGTCCGCCCGTCGCAGCAAGGGTCCGATCCCAGCGGCTGATTGATACACGATCACAAGGTCCGGCCTGGCCAGCCCCACAGTTCGATCGAAGCACTCGACCGACCGTTGCATGGAGGAGAGGATGAAGGACAGTTCGTTGGATCTTGACACGACAAACCGATGCTCCTGCACCGGCCCGATTCTTACGAAAAGACGAGGATCGCCTTCCGGAGCCCTGGTCACGAGCTGGATCTGGTGGCCCTTCTCAGCCAGGCCGAGTGCCTGCTGCCGTAACATGCGTTCGGCGCCGCCGATCACCCGTGCGGCTGAGACGTCAGCGAGCAACAGTATATTCATACCTCTCGATTCCTTGTGCCATCCAGACTTCAAGCATCAACAACGCATAGAGCTGATCGGTGAAGTTGCGCCGTCCGCTGAGGTGCTCATCCAGCAGCCACTGCACGTAGGCGGGACGCAGCATACTCCGAAGGATGCCGGAGGAGGTCGTGAGATGATCCTGCAGCAGCTCGCGAAGGTCCTCTCGGAGCCAGCGGGCGAGCGGAACGCGGAAACCCAGTTTCGGGCCTGCCAGCACAGAGGCCGGGAGCCACGGCTCGAGCGCGGTCCTCAAGAATCCTTTGAGGCGCCAGCCCTCGAATCGCATCGAGACGGAGAGACCCTTGGCGAATTCCAGCAGCCGGTGGTCGCAGAAGGGGACACGGAGCTCCAGTGAATGGGTCATGCTCAGACGATCCGCCATGCGGAGCAGATCGTCCGGCAGATAGGTTTGGAGGTCGAGTCCCATCGCCTGGTCGGCCAGAGTCTTGCCGGGCCAGCTCTGGAAGAGGGCGCGCGATCGGGCCAACGGGACGTACCCGGAGACCTGTGCAAGAAACTCCGGTTCGAAGGCCCGAATCCCCCACTCCGGCGGCAGGAAAGACGTCCATGAGAGATATTGTTCGACGGGTTCCCCATTGCCGAACCGGAGAAATCGTTTGACCCGTCCCGTTTGATCCCGTCCGTCCACCCCTTCCCGCAGGAGCCCTGTCGCGAGGGCAGACAGAGCGGCCCGGAGCGATCTCGGCAAGGTGAGATACGGAGTCAGCGCCCTCATGCCCAGATGTCGGGGATAGCCGCCAAAGAGTTCATCCCCACCGATGCCGGAGAGGGCGACGGTCACGGACTGATGGGCGACTTGAGACAACAAATAGGTCGGGATCGCCGCGGAGTCGGCAAAGGGCTCGCCCATAGCGGCCGCGATGCGCGGCAGGAGCATTGTGATGTCCGGGTCGAGAACTGATTCAGAATGGGTGGTACCGAAATGCGCCGCGACGGCCCGCGCCCGTTCCAGCTCATTGTACGACTGATCGGATGGGGTCGCGTACCCGATGGAAAAGGTGCGGATTGTCCCGCTAGTCACCTGGCGCATCATGGCGAGAATGGCCGAACTATCCAAACCTCCGGAGAGAAACAGTCCGAGTGGCACATCGCTGATCAAATGGGCCTTCACCGTCTCGCGGAACAGCTCGATGAACTGTTCGCGGGCTTCGGCGGGCGATGACCAGAGAGGCCTCACACCCGGGTCGTCGATCGCAGCGTACCGGACGATCTCGACCTGTCCGTGCCGATACCGCAACAGGTGTCCGGGAGGAAGATGTTGGATCCCGCGGTACAGGGTCCGCGGGCTCGGCACATAGAGCCATGTCAGATAATCGAGGAGGGCTTCCGGTTCCGGCTGCGATCGGTCCAGCGCAGAGGCCAGCACGGGGAGTTCCGAGGCGAATGCGAACTGGAACCGGCTGCCCGCCTCCCCTGCGTCTGTCGCATAGTAGAGGGGCTTGATGCCTATTCGGTCGCGGGCCAGCAGGAGTGTCTCGCGTTCCCTGTCCCAGAGGGCGAACGCGAACATACCTTGCAACCGCTTGATGCCGGCAAGTCCTTCCTCCTCGTAGAGATGGGCCAGGACTTCCGTATCGCATTGGGAGCCAAAGCGGTGTCCGTTCCGCAGTAACTCGTCTCGGAGTTCTCGGTAGTTGTAAATTTCCCCATTGAGCGCGACCCAGACCGTTCCGGTTTCATTGGAGATGGGTTGATGGCCGCCCTGCGGATCGATGACCTGCAGACGGCGCGCGCCGATGGCCATGTTATGCGATACATAGCGTCCTTCTTCGTCGGGCCCGCGATGCCGCAGGGCCGGAAGCATCCGGTCCAGCAATGCCGACGGGTTGGCACCCATGACGCCGCAAATTCCGCACATGGTCCGGTCACCGTTTCTCTGGCTTGGCCTGTTGCAGTTGAAACTCTCGCTCTGAATCGAAGGGATGATAGTCCTTGAGGTCGTGCTGGTAATAAGTACGGATGAAATAACTGAGGCCGAGCACCAATAGCGCGGTCAACAGGGCCAGCAGGACGGTCGCCTCCCCCCACTTGAGCTGTTGCTTCCATCGACTTGTGAAGGTGGTTCTCATCCTGCGCGATCCTGTGTCTCAGAACGGGAGCCGACACGCCCCATGAGATCCGGCGATCGGTTCGGTTTTGACGCGAGGGCTTCAATCGACGGACCCCAGGGCCATCGGTCGAGCCCAACCCAGGCCGACAAGTTGTAGCCCGCCTTCAACGCATGCTTCGCCACCGACCGGGCCGTCCGTCGCGTTGTCCCACTCGCATAGGCGTCCCCCTCGCTCAAGGGAGCCGTGCGGATATCGATCCGTTCGAACCCGGTGCGGGCGAGAAAATGCTGGAGCGAACGTCGGCCGAATCCGTAGAGGTGGAAGACGGTCATGGCCGACAGCGTCCGCCCCCAACGCCCGGTCAATAGGCGGAGATGAAACGGGCCGTTGGGCACTCGAACGTAGATTGCGCCGCCGGGACGAAGCGCCCGCCAGGCCGCCTGTAGGGCCAGGAGGGGGTCGGGCAGGTGGTCCAACACATTGAGAAAGACGATGGCATCCGCTGAGTCGTCGGCGATGTTCACGATAGGCCATGAAGCACGGCGAATTTCAATTTCGGCAGCACCGGGAATCTCTCTGTCGCTGGACGGATCGAATCCCACGACCGACCATCCTGCTTGCCTCGCCAGGTGGAGCAGTCGGCCTCTTCCGCAGCCGACATCAATAAGATGACCCTGAGGAGCCGGGTGGGTGTTCGGCTGTCGATCAAGATTCCGGACGCGCGACTCGATGCGCCGGAGCGCATGGACCTGGAGATTGTCTCTCGTACCGGACTGTTCGGCCTCGAAGCACCGGTTGTACTCGCGGTCATAGAAACGTTCCAGCGCGTGCGGAGGGGGAGCGTCCGGACGGGCGATGAGGCCGCAGGCTCGGCACTGGGCCAATCGCATTCCGGACCGTATTCTCATCACCTCCGCTATATTGTCGCGACAGGCGCAGGGCACAGCCCGGATCATGAACGGCTCCTTGCCATCTGTTATGCCGCCAACTTTGCCGCCCGTTCGATGATATGAAGTACTTGCCCAGTCGTGCGATCGGGAGTAAAACGGCGGGCGCGCTCGATACCTCTTCGGCCAAGGTCCTCACGAAGGCTCCGGTCCTCCAACACTCGCTCCAAGGTCGCAGCCAACGATCCTGGATCGGTCGGATCGCACAAGGCTCCTGCGGTGCCGACGACCTCGGGGAGCGACGTGTGATTCGAAACCACGACCGCTGTTCCGCAAGCCATCGCTTCCAGCGCCGGAAGTCCGAAGCCCTCTGCCAGCGATGGCAGCACGAACAAGTCGGCCCCGCTATACACCATGGGAAGGTGCTCATCATGGATCGGACCGGGAAACCACAAACGGTCTTCGATCTGCAACGTGCGCGCCTCCTGCTTCAGAAGAGAAGCAGCGCCGGAGCCCCGCCCCGCGAGTACGAGGTGGTAGCGACTGCGGAGCCCGGACGATAACCGGGCAAAGGCTTGCACCAATCGCCGGAGATTCTTGTGAGGCATGAAATTGCCGATTGTCAGCACATAACGATCGGTGATGCCGTAGCGGGCCAGGAGATCCGGTTGAATCGGAGTCGGACGGAACTCCGGTCCGAGACCGACCGGCACGACCGTCACCTTTGCGGCATCGACACCCAGACGATCGACGATCGACTGCTTCGAGAATTCGGAATCGGCAACGATGCTGGTCGCTCGGTCAGCATAGAGTTTCGCGAGACGCGTCATGGCGCGGTCGTGGATCGGGCGATGGGCGCCCGGATATCCGATGAACAGCAGGTCGTGAATGGTGATGACGGTGGGACAAGTCGTCCGCAATGGGCACTTGTAATAGGGGGAAAAGAACACCGTCACCTCGTCCGCGCGAAGCGACGCCGGGAGAGTAATCTGATCCCACCAGGATGTCCAGGGCGCGGCCAGCCGCTTCACCGGGATGTGGGCTAGGTCTTGAGGCAGAGCGGTGGACCGCTCGCCGTAGACGATGCAATCCCACTTATGGCGATCGAGTGCCCGCAGGATTTCCCTCAGGTAGCGGCCGATTCCCGTCCGCATCCCTCTCTGCAGCTCCCGCCCATCGATGCCCAATTTCATAATGGCCCCGAAGATCGTGGTCTGGCAGACGCCTCCGATCCTCCCGTCCTGCGCGCGACAAGCTGGAGACCCATGCCCCAATGCAGGCCGGTCGCGCGGTACCACCAATAGCCCAGCCGGTCTACCAGCCGTTTGGCCGGTGTCACTGCGGCCCCCTCGTCATAGCCGATCGTCAGATCCCGAAACCCGGCCTTTTCCGCCAAGGCCCGTAGTGTGGCCGCGTTGAAGTAATAGAGATGCAGCTCCCGTTCATCTGGTTCGTAAAGCGGAGGCCAACGTCCTCTGGCGACCAGATAGGCCAGGCGGAACAGATAATCACGCCCGTTGGGAGTTGCCAGTAACAAGAGACCTCCTGGACGGAGTAGCCGGAAAACTTCTGAAAGGAGACGCAAGGGATCTCTGACGTGTTCTATGACGTGCCAGCAGGTCACGACGTCGAATGAGCCGGGGCGAAGTCCGGCTTCCCAGACCTCTCCGTGATGAATCGTCAGATCAGGCGAGGCCTGGGAGGCAAAGCCGGACAACTCTGTGCCGACACCATGCCAACCACGGCTTCTGGTCAACCGCAAAAATGTCCCTTCGCCGCAGCCGATATCCAAGAGAGTCCCCTCCCCAGGCCACAGGGACTCCACCAGTTGCATGCGCGTGATCCACATGCGTCGGCGTTCGGCGGCCTGGGATTGCCATTCTTGGTAGTAGTGGGCGTCGTAGGTCGATTCGATGGTCGGCCGGTCCGGCAAGGGTGTGACGAAGACCAGCTCACAGGAACAACGCACCACCCTGGTGAGCGCCAGGTCATCCAGAACAGTCCAGGCCGTGCCTCCGCAGAGATTGCAAGCCGTCATGGTTGACCGAAGAGCAACGATCGATACAGGTTCCCCACCGCCTGGAGATGTCGATCGAGCGTGAAATAGGTTTCTACTCGCTCTCTCCCGTTGATGCCGAGATAGTCGGCCAACGACCGGTTGGCCAACAGCCCCTGCACCGCCTCGGCCAGTGCCTGCGAATCGGATGGCGGGACGAGCACGCCGGTCAAGCCTGCTTTCACGATCTCCCGAACACCCCCGGCATTGGTCGCCACCACCGCCTTGCGCATGGCCATGGCTTCGAGAAGCACCCGCCCAAAGTGCTCGCCGAGCGAGGGCAACACGAAGAGGTCGCCCGCCGAGAGCGCGAACTGCGGACGCGAAAGCCAGCCGGTAAAGTGCACGATTCGTTCGAGACCCAGATCCTTGGAAAGCCGTTCAAGCCCGCTTCGCTCCTCGCCGTCGCCGACCAGCAGCCAATGAATTTCCGGCACGCGGCCTACCAGACGGTGCGCCGCCTGAATCAGAAACCGATAGCCCTTGTAGGGCACGAAGCGCCCGACGCTGACCACAACGGGAACGTCCGCGGGAATCCCATAACTCCGGCGGAACGCCGATCGATCCGCCGCTGGCACCATGCCATAGTCGGCCGGATCAACCCCGTTGTGAATGCAGGCCAGCTTCTTCTGCGGGACATAGTGGAAGCGGCCCCCGACCGCCTGGGAATTGACAATGATGTGATCCGCGGATGCGGCTAGTAGGCGATCCAGCACGCCGTCCGAATCCGCCACACGAACGTGCCAGATGACCCGCGCCCTTGTCGTTCGGCGAGCCAGGGCTGCATAGACCATGGCTCGCGATCCGTTGGCATGCACCAGCTCCGCGCGTGAGTCCTCGATGAGCCGTCGCAAGGTTCTGACGCCGGCTCGCATGGCCGCGCTTGGCCACCGGCACGAGGGCATGGGAACGACATGAGTGGGAACGGTCATGGCGCGACAATGTTCGGCCACCTGGCCTTCGCCGGGAACGACGACAACCGGGGCCCAGGTCTCACGGTCGAGGCCCTTCAGGAGTGCGAGCAGGCTGATCTCTCCCCCGCCGGTGATATCGGCATGATGCGAGACATACAGCACGGGAACCGGGTGATCCGTCATGGTCTTGTGGTCGTTTCGGGCGCCGAGGATCGTGTAGTTCCGGTCGAGGCCTTCGCGAACGAGGCCATTATCCGGCCCACATCGGCGCCCAGATCCATGACGAGTTTCACAATCGGCACCAACCAAAGGGCCTTCCGATGGGGGTCATATTGCCGGGCAAAGCGATAACGTCGAAGTAGAACCCCATAGTAGATCAGGATCATGAGGCTCAGAAGGGAAATCGGGTTTGGCACGACGGCCATGAATCCCACGAGCGGGATCGCTTTGAAGGCCCAGGAATGGCGCAGGAGACCGGTTATGTAGCGACGACGGTCGGCGTGATACCGGATGGTGGCCACATCGCTGCGTCCTCGCCTGACAAACCAGAGGAAGATCTGGCCCAGCCCATCGCGGGTCCGGTGGTAAACCTGCGCGTCCGGTGCAAACAGACAGGGGCCGATCGCCGAGATCCGCTCCGCGACCAACGCATCCTCCCCGCCCCATGTCGTCTCTTCTGGAAAGCCGCCGATTCGTTCCAAGGCCGTGCGGCGGTAGGCACAGTTGCAGGTGGAAAGGTGGCAGGTAGGAATCACGCGCCCCCTGGCCTCATGCACGGTGCGAAGCCCGCCACCCGGAAATCCCAGGATATGTTCCGCATGACCGATCAGGCCGCAGTCTTTGACCAGGACGGCACCCGCCACACCGAGGACCGATGGATCTGATGAAAAATGGCGGACGAGAGCGGAGGCCCATCCCGGCACGGCTCGGCAATCATCGTCGATGAAGAGCAAGATGTCGCCGCCGGCGGCCATCAAACCGGTATTGCGCGCATGGCCGAATCCGAGGCCCAACGGTGGCAGGTGAACATAACGAACGCCGGGAATGGCGCGTGCTTGGGAACATTCCTCCACCACGACCAGTTCGGCCTGCCGTCCGATTTCATCGCAGCTCCGGATGGAGGCGATCGCCCGGGTCAGGTCGTCGGGACGATCTTTGGAACAGAGAATGATTGAGACGGATGGCGTCATAGACAGAACGCTCCGTACCTCACCGACCCGACCCACCGGCCGGCTGTCATCGCTCCGGATTTGGCGATCAGCAGGGCTCCCAGGCCGACCGAGGCGATCCATGAGGCATCGAGCTGTTCGGCGACGGCCCGCTGGCGTGCCTGTAGAGCCAGCAGCAACCAATAGGCAGGGACTAGCCAGCCAAGGGCTGGGACGATGAGCGAACAGGCCAGGATCGCCAGGCATTTCTTATCGGCGGAGGCGCAATCAATCCAACCGGGAATCGGAGCTCGGCTCCAGGTGGCTGAGCCCCTCGGGAGATCAATGCGCATCCCTCTGTGGAGATGTGTGTGGATCAGATAGGCATGGCCCAATCCGAACCCGAAGGCCTGTCGCAGGAGCCCGGCCAATGTTGTCCGGTGATGGTGAATGACCTTCGCCTCCGGCCGGTACCGGAGTTGCCAGCCATCTGCATAAAGTCTCACGCAGAGATCGTAATCCTCTCCATAAATGGCCACTCGTTCGTCGAACCCCTGGATTCGTTCCAGAACGATCCGGCGGACCGCAAGATTGGCGGTTGGAAAGCCTCCCTGTATCGGAGTCCAACGGTCGTGGAGCGAGGCCTCCTTGGGAAGCCGTAGCGTATAGAGCGTGCTGAAGAGCTCGGGCAACGTGGATCCAGGATGGCCGACCACACGGCCGGCCACGGCGCCGATCTGGTGATGGTCAAAGCATTCGAGCAAACGCCCGAGCCAGTTCGGTTCGGGCGAACAATCCGCATCTGTAAATACGACGATGTCTCCGGTCGCGGCCTTGAACCCGGCATTGCGCGCGATGGAGGCGCTGTATGGCGCAGACGAGAGAAGTCGAACTCGAAACGGATGGGGCTCGCCTGCAAAGGTCTGGGCCAAACGGAGGCTGCCGTCGGTCGATCCGTTATCGACGAGGACCACTTCGTCTGGAGCGGGACAGAGTCGGTCCAGCGCGCGCAGGCAAACCGGGAGGGTGCGGGCGGCATTCAAGATGGGCACCACAATGGAACTCGTCAACATGCAATCGCCCGTTCCCTCAACCACGTGTGGTACAGGCCTTCCAGGGGCGCAAGGCAGCGGTCCCAATCGTAACGGTCTTCGATCAAGTGCCTTGCCGCTCGCCCCAAATCGGCTCTCATCCAGGGATCGGCCAACAACCCGCACAGGGCTTCGCCGAGCGCCGGCAGATCATCCGTCACGATGAGATCACGGCCTGCTTCCGCCTCGATTCCCTGTGCTCCGATGCTCGTCGTCACTACGGGCAGGCCGGCCGCCATCGCCTCCAAGATCTTTGTCCTGGTTCCGGCTCCCGTGAAATGCGGTGCCGCGAAGACCGTGGCATCGTGGAGATAGGGTCGCATGTCAGGCACGTTCGCAATGATGCGCACGCGTGGACCGGCCAACCGTTGCAGGCGTGGACCGGGATTGCGTCCAACCAGACGTAATTCGGCCTCGGGGTGGCTGGCCAGAACCCTCGGGAGGAGACGCAACGCCAGTAGTTCCGCCGCGTCGATATTGGGACCGAAGGTCAAGTCTCCGGTAAACAGGATCACGCCGTGAGGAAACTCGTTGGACAGCGGCGGGGTGACATCGGAGGAATCCACACCGTTGGGAACCACCAACACCTGGCGTTCCGGCCTGGTGCGGAGACAACGTCGCCGATCCTCCTCCGAGACGACCAGGACGCAGGCCGTGTGGGGCCAACAGAACGCATCGAAGAGGCCGAATCGCATCACCCGAATCGCATTGCGTGCTCGGACCAGCGTCCCCTTCTCCTGCCTCATTGCGCGGAGCGGACCAGTAAGCCCGTAGGCCCAGATATCCAAGACCAAGGGGATGGGCAGATCGGCGGGAAGATAGGGAATCATGGCCGGTTTTTCGATCTGCAGGGCGCCGTATCTCCTGTCCCGGAGCCGGTGCAGGATGGCTTCGGCCAAGGCGGGATCCTTCTCATAGGGACCCAGACGGCTGCCTGTCCGCCAAGCGGGCCGTTGGGTTTGCGGAACGATTTTGACCTCTCGGCACCAAGACCGCAATTGCGTCTCACTCCCCTCCGTCCCCGGCGTCTCCGGAGCGATCAGATCCAGATCGAACCGTTGCCCGAGAAACCGGACGAGCTGATACATCCGGATCGCGCCGCCGCCGAAGGTGGGCGACGGCAGGCTTGGGGCGAGAAAGAGCAGGCGCTTCATGTACCGATCCCTGTTGACAAAGCGGCGGTGGCCACGATCATGGCGATTGCGCGGTCCGGTCCTGTCCAGTCTACGGTTTGGGCTTCTTCGCGCGAGCTCGGCCTCCAGATGCCCGATCGCGCCACGGCAAACTCGATGGTGTCGATCATGACCGGTTCACAGAGGGTTGTAAGCCGGTGCGAATCATAAACGCGCATCCAGTGATTCGTGAGGGAGACTCCGAACGGCACGGTCAAGATCAGACGGCCGTTCCGCTTGAGGATTCGGGCAAGCTGTCGCACCGCGTGCCGATCCCCGGTCGCCGCTTCCGGCTCGCCGTAGTGGCCGATACCGATATGCTCGATGACCGACACGGCTACGACGGCGTCGAATGAGGCCGGAGCAAACGGCAGCGACGTGAGATCGCCGCGAATCGCCTGGAGACAGGGATGCCGAAACACATAGGAGTGAAAGTCCAGTCCGACGACCTGGTAGCCGCGCGAGGCCAGCGCAATCGGGAGGCGGCTATGACAGCAGCCCACGTCGAGGACGTGGCCCCGAACATTCTTGAGGTTCTCAAAGACGAATGGATACTCAACGACCCGTTCTGTGGTGACCATGCCCGGTTCGAAGACGCGGCGCAGGACGCGGCGCACGAGGCCTGCGAGCCATTCTTTGATTTGCGGGAGAGGGTCCAGCCAACGGACCGCGCTCCGAAATCGAAAACGGTATTGCGGCCGATAGGTGCCGGTCGGTTCGATCTCGTCCATTGGGCGGCTCCTGGATTTCCTATTCAGCGGGGCGATGACGGGCAGATGAGGGTTTATGCCCCGTGGCGAAGTAATAGAATCCCAGCCATTCGGCGACCCTGGTCCGGTCCCACGTCTGCCAGAACGTTGTGGTGAGTTCGACGACTCGAACCTGGAGCGTTCGCATCCAGTCGTATCGCGACAGGAATGGAAGGTAGGGTGGAACCACCCCAGCGGGAAACACGTGAATGTGCCGCAAGTGGGCGCGCTCCAGCAGGAGCCGTACCTCCTCGGTGGAGAAGGGTCGCTCGAACAGAGACGGCGTCACTTCTGCGGTCCCCGTCAAGTATTGCCTCCAACGAGTCAACCACTCCAGTGACCGAAAGAGCGAGAATTTCCTGGGCACGATATCCGAGTAGAAGAGGCCGCCGGGTCGGAGGACGCGGACCATTTCCTTCACAATCGGAAACGGATCGGCAAAGTGTTCCAGCAGTCCCGTGGACAGGACCACGTCACAGGTGTTGGTCTGGATTGGCAAGGTGAATCCGTCTCCGCGGACGAGCGATCCGGCGATCGCTTCCTCCGCATAATTGGCTCGGGCTGCTTGAAGGGCCTGTGCCGAATAATCGACGCACACCGTACGATAGCCCGACCGCCCCATCCAACAGGAAAGCCGGCCGGAGCCGGCTCCGACCTCCAAGCTCAAACCGGATGGAGGCAGCATGGACCGCAGGTATTCCATCTTGATTCGATCGAGCACCAGGCTCATGGTCTTCGATCGAACAGTGGGCGTCTGCGGCGTCCAATAGCGATCCCACTGTTCCGATGCGCTCAGTGCACTCATGATGTTTTTCGCAGCAGGAATTTGTAGTCGGCGGGTGTGCCGAGGGCGGCCCATTCCCGAACCAATCGGAACAGATTCTTCGCCCGCTCGATCAACGTCGTGTCTCCGCTCAACTCAGTTTCATAGCAGCGCCTGAATCGGAACCCGGCTTGCCTGAACTTCCCCTTCCAATATGCCAGCGGTTGTACATTGACGTGCGTGGGGTCGCGCGTGGCGTTCGGATGATTGGGGTGACAGATCTTGAGGTAAGCTCGCCCATGGGATGCCAAGATCCGGCGGATGTCGAGGAGCAGGGGCAAGGGATCGACCAAGTGTTCGAACAGGTCCAGGGCAGTGACGAGGTCCAAGGCGCCGTCCCGGAAGGGAAGCCCCGCCTGTGCGTCTCCAACCAGGAGGCGTCCCCGAAGACTGTGGTCGGCGTTCGTGACGGCATAGGGACTGACATCCAGGCCGAACGAATGAGGGATGCCGGCGGCAGTCTGGGCCTCCACGAGATACCCCTTGGCGCAGCCGAGATCCAGCGCACGGGAGGCCGGCACGCGATGGCACAAAAACCGACTGGTCCGGGCTGCCCATGGATAGATCAGTTCCTTGGAATGGGGCGGACTCTGTCTGGTCCGACCTTCGAAGTAGTCGCGATCGTAGCGCCGGGCGCTCATGAGTCTATGCGGCGTTCCGATCCTCTCGTCCAGACTCAAACAGTTGGCGGATTGCGGCTGCGCTTCGCGCCCACGAAAATTGAGCGGCGCGTGCGCGGGCCCCTGCCGCCAATTGCTCCCGCAGTTCCTGATCGCGAGAGATCCGGCAGAGCGTATCTGCCCAGGCTTCGATCGAGTCGGGAGGCAAGCAGATCCCTGCCCTTCCTACCACCTCAGGCAAAGCGCCCCCTGTCGAGACGATCGCCGGCACGCCGCAGGTCATCGCGTCCAGGACGGGCAACCCGAATCCTTCGTAGAAGGATGGAAAGACGAACGCCATGGCGCCGGAGTACATCGCCGGAATGTCGGAATCCGGCACCCTCCCGGTCAGGATGACGTGTCGGCGGAGCTGCAGGTCGTTCAACAACTCGAGCGCCTGCTCGCCCCAGCGGGCATCGCCCGTGATGACCAAGGGAACATTCAATCGACCTGTATCGCGAGCCAAGGCAAACGCGCGGAGCACGGTCGAGATATTTTTGTGCGCGCCGAGAGATCCGAGATAGAGGAGATACCGAGAAGGCAATCCATAGCGAGCACGAATGGCCGAAAGCACGGATTGAGAGATGGCCGACCACTCTTCGTGACGTCCCGGATACACGACCCGGATGCGGCCCGGTTCCACTCTTAACAATTCGACCAAATCTGTTTTGGTTCGATGGGAGATGGCGACCAACATATCCGATCGCTTCACCGTGTCGCGGATCAACTCCAGAAATATCCGACGGCGCGGAAAGAGTTGCGGCAGACGCAGCGGGATGAGGTCGTAGATGATGCTGATGATGGTGGTGTGCTTCAGTTTCGGAGTCATGAGGCAGGTCGAGAGGTAGCCGTCGAGCGGCTGCCGAATCCGGCCAAGGGAGATAGAGGACGGAGGAAGCCAGCGCCATCCTAATCGGAGCAGCCGATCAGGGATGGACACGGTGGTCGTGGGCGCCAAGTCTGTGAGACGGCGGTCGTCCCGGTGATCGCGCCAACTGCGGCGCAGGAACAGGCGCCATTGCGTCTCAGCAGCACCGGCCACGAGAGTTCCGACCAGATCCGTGACGTAGGAGCTGATGCCTCCCCGTCCGACCATCGGGCCCGCATCGATTCCGATTGTCATGTGATGGTCCTCGTCACGATCGTTCTGCCGGAGTCGCAAGTGGCTCACGATCGACGTCTCCCCTGCCCGGCCTCTCGAAGCCGTGCCACAACGGCCAGCCCGTCTTCCCAGGAGATGGTTCTGGTGGCGAGGAGAAGGCCCACATATATCAACAGCGCGCAGGTCGTTGCGGGAATCGGTCCCCAATCGGACAACTGCCAGAGAATCCCGGCGCCGAGCCCCGCTGCGACAGTAATGCCGACAACCATGCTCGCCGGAGGTCTGTGCCCCAATTCTTTCATCACCAACCAGGCTCCGATCAAGAATAGGAGCATCTCCGAGACCAGAGTCGCGAAGGCGGCGCCTGTCCCACCCCACGCAGGAATGACCGCCGCATTGACGATGAGATTCACGACCAGCGCAATGGTGAGACCTCGCAGCCAGGCATACTCTCTGTACTTGGCCTGCAGGGTGGTACAGAGCGGAACATAGAGCCAGTTGGCTGCGGCGGACCAGGCCAGAATCGACAACATCGGGGCCGCATCGTTGAAGGCTTCTCCGTAGAGAGTGGACAAGATCGACGTCGCCAGGCCGCTAAAGATCAGCGCGACAGCCGGTGCTGTGACGGCGAAGACCTTCATCACTCGGTGGAACGTGCCGGACGTTCCGGCGCGCAGTTCGTCTACCAGATATGGGAACAGGGTGCCTGCGGCTGAGGAGCCGAAATGAGTCAACATCGTGATCGGCTTGTAGGCGGCGCTGTAGAGGCCGAGAACCGAACCGGGAACGAACTGGCCCAGCAGCAAGAAGTCACATCGGGTGTACGCGCTCTGCACGAATGCCGTGAGTCCGAACGGGGTGGCTGTCCGGAGAAACGTGCTGGCGGGGCAAGCGCGTCCACTGTCCGTTGGGATGAATTGCGCGGCGACCCGGCGCGCGACGAGCGCGGCGAGGATGCTCACCAGGACTTGGGACCACAGGAATGCCTGCACGGTACCGCTGCCGAGGGCGGCAACGAACAACGCCAGCGATCCGGCAGCCGCCATCGTGGTTTCCACTCCGGCCAATAGATCGTAGCGCGCTCGTCCCGCGAGGACGGCCAGGTAGGGCCAACTGAGTGAGGCCAGCGCCATCTGAATGGCGGCCAGGGCGATGTCAATCATCGATGCCGCAGAAACCGGCAGACACCAGCCCGTCAGCACCACCAAGCCACAGGCGATTGCCGCTGCGCCTCCCTGAATCTTTCGCGCGGTGAAAAGGATGCCGGCCGTGAAATCGGGATCAGCGGCCACGGTTCTTGTGATGACCGTGCTGATGCCGAGGTGTGGCAGCAGACCGAACAGTCCCGCGAGGCCCGTGGCATAGGCGAACTGGCCGAGGCGCTCGGTCCCCAGCGTCCTCGCCAGCACAACGGAATTGCCGATCGTGAGTCCGTACGTGAGCAGTCGATTGAGCAGCAACAGGCCCGTGACGCGGCTGAAGGAAGGCAAGAGCCTGTCGTTGGCGGACGGAGCCTTCGCGGAGGGATTTGTTCCTGAGACGAGGGTACTGCGGTTGACCGGCTCAAGCACAGGCATGGGGGAGACGCGCTCCATCACGAGATTGCCTAGCGAGGAATGACCGGTCCGAGACCAGGTATGAACTGGCGTTCAGTAGAGCGATCATCCGGCCGTGACCCGGAATTATAATGATCGCTTCCCGTCCGAGGTGGACTCGCCACCATGTAGCCTTTCACGACCAGCCCGGCGAAAAGCCAGAACGGTTCCATAATGCGTACGATGATGAAGGTGTTCGATCCGATCGCGTGCACGAGCAGTCCGAGGAATCCGAGCAGGAAGCCCAGACTGATCGCCTGCATATAGAGATCGGGAGAAAGGTGATACCCGGTCATTCCGACTCGGAAGAGGCTCCACAGAAGGATGCCGAAGGCCGCCAATCCGATCAGTCCCGTTTCGGTCAGCACGTGGGGATACATCGCATCCATGAAGGGGCCGCCGGTGACGCCCTTGCCCCATAAGGGGGAGGTCAGCCAGATCTCGCCGGCCTGCTTCCACGACCGGAGGCGATCGGACGTGGACGTATCGATTCGCAAGGTTCCCACCTTGATCTGGCCCTCCTCCACCGGCTGGTTGAAGGTATAGGAGAGGCGGTCGACAACCGGGCGGGGCAGCAGCCATAGGAGGCCGAGGGCAGCGATCAAGGCCCACACGAGCAGGAGAGGATGGCGTCGCCGGATGATGGAGGCGAAGCCCAGCAGGACCGGAACCATGGCCAAGAACGACGCACGCGACAGGGTGGCCTGCAAGGCCACGACCGCGATCGAAGCCAACAGGATCAGCGGCCATCGGCGGCCTACCGCGCCTCTGACGACGACCAGCGAGCCGATGACGGCCAGCATGAACACCAGATAGCCTCCCAGCGTGTTGGGCTCCCCTTCCTGCCCCTCGAAGGGGGCCGAGACCCGGACGCCGGATGGTATCTGCGCAATCGCGTACAACGAGACGAGTCCGCAGGTGATCAGGCTCGCCGTGACGAGCCGCTGGATGTCCCGTTTGTCGGTGACGATGTTCACGGTCATGAAATAGATGAAAAAGTATTCGTAATACTTGAGGAGAAAGAAAAAACCGCTGGCGGGACGCACCCGTCCTGCGAGGACGCCGACCAATGTGGCGAATACGCAACCGATGGCATACCAAACGATGGGGCGATTCAACGACGTCCGCAAGACGATCCGCTGACCGGGAGAAATGGCCATGCGTCCCAGCCAGCCGAATGCGACGAGCAGCAAGAGCAGGTCGTCGAATCGGAGCGTGACCCCTCTGCCCAGCAACGCACCAGAGCCCAGTTGACCGACCAGCAATTCGGGGCCCAGCAGCATGGAAAAGACCAGGATGTAGAGCCCACTCAACGGCGAGAGAAACGAGATGACGAGCGGTATGACGGCGGCCACGACGGCCAGGACCACCGACGGTGCTGCGGTGGCGCTGAGCCATGCAACCGGCGCGGCCAGCAGGACCGGCAACAGGAAATCAGGCCGCGGCCGGATGTCGGGTAAGGAGACCATCGCTCATCTGACTAGCGGGATTCGTAGCGGTAGAACGTGGCCTCGGTGGAGATCTCGGCCTTCACGTTCGTCAAGACCACCCCCATGATATTGGCCTGCGCATGGTCCAACAGGAATTTGGCGCGCTTCAGCGCATTTCGCCCAATCCGCCCAACTTGGTAGACCAACACGGTGCCGTCGATCCGTGAACTCATGGCGACCGCGTCGGTGACGGGCAGGATCGGCGGCGTGTCGAACAGCACAATGTCGTAGGCTTCCTGCATCTCGGCGAGCAGCGGCTTCAACTTGGCCAGACTCATGCACTCGCTGGGGTTGTGCACGGCGGAGCCACTGCTGAGAATATGCAGATTGTCGAGCCCCGGGCTCTTGAGGACTCGGTCCACGCCCAGCGATCCGATCATCAGATCCGTCGCTGTGCGCACCGCCTCTTGCCACGACGCGCTTCCCTGCAGCGCTTCGACGAGTCCGGGATCCCGCGGGAGACCGAGTCGTTTGTGGACTATGGGACGGCGAAGGTCCGCGTCCACGAGCAGGACGCGCTGGCCTTCTTGCGCAAGCGTGATGGCCAGATTGATGACGGTCGTACTCTTGCCTTCGCCTAGCCCGGCGCTCGTGAAGAGGAGAGATTTGATGCGTCGGTCCATGCTGGCGAACTGGATATTCGTGCGAAGCGAGCGGAAACTTTCCGACAGCAGGGACTTGGGATCGAGCAAGGTGATCAGCTTGGACACCCCCTCCACCAGCTCCTGTTCGGCGTCGGACGGGAGAGCCTGCTTCGCCGCTTGTTGGAGCTCCTGTTCGTCGAAGGTGGGAATGACGCCGAGCACCGGCACTTTGAGAAAGTCCTCGACGCCTTCGATGGTGCCGATGGAGGTATCCAGCGACTCTCGGGTGAAAGCCAGGACCACTCCCAGGAAGAGACCCATCATCGAGCCCACGGCCATATTCAAGGGCACGTTAGGCTCGTTAGTCGGTTTTGGAGGTTTGACTGCCGGGGCAATGAGGGTGACCTCCTCGATTTGCTCGGCGCTCTTGATGAGCAATTCCTGATGCTTGATCTTGAGTGTCGAGTACAGGTCCGCATTGACCTTCACCTCGCGTTCCAACCGGGTCAGCTCGATGGCGGCCTTGGGAAAGGCCAGGTACCGCTCCCGGTAATGTGCGATCTGGAGTTCGAGCGTGCGCTCCCGGTCCGTGAGGCTCGCCGCCTTGGACCGCAGCTCCCGAATCATCTCGTTCTTCACATTGGCGATTTTGCTCTCGGTCTCCTTGACCTGCGGATGTTCCGGTGTGTAGTTGATCAACAGGGTGGAACGATCCTGCAGCAATTCAAGTAGGCGGCTATTGAGTTTGGTCAGCAGTGCGTAGGGATCTTCGGTGAAAATCCGTCCGATCCTGGTATCGATGGACGACGAGGGTTTTTCGAGCGCCTCGATCTGGCGCCGAGTTTCCTCTTCCTGTCTGGCGATCGCGTTCAATTCGCCTTCGAGCTGGGTGAACGTCTGGAGTGCCGCCTTGGCCTCCTCGTCCAGAAAGACCTGCCCTTCCCGTTCTTTGAAGACGCGGAGCGCCTCTTCCGAGGCCTGAAGGTTCTGTTCCAGCGCCGCCAGTTGGTCTTCGACGAACCGGCGTGACTCGGTCACCATGCGGTTGCGGGCGGCGATGTTTTCGATGCGATAGGCCTGTGCGACCTCGTTGGCCATGTGCTCAGCGAGATCCGGTTCCGATGCGGTCGCCGTGATGCGGATGATGTTCGTGTCCGATTCACGGGACGTCTGGATCTGCTGACCGAGATTGTAGACGGCGTTGAGGTACTCCGCCGATCGCCGTGCGTCGGGCGGAAGGTCCGCTTCAACCACGGCCAAGGCCTGCGCGACCCGTTCCATGACCGGGAAACCTTTGATGACCTCCGTTTGCGTCGTCAGATCGTTGGCGGTGGCGAAGGTGATGGATTCGAGCAGTTGCTGAGCGACCGTCGTGCTGCGGTCGAACTTCACGCGCGAAGAGGCCTCGTAGACGGGCGTCGGCTTCATAAACTGAGTAAAGGTGAATGTGAAGCCGATGACCAGCAGGGTGGCCAGCAGAATCAGATACCTCCGCTTCTTGAGAATCATCCAATAGTCGAGGACATCGAGTTCGTACTGGGCCATCTCTGCTCCTCAGAGCATGCCTGCGCAGTCCTATCGGATCTGTGCCGCGGGAACGAACAGCGGGATAGCGAACAACGGATAGAATGGTGCGACGGCCGTCTGGATCACCGGCATCAGCTTCTTGGCGGTCTCCGAGGCGTCGCCCAGGTGCTCACGCGGCACGTACACGACGTCGTTTTCTTCCAGAGCCAGGTTGCGAGTCATGTCGCCGTAGGTCCACAAGCGGGCCAGATCGGCCGTGTAGATCTGCGGTCGATTCAAGTCTCCTCGGATGATCCGGATCTCATCGACCAACGCGGTTTCCGTGTAGTTGTCCGCCGCGGACAGGGCGTGCAGCACGGTCATGTTGCGCGACATGGGATACATGCCGGGTTTGCGCACCTCTCCGAAGACAAAAATCCGCTTCACGCGGGCACCGCGCTTCTTGAGCGAGACCTGCACCTTGGGGTTCCGCATGTAGGGCCGAACGCTGTCTGTAATCCTCGCTTCTGCCTCGGAGACCATCAGTCCGCGCACATCGATGTCGACGAACGACAGTGTGATATGGCCGGACTCGCGAACGGTGGTCGAAAACTTCTCTTCTCCGGCCCCGCGATGGATCAACACCTCGACCGTATCGCCCGGGTCGATTCTGGCATCCGAACTCACGACGGATTCGTCTGCATAGGCATCGCCCTTAGGGAGCGGTGGAAACCGCGCCCCAGCCGGGGCCATGTTCGACGGAGAGAGGGTCGATTGCGCCGGGTTCCGGCAGGACAGGGTTCCCGTCCCCAGCACCATGATCAGCACCCACGTTATGGTGCGTCCGGCGAGGCGCCTGATCCAAGGGTTCATGTCCGTGCGTCTCCGGAAGACGAATGGGTCACCACCTCCACGATATGGACGGAGGGCACGCGGGACAGGTCGAGCACCTGTTCGGTCGAGGTGGGCGAATCGACCAGGTGGACGACGGGCCTGAGGGGAGTGCGAGGGTTGAGCCGTTCGACCGTAGCCGCCTCTCCCGTGCTGAGTCTCACCCTGGTTCCCGGGGGATAGAGGGATATGCGATTCAACAGCGACCGCAAAAGGTCCTCAGGAAACACATGCTTTTGAACGGTCACAATCTGGTGAACCGCCTGATGGGCGCTGAGCGTCTGGCGGTAAGGACGCGGATTCACCAGGGCGTCCAACACGTCCGCAAGCCCGATGACCTGTGCAAAGCGATGGATCTTGGGACCGGACAGTCGATGGGGATATCCCTGCCCGTCCCATCGTTCGTGTTCCTGCTCCACGATTGAGGCGAGCCATCGATAGGAAGCGTCGACTTGGCTCAGCGCCATGGCTCCGTTGCGGGGGTGGTGATAGACCAGTGCCCGCTCGCCGCTGGTCAGGGCTTGAGGCTTGGCGACCAGTGAGTCCGGGACCAGGAACATTCCCACGTCATGAACCAAGCCGGCGAGCGTGACGCATTCGCATTCGGCCGGTGAGTAGCCCAGGCCTTGGGCCAAGCGGTTCCCCATGATCGCCACATTCACGCAATTCGCAGCCAGGGGCGAGAGGACCGGCGCCCCGGATACGGCTTGTCGCAGCAGATGGTCCTGATGCCGTGTGGAACTGGCCAGCGCGGTGGCCAGTTCGGTCAACGGCTTGAGATCAAGTTCCCGCTGCTCCGCGACGGCGCAGCCGATGCGAGACACCTCCAGGATCGCACGTTGATACCACTCACGGTCGCTCAACTCGCCGTCGGGTTCCACGGCGACCGGTGGCGGCCCATCCGGCCTCAACGATGTCAGCGACGGACCGGCCAGCGGTGGGACATAATCGGTGTGGCGAATGAGATCGGTGAGACGGGCCATAAGTTATCCGCTGATGGAGCGGGGGGAGATCGGCCGCACGGCATGATTGAGTTTGTCCGTCTTGTCCTCCTCGACTTTGGCGAATTCCCGCTCAAGGACGGCGCGAATGAAACCGCTGGCGGTGTAGCCCTGTTGCTTCAGAAGGTCTAGCTGATTCTTGAGCTCAATCGGCAATTGGATGACGACTCGCACTAACTTTCCCATACAGCCTCGTTCTGATCGTCGACCCGTCTTAATAGATCAAGGATGGTCATTAAATGACGAGAGCACTGCATATGATGTGCCAATGTCAGCATTGATGATTGGTGATGTCTTTCAACAACTTGCCGACTCGATCCGTGACAAATGGACCTAGCGGTGCCAATCATTGCCACTCTGCGTACAATTTTGGAGTCATGCCAAGACACCGCCAAAGGCATCGGCTGCGGAGGGGGAAAGGAAGGGTTCGATGGATACGAAGAAGTACCGGTTGACGGACAGGGTCGTCCGCCCTTCCGTTACCCCGATCGCCAGCAATCCGGGCCGAATTGCCGGAGACAGATTCGACGATAGTTTCGTCGCTCCTGTTCCCATATCGGACCGGCAAGTGCGACCCGTTCGAACTTCAACTGGGATGCCGAAGTGATCAGGAGGTGCGGCGAACGGGTCGAGCCGGTGATGGTGATCGCGCCATCCTGATCGGTGCGGAACAGGCGGGAGCCGACTGCCCGATAGGAGGCGAGAACCTGTGGATGGGGATGATGATAAGGATTGGAGCGGCCCACGGACAGGACCGCGATCTGCGGGGAGGTCGCCTGGACCCAGGTGAGATCGAGCGAGCTGGCTGCCCCATGATGTGGAACCTTCACGACGTGCGCGTGCGGTGCGAGCGTTTGGTGAAGCAGTCGAGCCAGACCCTGCCGCTCAAGGTCCCCCGCAAAGAGGTAGGATGTCGCCCCGCATTCAAGCCGTGCGACGACGGAAAGATTGTTCAACGTGGAACCTGACCGGGTGGACCACTCCAAGTGGGCCAGTGGGGACTCCGGTTGCCCGGGACTCAGGATCCTCAACGCACAACCGACCTCGGCTGCCACGGTATCGCCATCGTTCGGAACATACTCCTTTAACCCCCGCTCGGACAGGGCCTGGCGGAGCTCCTGATAGAAGGCCTCGCTGCGAGAAACGCCGTTCCCCCAGTATCGGCCGACCTCGAAGTGACGGATCAGCCAGGGGAGGCCGCCGATATGATCGAGTTGGGGGTGGGTCCCAATCAGGTGATCAATCCGCCGGATACCTTGGTTCCAGAGATATGGTCCGACCACCGCGGCGCCGAGATCGAACGGCCCGTACCGGCCGCCTCCGTCGATCACGATGGTCTGATCCCGCTGTGTGTCCTGATCTCCGGCCAGGTGAATAACGGCGGCATCTCCCTGCCCGACATCCAGGAAGGTGACCCGCACCTGGTTTGGGAGCAGAGTTGTGGAAGGTGGGATGGTCCACCAGAGGAGCACGGCGGCGAGGGAAGCGATCGCGGCGGCACGGGTCTGCCGTCGAACGTTCGGAAGGATGGCGAGTGCCAGGAGTACGTAGTATGTGCCGAGCGTCAGCAACGAGGGTGCGGCGATATGTCGGTCCACATACGGAATGTTCGCCCAGAGCGTCGTCATCTCCGTCAAGAGACGGAGGACGGCCTCGTTCAATTGCGCCAGCGGCAAACCGTCGCCTCCGGATGCCAGCAACCAGAGGGCTGAACCGAGGCCGACCGGGACGACTAAGAATCCGGCCAAGGGGACGATCACCAGGTTGGCGAAGGGGCTGATCCAAGCGAATTGATGGAAATACCGGGCGACCAGCGGCAGGGTGACCAGCGTAATGGCCAATGACAATAGTAAGGAGTGCAGCAACCAGCGTCCCGCCTTGATCCAAGGGAGTTGAACGGTCGGCACCGTAATTTCCTCGGTACTCGTACCGTCCGGCGAATAGGCTTCCGGAGCGGTGCGTTCGGTCAGAAGCGAAAGGCAGAGCGCGATGGCCAATACGGATAGGAAGGACAATTGGAACGACACGTCAAACAGGACATGCGGGTTGACCAGTAGCATCAACAGTGCGGTCATGGAAAGGATCGGAAGGAGCGGTTTGTCACGACCCGACCAGGCGGCGAATAAGAAGGCCAACACCATGACCAATGCGCGTCTGGTCGCGATCTCTGCGCCGGCCAGCAACGCATAGACCGACACGACGGGAACGGTTGTCAGGATTGCCAGACGGGTTCCGGTCAGTCGCCATCGGTTGAGCCATAATATTCCTCGGTTGGGCATCATTCGGCAAAGCAAGCGGACGATCGCAAAGGTCAGGAAGGCGATCAAGCCGAGGTGGGAGCCGGAGATCGACAGGATGTGGACCGTTCCCGTTGTCATGAACGCCTCGCGGATTCGCACAGGCAATTCGTGCTGCTCGCCGAGAATGAGGCCCAAGAATAGGCCTCGCAGCGGCTGATCCAGCGATGTTCCCGCCGCCTGTTGAACCTGCAGCCGCCATGAATCGATCATCGCCCAGGGGGCCCATTGCCACGCATCCAAGCCCGATTCCAGCTTGGATACACGGCCGGAACCGGTGATGGACGAAACGGCAACGATTCCCTGCCCGGCGAGATGGGTTTCGAGGTCGAATCCGCCGGGATTGTTCAGGCCATGCGGGGGATGAAGGCGACCGCGATATTCGATGAGATCGCCTTGCAGCACCGGGACATCCGGTTGACGCCACGTCAGTCGGACACGACCGGAGATCGGCGTCGCAATGGGAGGTGTCTCTGACTCTGTGATCTCGACGACCAGAATTTGCTGGCCTGTGATCCGGAGGACGGGCTCGACGATACGGCCGACGATGCGAGTGGGTGCCTCCGCGGACAGAGGCAATGCAGTCCGGACGCCCAAGAGATGTTCGTGGGCCATCCAGTAGCAGGTGCCAGCCAGGATGACCGCGAAGTAGAGAACCCCTTCGCGAACCGTGACCCGCTCTTTCCATTCGAGCCAGGTGACGGCCAAACTGATCGTGAACAGGAGACACGCCACCGTGAGCGGAAAGAACGGCAGGTAGGAGCCCAGGAGCAGCCCGGTGAGGAGACAGGCCGTCAGGCGGTGAAGCATGGGACGGAAGGTCCTGGTGCGAGGGCTATGAGAGGTGACGGCGAACCACGCCGGCCAGATCCTCGGCGAGGGTTCGAATCAAGGCGTCATCCGATCCCTCCACCATGATGCGCAACAGCGGCTCCGTGCCGGAATAGCGGACCAATACGCGCCCGGTGCTGTTGAGCCTGATCTCCGAGTTCCGAATCGCTTCGTGGATGGCGGGAATGGACGACAGATCCGGCTTGCTGCTGACCTTGACGCCGATCAGCACCTGAGGAATCCGGGTCATCGCATCGGCCAATTCGGAAAGCGGCTTTCCCGTCCGTTTCATCAGAGACAGGACCTGAAGGCCGGCAATCAAACCGTCGCCCGTCGTGTTGTGATCCAGGAAAATCATATGCCCCGACTGCTCACCGCCGAAATTGTAGCCGTCTGCGATCATCCGTTCGAGAATGTAGCGGTCACCCACCGGCGTGCGGACCAGTTTCACCCCGGCCTTGCCGAGCGCCGCTTCGAGGCCGAAATTGCTCATGACTGTTCCCACGACGGTGTGTTGCGCCAGTTGATTCCGCTCGCGCAAGTCGAACGCTAGGGCAGCCATGATGTGGTCGCCGTCCACCACGGTCCCCTGTTCGGAGACGAAAATCACACGATCGGCGTCTCCGTCGAGTGCGACTCCGATGTGAGCCTGGTGTCGACGGACGGTCTCCTGCAACTGCTCGGGGTGGACGGCCCCGCACGCGGCGTTGATGTTCATGCCGTCCGGCTTGACTCCGACCGCCTCCACCGAGGCGCCCAACTCGCGCAAGATGGTCGGCGCCACCTTGTAGGCGGCCCCGTGTGCGCAGTCCACGACGACGCGGAGTCCCTGGAAGTCCAGGTCCTTGGGCAGACTCCGTTTCACGAATTCGATATAGCGTCCCTCGGCATCGTCGATCCGAAAGGCCTTGCCGATGGCGTCGGCCGTGGGTCGTAGGTGTTTGATTTCGTCCGAAACAATCAACGATTCGATGCGAGCTTCCAACTCGTCGGGTAGTTTGAGGCCGTTGCTCGAAAAGAACTTGATACCGTTGTCCTGATACGGATTATGCGAGGCAGAAATAACGACACCGGCATCCGCGCGAAGGCTGCGAGTCAGAAAGGCGATGGCGGGAGTCGGGAGCGGTCCCACAAGGAGGACGTCGACGCCCATGGAGCAGATCCCGGACGTCAGTGCGGATTCCAGCATGTAACCGGACAAGCGTGTGTCCTTGCCGATCACGATTTGGTGTCGGCCCGCCCGCCGTTGGAAAATATGGGCCGCCGCCCGTCCGAGTTGCATGGCGATCTCGCTGGTCATGGGCTCAAGGTTGGCGACGCCCCGCACCCCGTCCGTGCCGAAGAGTTTCCGCATAGACATCTCGTCCCTATCCTGTGTGAACACGCTGACGCATCAGCGCCTCCGCGATCTTCACGGCGTCGGCCATGTGCGCAACGTCGTGAACCCGAAGCAGGTTGGCCCCTCGCTCGACCGCCAGTGCGACGGCCGCGGCCGTGCCGAATTCCCGGTCTGTTACCGGTCGGCCCGTCACCTGCCCGATGAACGACTTTCGCGAGAGTCCCACCAGTAGTGGGCGCCCCAGATCGCAGAGTTCGGGCAATCGGTCGAGCAGAGCTAGATTGTGTGGCACCAGCTTACCAAAACCGAAACCTGGGTCAAGCACGATTTGCTCGGACTTAACGCCGATCGCTTCGGCCGCCGCTCTGCGTTCGGTCAGGTAGGTCGCCACTTCGCTGACGACATCCACATAGGCAGCCTGCTGCTGCATGGTTTGCGGGGTTCCCGGCATGTGCATCAAGATCAGGCCGACGCCCGTCTTGGCGGCCAACTCCCCCATCGCGGGATCGAATCGCAGGGCGCTGATGTCGTTGATGAGACTGGCTCCAGCTTCGATCGCCCGTCGGGCGACGTCGGCTTTGGTGGTATCGACCGAGATCGGTACCCGGCAATGGCGGACGATCTTTTCCAGCACCGGCAGGAGCCGTTCGGTTTCCTCTTCCTCGGTGACGGGGACGGCTCCGGGACGCGACGATTCGGCTCCGATATCGAGCATGGCGGCCCCGGCTTCGACCATCCGCAAGGCGTGGTCGGCGGCCTCGTCGTTCGAGTGAAATCGCCCGCCATCGGAGAACGAATCGGGAGTGACATTGAGAATCCCTACCAGTACAGGTCGGTCGAGCGTGATCAGGAACTCTCCGGCACGGAGTCGATAGGTTGGCGGGCGGGCCCGGAACATCATGAAGGCTGTGACCGGGTTGGTTGAGCGATGAAGAAGCGGGATATGCGATCACACGGTCACCCGAGGATGGGGCGATTCACCCCCCTCCCCGGGTGACTCGATTAGGCCGGAATTGGCTGCGGCGAGGAAGATTGAATGATGTCGTCGATCTCGGTCCCTTCCAGGACTTCCTTCTCCAGCAGCGCTTCGGCGACGGCTTTAAGGGAACTCATGTGGTCGGTCAACATGCGCTTGGCGCGCTCGTAATTTTCCGTGACGAGACGGCTGATCTCATGGTCGATCTCAATCGCCACTTGCTCGCTGAAGTCTCGGCGCGTGGCGATTTCACGACCCAGGAAGATCTCCTCGTCCTTCTTGCCGAACGTCAGCGGGCCGAGCTTCTCACTCATGCCCCATTCGCAGACCATCTTTCTGGCTAGGTCGGTCGCCCGCTCCAAGTCGTTGCCCGCTCCGGTCGTAATGTGTTTGAGAACCAATTCCTCGGCGACACGCCCGCCGAGGAGAATCGCCAATGTGTTGTACAGAAAATCCTTGGAATAGTTGTGCCGGTCGTCCGTGGGTAGCTGCATCGTCACACCCAACGCGCGACCTCTCGGGATGATGGTTACTTTATGGACCGGATCGGTCCCTGGCAGCAATTTCGCCATGAGCGCATGACCGGCTTCATGGTAGGCCGTGATGCGCTTTTCCTCGTCGCTCAGGATCATGCTCTTGCGCTCGGCCCCCATGAGCACCTTGTCTTTGGCCATTTCGAAGTCGGCATACTCCACTTCTTTCTTGTTTTGTCGAGCGGCCCACAGCGCAGCCTCGTTGATGAGGTTTTCCAAATCGGCTCCGGAAAATCCAGGCGTTCCCCTGGCGATCTTTTCAAGCTCGACATCGCCGGCCAGCGGCACCTTCTTTGTGTGCACCTTGAGTATCTCGGAGCGGCCGCGCAGATCCGGCCGATTGACCACGATCTGGCGATCGAACCGTCCGGGACGCAACAGCGCCGGGTCCAGGACGTCCGGTCGATTGGTCGCTGCAATCAGGATCACGCCTTCGGTCGTGTCGAATCCGTCCATCTCAACCAGCAACTGATTCAAGGTCTGCTCGCGCTCGTCATGTCCGCCTCCGAGTCCGGCTCCTCGCAGACGGCCCACGGCGTCGATTTCATCGATGAAGATGATACAGGGCGCGTGTTTCTTTCCCTGCTCGAAGAGGTCACGGACCCGCGAGGCGCCCACCCCGACAAACATCTCAACAAAATCCGATCCGCTGATACTGAAAAATGGAACGCCGGCTTCCCCCGCAATTGCCTTGGCAAGCAGGGTTTTGCCCGTTCCAGGCGGGCCGACGATCAACACCCCTTTGGGGATGCGGCCGCCGAGTTTTTGGAATTTGCGAGGATCCTTCAGGAATTCGATGATCTCGACGACCTCTTCTTTAGCCTCATCGATACCGGCCACGTCGGAAAAGGTGACCTTTTTCCTCTCTTCCGTCAACATCCGCGCTCGGCTCTTGCCAAAGGACAGGGCTTTGTTTCCCCCAATTTGCATCTGCCGCATCAGGAAGAACCAGAGTCCCAGGAAAAGAATAAACGGTCCCCAAGTCACGAGGAACGTAATGTACCAAGGGCTGTCCTCCGGGGGTTTGGCTTCGATTTGAACGTTGCGCTCGCGCAGGATCTTCACGAACTCGGGATAGTCGGCCGTGTAGGTCTTGATCCGGGAGCCGTCCTTGAGAATCGCACTGATATGGCTGCCTTTAATGGTGACCTTGGTCACCTCCCCCTTCTCCAACTGAGTCATAAAGTCGCTGAAAATCACCTCTTCTTCGGGGGCGTGCGTCGGAACGCTGAAGAGGTTGAATAAGAGAATCATGAAGAGCGCCACCACGACCCAAAACAGCACGTTCTTCACACGTGAATTCATTCAATCCCTCCTCACACCACGATACGAGTCTGCGACGAGCGCGGAGCTATCGCTGCGAAATGCTAACATAGAGTAGCCGAGGCTGACAACCGTCCTCATAACTCCTGATCGAGTTCCGCCACCTGATCAAGCGCGACCAAGTAAGGAAGATTTCGGTATTTCTGCTGGTAGTCGAGACCGTACCCCACCACATACTGGTTCGGAATGTTGAATCCGATGTAATCGACGGGCGGATGCACTCGACGGCGATCCGGTTTGCTGAGCAAGGTACAGATGCGGAGTGAACGAGGCTCGCGTTTGGACAATGTCCTGAGGAGATACGAGGCCGTCAGGCCCGAATCCACAATATCCTCCACCAACAACACGTCTCGGTCTTTGATCTCATCCGTCAGGTCGGATACCAGCTTGACCTTACCGGTGGTTTTCGACCTGGCGCCGTAACTGCGGACCACGATGAAATCGACCCGCATCGGCAGCCTGATCGCCCGAGCCAAATCGGCATAGAAGGCATAGGCTCCCTTGAGGACTCCGACCAAGACAAGGTCCTTGCCCACATAGTCCTCCGATATTTGCTTGCCAAGCTCCTTGATCCTGGCCCGCATTTGCTCCTGCGTGACCACAGGTCGCCCGAACATCCGCTCCATTTCCCCTCCCTGGCAGAATGCTGAGTGAGTTTCACCAATTGTTTCGGGGCACCCCTCGCTCACCTTGCAATGGGTGCCATGCGAAGAGGCGCAACTCCAAAGAAGGTTCTCCGTCCGTCAAGAACCATCTCAAACGGCGAACGGTCCACAGGATGTGGAGGATGTACCCCTTCGCCTCCGTACCGACACAGGCGCGCCCGCGGAAAGGCGCGTCTCGGCGCGCCGGGATTTGGCGGGCGAGATGGCGCCCGTTTGAGCATTCTGCAATGGCTCTGGTCTCGTCTTCATGACTTCAACAGCCTGGTATTTTTAGGACGCCGAGCCGTCTGCTCAACGGGCTGTGATGCTGGGTTCGACTTCGACCATGAACACCTGCTTCGTAGTGACGCTGGGCGCAAACCGGTGGTCTGCCCGGCAACCGACGACCCAAAGGATCCCCTCCGGGGAGACAAGAACGGGCAATCGGTCGCGATCCGCGCGCGGAATCTTCAAGTCGGTGAAGAGGTCCTGAAGTTTCTTTTGACGACCACCCATGCCGGCCGGACAGAAGCGGTCTCCGGGTTGCCAGGAACGAAGGGAGAGGGTCGGAGAGACACGGCTGGCGTCGAAGGCCATGGAAAGAGATCGCCCCTTCCCGATCGAAGCTTCTAGTCCCTGCTGCCAGGGTTCCCATCGCAGGGTGATCCGTTGCCCCGTCGGCGGCCAGACGACTGTCGAGGGAACGGTCAGGGGCAACGTGATTCCCTGCCTTGCTTCCTGTGGATTGATTCTCGCTCGGGGTGGACGAGGATTCTCGCGAAGCGGTGCCGATTTGAAGCACACGACATCACCCTGCCTCGTGGCCCTGCACCCCCCGATTCGAAATGAGGCGCCGTTCCTGGCCCGTTCGATCTCGTTCAATAGTACGGAGACTCGTCGCAGCGAAGGTGCTTTGCCTGCGACATGAAGCGTTCGCAAAATCTGTCGAACGATTCGACGCTGGATACTTGTCGGCAAGGCGAGCAGGCCGTCGCGTTGGACGGCGAGGGCATCCGGTTCCTGTTTGATCAACAGGCGCGCGAGAGAGCGATCGCTCTCCCCTTGCAGCACCTTCTCGTCTTCAGCCAACAGATCGGCCTGCCGGCAAAGCGTAGGAACAATGGCTGGGTTGAATTCCTTCAAGAGGGGTAGGACATCGTGCCTGATGCGATTGCGCCGGTAGGCTCTTGATTGATTGCTGGAATCCTCTCGGTACGCCAGCCCTTCCGATTTGAGATACCTGAGCACGGCCTCTCGTGAACAGTCCAGCAGCGGACGGATGAAATGGGCATGCGAGCCCGGGCGATCGTGCCGCATCCCGCCGAGCCCGGTCGTTCCGGCGCCTCGCAGCATCCACAGGAGGACGGTTTCGGCTTGATCATCAGCCGTGTGGCCGAGCGCGATCCGATCACAGCCATGACGCAGTGCCAATTCGTTGAGGAGTCGATAACGCAACTCGCGGGCTTCTTCCTGCACCGAGCGGCACCCTCTGGGAGCCTGCCGCGCGAGCCGGAGCTGTTCGACCAACAAAGGAATGTTTCGGCGCTGACAGAAGGCGGTCACGAACGCTTCGTCCTCGTCGGATTCGTGGCTGCGGAGCCCGTAATTGCAATGCACCGCCGTCAGTCGTAGATGCCACTTCGGGGCCAGATGATGGAGGCAGGCCATCAAGGCCACCGAGTCAGGTCCGCCGGATAATGCGACCAGCACCGACATGCCGGGATCAAGCAGGCGACGGGCACGAATCGTTTGGACCGCGTGGCGAACGAAGGGCGACCTGTGAGTCGCACAGATGGATGGGCTCATGCCGGTTTCCCCGCCCTCGTTCGGAGTTCTGGCCGCACCGCTCGCAGACAAGCCTCGGCCTGCTGGACATCGAACTGGATCTGCCGGGAGAGTTCGTCCGGATTCGGAAACGACATATCCCCACGGAGATGGGAAACGAATTGGACCGTAATGCGCTCACCGTACAATGTCCGCTGCTCGTTGAGCAAGTAGACTTCCAAGATCCTCTTGCCCTGCGTTTCGAACGTCGGTCTCGTCCCGATGTAGGCGACCGAGTCGAAGACTCGACTTCCATGAACCGTCAACGCCCCGTACACCCCGTCCGGGGGAACCACACGGTCGGGTGGCAGGGCCAGGTTGGCGGTCGGCCAACCGAGAGTTCGGCCTCGTTGGTCTCCTCGGATGACCAGGCCCTCCAGCGCATAGAGGCGGCCAAGGTACTCCGTGGCCAGTTCCATCTGTCCCGCGAGGATTGCCGAGCGTACTTTGGTGGAACTGATGATGCCCCCTTCACGGAGCACTGGTTTCATGGGATGGACGGAAAATCCGTACTGCTCGCCGAGCCGTTGAAGGTCGACAATCGTGCCGGCCCGCCCCTTGCCGAACGCGAAATGCTCCCCGACGAACAGTTCCCGCAGAGAAAGTCTGTCGACCAGGATGTTCCGAACAAAGGCTTCCGGCGTCAGCTCAGCCAGAGCCGGTGAGAATTCCAAAAAAATGACCTCGTCGATCCCGGTTGAGACGAAGGCCGATAATTTCTCCTCCGGAGAGGTCAAGAATTTTAAGGGGCCGTCAGGGGCCAGGATGCGAACCGGATGAGGGTCAAAGGTGATGACCACGGCTTGACCGCCGGCTGCCCGGGCCCGCTCGACCACAGTGCACAGCAGGGCCTGGTGTCCTCGGTGTTGCCCATCGAAGTTGCCGATCGTAGCGACCGGATAGGGCGACGGCTGATATCCCGCGAGGTCTCGGATGACGCGCATGGTCATCCGGCGAGCAAACGACGTGCGGCATCCTTCGCAAAATAGGTCAGGATGAGGTCGGCTCCCGCTCGTTTGATACTGACCAACGATTCCATCATCGTCCGTGCCTCGTCCAGCCATCCCGCCTGGGCGGCGGCCTTGATCATACTGTACTCGCCGCTGACCTGATAGGCCGCGATCGGATGGGGGTGGGCTGCACGGGCAGCGGCAATGATATCCAAATACGGGAGGGCCGGCTTGACCATGAGAATATCCGCCCCTTCCGTCACATCCAATTGGAGCTCCCGCATGGCTTCCCGGCGATTCGCCGGGTCCATTTGATAGGACTGGCGGTCGCCGAACGAAGGACTGGAGTCCGCCGCCTCCCGGAACGGAGCGTAGAGGCAGGAGGCATATTTGGCCGAATAGGCCATGATCGGCAGATTTTCATGCCCAGCTCGATCCAGCGCCTGACGGATGGCCCCGATACGCCCGTCCATCATGTCGGAGGGGGCCACCATATCCGCCCCGGCCTGGGCATGGGCTAGGGCCATGGACCGCAGGCAATCAAGCGTCTCGTCGTTGAGAATGTTCCCCTCGCGGACGATTCCACAATGTCCGTGAGAGGTGTATTCGTCAATGCAGACGTCGGTGATCACCAGCAGCCCTGGCACTTGATCCTTTAAGGCCCGGACCGCCTGCGGGACGATCCCATTGGGGTCCAACGCGGACGTCCCGCGCTCGTCTTTGCTGTCGGGGATCCCGAATACAATGACGGCGGGGATGCCCAGTTGCATGGCTTCCGCCGCCTCCTTGATCAGGAGGTCGATCGACCAGCGATACTGGCCCGGCATCGAGCCGATGGGCTCCTTTCTGCCCTGCCCGCTGCGGACGAACAGCGGGTAGACCAGATCGCTCGGGTTCAGGCTGGTTTCCCTCACCATCCGCCTGATCGACTCGGTCAGCCTGAGGCGGCGGAGGCGTTCGGAAGGAAATGGCATCGGGACTATTTCCTCGGTAAATTGGTGAGAAACACCACAAGATCCCTGACCGAGATCAGGCCGATCAGCTTTCCCCCTCTGGAGACGCCCAAATGACGGAGGTGGGACTGGGCCATCATGTCATTCGCATCTAAGAGCGTCTTGTTCTCGTCGATCATCAAGATCGGAGCCGACATAATCATCTCTACAGTCGTCTTGGCAGTATCGGCGGCAGTTGCCAGGACGCGGCGCACCATGTCGGTGTCGGTCACGATACCGATGACATCTTTGGAATCGCCGCCTCTGGTGACCATGAGGCTGCCGATGTTGCGGTCGCGCATCATCACGGCCGCCGTCTTAACATCCGTGTCGCGCCCGACGGTCGCAAACTTCTCGCTAGGAATCATAAACGACTTCACTGGAACCATACTGTCCCCCTCCTTGGTCTGTTAGGAAATCTGTTCATGTCAACCGCCGCCGCTTCACCCCTTTTGCCTATCTGGCGAAGCGCGACCATAGTATTCCACGATGGCCTCGGCCAGCGCCGAAATCGTGTTTTCCCTGGCCTGAATCGTCACCGTTAAGCCCAGCTCCCGGGCCGTTTCCGCCGTGATCGGACCGATGCAGGCAATCGGGATACCCTGAGTGAGTCGAGCCAGCGCTCCCGGCGACTCGAAGAAGCTCGCAAAATTGCGCACGGTGGACGAGCTGGTAAAGGTCAGCATATCGATTGCCTTGTCGGTCAACCGCTGCACCAACCGTGCTGTGGCCTCTTCAGGCTTCACCGTCCGGTACACCGACACCACCGTGACCGTCGCCCCCATGGCCGTCAGGTCGGCGGGAAGCACTTCGCGCGCTACCTCGGCCCGGGGGATCAGAATTCGCCTTCCGGCGGCGCCGATCCGACGAAACGACTCGATGACGCCTTCGGCTTGATACTCGTCCGGGACAAGGTCTGCTCTCAGACCATATTGCGTCAGCTCCTGGGCGGTACGGGGGCCGATGCAGCAGATCTTCACGGACGCCAGAGCCCGGACATCCCGCCCGTGGTTGTACAACCGATTCATGAAAGGTGCAATCCCATTCATGCTGGTGAAGACCAGCCAATCCACGGACGCGAGGTGGGTGATCGCCCGGTCGAGCGCTTCCCAGGTTTGAGGAGGGACGATCTCGATCGTCGGACATTCCACGGGCTCCCCTCCCTGAGCGGCGATCAAGCGGGAAAATTCTCCGGCCTGTTCCTTGGCCCGGGTGACGAGAATACGTTTGCCGAACAGGGGCTGCCGTTCGAACCAATTCAGGTGGTCGCGCAGGCCGACGACCTTGCCAATGACGACTGTCGTTGGGGGTTCAAGCCCGGCAGCCTGGCTCTTTTCGACAATGTCCTGGAGGGTTCCGGTCACGGTCCGTTGTTTGGGCCAGGAACCCCATTGAATCAGGGCGACGGGGGTTTCGGGTGAGCGGCCTTCCTTGACCAATCGATCAACGATCCGCGGCAGGTTCTTCATGCCCATCAAGAAGACCAGGGTTCCCTCTGCGGTGGCGAGCTTGGACCATTCCAATAGTTCCGCTTCCTTGCGCGGGTCCTCATGGCCGGTGACGAAGGCGACGGTCGAGGCCAGCGTCCGATGGGTGACGGGAATGCCGGCGTAGGCCGGGACTGCGGTGGCGGAGCTGACGCCTGGGACGATTTCGAACGACAAACCGGCCGCCGCCACGGCCTCCGCCTCTTCGCCGCCACGGCCGAATACAAAGGGATCACCGCCCTTTAGACGTACGACAATCTTTCCTTCCCCTGCCTTGGCGATGATCTGCCGATTGATTTCTTGTTGATCCAGATAGGTTCCGCGCCCTCGGCGGCCGACATAGATTCGCTCGGAGTCCGGTCGCACGTAGTCGAGCAAGGAAGGATTGGCCAAGTAGTCGTAGAACACCGCGTCCGCTTGTTCAAGGCAACATTTCCCCTTCAGGGTCAGGAGACCGGGATCTCCGGGACCTGCGCCGACCAGATAGATTTTTCCAAGGTTTGTACTCATACCCCTCAGGTTCTTCCATAGATTTCATCCAGAATCTCTCGTGCGCCATGACGCAACAGGCGTTCGGCGAGATCGGTTCCGATCCTGGACGCAGAAGACGGTGGACCTTCGGATTGATCTTGGACCAACAGTGAACCATCGACCCGACCGACCAGAGCCATAAGCTGGAGCCGGTCTCCCTGGATCGATGCATGGGCGGCGATGGGAACCTGGCACCCTCCTTCCAGACGATGAAGCAGGGCCCGTTCGGCGGTCACGGCCGCCCGTGCGGTGGAATCTTCCAGCCCTTCCAAAACCGAGGCAACCCACGCATCGTCCTTCCTCGCCTCAATACCCAAGGCTCCTTGGCCGATGGCCGGAAGGCTGACCTCGATCGGGAGATACTGCGTGACGTGGTCTTGCCAACCCAGTCGCTTGAGCCCCGCCGCGGCGAGGACAATCCCGTCATAGAGGCCGTCGCGGAGCTTGCGAAGGCGGGTGTCGAGATTGCCCCGCAACATCTCGATGACGAGGTCCGGTCGGCGGTGAAGCAATTGCGCCTGCCGTCTCAGGCTGCTCGTTCCGAGCTTGGCCCCACGGGACAGATCCTCAAGCCGCTTGACGTCACGAGCGACCAGGGCGTCGCGTGGATCTTCGCGTTGCGGGACGCAGACGATATCGAGTCCGTCGGGTAAATGCGTGGGCACGTCCTTCATGCTGTGGACGGCCAGGTCAATCTCTCGCGTGAGCAGTGCATCCTCGATTTCCTTGACAAACAGACCCTTGCCGCCGATCTTGGCCAGCGGCACGTCGAGGATCTTGTCGCCGGAGGTGCGAATTTCCTTCAGCTCCACATGCAAGCCCGGGTTCAGGCGCATCATCTGTTCCGCCACCCAACGACTTTGTTGTAGGGCGAGTTTGCTGGCCCGCGTGCCGAGCACCAGCGGCCGCCGGGGCTGCTGACTCATTCCGTTCTCCTCTTTCCGCCAGCGCATCCGACCGGCTGGTGGAAGGCGAGTCGGGCACATCGGTCCGGCATCTGGCGGAGTTCCTGCCTCATTGGGCGTTCGTATTCAGCAGAGTGTGAGGACCGAAGATCGAGCGTCACGATGACAGCCGACCGCGTCGGTCTACACGACCGGATGTGGAAGATAAAGGGTAAAGCCGGAGAGGCATGGTCATCCGTCCGAGCCGGCCCGCACACTTCGCAATGGGAGCGTCATGATGGTTGCCGTACACGCACCGGCTCGTCGGCGCGGACACGGTCGTTGTCGCCTCGGCCAGCGGCGTCACCTTCCGCCTGACCGGAAATCGCCTCCGGACGGTTGTTCCGAGCCGAGGCCCGGACTGATCCGGCCGCCTCTTCGAGGCTGAAAAATCTTCGCGCCGCCTCAACAAACAGGGCGCCCGAGGAGGAATCCGCCTCTGCTTTCAAGGTGACCATCGTACCGTGCAGGAGCTTGTTGACGATGGCGGAGGCGAGGGACTCCACCATTTCCTGATCTTGCGGAGACAGCCGGGTCAAGCGGGCTTGCAGACGTTCCATCTCGGCCCTCTTGACTGCATCGGCCTTGCTGCGCAGCGCCACGATCGTCGGGGTGACCTCCAGCGATTTCATCCATTGCTGCAGTACGCCGACTTCTTCGGCCACCATCGACTCGGCTTTCTCCGCCTCGCGAAGTCGCTCTTCCCGATTCTGTTCGACGCGCATTTTCAGATCGTCGATGTCAAAGAGAAACGCGTTGTCGATGTGTCGAACTGCCGGATCGATATTGCGGGGTACGGAAATGTCGATCAGGAAAATCGGGCGGTTCATCCGTTGCCGAACGGCATGCTGCACCTGCTCGGGCGTGATCAGGTAGTGAGAGGCGCCGGTCGAGCAGAGCAAAATGTCCGACGCGATCATTTCGGTCGGGAAATCCTCGAACGGCACGGGAACCCCATTGAATCGCTTGGCCAATTCGATAGCGTTGACCGGATTGCGCGTGGTGACGCGGATGTGCCGCATGCCCTGGGCCACGAAATGCTTGGCAGCCAGTTTGGCCATCTCACCAGCTCCCACGAGCAGGACCGTGTGTTGACTGAGGTCCGAGAAGATCTTCCTTGCCAGTTCGACGGCGGCGTAACTGATCGAGACAGCCGTTTCGGCGATCTTGGTCTCGGTGCGGACCCGCTTGGCGACGGAAATGGCCTTCTTGACCACCTTGTTCAAGACGACGCCGGTGGCTTTATGAGTCAAGGCCGCGTCATAGGCATCCTTGATCTGCCCGAGGATCTGAGACTCTCCAACGATCATCGAGTCGAGGCTCGACGCAACCCGGAACAGGTGGGCGATCGCCCGAGCGCCCGTATGCGAATAGAGATGCGGGGTCAGGTCTTCGGAGGAGAGCGAGAGATGCGTGTCGGCCAGAAACTCTTGCACGCGGTGATAGCCGGCATCCACCGCTTCGACGACCGCGTACACTTCGACTCGGTTACATGTGGACAGCAGCAGTCCTTCTTTAATGCCGGGGTACGAGCAGAGCCGGGTCAGGGCTTCGCCCAGACGACTTTCCGGGACGGCGAGCCGCTCGCGGATCTCGACGGGGGCGGTTTTATGGCTGAGACCGACCGTGATGATGTGCATATCAGGAATAGGTCCCGTAGTTCTTGAGCACCACGCCAATCAGTGTCAGCACCACACCGGCGAATCCGATAATCGTCAGGTACGCGGCGCGCTTGGCCCGCCATCCCACCGTCAAACGGCCGAGCAGGACGACAAGATAGAACATCCAGGTCACGAGGGCCCAGACTTGCTCCGGATTCCAGTTCAGATAGGAGCCCTTCGAGAACTCGCCTGAAATCGCCCCGGTGATGATGCCCAGGGTGAGCAACGGAAATCCCAGGATGATCGACCGTTGATTGAGATTATCGAGGAAATCCAGCGGCGGCAGTTTGCTGTACAGGACATTGAACCGCTTGGACTTGAGCAGCCCGTCCTGAATGACATACATCAAGCCGGCCACGAACGCGACGGCAAAGCCCACGGTGCCCAACATGCTGAGCGTCACATGAAGCCAGACCGTCCGAAGCGACGAGCCGATCGTGGGGACCCGGTCTGGCAAGGCGGTGGCGGAAACAAGTGACACCAGCGCCAAGGGGACGATGAACGAGCCCAATACGTGAATGCGGTGGCGGAACTCTACGGCCAAAAAAACCAACACCAACATCCAAGAGAAGAACGATAGGGCTTCCTGAAAACTGGCCAAAGGCGCTCCGGCCCCGCTCCATATTCTGAGGAGCAGGGCGATACTGTGGGTGACGAATCCTGCAGCCGTGAGCCACAGGGAAACCATTGAGAGCGCCTCGGAGCGACGTAGGAGGTACACGAGGAAGCAGACGGTTCCGGCCAAATACAACAAAATGGTGGCCATCACAAACGAGACCGGCATCAACCTATCTCCTCGACTTTGCGAAAGAAATTACGGATGTGAGAGAATCCGAAAATTATACTGACCTGCGAAAAGAGCAGTCAAGAAATGAAAGTGCCGAAGGTCATCGCCATCAGGGGGGAAAGCCACTCGGAAATGCCGCCCGTGCGCGGTGGACGGATCAAGCCGATCGGCACGATGCCGGTCGGAGCTGGCCGGCTCTTTGTGGTCGCGGTGCCGATTGGACATCTCGGTGATCTCACCATCCGGGCGCGACGGATCTTACGGGGAGTCGGACTTATTGCCTCGGAAGACCCTCAGGCCACGCGGCGGCTCCTTGCTCGCTATCGCATTACCGTCCCGATAACAACGTATTTCGCCGGCAACTGTAGGGAGAAAACGGCCGTGCTCCTGCAGCAGCTCGCACAGGGGCTGGACGTGGCCCTGGTCACGGATGCCGGTACACCGGCCGTCTTCGATCCCGGTGCCTATGTGGTCCGAGCCGCGCACAGGGCACGTATCCCGGTCGTGGCCGTTCCCGGTCCGTCGATCCTGACCGCAGCGCTCTCTGTGGCGGGCTGCGAAGGTGAGCGGGTATTGTTCATGGGGCGGCTTCCGTCGTCGCGGGCGGTGCGCCGGAAGCTCTTCAGGCAAGCCCGTGCACTGGCTGACACGCAAGTGGTGTTGCTTGCCCCTCAAGACCTGCCTCGTCTCGCGCAGGAAGTCCATGGCTGGGAGGGAAACCGGCGGATGATCATCCTTCGAAATCTGACGACGGCGGCCGAAGAAATTCTCATCACGACAACCAGACGGTTTCTCGGAGCCGCGGCAGGTGCAATGCCTGCTGCACTGATCACCGTGATTTTCGCCGGTATGATGCGGCGGGCGCGTGCCAGAACTCCGAAGGCCCGAAAGCGGCCGTGAGACAAGCGGGAGCGAAGGGTTATTCAGCCGAACCGTCGCGCCGCCGGATGATGAGGCGGAAGGATGGACCGAACGGTTCCTCAACCAGCACGACATGCCCTTCGTTTCGGACGCTCTGCGGCACATTCTTAATGGGGTCCCCGTCGTCAAGCAGCACGCTGAGTATCTGTCCGGGATCCATTGTTTCAAGTTTCAACTTCGTCTTCACAAAATTATAGGGGCAGATGACGCCGCGTAGGTCGATCTCGCTATCGACGGCAATGGGTTGTTGAATACGGTTCGATATCATCTTCCAAGTCCCTCTTCACGAGAATGGTGGCAACCTTGTAACGCCAGAGCTCGCTGGGTCGTTGCGCGATTCTTATTGTGCCAGGTTCCTGGGTAGGAAAACAAAAAGGGCAGCCTCTCGCAGAGGCTGCCCTTCCTCGACCTGGTCGGTCTGGGAAACGGACTTACTTGCCGGAGTACCCTTTCATGAGGTTCGGTTTGGCGTTGTCCGTGCCATAGTCGGACTTGTTTTGAATCTTGGTCTCCGGAGCAACAGTATTGTATCCCCACCCCGGCTGCGGTTCGCAGTTCCAGCAGGGAGCGGCGCCGGTGAACTCACCGACGGATGTCGTCACAACTCCCTCTTTGACCTCGCCCGGAAGAACGGCGCCGACCGCACCACCGGTAACTCCGCCGCTGCTGGTGACGATGCCTCGCTCCGTGGTCGGGTTGGGCCGCTGGCCGAGACCGCCGAACCCGGCAAGCTTCTCATTGCCGCGGAGCACTGTGACGTCACGCACTAGCTTCTTTCCTGTTCCGAATGGATGAGTTGGGGTGGTTTCCTCGAATACTTGGACCGCGACGTCATCGCCGGCGTTTATGGTTTTCATCTGGTCCACGTTCGTCTTGTCATCGAAATAGACGGTCAGTGAGCTCATGGCTCCTGTTCCCGCTCGCCCCTCATCGTGGGAGCTACCGCCCGTTTCAAGGTGCATCTTGCGAGCCGGAATATCGATGGCCAGCACACGACCGAAAACAGTCTCGGCTTGTGACAGCCTGTCCAAGAATGCGCTTCGATCAAACGAGTTGACACGGTTCGCCGACCCCGAAACGTCGCCGACGCCGCTCCCCACGCCGAGTCCCGTGGAGACCTGAGGGAGTCGCTCCTGGGCGTTTGCAACGCTGAAGGAGCCGACGAGCAGAACCGCCGCTCCTAGTGCAACCACGTTACGCATGTGCTGCCTCCTTGTAAGTTAGAAGGTGAGTGAAGATGATGAAGTTGAGATGAACGACAAGTGCCGAAAAGAAACATCGAAGTCGATTGCGTACAACCCTTGAATGTGGCGGAACTATAGGCTAGGAGGCTCATCATGTCAAGGGGGAATTCAGACCCACCGGCCCAAGGTCCGCCGGGTCCAATGGTCCGAAGCCTGGGGTTCAGGCAAAGGGTGATGACCGGGAGTGTTCATGCCTGGCAACTGCGAATTTACCGCGGAATAACCTGTGAGTTGGTGCCCGGAGGGAGGGTCGAACTCCCACTCTCTTGCGAGAACCGGATTTTGAGTCCGGCGCGTCTGCCAGTTCCGCCATCCGGGCTAACCTGCATGCGGTCGGAGAAGCGGGTCGAGGCGAAGGCGTTCTTACTAGCACGATGGACCCGGAGCGTCAACCCGGGCACTCTTCACTTTGCAATCTGAACGATGCTAGTATGTCAGGATTGCAGGTCAACGCCACGGAGCAGTCGGCCTGATGCGGAGGAAACTATGACGCAGGTGCAGTGTCAATGCTGTGGGCAAGCCGGTGACTCAATCACCGACCCCATCTTTCTCGGACGGTTGGAGGCTGAAGTCAAAGCGAAGGTCTGTCTCGCCTGTTGGAAGAAATGGGAAGGGATGCGGGTGATGGTGATTAATGAATACCACATCAATCTCGGCGACGAGAGCGGGCGCGATCTGCTGAAAAAGCATATGAAGGCGTTTCTCAAACTCGGAGAAAGCACCGATACGGCCAAACTCGCCGAGAACTACCGTCCCGCAGGGTCGTGAGGGCCGGCCACGCTCTTGGTCCTATTCATTGTTAGGGACCTGATTTCCCTTCCAGATTCCTCACATCGGTGGTGAACGCCATAAAACGCCATAATCGGTGACGCGCGTACGATCCAGCAGGAGTCATCACGGTGCGCGTGCGATCTCGTGTAATTTCTGGATCTAGCTTCTCGCGGTGTGGGATTTCCCGTGAAAGTCGTTGTTGGCAGCGGACCGATCCTGCCTTGAAAGCCGTCACTCGCAGCGGTTGATTGACAGAAATGCCAACCGTTTGATATCGTTCTGCGTTCTGCCCCTTCGCGGTTCGTTCCGACGATCGGCAGGTGTCAACATGATCACACAGATGAAGGTCCGGGGGTTGATGTTCGACCCCTACAACAACGCCTATATCATCATTCTGCGCGGCGAAGAGCATGGGGACGTGCTCCCGATCTGGGTCGGGAAGGCCGAGGCAAGCGCCATCAGTTTCGCATTGGAAAATATCGTCGCTCCCCGTCCGATGACCCATGATCTCCTCAAATCGTTCATGGACCTGTTCGATGCGAAGGTCATCAGCGTGGTCATCACGGATCTGTCCGAGAATACCTACTATGCCAAGATCCACCTCCTCTATCAGGATTCTGAGTTTTCCATCGACTCGCGTCCAAGCGATGCGATCGCCATCGCGTTACGCTCCGACGCACCGGTGTTCGCGAACGAGACGGTGATGAAAAAACAAACGTCCGAAGACCTCGAACAGTGGCTGGAGAATCTCAAGCCCGAGGACTTCGGTAAATTGGATTCGTGACCATCGAGTTAAGCATGTCAACTTCGAGCCAAGACGCGGGTGAGTGGGTGGAACTCAGGGTGCACGGGGTCGTGCGCGATGAGAACACCGACACGCAGATCGTGATCCTTCGGGATGATCAGGGCGGCGAAGTGTTGCCGTTGTGGGTCGGATTGGCGGAAGGCAACGCCATCCGGTTGGCGCAGGAAACGATCGTCACTCCCCGCCCCATGACGCATGATCTGATCAAGAGTTTGGCCGATCATCTCAATATTCAGGTGCAGCGGGTGGCTATCACTGATGTGAAAAACACGACCTACTACGCCACGCTCTATCTGATCTCCAAGGGAGTGACACGAACGTTGGATGCCCGTCCGAGCGACGCGATTGCCTTGGCCTTACGGGTCAAATGTCCCATTTATGTCACCCAGGACGTTCTGAGCCGTCGGGGTGGTGGGAACGCCGACGTGTGGCTGGAGAAGCTCCAGTCGAAAAAGGTGGATCCGGCCGAGGCCTGACCGGACTGCTTCGTGCCTCACGAGCGTATCAGCATATCGATGCGAGCTTAGAAACAGGAAACCGGAGAAGACCGACAATGCGAACGTATTTGGCAAAGCCGACGGAAATTCAGGAAACCTGGCACCTCGTAGACGCGGAGGGCAAGACGTTGGGACGGCTCGCGGCCCGCGTCGCCTCCCATCTCAGGGGTAAGCACCGGGCGACGTTCACCCCGAACGTGGACATGGGCGATCATGTGGTCGTGATCAACGCCGAGAAAGTCAAGTTGACCGGCGACAAGATGCGGACCAAGGTCTATGCCTATCACACAGGATACCCAGGCGGATTGAAATCGGCGACGGCCGAACAGGTGTTCGCCAAGGATCCGACCAGATTATTGCGCACCGCGATCGAAGGCATGCTGCCGAAGACGCCGCTGGGCAAAAAGCTGGCGAAAAAACTCAGGGTCTATGTCGGTGCGGCCCATCCGCACCAGGCACAACAACCTCAGCCGTTGTCGCTCTAACCGACCGCGGAATACACCCCTACTCGCAAGGAGGACGAATCCGAATGGCTGCCGCAGTTCAATACGCCACTGGCAAACGAAAAACCGCCGTCGCGCGGGTCTGGCTCACCCCCGGCAATGGCGAGATCGTCGTCAACAATCGCTCGCTTGAGCAGTACTTCGGTCGCGAGATACTCCGGAACCTGGTGCAGTTGCCATTTGTCGTCAGTAACACGGCCGGTAAGTTTTCGGTCCGCGCCACGGTGGCGGGGGGCGGGCATGCCGGGCAGGCGGGAGCGTTGCGACACGGCATTGCCAAGGCGCTTGTGACCTTGAACACCGGGCTCAGGGAGCCGGTCAAGAAGGAAGGGTTTCTCACGAGGGATTCCCGCGTCAAGGAACGAAAGAAATACGGACAAAAGGGCGCGCGGCGTCGCTTCCAGTACTCCAAGCGCTAAGGGCCTGTTACAAGAGGTCACAGGTAGGAGCAGAAAGGTCCCCAGGATGTTCATGAAGGCTCTCATCTCACCCGCCCAACCCTGCCACGTCGAGACGCGCCTTTCCGCGGCCGCAGGGAGCGAGGAGACGACGCCTGCTCTTTTCGGTACGTTGAGCCTCCGAGTGATGCGAGAACAACTCTGGCGGACTGTTTCAACATCCTGCTAAGGACCAAACCAAATTCGGTGACGAAAGGGGAAGGTCCAGCGGCCTTCCCTTTTTTGTGTGCGGCGACCGAGACGCCGGGAGAGATGCGCATGTCCTCAGCGACGACGCAGAAGATTCGTGTCGCAGTGGCTGGAGCCAGCGGCTATGCGGGGGGTGAACTCCTGCGGCTGATCACTGCGCACCCGTATCTTCACCTGACCGTGGCAACCTCCGAGAAATCGGCCGGTTCGCGCGCGTCAGCGGTCTTCCCTCACCTGACCGGGATCGTGGATCTGACCTTTGAAGCGCTCGCCCCCGAGGCATTGCCCGATCGAGCCGACGTGATGTTTCTGGCGCTCCCCCACACCAAATCCTTTGATGCCGTGGCCACCTGCCTCAAGGCCGGCAAACGGGTGGTGGACCTCAGCGCCGATTACAGACTGAAGGAGGCGGCGAGTTATCCGGTTTGGTATCAAGCGGCGCACCCCTATCCCGATTTGCTCCGTCAGGCGGTCTACGGCTTGCCGGAACTGCATCGGACCGCGATTCAACACACCGCCTTGGTGGCGTCACCTGGTTGCTATCCGACGGCCTGCATTCTCCAATTCGCGCCGCTGGTGGCGGAAGGGTTGATCGATCTCCGATCCATCGTCATCGACGCAAAATCCGGGATATCCGGAGCCGGCCGGAGCCCGGCTCTGCCCTATCATTTCCCTGAGGCGCATGAATCGCTCGAGCCCTACAAGATCGGCCAACACCGGCATATTCCAGAGATCGAACAGGAACTGGGGTTGCTGGCCAAGCGTGGAGCCGTCTCATTCGAACCGGTCGTCGTGACCTTTACGCCTCATCTGGTCCCGATGAATCGAGGTATCCTCAGCACGGGTTACGCACGACTCACCCGCGACATCGATCAGGCGACACTTAGGGAGTTGTATACAGCCTTCTATAAGGGCGAGCGATTCGTACGGCTTCAAGAGGGGGAGAAGGCGGCCAATCCGCGGCATGTCCGCGGCTCCAACTTCTGCGACCTTTCCGTACATCTCGACCGCCGGACCGGGTCGGTCGTGACGGTCGCCGCGCTGGACAATCTGGTGAAGGGAGCTGCAGGCCAAGCGATCCAGGCGCTGAACGTCATGCTGGGGTATCCCGAAGAGACGGGACTCTTGTCCGCCGGCCTGTTTCCGTGACGGGTTTTTCCAGTTCTGTCTCCCCGTTCATTCATCTTCACACAAGGGACCACCATGAAGCTGAGTCGTGGGGGAATCACCGCGCCGGTCGGCTGGGTTGCCGCCGGCATTCATTGCGGCATCAAGAAGTCGCCGCATTTGGACCTCGCGCTGGTGCTGTCTGAACGATCCGGCCCCATCGCCGGAGTGTTTACGACCAATCAGGTGGTGGCCGCACCGGTGACGGTCGATCGGGCGCATTTGGCCGGCAAGATCGGCCGGGCTCTGCTCGTCAACAGCGGATGTGCGAACGTCTGCACCGGTGCTCAAGGGATGCGCGCAGCGCGAGAGATGGTCCGTCTGGCAGCGGACCAGTTCGACATCCCTCCGCACCACATCTTCATTGGATCGACCGGCGTCATCGGTGCACCACTGCCGATCGAGCGGATCCGCGCCGGGTTTCCCCGCCTAGTCACGCGGTTGCGTCGCCGCGGCGGAGCGGAGGCAGCCAAAGCCATCATGACAACAGATACCCGCATGAAGGAGGTGGCGTTCAGGCAAAGGATCGGAGGGGCCGTGATCACGATTGGTGGAATGGCCAAGGGGTCCGGCATGATTCACCCAAATATGGCCACGATGCTGGCGTACTTTTCGACCGATGCGGCCATCGTCCAGCCGGCCCTGCAGCGAGCCCTGAGGCGGGCCGTGGATGAGTCGTTTAATTGCATCTCAGTGGACGGCGATACCAGCACCAACGACACCGTGTTGTGTCTGGCGAACGGAATGGCAGGGAATCGAACTATTCGAGCAGGCTCCCCGGCGTTCAGGGCCTTCGAGGGCCTATTGCGAGCCGCCTGCGAGAACCTCGCGCTCCAGGTCTGTCGGGACGGTGAAGGATTGACGAAGTTCGTCGAAATCGTGGTCACGGGGGCGAAACATGGACCTGATGCGCGCAGGATTGCTCAGACCATCGCCACCTCCTGTCTGGTCAAGACCGCCCTGTTTGGCGAGGATGCCAACTGGGGACGGGTGATGGCGGCCATCGGCCGGGCCGGCCCCCTGCTCAAGCCGGAACGGATCAGCCTCTCCTTCAGCGGCGTGCCGATTTGCCGTCACGGGAAGGGGCTCGGTCACGCAGCCGAGCGGCGAGTGGCCAAGGTCTTCCGGCGGAAGGAAATTCGCATCGAAGTCGATGTCGGACTGGGGACTGGATCGAGCCGGATGTGGACCACCGACTTGTCCTATGAGTATGTTCGGATCAATGCCAGTTACCGATCCTAAGTGACGTGCGCCGATCCGTTGCGCCATCGGCTTGAAAAGGCAGAGCCGCCATGCTAGGCTCTCGCGTTCTGACAAATTGTGACGGGAAATCGAGATGATGCGAGGGGAATAGGCCTGTCGCATCCACAATTAAATTGAAATCGGCGTCTGACACGCCGCTCGCTTGGGAGCAAGGGATCGTGGATCCCTCGCCGGTCGGCCAGATCGGTGTTCCGCAGGCGGGGAAGGAGGTGAGGGTATGGGAGAAGTCACATTGAAGGATCTACTGGAAGCCGGTGTGCATTTCGGACACCAGACCAACCGGTGGAATCCGAAGATGAAGCGGTTCATCTTTGGCGAGCGCAACGGGATCTACATCATCGACTTGCAGCAATCCTTGGAACGGCTGGAACAGGCCTATGCCTTCATCCGCGATACGGTGGCCAACGGGGACTCCGTCCTGTTCATCGGGACCAAACGGCAGGCGGCCGACGTGCTGGAAGAGGAAGCCAAGCGGGCTAACATGTTTTTCGTCAACCAGCGTTGGCTGGGCGGCATGCTCACCAACTTCCAAACCATTCGACGAAGCATCGAGAAGCTGAAGAAGATGGAAGCGACGCTGGCGGACGGTGGGGTGCGCCAAGGCCTTACGAAGAAAGAACTCAATCAGATGGAAAAGGATCGCGTCAAGCTTGAGAAGTATCTCAGCGGCATCAAGAATATGCGGTCGCTGCCGGGGTGCGTGTTCGTGCTCGACACGCGGGTCGAGCGCATCGCCGTGCTGGAGGCGAGCCGGTTGGGGATCCCAATTGTGGCGATCGTCGATACCAATTGCGAGCCGGACCTCATCACCTATCCGATTCCGGGCAACGACGACGCCATCCGTTCCATCAAGTTGATTACGACCCACATGGCGGATGCCTGTCTCGAAGGCGCTCACCTCCGCACACAACGCGAGGAAGCGGAAACTCCCGCGCTGGTAGCGGGCGCGGAAAAGCGCGGGCCGGCTCCGCTCGATGTGGTCGGTTTGGCCGCCCGGTAACGATCGGCGCGGTTGACCGGAGTCCGAACACCATTCACATTTTTGATTCTGCGAGGATGACGATTCCATGGCGGCTTCTGCAACGTTGGTGAAAGAATTGCGTGAAAAAACCGGAGCGGGCATTCTGGATTGTCAGAAGGCGCTCACCGAAAACAGCAACGACATCGAGAAGGCGATCGACTACCTTCGTCAAAAAGGTCTGGCCGCCGCACAAAAGCGGGCGGGACGCGAAGCGAACGAGGGACTGATTTCGGCCTACATCCATCCGGGCAGCCGGATCGGCGTGTTGGTGGAGGTCAACTGCGAGACCGATTTCGTCGCCCGTAACGATGAATTTCAGGCCCTGGTCAAGGACGTCTCGCTGCAGATCGCGGCGGCGCGTCCGGCCTACGTCGCGCGAGAGGATATTCCCGCCGAGGTCATTGAGCGCGAGAAGACGGTGTATCAAGGCCAGTGCAAGGAGATGGGAAAGCCCGAGGCCGCCTGGCCGAAGATTATCGAAGGGAAGCTGGACAAGTTTTATCAGGAAATGTGCTTGCTGGAGCAGGCGTTCATCAAGGACCCGAGCGTCACGATCAAGGATCTGTTGACTCAGCGGATCGCCAAGATCGGAGAGAACATCGTCATTCGGCGGTTTACCCGCTATGAACTCGGTCAGGCATGACGACGGCGAAGTACCGGCGCATTCTTCTGAAAGTCAGCGGCGAGATGCTGGCAGGAGACCAAGGGTACGGAATCCAACCCTCCGTGTTGGACGGCCTTGGGGGAGAGATTGCGGATGTCGTCGCGATGGATGTGGAGATTGCACTGGTCATCGGCGGAGGCAATATTTTCAGGGGGATTGCCGCCAGCGCCAAGGGCATGGAACGCGCCTCCGCCGATTACATGGGGATGCTCGCGACTGTCCTGAACGCCCTGGCCTTGCAGAACAGCCTTGAGCGCCGCGGAGTGATGACTCGTGTGCAGTCGGCCATCGAGATGCGGCAGTTGGCCGAGGGCTACATTCGCAGGCGGGCGATTCGGCACCTGGAGAAGAAGCGGGTGGTGATCTTCGCGGGCGGCACCGGAAACCCGTATTTTTCGACCGATACGGCGGCGGCCCTTCGGGCCATGGAGATTGGCGCCGATGTTATCATGAAGGGCACAAAAGTGGACGGCGTGTACGAGGCCGATCCGGTGACGAACCCAACGGCCAAGCGGTTCGACCGGTTGCCGTTTTTGTCGCTCATCAATCAAAACTTGAAGGTGATGGATTCCACGGCTGTCACGCTGTGCATGGACAACAACCTGCCGCTGATCGTGTTCAACCTCAAACAGCGGGGCAATCTCAAGCGGATCATGCAGGGAGAGGTCGTAGGCACGTTAGTGACGGCGGGACCGCAATAGCGGTCGAATCTTATGATCGGGGCGTAGGACAACGGCCATGGCACATCTGGTTCATCAAAAGACGACGGAGGGGATGGAACGCACCCTCGAACATCTGAAGCGGGAATTGAGTACCATGCGCACGGGGCGGGCTTCCATCGCACTGCTCGACAACGTCAAGGTGGATTATTACGGCACCGTGACCCCGTTGAAACAGGTCGGCACCTTGTCGACGCCGGAGCCGCGCTTGATCACGATCCAGCCGTGGGATGTGAAGCTGATCAAAGAAATTGAGAAGGCGTTGGCCGCCTCAAACCTGGGCGTGACGCCGTCGAACGACGGTAAGGTGATCCGGGTGCCGCTTCCGCCGTTGACTGAAGAGCGGCGGAGGGAACTGATCAAGATCTGTAAGAAGCACGGCGAGGACACCAAGGTACACATCAGGACCGTCCGACGCGAGGCCAACGAAGAGCTGAAAAAGCTCCAGAAGGACGGCAAGATGAGCGAGGACGATCTGCGCCGCTCCGAGGCCGAAATTCAGAAACTAACTGACCAATATATCGAAAAGGTCGATCATGTGTTAAAGAAGAAAGAGGAGGAAATTCTCGAAGTTTGACCACCTCTGCCTCCTCCTATATCAGTCGCGTGCTGCCCACTCATCCTGCCTCTCCAACTCGATGCGTTATTGATCTCGGGGTCTTGACCCACAATCTCCGGTGTCTTCGCAGCCGGTTAGCTCCATCTTGCCGGGTGATCGGCATTGTCAAAGCCAATGCCTATGGACATGGCGCGGTGGCCGTCTCGCGAGCCCTCGTACAAGCTGGTGTCACGCTATTGGGCGTGGCGACTCTCGCGGAAGGCATCCAACTCAGAGAGGCGAGGATCGATGTCGGTATCATCCTGATGGGACCGCTCGTACAGGGAGAAATTCACGACCTGGTGTCGCATCGGCTGACCCCGGTTATTTACAGCGAGGAGTTTGCTCGCGACCTTGTGATGCGGCTTCGGGATGAGGCAGTCCCCTACCCGGTCCACGTCGAGGTGGACACCGGGATGGGGCGGCTGGGGGTGGGACGGGATCGCCTGCTGGATCTCCTGCAATCTCCCGCCTTCAAGGGGCCTCTGCGATTAGACGGGGTGATGAGCCACTTCGCCGATGCAGACAGTGAGGATCGATCCTACACACAAGGCCAGCTTGCGCAGTTCACCGGCCTCCTGGAACAAATCCGGCGCGCCGGCGTGAATGTGGCGCTGGCGCATGTGGCCAACACCGCCGGCATCCTTCGCTTTCCTGCCTCCCACCTGGATGCGGTCCGGCCCGGGATCGGCCTCTATGGGTATCATTATTCCGTGGGGCAGGAGGTGGAGGTCGCGTTGCGGCCGGTGTTATCGCTTCTCACGCAGGTTGTCCAGGTTCGGAGCCTGCGGTCAGGTGAATCCGTCAGCTACAATCGCACGTTTCGGGCTTCGCGTCAAACTCGGATCGCCGTCCTCCCACTCGGCTACGCCGACGGGTACAATCGGATGCTCTCGAACAAAGGAACGGTGCTCCTTGCGGGGAAGCGAGCGCCGGTGGTCGGTCGAATCTGCATGGATATGACCATGGTGGATATCACAGAAATCCCGGAAGCCCAGGTCGGCACAGATGTGGTAGTGATCGGTGCAGAGGGGGCCGAACGGATCACTGCCTTGGATCTGGCGCAAGGGCAAGGGACGATCCCCTACGAAGTGCTCTGTGGGATTGGTGCGCGGGTACGTCGCTCGTATGTTGAGTAACGCCTGCGTTTCCAGCAGGTAGTTGAAAAACCATTCTGAACTTGGGGAACCCACGGGCTCACACGATTCAGCCATTCCCTAACAAGCGCTGGCTCCTACCAATGAGTTGGTCGGCCGTGGCTCCTGTCCGGCACCTCGCTATGGCCAATATTGTTCTAACGGGCGTATAAGGAGGCTCACGTTCCTTCACCAGAAAGAGTTCTCCAGTCAAGGGGAGAACCATCTGGCGAGCCACCAGGTCAGCGGTTGTCGTTATGGCGAGAGCTGGTCACGGCTTTCTTCCCCTCGTCCTCTCTCTTTCTATCCTGGTGGCAGGCTGTGCCTCCGACCTCCTCATTCCTCCCATCACAGGAACCACGACTGTCGCGACGTTCCATGCGTCGGACTACGTATTCGACGGGCCGGAGCAGTTGCCGGCGGGACAGACGGTTGTCCGCCTGTTGAATGACGGACAGCAACCGCATCACATCTAGCTTGTCAAATTGACCGACGAGATGAACGTGGATCACCTCGTCGCGGCGTGGCAAGCCGAGAGAGGATGTCTGCCGCACTGGGCGAGGCACATGGGTGGGCCCAACGGCATCGGCCCGAGAGGGTGTGCCGAGGCGACGGTCTATTTGGAGGCAGGCGCGTACGTCCTGCTCGGCACCATTCCCAGCATGGACCATACGGGCTCATGTCGTGCTCGGTATGCACAAGGCTCTCACAGTGATCGAGCGGGAAGGCCGGACACGCTCGATTGCGGCGAACAACCACCTCTCACTCCTGGACTATGAGGTCGCGGTGATTGAGCCGATCAAGTTGAGCCTGCACACCTTTTACGTCAAAAATCAGGGCACCCAAGTGCATCGGGTCTGTTTTAGTCAGGCTGAATCCCGACGTACCCGATGATCGTGTGGCGGCAGCGCCGATGCCGACTTCTTCCCTTCCCTCTTTGGCCGTGGCAGTTGGCGGGCGGAATGAGCGGGCTGGAGCTCGGCGGAGAAGGGGTGTTTACCGCCGGACTTCCCTTTGGACGGTATTCGCTGATCTCCCTCTTCCCCAATCCGAACACACACCGGTCTCACGCTTCGAGAGGGATGGTTCTGACTTTCGAAGTTCCGTGATACGACGATCCCCGGCGGACCTGCTCCCGAAATCTCGGCCCCAGAGAGACTGTCGGTGAGGCTCGCTCGTTTCTCTGATCATCGGGTTGTTGACGGAATTATGTCGTTCCAGAAGGCCGACTCGCTTCCTGTCAGCCACCGATCGTGATCGCATAATGGCTGGGACGCAGTCCTGTCGCTATGGTAAGGTGTAACGCGACTGTTCCATGTCCCTGGGTCTACGACCCGGGCGCTTCCCCCATCCTACGTCACTTACAAGAAAGGATCACTCATGCGATGCTCCGTTCTGATCATGTCGGCGGTCATCGGTCTTGGACTCACCGGCGGCGTTGCGGCTGCCGCCGACCCGACGACCGACGATCAAAAAACACTCTATGCCCTGGGTCTGGCGATCAGCCAATCGCTCGGGACCTTTGCGCTCAGCGAGGCCGAACTCGAGTTCGTCAAGAGCGGCATCACCGACGGTGTGCTCAAAAAGCCCGCCAAGGTGGACTTTCAGGCGTTCGGGCCAAAGGTCAAACAACTGCAAACGGCCCGGGCTTCGGTGCTTGCCGAGGCCGAGAAGAAGACGGGTGCGGCGTATCTGGCCAAGGCGGCGGCTGAACCGGGTGCGACCAAAACAGAATCGGGCGCCATCGTCAAAGCCATTACGCCGGGGAAAGGCGCCACGCCTCAGGCCACCGACACCGTCAAAGTGCATTATCATGGAACCCTGATCGACGGGACGGTGTTCGACAGTTCGGTGCAACGAAAGGAACCGGCGACCTTCCCGCTCAGCAACGTCATCAAGTGTTGGACCGAAGGATTGCAGCACATCAAGGTCGGCGGAAAGAGCCGATTGGTCTGTCCCTCGAACCTCGCCTATGGCGATCGTGGAGCGCCGCCGGACATCAAGCCTGGTGCCACATTGGTTTTTGAGGTCGAACTGCTGGACATCGTCAAGCAGTAAGTCGATTCAACCAGATGGGAGCTGGGCGGCCCGGTCCGCCCAGCTCCCCCACACTCGACGGGGACTTCTGTGGCTCAAGCCTGAAAAGGGTGCTCCTCATGTGATAGCGTAAAAGTGGAATAGGGAGGATCCAGGACGATGGCACGACATCAGACACGCCATGAGGTGCACGATGTGACTTTCTTTGGAGTCAGAGATCGGTAGGCAGGCATGCTCATTCAATGGAGAATCATCGGTGCGATTGTCGGATGGCTGGTGTTCAGCACGCTTCCAGCCGATGCGGGCGACGGCTCGATCCCGTGGGAATGCACCGGCTATGAGGGAGCGGCTCAAACGCGCTGCCTTCGGGCCTATATCGAGGTCCAGCGGGATAAGATAGCCGAGCTTGAAGGGCAGTTACGGGACCAGCGCGGTGCCCTAGGCCGGCTAGCGGACCAGGTTGATCGCCAAGCCGAAGCCACAGCGGATCTCCAACGGTCGTTGGACCATCGGCCGCCGGTCGTTGTGCCGGGTGCCTATGGCTACGCTCCGTTCGGTTCTACCTACTACGGCTCTGCCTCCGTCATCCCGCCGATCGGATTCGGTCTCTACATCGGCCGTCCCTGGCTGTACGGTCCCTCCTCGTTCTATCGACCGTATCTCTGGAGACCTCCGTACTTCGGGCCCCGCTACCGCAACTGGGACCGTCGCTGGTAACGACACCGGGCCCTGTCGGCGGTTGCTATGACGTTTTGAGTGTCCGTTTGAGCCGTTTCTGGACGCTGGCCACCTTGCTGTTGAGCCTGCCTCTGGCTCCCTTGCGATAGTCGATCTTGATGGAGCAGGAGATGCGGTTGCAGTCCTTACGCATCCGTTCGTAACATTGTTCCACGACCGCCATCACCTCGTCCCACTCCCCTTCCAGCACCGTGCCCATCGGGTTTAGCCGGTAATCCACACCGCTCTTGTCGATGATCTCCAGCGAGCGGGCGACGTACTTGCCCACGCTTTCGCCTTTGCCCAACGGCGACATGCTGACTTCGAGCAACACCATATGTCTGTCTCCTACTTTGAGGGATTGGTTTCAGGTTTGGCCGTACGCTGTTGGAGCCAGGCGGAGGGGTACTGTACCTGGCCAGTGAGCTTGAACTCCTGGACGGCGCGGCGAAGCGTGTCCTTGCGCTGTGCGTAGTCGGCTTGCGCAGCCTTGGTCTCGTCGCGGAGTTCACCCAGCCATGAAAGAAATTCCGCCGCCTCCGAGCCGAAGATCGCTTCCAGATCTTGACGAATCCTGGACGCGAGCGCCGGAGCGGCCCCGCTCGTGCTCACCGCGATTCGCAAGTGTCCGCGACTGACGACGGCCGGCATCATGACCGTAGAGTGTTCCGGCTGGTCCACGGACCAGACCTGAAATCTGTCTTTGCGGGCCAGGTCCAACAGCGATTCCGAAAATTCGCGGTTGTCCCTGAGACAATTGAGGATCAGAACGACGCCCGGCGTGTCCGTGGCGCGGAACAGCCGCCCACGATGAATGACCTTGGCGCTGGCTGTAAGTTTCTTGAGCGTATCGTTGAGCGTGGGATTGATGACGGTGACTTTGGCGCCGGCCTCCAGCAACCGGATCGCCTTGTCGGCGGCTTCCTCGTCTCCTCCAAGAACGAGACAGGGCCACCCCTTGACGTCGAGTGATAGTGGAAATCCTGGGTTCACAAGTCTTCTCCCTTCTGGCTGCCGTCTCCGAGTCTTCCGACGACGGACGGTCGCGTATCATACAACAGGACTCGCAGCGCACAAAAGAGACCTCCCCTTTTGCGAGGCCGATCGTTATAATATCCATTCTTACAAGTGCGCCGGAAGCGTCGCAGGGAACCACATGCGGGTTGGCGACAAGGAGAAGTTGTGGCGAAGCATACCATGGGCACGTTTGGGATGGCAGGTGGCATCATCGCTCTGGCTGCAATCGCTGCATATTTCGGTCTGGCGCACGGGTGCGAGAAGCCCGGCGTGAGCCGCATTGCGGGCCGAGTGACGATCCTTCCCGAGTTAGCCGGTCAGGTGAAGGCGACGGATGTCTTGTTTGTGATCGTGAGAAGGCCGCAGGCCAAGCGTCCGTTGGCGGCCAAGCGGTTCGACAACCCTCAATTTCCGGTGGCCTACGAGGTCACAAATGCCGATGTCATGATGCAGGGCACCGAGCTGCGAGGCGTGGTCGATGTGGTGGCGCGGCTGGACCGTGACGGTCAAGCCGGACCGGCTCAGCCGGGCGATATCGAAGGTGAGTTCGAAAAGAATCCGACCATGGTCGGCGGCGACCAGGTGGATATTACCTTGAGCAATGTACGCTGAAAGAAGAAAGCCCACAGGAGGGTCAAAAAGTCCGTCCAGCGAGGTGAGAACAAAGCTGGCGGACTATTTCAACATCCTGACTAGGTGTCGGCGGCGTCCTCGTCCAACGCCATATTCCAATAGAGGTAATCGCGCCAGCTTTGCGGTGCATTGCGGATCCCGATGGTGATCGTGACCACGGGGCTCCACCGGGGCTTGACGGGTCTCTTGACGAGTTTCATGCCGGCTTCCTCGGGCGTCCGGCCGCTCTTGCGGTTGTTGCAGCGCCAGCAGGCCGTCACGATGTTTTCCCAGGTCTTCTTGCCGCCTTTGGCGATGGGCACGACATGATCGAAGGTCAACTCCTCCGTCCGAAATTTCACGCTGCAGTACTGGCAGGTGTAACCGTCGCGGGTGAAGATGTTGATGCGCGAAAATTTGACGGCGCGGTGGCTGTCCTTGAGCTTGACCAGCTTGAGCAGCCGCATGACCGCCGGCAACTTGAAGGTGATCGAGACGCCGCGCACGTCCCGATCATAGAACTCGAGCACTTCGACCTTCCCTTGCCAGAGGAGCGAAATCGCCTTCTGCCAATGCACCACTCGCAACGGTTCATACGTCGCGTTGAGCAACAGGGTCAGTTCCATACAGAGTCCCTTTTCCCTCTCATAAGTGAGAGTATAGCATCCAGGTCTATGCCATACTCACCGGCTGAAATCAAGCAAGGGGCTGGTCGTCCGCCGCGCTCGCCTTCCCCGTAACCGTATCTTGACGATTACCAGATGAACGCTAAGCGTTTCCCCCTTGTTCGCCTGGAAGAACTGCCTCCGGGAACCTGCCGGTCGGTCGAGACGGAATCCGGATGGGTGGCGCTCTACAATGTGCAGGGGCGGATCTATGCCACCGATGACGTCTGCCCTCACGCAGGCGGACCGCTGGGCGAGGGCGAGATGAAGGGGGATTGCGTCGTGTGCCCGTGGCACGGATGGCGGTTCAACGTGAAGACCGGACAGCGTGTGGACAATCCGGATTTCCGTGTGGCCTGCTTTGACGTGACGGTGGAGAACGGTCTGATTATGGTGGAGATTCCGCTCGACCGCCCCGGGTAGTCGTTGCCGTGCGGTCCTTGCTCAATGAAACGGCAGGACCCTCGTTCCGTGGGCTATCTGACCGGGAGCGGCATCGCCGGGTTCAACGGGGCCAAATCTTCCTCCGGCATCAGGTCAATCGCCGGCATCGACAGCGCGTTGACCTTCCTCCCCTTGAGATCCACGTGCCAGGTATATTCCCGTTCAACCCAGTTCCGGCTCCCCTGCTCCCGAAACATCACCTTGACGATGTAGAGATTCTCACCTTCCCTCTCGACCATCCACCGGCCGAGTCTGGTTTTCACACCGCGTTCCTCGCGCAGCCGTGCGAGCTCGTTGACCCCCTGCAAGATGGTCGGCGCCTGCTTCGCCCGGTGGGTCTGCACCAACGCCAACGCCTCGGCGGAGGTCGGATCGGCGAGCAGGTTCAGGTTGGGTGGTTTCACAAACCAGTAAATTGCGCCGCCGAACAGCAGTACCGCCAGCGCAACCCCATGCCACAGGGCACTGCGTGAGAGTCCTGGCGATGGTGTGTGCGGAGCAGCGGCCGATGCGCCGGATGATGGACCCGAGGTGCTCGGCTGGCTCGGTGAGGCAGAACTGTCCATGCGTGTTCGCAGCGTGGTCATACAGATCGGTTTCTGTGGAGAATAGGGATCGTCGCGACGCAAGTCAAATCGAGCCGCGGATGCCGCAAGGATTCCGCGGGCGCGGCCCGCTGGCAATCTCACAGGGGACTGTGTTACAAACTTGTGGTTTTGAAGGGCCGTTCCATGTTCGCCGTGTCCTATCTCCAGGGCAGCAGTCCCATGTTTCGAGTGACAGCAGCCGGCCGAGATATGCGCGGTGGCTGGTCATGAGGATGAAGATGTCATGAAAGTCTTTGTGTATGCGGACAACCTCAACCCATCGCAACTGAAGCGCCGGGCTCCGGAATACCAACCGGTCGGCAAGGCCTATCTCCCCGACCATACGATTCAATTTTGTCGGTGGTCCTCCCAATGGCGCTGTGGCTTGGCGAGCGTCGTGCCGTCGCCGGGTGAGCGGGTCTGGGGCATGATCGTGGACATGACGGAAGAAGACTTAAAAAATATGGATCAGTTTGAGGGGGATGTGCCAGAGGGGGCCTACCGGCATCTATCCGTCACCGTGATCGATGAGCAGGAGGAGAAGCAATTGGTCACCACCCATTCGGCGCCTCCGATCGGCAAGTTCAAGCCGAAAGAACACTATCTGGATTGGGTGATGAAGGGCATCAAACATTGGAAATTGGGCGAGGAGACCGAAGACATCTGGAAGGCTTACTACCGCAGATAATCCTTAACCCGGTGCCCGCCCAACGGAATATTTTCAAGCATCCCGCAGAGAAAGGATAAGATATGCCGAAGCCTCGATATCACATTCTCGTCTGCGCCAACACCAGGCCGCCTGGGCATCCAAAGCCTTCCTGTGGCTCGGCCGGATCACAACAATTGCTCATGGCCTTCAATATGGGGCTCATGCAACGAGGCATTCAACCAGGCGAGGTGTTGGTGACGGGAACCGGATGTCTCGGACCCTGCGAACAGGGTCCGACGGTCGTCGTCTACCCAACTGGCACCTGGTATGCCAAGGTGACGGAGGCGGACGTGACGACCATTCTCGATGAGCATATCGTCAAGGGTCAGCCGGTAGAAAAACTTCGGCCAGATTCGGTGTGGAGCTAGGCGACGCACGCGACTGGTTGATCTGAATCAACCCCGCCCCGTCCTCCATCAGCCGGCCGGCGGGCTGGCCTTTCTTCTGATGACTATCCCGACTCATCACGAGCACAAGCAGCATGCGCCGACACGCATCGGCTGCATGGTCGTCACGTGCAGCGACAGCCGTACGCCCGAGACCGATACCAGCGGCCAACTGATCATGCGTCTGCTCAAAGATCAGGGACACGAAGTGCTGGCCTATCATCTGATCAAGGATGAACCGGCACAGATTCGATCCAAGGTCGAGGAGGCCTGTGCGAATCAGCAGGTGCAGGCCATCATGATCAACGGTGGGACCGGCATTGCTCGGCGGGACTCCACGTTCGAAGCGGTGGACGGAATGTTGGAGAAACGGCTGGACGGCTTTGGAGAAATCTTTCGGTTTCTCACCTACCAGGAAATCGGCTCACCGGCCATCATCAGCCGGGCGACCGCCGGCATCGTGAAGGGGCGCGTGCTCTTCTCGACGCCGGGCTCAGAGAATGCCGTGCGCCTGGCCATGGAGAAACTCATCCTTCCCGAACTCGGCCACCTCATTCGCGAACTGACCAAGTAATTCTCTGGCCGGCGATCACGCGCTTGGGTGATCGCGTCGTCACCCGTCAATCGTGAAGACTGGGCCCGCCTTTTCCTTGTAGGACGCCTCGTGCTTCTCGCGACTGACGGTTGACGTATGATATCTGACGTGTTTCGGCCCTGGCTAATCCTGGGTGATCTTCGGTTCCGACACGCGCCTATAAAAAACCAGCAAATCCCTAACCGAAATGATGCCGATGATGTCGCCGCCACGCGTCACGCCGAGATGCCGCACGCCGAGATCACCCATCATGTCGTGCGCGTCCTGAGCGGTGCGGACGGTCTCAATCGTTGCCACCGGTGCCGTCATAATGTCCTGGACGGTCAGCTTGTTGAGATCCTTGGTTCCGGCGATGCCGCGCCTCACGATGTCGCTGTCGGTGATAATGCCGACGATCCTGCCGCCCTTTTTCACCAAGAGCGAGCTGATGTGATCGTCCTTCATGCGTTTCGCCGCACCCTTCACGGACGTAGAGGACCCGACGGCGACTGGTTTGGAATTCATGAGCTGACCGACTGTGGACATTGCTTCCTCCTTCTTTGTGACGCAAATACGTCCGTCTGTGTTCCTGGGATGTCAGCTAAACGGACTCGATTTCGAGTCTCGGCTGCTCTTCAGGCTCAACCAACCTTGTCGTAGCCGGGGTACCCGGTGCTCTTGGGCGCCAACGGGTCCACGGCGGTGGCAGTAGAAGTCATCGTAAAAAAACGGGCTAGAAATTCAGCGTGCCTTCCACGACCATCACGGCGCTTCCGCCGACTTTGATGTCCTTGATCATATCGTCGTCCGATTCCACTCGGATCAGAATGCGCGACGGTCGCTCCAATTCGTAGCCCTGCTCCGCAATGATGTCGGTCGTCGGATTGACCTGCACAACCCCGTTTTGAACCAGGTAGGCGCCGAGCGCTCCGCTGGCGCTCCCTGTGGCGGGATCCTCTACGATGCCGATGGCCGGAGCAAAGACGCGTGTGTGCACGGTGGAACGCGGCTCGACCGTCACCGTCGTGAAGACCAGCATGGCGTTGGCGCCGAACCGATCGCACAACTCCGCGATGGCCTGCGGATGAGGGGTGATCGAATCGACGGCCGTGAGCGTCCGCATCGGCACGATCAGGGTCGGCAGCCCGGTGGACACGATCTCGATAGGAAACTTGGTTGCGGCGATCGCCGATTTGGCGACGCCCAAGGCCTGCGCGATCTCGAACTGATCCCGCACCTCTTCGACACGTCCCAAAAATTGAGGCTGCGGTTGTGACATGATGACGCGGAGAATCTCATCGTCCGCGGAATAGATCTCGACCTGAAAGAGACCCAAATTACATTCCTGCAACACGCGCGTGCAGGGTTCCTTCAGAGGAATCCGCTTGAGCAATGCCAGGATATGGAAGGTCCCGACGACGGGATGTCCGGCGAAGGGGATCTCCTGAGTCGGCGTGAAGATACGCAGTTTGGCGACCGCCGCCGGATCGGTGGGCGGAAAGACAAACACGGTCTCCGACAGATTCATCTCGCGTGCGATCCGCTGCAAGACGCGATCATCCAGGCCGACGGCATCGGGCACGACCGCTACCGGATTGCCGCCGAACGGACGGTCGGAAAAGACGTCGGCTTGATAGAACTTGAGAGATCTTGGCTCGCCGGGCATGCGTGTCTGTACTGTAGGTTCCGGACGCGGTCTTGTCAACGCGGAAAGGCGAACGCGGCCGGATCAGGCTGGAATCGGAAGAGTCTCGTATTGTTGCGTCATGGGATTGTTCAGATAATCTTCCACATAGGTCTTGAGCAATCCGTTCCGAAAGAGGAGCCGATTCGCGAACTGGGTGTTGATCTTATGCAAGACCTTCACCCGCACGCCGGTTTTCTGCGTGAATTGTCCGAGCGTCACCCCGGTGATATCCGTGTCGTCGCCTCGTCCGGATTGCATCACGCACTTCGGAATGTGGAGCACCTTTTCCGTCGTGACTCGGCGGGCGATGTCGTCGAAGGTCAGCAGCACCGTACAGTCGGAGTCGCCTCCGAGGGTGGCATTCGGCACAAAGAGGAAACGCGCGCGATTCTTGCGGTACATCGAGAGAATCCGATGCACGCTCTTGGCGACGACGACGGTGTCCTTCTTCTCCAGTTCCAGAGCATCGAACATGCTTACGATGCGTCGGCGGTTGAGAAACGCCGTGATATAGGCCTCGGTGTGAATCGTGGTCGAATTCGGGAGGCCCATGTCATAAATGCGTCGGGCCTCGTCGGGCAGCCTGTCCCGCCCCTGCCGCATGAGCGTGCAGGTGTCCGGCTTGACGCCCTTGACGGGGGTGAGGCACCCCATCCAGAGCACGCAAGAGCGATTCACCGCCGAGATGTGACGGGCATCCTCGGACATCGTACGGTGATCAAAGGAGTAGAAATTGGCCGACGAGACGGCGGGCCCGTCCAGCACCTTCATCAGATGCTTGATCGAAGGAGCGTGGGGCATCAGGCGTTGCCGATACTCGCTCAACGTGATGACCGACAGCTCGAAGTTGATCCGTCCCGGATACCGCGCCGCCAACTGATGGAGTTTCGGTACCTGCACATAACCCACCGTAAAGAACGAGATATTCTTGTCCGTGGAGGTGAGAAAGTCCTCGACCCATTCCATCGCCTTGGGATGGAGAAACAGATCGGTCCATTCCATGTATTCGTTGCCGCCGAGACACCAAAACTGCATCGGATCGGTCGGCTGCTTGTTGAGATAATCGATGATGAACTTCCAGTCCGCGTCCGTCGTCTTCGGCGGATCAAGTGTTTCGCGATAGGAGTGGTCGATCTCGTAGCAGAACTCGCACTTGACCGGACAGGCCTTGCCGAGGCTGATGGGAATCTTTCCTCCCTCCAATTCCCGGATCAGGACCTCGCGGTAGTCCTTGTTCCTGAAGATGGGAGGGGCCTGCAGAATCGGCAGTTCGGTTGGCATGGCAAAGTTCAGCGGATTGACAGGGTGAACATCCCTTTGACAGACTGACTCATGATGGTCGGTGATCCCGACGATGATCTCGCACGGGCTCTCGAACTTTTCGGGCTCGCGCCGCCGGTGACGGCCAAGCAGCTCACCTACAAACGCCGGGAACTACTCCATATGTGGTATCCGGCGCGTTACGCCAATCTCACCAACAGCCCAAGGAAGTATATGCAGATGTACAAGCAGGCGGAGGCGATGACCAAACAGATTGAAGCGGCCTATCAGCTCTTATCAAGCCGATTCGATCCGCAGTAACGGACCTGCCGCCGCTTACTCTCCCGCGCCGTGGCTCATTACTCGGCTCAGCGTTTCCTTTCCCTCCTCGTTCTCACCGACCGAAACCGGCCATGTCACCAATCCCGACACGCGATCGGATGAGCCCACCGTTTGCTGCTGCGCATAAATCTGCGGCAGCTTGTTTGTGCCGAACTTGGAGATGTAGAGGAACACATGCTCGCGCGCGTTCACGCGCACGGCCCAGGGCTGGAAATCGTTTCGATAGAATTCCTCGCAGAGCTGCATCGCATCGAGGCACGAAATTCCCACCGGTTCGTTCAGCGTGTAGTAATAGTCCAGCGGAAGGTCGTATTCCTCCTGCTTGTGAATCGTGATACCGAACTTCTCGGGGTTGCGCACCATCGCCGTGTGCCGGTAGGCCACAAAGTAGAACAGCTCGACTGAATGGATCACCGGCTGGTTGTCGAGCACGAACTGCCTGGTCTCCAGCGCCTCTTCGCGCGTCTCACCGGGGAAGCCGTAGAAGGCCATGACATGGTTCCAGATGCCCGCCTTCGCCGCCAGATGCAGATTCCTCTCGATGACGCTCTTCTTGGCATGCTTGTCCATGAGGTTCAGAACACGTTCATTCGCCGACTCCATGCCGTAATAGAGCGTGCAGCATCCGGCCTTCGCGGCAAGGTCCCAGATCGCCTGGTCCTGGAGCGTCTCCTCAAAGCGGATCAAGGTCGTCCATCTGATTCCCACATCCTGATCCACGAGCAATTGCGATACCTTCTTGAACAACGCGGGCGGATAAGACTCATCGGCGAACAGGAAGTGTCGGCACCGATACTTGTCGCGCAGGGCCTTCACCTGCTCCACGACGAGTGAAGCCGTCATCCCTCGGTACTGATCGAAATAGCCCTGGCCGTGGTCGCAGAACGTACAGCGACCCCAATAGCAGCCGCGTGTCGCGAGATAGGGAATGATCCGCTCCGGTACGAAATAGAGGTCGAGCGGGAGGCCGTCGAAGTCCGGAATCGGCAACGCCGTCGTCTTCTCGGTGTAGATCTCCCGATTCTGGTGAATGCCCGCGACGGTCCGGTACATCAGATTGGGTACCGTCGCAAGGTCACGCTGGCCGTTCAACGCTTCGATGAGCCAAAGCAGGGCATGTTCCCCTTCATAAAGAATGGCCGAATCAAAGACGTCCGTGAACAGCCTCGTATGTCTCGGCAACTCTTCCTGGAGCCTGGTGATGACGTTGCCGCCGACCACCACGTGCACGTGCGGGAATGTCTCCTTGATCATCTTGCAGAACGTCAGTCCCGCGATCAATTGCATCTGCGTCCCGATCGACACGCCGACCACGTCCGGCTTCTCCTTGCTCACCGACGGCAGCACGAGCTGATGACAGATATCGCGGTAGACATTCACCTGCTCGTCGTCCAAACACGCGAAGACTTCTTTCGAGACACCCGGCCGGTAGCCCAGATTGCTTTCCATTGGATAGAACACCAGCGAGGCGGGGAAATAGGCGGCGGAGATGTACTGCATCACCTCGCGGAACGTGTTGAGCGCCCGTTCGAGCCCGTCGGCCTCGTAAAAGAGCTCGCTGCGGACAACGTGTTTCGCCTCCTCGGCGCGCGCCGCAAGATCGAAGACGTCGATCGCCATGAGTTGTTCCAGCACGGACAACTGGCCGGCCTCCTGGTCCGTCAGTTCTCCCCGCTTCGCTTTCATCTGCAGAGCCTTGAACTGCATGGTCTGTCGGGCTCTGACCCAGACCATGAACTCGGTCGTAAAGAAGTGATCGTACATCTCGATATTGATGTCCCGCTGGACGACGGTGTGGCCGGCTTGTCGAAGCACGGCGGTCAGGCTTGGCAGCGCGAGGTAGGGCGCGGTCGGCACCCACTCGGGAGGAAACAGCAGCATGACCTTCGACTGCTTCCGTGCCTCCTTGGCCAATGGGGCGAGGCCGTCGATTTGAATGAAGCCGCCTGTGCTCATCTCGTCATCCGTCCAACGTCAATCATCACCCGTGAAACAATCCCTGAACTCAATACCCAGCGCGTTGCGAGATCACATCTTCCCCGCCAGCGTCGGCGTATGGCCCAGAGTCTTCGCCGCCTGGTATTGCAGATGCGGCAACTTCTTCAGCCCGAACCGGCAAATATAAAGGAAAATATACTCCCGGACATAGAGGCGCAGGTCCCATCCTGCGTAATGATTTCGTTCGAATTCCTGGAACACCCGTTCCGCCTCTTCGATGCTCAACCCTTCCTTCACGGTGAAGTAATAGTCGAGCGCCAGATCCCAATCCGGATTCCTATAGGGCGTCACCCCCCATCGTCCCGGATGCTTGGCCACGGGGTTGTGCCGGCCGAGATCGAACGTGCCGAAGCCCAGCGAATGGACATGGTCCTTGTTCTGCTCCAGGAACTGCACTGACTGCCAGGCTTCCTCTCTCGTTTCTCCCGGAAAGCCGAAGAAACCCATACAGTGGTTCCAGATGCCCGCCTCCGCCGTGTATTTGAGATGCCTGGCCATCACTTCCGTCGTCGTGGCCTTGTCCATCAGCTTGAGCACCCGCTCGTTGCCCGACTCGTACCCGAAGTGGAGATAGCGGCAGCCGGAGTTCTTCGCGTCTTCCCAGACGCCCTCCTCCAAGAGACTCTTCTCGAACCGCATATGGGTCGTCCAGAAGATGTCCATCTTGTTCTCGATGAGACCGCGCGCGAGCTTGCGGAAAAGGGCCGGCGGATAGGATTCGTCGGTAAAGTGGAAATGTCGGGCGCCGTATTTGTCTTTGAGGTGCTGGATGTCCGCCAGCACGTCCTGGATTTTCTTCGACCGGTAGCCGGCCGTGTACCCTTCGCCGTGGTCGCAGAACTCACAGCGGCCCCAGTAACAGCCGCGCGTCGCGAGGTACGGCAATATCTTGGTCGGCGTGAAATATGTCTCTAGCGGCAACCCGTCGAAATCGGGAGGCGGCAGCGCGGCCATGTCTTCGGCATAGCTGGTGGTCGAGACATGCACACCCTGGTCGTCCTTGTAGATGGTATTGGGGACGTCGGAAAGATCTCTCTTGGCACCCACCGCTTCGACCAGTTGTACGAACGCCGTCTCCCCTTCATACACCACCACGCTGTCGAAATATTGAAACAGCGGCGACTCGGGCAGCACGTCCCGGAGGCGCGTGACCGTGTTGCCGCCGATCGTCACATGAATCTGAGGGAACTGTTTCTTGATCAAGGCGCAGAAGGTCATCGAGGAGAAGATTTGCTGCTGGAGCACGATGGAGATACCGACCACGTCCGGCCGATGCTCCTCGATTGCCGGCTTGACCAGGTGCTCGAACACGTCGCGGTAGATGTTGACCTGTTCGTCCTCCACCGCGTCCATGATTTCGGTCGAGACATAGGGCTTGTAGGAGAGATCCGTCTCCATCGGCGGCATGCAAATTCGGGCCGGCGAATAGACCAGCGAGATGACCTGCGTGACTTCACGGAAAACTTGAATGGCCCATTCCAACTTATCGATATCGTAGAAGTTATCTTCCTCTCTCACGATGCGCTTGGCCTGCTCGGCCTTCTTGATCAGCTCGTCGATCCGCTGCCGAGTCACATCACACAGCGCCACCTGGACATCCATCTCCCACTCGGCCAACTCGCGTTTTCTGGAGAGCTTGCGAAACCGGTCCAACTGTTGGGGCACCCGGCGGAGGACCTTCTTCAGAAAGCTTTCGCTGAAATACCAGTCCCACATCTCGAGGTTGACGTCTTTTTGGACGACGGTGTGGCCGGCTTGGCGGAGGACGGAGGTGAGGGAGGGAAGGCTCAGGTACGGTTCGGAGGGAAACCAGTCGGGAGGGAAGATCAACATGACCTTCATCTTCCGACCGGTGGCCTGGAAGGAGGTCCGGCGATGGAGCTGGATCAGCTCCTTGGAGGCACGATCGCCCTTGGAATACTCAACACGCATATCATGCCCCCTGCCTTGCGGCGGCGGCAGGCGTATCCAAAATGAAGGATAAGATCATGAGGTCTGTCGCATTGTAAGCTGGCGTGTTTTCAGGGGTCAAGGCCGGAACTTCGGGGCGATCCATGTGAAGGGGTTTCCGTCGAAGAGTCGGGTCGAGCGACCGAGATCACCGGATAGGCTTGCCTGAAGCAGGAGCCGGCGGGGCCGGTCTCGAGATAAGTTCCTCGAAATACTGCTCTAGAAGAGCCTGCCGATCGGATTCCACCAGAACGAGCTGCCGCTGGTCGAATGTATTGGCGCAGTATAGATATGACAGAGCCCCGCTCCGTCCCAGCTCGATGTGGAGATGGCGTCCGTCCGGGAGCGGCGAATCATACTCCTTGATCCGGAGCTTTTCAGCCAGTTCGTTCCACAGCAACTGGGCGGCGGCCGTGTGGTTCTCGTAGAGGGGCACCAGGGCGGGGTCATCCTCCAATCCGCGACTGGCCAAGGATGCTTCAAGCCGTTCCAGGTGGTCGGGCGTGATCGAGTCGGCCGAAGTCAGGGTGTAAAGTAAGGAGCCGTGCAGATCGTCGTCCGGTCCCGGCAAGCCCACCCATAGCCCGCTGGTGCCGCTCGCACGGGTGAAGTAAAGGTAGCGAAGCAGGTCGGATCGCCCCCATTCGAGAAGGCCGGACGACATTCCGGGCAGATTGAACGAGCGGGTTCGTGTGGCGCGACGATGAGGAAGGCGCGACCAGACGGATTCGGCTGCCGCGCTCCGGCAGATGAACTGATGATCGCCGTCGGTTCGCTCGGGTTCTTCGTCCCAGGGGTGGCACGTCGCATCATCGGCATGCCGACTCAAGACAAACAGCGGTCCATCTTCTGTCGGTTCTTCGACCGATAGGTATTGGAGCGGGAGCGGCGGTTGCTCCAAGGCGAATCCGCGGGCGGCCAGGGCGCGTTGCAAGACGATACGCCGGCCAAGGTGGCGGGCCTTTTCAAACAGCAACAACCGGCCAGACTGATCCAGGATGGAGGCAAGCCAGTTCAACCGGGGACCCAACCCGGTTCTGGTTTCGAACGCCTGTTGCATCGTCGGGTCAACCTTCCGTGCGAATGTATCCCACGACCGGCTTGGCAGGCCTGGGTCCTGTTCAGACTGAAACAGCGAGTGGCTGGACACGATCGTGTCGTACAAGCCGGTGGGCGGCTCTCGGTCCGGGTCGAGTAAGCGGAACGTCAGGTTTTTCAGGCCCAGGGCGGCGGTTCGTTCGCGGGCCACGGCAATGGAACCGGGCGATCGGTCCAATCCAACGAACAGCACCGAAGGATGCCGCCTGGCGTAGAGCGTCGTCAGGATGCCCAGACCGCAGCCGAAGTCCAACACGTGCCGCGACCGTTCGAAATACGGCAACATGGCGGCGCCGACGGTCAGATAATAGTCGAAGCGCTGACTATAGAGGACTGGGTAGATGCGGGGCTGCGCCGCAAACTCATAGAAGGCCAGGTCCGGCTCCGCCTTGCAGGGATTCCGGTGGCGGATTTCGGCGAGCAGGTTCAGTTGATGCAGATCCGCGGGTTGGAGACGTTCACGCTGCCAGCGTTCATAGTCGCGGTCGGATACGAACGGACGGAGGTCCCACCAGAACAGATGGTCCGCAATGACTTCCTGCAGCTCTTTGCCGGTCACGGTGGCATGAATCGTCAATCGTCATTCGTCAAGTGTGAAATCGGACACGCCACTCGTTAACTGTCGGATGTGAGAGCTCAAGATCTGCATGGGCGGGCCGATCTTTCGTCTCACACCGCACGGAAACGAAATCAAAACCGCTTCAACATGATCGCATCTTCGTAGGCCGTCGGGACCGGATGCGGATGGCGTAACTGGCCGCTGCCGAGCACGACGTATTTGAGAGTGGTCAAACCCTCAAGACCGATGGGGCCCCTGGCATGCAACCGTGACGAGCTGAGCCCGACATCGCCGCCCAATCCGAACTCTTCGCCGCTGTGCAACCGCGACGAGGCGTTGACCAGTACCGCTGCCGCGTCCACCTCGCGGATGAACCGCATGGCATGGGCATAGTCGCGCGTCGCGATCGCAACGGTATGGCCGGTCCCGTACTGCGCAATATGTGCCAGGGCCTCGTCCAGATCCTTCACCATCCTGACCGCGAGGGTCGGCGAAACAAATTGCCTACCCCAATCCTCCTCCGCAGCAGGGACCAGGTTCCGGTATTGCGGCAGTTGTTGAGCCCCGATCATGGCGACCGTCTTGGGACAGCCGAGGACGTCCACGTGGAATTCATCCAACAGCCGACGGATCAGAGCCGGGAGGAACTGACGCGCGATGTTTTGCTGGACCAGGACCGTATCGACGGAACTGGGCTCCGAAGGCTGCTGGGCCTTCGCGTTGACGATGAGGTTCTGCGCCATTGGAATGTCCACATCGCCGTCGATGTACAGATGATTGACCGCCCCGTCATGGCAGAGAATCGGGAGTCGGGACGTCTCGGCCACGGCCTTACGGAGCCCCGCTCCCCCGCGCACGATCAGCGCATCGATCTGTTGCCGGGTGGCGCGCATCAGTTCCAGTGCCACGTCCTTTTCGGGTCGATCGATCAGGGTGAGGGCCGCCGCCGGAATCCGGTGCTCCTCCCCTGCTTCCCGCAACAGGGCCGCCAACGCCTTGTGGGTGGCGGCCCATTCGGGCGCGCCGCGAAACACCGACACGTTGCCGGCCTTGAAGCAGAGCGCCAGGATCTCCATGGTGGTATTGGGGTTCAACTCCGAGATGATCCCGAGCATCCCGATGGGAACTCGGACCCGCCGGACCTGCATGCCGTTTGGCCGCTCCGCCTGTTCGAGCACCTGACCCACCGGATCGTCGAGGTCCGCCACCCGCTGCATCCGGTCGGCCATCAGCTTCAGGTCATCCTCCGTTAGCCTGACGCGATTCACCGCCGCCTTGACCCGGTCCTTATCCTTCTCGCCTTCGAGGCTCTTGCCGACAGCCAGGACATCTGCCTGGTTGGCGGCCAAGAGGTCTTCGGTTCGTTCGGCGATCAGTCCGGCCACAGTCCGAAGGGTGGCCTCCTTCACCGGTCCCGAGAGCAGAGCCATGGGCGTGACGGATTCACGCGCTTTCTTGAGGAGGCTGGAGAGATACATCTTGACGGGTACTTCAACCATGGGTCGTGACCTCTGCTGTCGAGCTGTCGGATCGTGTGGATGATTGGACCGAAGGCTGAATCACCAGCCAGAGTCATGAATCGGCCGGACTATAGCACGTGGTTTTTTATCGGGTCAAAACACCGGAAGGATGGCTTATCCAGAGGTCGGAGATCACGCTGAGGCAGTGCCGGCGCCGATCGCTTCGAGTGAGCAACCACGCTCATGGGCGCAATAAATCGCGCTGCAACTGCTCCAACTGCTTGCCGAGCCGTTCCAATTCGCTGCGGGTTCTTTCGAGGCTCTCTTCTCCGTTTTCTACGGGCGGCTCACCCTGCTGGAGATCTTCGACCTTCTCCTGGAGACGCCGGCTCTCGGCCGCCAACACCTGAGTGACCTCGCGCTTGAATTCGTCGCCGACTGTCGGCCGGCCCCCTTCCGGCTGATCTTGATGCTGCTGCTCGGCCTTGAAGGCGCGCACAACCCGGCCCAGATCCTCCGTCCGCTCCTTGAGTTCAATGGCTAATCGGTCGGTGAGCGAGGACAGGCGCGCGGCCAGGACCTTGTAAGCGACGATGAGGAGGCTCATTGCCCAGAACGTGATCGTGCCGAACATCCGATTCGTCAGAGCGACGGACTCGGACGACAACGGAGGGGACAGGATGTAGCCGAGCAGGACCAACAGGGTGGACAGGCCAGCCACGACCAACGGGGCATACAAGTAGGCCGTCCAATAGGTGACCCCGATAGGAATCATATAGAGGAGCCAAGGCGTAAACCCCAGGCCCATCCGCATATCAAGAAAGAAGATCCCGCCGAGCAGGATCAGGATCGTCAAGTGAAAGCCCGCCTGTTGGCGATTCATGAATGGGTTTGCAGTCGGGTTGACATGCCAGACCTTCCGCGAGACCGGGACCGTCTGACCGTCGAAGCCATACGCTTCGCGGCCGATGGCAGGGGCTTGTTCCCTAATCAGAGCGACTCCCGCGGTGCGGCATGGATTAGGACAGGGCTAGGAATAATGAGGAATCGAGGGCATTGTACCGGTTCCGCACAAAATGGTCAAAAGGGTCGGGGCTTGAGTCGTACCGAAGCCCGCTGCTAGAGTCGGACGATCATTCATCACGGATATAGGTAGTCAAACCGGAAGAGGTGTCTATGGCAGTCGCGTCGGTGATGCTCCCCCTCGGAACCATCGCTCCCCCGTTCGCATTGCGGGATGTCGTGAGCGGTCGAACGTATTCGCTCGACTCGTTCGGCAAAAAAGAGGCGTTGTTGGTGATGTTCCTCTGCCGGCATTGCCCCTACGTGCAGCATGTTCAGGAGGAACTCGGCAGGCTTGGACGGGACTATGCGGAGACCGGCCTGGGCATGGTCGGCATCAGCAGCAACGATCCCGCGGCCTATCCCGACGACGCGCCGGCTCAGCTTAAGGAATTGGCGGAACGCCTCGCTTGGCGGTTTCCGTTATGTTTCGACGAGAGTCAGGAGGTCGCCAAGGCCTACAGGGCCGCCTGCACACCGGACTTTTACCTCTTTGATGGGCAGCGGCGGTTGGTCTACCGAGGACAGCTTGACGACAGCCGGCCTGGCAACAACAAGCCCGTCACCGGCCGTGATCTGCGCGCGGCAATCGGTTCGGTGCTCGCGGGCCGACCCGTCGAGGCCAGCCAGCAACCCAGCATCGGCTGCAGCATCAAATGGAAGCCGGGCAATGCACCGATCTAGCCGACCGCGAACAAACTGCTCGCGATCCTGATAGCCGGCACCGGCATTGAGGCCCCAGACGGTAAAGAAGAACGGGCCAGAATGCTCAAAACGACCGTCCAGCAAGGCCGCAGCGAGCGAAGAGGCGAATCGTACATACCGCACTTGTGTGAACCAGGGGCTCATCGGGCGAAGCCCATCCGGTATTGACGCCGCTGGAGAAACTCCTTCAAGATGAACCTCTTCGCGTGAGACGCATTGCACCAGGAAAGAACGGCAATGGGTGCCCCAACGCCGCCGGCGGACTTTTTCAGCACCCTGTGAGGAGCCGCGTCAGTTGGGCGCGATCTCATAGACCAGGGTCACGGTGGCTTCGACCTTGATTTCACCTGACGCGATGGGCACGTCGCCTCCTGCTGCTTCCATCGCCATGGTCGCACGGGTCATATGGGGCGCCGGACGGACGACATGGCCGCCTTCGGCCGCATTCATCAACCGTGCGAGCCTGACGTTGAGCGCCTCGCTCAAAGTCGCCGCCTTTTCCCGCGCCTTGGTCGCGGCGAGTTTGAGGGCCTGCAGTCGCGCCGGTTGCTCGTCCCGCAATCCCCAATGTAGTCCATGAAAATGGTTGGCGCCGGCCGACAAAGCCTCCTCGATCACCGAGGCCACCTTGTCCAGATCACGAACCTCCACCGTGAGGGTATTGCTGACCGTGTACCCAATGATCTCCGGCAAGACCGGCGGCGCATCAGAAGGCCGTTTGGAGGGCGGCTTATAGTGGGGCGAGACCGTGAACGACGAGGTCTGGATGCGCTCCTTGTCGATCCTCAAGCCGCGCAACCGTTCCAGCACCTTCTGCATGACGGCAGAATTCTGATTCTGGGTCTCCGCCAGCGATTTGCCGGCTGTCTCCATTCCCAGCGTGACAAAGGCCGTGTCCGGAGCGACGGTCACAGTGCCGGTGGCCGCCACCGTCAATGTGGGCAGCTCCGGCTTTGTGGTATCGTCACCCCACGCCGTGATGGGTATGGTCAGAAACACGATCAAAAGCGCAATCACTCGCATCCTCGTCCTTTCCACGGTTGATACGCGTTCACTCAACCGATTCATTGCCACTTGGGGCCAAAGGCTAGGCTGTCTTCAAAAGGGTGTCAAGGAGTCAAGAGGCGATCGATCGCCTGCTTTACGACAGGCCCTAAACCAAGTAGGGTATCCGAACCCATCCGGCTTCTGAGAGCGCATGCCGAGGTCCGATCGACAAGCCGATTCGCATCGAGCAGACGACAGCGAAAAAGCGGCCACCTCCCTCATCCGACTCCTTCCGCTCGGCGATGCGGCCCTCACGGTCGAGTTCGGCAACAAGATCGATCCGGCCGTGAACGAACAAGTGCTCGCCTTCGCCGACCTCGTGCGCAAACAGGGTTGGCCCGCAGTCCGAGACATTGTCCCCACCTACCGTTCCGTCACGATCCATGTCGATCCACGCTGTCTGGATGTGACCACGTTGTCCGATCGGTTGCTCCAGCTCTCTCGCATGGTCCCAAGCAGTCGTGCCGCTTCCGGCACAAGACACAGGATTCCGGTGCTCTACGGTGGCGAGTGGGGACCCGACTTGGAGGAGCTGGCGACTTTTGCCAAACTCTCCGTAGCCGACGCGATTCGTCTCCACGCTTCCGTCGAATACCGCGTCTACATGCTGGGCTTCATCCCCGGCTTTCCTTATCTCGGAATTGTGCCGAATTCGTTAGCGATGCCTCGCCTCGCCACACCACGCGCGCTGGTCCCGTCCGGCTCCGTCGGAATTGCCGGCAACCAAACCGGCATCTATCCGGCCGCGACGCCGGGCGGATGGCGACTGATCGGCTGCACGCCCTGCACGCTCTATCGTCCGGCCGATGCCAACCCGTTTCTGTTGGGCCCAGGCGACCTCGTGCGGTTCGAGCCGATCGGGCGGGAGGAGTTCGATCGCCTCCGTCGTGAACAGAATGATCACGCGCATTGATCTGAACAGCGACATGGGGGAGCGGGAGACCGCCGAGGGGCGAGCCATCGATGCGGCCCTCATCCCGCTCATCACATCGGTGAACATCGCCTGCGGAGGCCATGCGGGCACACCGGCCCTCATGCGACACACCGCCCAGCTCGCGGCTCAGCATGGCATTGCGATCGGTGCGCATCCGGGATTGCCGGACCCGGACCAGTTCGGGCGAGTCGAACGGATCATGGTCCCAGATGAAATCGAACGCTTGGTGGTCCGACAGCTCGATACTCTCGCCGAGGTACTCGATCGTGACGGTCTGACCTTCACCCATGTCAAACCGCACGGCGCGCTGTATAACCGAGCCGCCAGGGCTTCGGAAATCGCCCTTGCCGTGGTCCGAGCGGTGCAAGCCGTCGATCACAGGTTGCTGCTCTACGCCCTGGCCGGATCGGAACTGGTTAAGGCGGCGCGGGCCGCGGGCCTGGCCGTCGTCAACGAGGCCTTTGTCGATCGCGCCTATCGCGCCGACGGCAGTTTGGTCCCGCGCTCGGAAAACGGGGCCGTGTTGGAGACCGAAGAAGCCGTGCGACGGCAACTCCATCAATTGTTGAAAGGTTCCGTGACCGCCATCGATGGAGCGACAGTGGCGCTACAAGCCGACAGTCTGTGTCTGCACAGCGATACGCCGAAGGCCGTCGCGTTCGCGCAAATGATCCGGCAGGAGCTTGAAGCGGCAAGGATTCTGGTTGCGGCGGTGCGAGCGAGATGATGGCGGGGGAGCCGGCCCGGATCACGGTGGTCAAGCCTGGATGGTTGACGACGGTTCAAGATGGCGGCCGGCATGGGTATCGACAATACGGCATGCCGGTCGGCGGTCCGATGGATCGTCGATCCCATGTCATCGCGAACCGGCTCGTCGGGAATCGCGATCACGAGGCGGCGCTGGAAATCACGCTCAAAGGGCCGGAACTGTTCTTCGAACGGGCAGCGGTGGTGGCGGTCACCGGCGCCGATCTCAGCCCCGTGATCGATGGCGACCCGTTGCCGCTTTGGACCAGCGTGCCGGTGAAGGCCGGGAGCAGGCTCATGTTCGGAAGCCGGCGCTCCGGCGCTCGCTGCTACCTCGCGATCGCCGGCGGAATCGATGTTCCGGTCGTGCTGGGGAGCCGGTCCACCCATGTCTCCAGCGGTACTGGCGGAATGAAAGGCCGGACATTGGCCGCGGGCGACAGTCTCATAGGCGGAACCCCAGGATTTCACCAGCAAGCGGCGATCGGACAGACGCTGTCACGGGAGTTGCGTTCATGTTACTCAAGCAGAGTAACGCTCAGGATACTGCCCGGGCCGCACGCTTCGTTCGATGTCCCGCAGGCGTTCGAGGCGCTCAGCGCCACAGCCTACCGGCTCTCCAGTCAATCGAATCGCATGGGATACCGTTTGGAAGGGCCCAAGCTCGCGCGGACGCGAACGGAGGCACGCATCTCCGACGGAACCGCGGTGGGAGCGCTCCAAGTCCCTCCGGATGGACAGCCGATTCTCCTGATGGCCGATTGTCCGACGACCGGCGGCTATCCGATCGTTGCGGTTGTGATCTCGGCGGATCTGCACCTTGCAGGACAACTGCTGCCCGGTGAATCGGTAGGGTTCAAACCGACCACCCTTCCCGAGGCCCAGGCTGTGCTGAAGGCGCAATGGGACGCGATAGATCAGATTCTGCCGCCACACCGCGATGCCGTTTCCTAGATAGCCACGGACCTCGTAGAAAAAGAACAAGACCCGCTCCAGCGCATCGATTCACTCGCCACGCAGGAGTCGTCCCCACACCGATAGCCGCAACAGCCTTCTTCCCTCAATCAGCCAACGTGACGAGTTCGAAGTGGCCGTGTCCCTTTTCCATGCAGTCCGCACGTTCAGTGGCGGCGACTGTCGTGCGTCGCGAACCACACGAAGGGCAGGAGGTAATAACACAGAATGAACAGCGTCAAGCCCAAGACCGCGCCGACCGTGCCCCTGAGCAACAGCCCGGCGAGAGGAAGCAGGAGCAAGCCCGCGTGCATCACGTGGGCGAGCGACGTGTGTTGATCGTAGAAGGTTTGCCGCGTTTCGCCGTGGAGCGATTCAATGATGGAGAGGTGGGAGGGCAGCATCGTCGTACCCCCTTTCATCCAAGAAGCCAGGGAAAAAGGATGGGTCAACCGACCGACAGCCGTCCCTACGCTACGCGCAATGTGGTCGAACGTCAAGCCGGCCGACGGTGGACGGGGTCGGCGGTGCCCCGGACCCTATTGGATCAGCCGGACCGCTTGTTTCAGACGTGCCGTTTGTTGTACCGTGCGTCGGTCCAAGCGAGGCCGATGGTCAGGGTATCGTGAGTCTCATGTTGTCACGCCTGCCGTCCATTCCCGCCGTTCGATTCCTCAGTTTCTGATTCCTCAGTTCTGAGTCGGATTCGTCTGGTGGCCGATCTCCTGTGAGGAGCGTCTTGTGCTCAGCACCTTTGATCTGATCCTGCTGGGAACTCTCGTATCCGTTGGGGGGCTGGCGTTTCTGCACCGGCGAAAGCGGGCGCCTATCGATTGGAAGTGGCTCAACGCCCGGCCGTCTCCTGATTCGGAAGTGAGTCCGGAGGACCGTGACAAGCTCGATCGGGCGGCCACACTCGCCGGAACTCGTTGGCTGACGGTGGGCGTTTTGACCCTTCTCCTTGGATACACCCAGGGTGCGGACGAAGGCTATCTCCTCGGACCTTGGAGCGATGTTCTGTTCCACGTCATCTTCGTAGCCGGCTGCTGGGCCATGACGGCATATGGGATCGGACGAAAGGTCGATGCGGCGACCGGCCGGGCGAAGGATCGAACGAACGCGAGTCCCATTTCAACTGCCTCCCTTCACGATTCCCCTCCCCTTCGAACAAGCGACTGAGTTCGGACAGAAGTCATCCAAGTATCCTGCGGCGGCGCAGCCCGCCTACGCGGCAGAGGCTCCGGCCGGCGATCACGGCGCCAAATCACGCTAGCGGCGGAACATCCATGGCGTCAGCGATGGACGTCGGAACGAGGACCACAGCCAGCGGCAGCCGGAACATTGAACCGGACATTGCGACTTGGACCTGACAATCAGGCTACGTAGTCTTGACTGCTCCACACGGACGGTCTAGCATCTTTCGGATCGTGCGCGACCGGTCCTCATCAACCAGATCGAATCCGAGTCTGGCAGGCGACGGAACAACTCGATTTGTGTGCTGCGACAGGCTCAGCACGATCGGAAAACACCAGTCTATTCAATCACCGCTCCGTTCGTCCTGAGGTCCTCGAAGGATGAACGGAGGGTTTTCCGCAGTCTGCTAGAGCAATTCCGGTGTCCCCACCTTTTACCGACAGGAGGTCGTCATGGCCAAGAAAACCTACAAACAACTTGGTTGTCTCGATGTAGACCCCAATGGAGGGTGTGCGTTCATGGTGCGGGCTGAGACGGAAGATGAGGTGATGCGGTTGACGGGCGACCATGCCAAGGTGGCGCACAAGATGTCCGCCCCTCCGCCGGAGGTGGTGTCGAAGATCAAAGCCGCGATCAAGACGGTTACGGTGGAGGCCTAAGAGAAACGATTTTCGGATCTACAAGCAATTGCAGTGAGGACCGGTCACTGCCAGGATCACGGGCGTCGGATCCACAGGCTCCGAAGGCGGACGAGGTTTGCACTGTTCGCTTGCAGGCCCTGTGTGATGACAAAGACTCCCGGTACCTTTTCTACGGTATGCAAAGCGTTCCGGTACCGCTTCCGGGTTCCCTATGAACTGTGCGGTTCTGTGCCAAGATCATTGGTTATCAGCCTGAACTGGTCCAAGGCTGACTCCAGATCGTCCACGATCTCCTGGGCGATCACGTCGGGATCTGGGAGGTTGTCGGAGGCTTCGAGGGATTCGTCTTTGAGCCAAAAGATGTCGAGGCTGGCTTTATCGCGGGCGATCAGCTCGTCGTAGGCGTAAGCGCGCCAGCGGCCGTCTGACTTCTTTTCTGACCAGGTGGCTTTTCGTTCGTGTCGATTCGCCGGGTTGTAGCATTTCACAAACTCGTCCAAATCTTCTCGCTTGAGCGGGTTGGTCTTGAGTGTGAAGTGTTGGTTGGTGCGAAGATCGTAGATCCAGAGGTTCTTGGTCCAGGGTGTTTCGCTCGCCGGTTTCTTGTCGAAGAAGAGCACGTTCGCCTTGACGCCTTGGGCGTAAAAAAGCCCGGTTGGGAGACGCAGCAACGTGTGTGCGTCGCAATCATGCAGCAACTTGCGCCGCACCGTCTCGCCTGCCCCACCTTCAAAGAGCACGTTGTCCGGCACAACGACCGCCGCGCGGCCATTGACTGCAAGGATGGTCTTCACATGCTGGACGAAATTCAGTTGTTTATTGGAAGTGGTCGCCCAAAAGTCGTCGCGCTCGTAGGTCTCCCGCTCCTTCGAGACTTCGCCTTCCTGCCCGACGACCGTGTAGCTGCTCTTCTTGCCGAACGGTGGATTGGTCAGTACGAGGTTGAACCGTTCGCCGGGATCGGAGGCGAGTGAATCCGCTGCCTCAATAGGCTCGTCCTCCTGCGAGCCAATCCCATGCAAGAGCAGATTCATGGCGCAGAGACGGACGACACTCTGGACCAACTCGTAGCCTTTGAGCGTTTCTTCCTTCAGCTTCTTCTTCTGAAGCTTGGTCAGATTCGGATTGTGCTTCACCACATAATCGTGCGCGGCCAGCAAGAAGCCGCCGGTCCCACAGGCCGGATCACAGATCGTCTCGCCCGGTTTTGGAGCCACACAGTCCACCATTGCGGCAATGAGCGGACGCGGCGTGAAGTATTGGCCGGCCCCACCCTTCACGTCCTCGGCGTTCTTTTGGAGCAGGCCTTCGTACGCATCGCCCTTCACGTCGGCGCTCATCGCCGACCAGTCTTCCCTGTCGATTAAGTCCACTATGAGCCGGCGCAGTTTGGCGGGATCTTGGAACTTATTTTGCGACTTGTTGAAGATCAGGCCGAGCAAACCCTTCTCGTTGCCGAGCTTTTCCAGACTGTGGCGATAGTGGTCAAAGAGTTCGTCGCCGTCTTTCTTGAGCAAGCTCTGCCAACTGTACTTGTCGGGGATCGGGCTCGGTTGGTTGTAGGGCGGCTTCGTCCTCTCGTCCGCCATCTTGAGGAACAGCAGATACGTCAACTGTTCGACGTAGTCGCCGTAGCTCATCCCGTCGTCACGCAGGACGTTGCAGTAGTTCCAGAGTTTTTGGACAATGGCGGAGGAGTTCATCCGAAATCGGATAACGCTGAAACAGCGTCGTCAGGCCAGGGCGGGGATGAAGTCGGAAGTTTCACGGACAGGTCAGATTCGTCTGCCCCGCCTTAAAAGCCGGTCATCAGTTCAGCTTCCAGAGGAGGATCCTTTTTGAAACGGCTCACGCCAAGGACGCTGAAGCCCAGCACATGCCCCTGCTCGTCGACCCGCTCCATGAGCGCGTCGTGCGCCGTCGCCCGCATGAAGCCAGGCGCCTCACGGAACTGCACTTCGAGATAGTCCGCTTCCGGATCGAACCAGACTTTCACTTTTTCGGCCATATGGTTTCTCCTCATACGAGGAGCGTTCAAGGGGTGCGCTGTTACGATGCGGACCCGGCCAGTTCGCGCGCATGGGCAATTTCACGTTGATGAGCCGGACGAACCTGAGCGGCCAAGAGCGTCACGACCGCCACGGTCTCGCCATTCAACGTCGTAAATTCAACCTCGTAGCCTTCACCGCCCCGATGAATGAGCACGACGGTACCGATATCGCCACGCCTCAGGTCGTGCTTGGGAAGGTCACACTCCAAAATCACGTCTTCTAACTCCTGAATCATGGCATCCTCCGTTTGAGGGGATAGGCGGTCACAAATCGTGGTACCTGACCACCCTCATCTATAAACCGGACCGTCCGAACTTGCAATTGCCGGCCATTCGGCGCGACAAGCGGTCCTTCGATCACATAGCGGAGGCCAAACGGTATGTCTTCAGTAAAGCTCACAACGTTGTCCCTTGCGTGTTGCCGAAGCGCCTGTGCCAACACATCCCATTTGGACACCTGAAAACCGCACGCAGAAAAGAACCCCGCCTTTCCCCTGCCTGCTCGATGAGTCGAAGAGAGGAGATACTGGACCACCTTGGCCTTGGGAATCTCTAGGCGATCAGCATGGGGCAATTTCATGAGACCAGCTCAACCATTGAATCACGCTCATGGCCACCTTGAGGAACAGCAGATACGTCAACTGCTCGACGCCTGTCCTGAGCCAAGCCGGCGTGAGCCTGCCGAACCCGTCGAAGGGCCTGCCCTGAGCGCGTCGAATGATAGTCGCCATAGCTCATTCCATCGTCGCGGAAGACGTTGCGGTAGTTCCAGAGTGTTTGAACGATGGCGGAAGGGCTCGTGTTATCACAGCTCGGGAACGAGACATCGTGGAGCGTGAAAATCAGGGCAGCTAGAGATACAGAAGCAGCAACGCCTTCACGCAGGCTGATAGTGCAACACGAGCAGTTGACTGGATTTCAGCGGAAGCATGGCATAGGTTCTGCCTTCGTTGTCCACGAACTCCACTTCAAAGACACCAGGCCTGAGCGATTCCACCACGGTCCCCACTTGACCACACAGTAAACCGCGATCAGGAATATCCTCGGTCAGCGCCACCACATCTGACAACCGAATCTGAGCGTTCATGGCTCGAACTTCCGGCAAGAATGACGCTGCTCAGGCGATCGGTAGCTTGACCGCAGTCCGTTCGCCGGTCGCCTCGTTCTGAAGCACGAGCTCTCCCGCGTCTTCCCGAGCCAGTTGCACGTTGGCATTGAGCAGTTCGATCCCATACACCGTGCCGTCAGGCGCGAGATCAATGTTAATCTCGTCGCTCACGTGAATGGTCTCCACTTCCGCCGTCTTGGCATGGAGACGGAGATACGCGATGTTGTAGCGGGGGTCGTAGGTGAGTTTCATACAGCCTCCTGAACGGCGCGAACGGTTCAATAGTAACGGGTCACCACCGTAATCACAAGCCAATCGTCCCCTTCACGAACGGCAAGTAAGGAGGGCGTTGCAGTAGTTGTCTGCGCCGAGAGAAACGAGGCAAGCAGAGTTCCAGTGTTTTTGGACAATCTGGGACGTGGGAGACATTCCGCTACTTCCTCATACGAATCGGTCGTGGAGAACGAATCTTTTGCACGTCTGGAACCTGGAACTCTACATCGAGGACGCCTTCTTTTTTCAGCTTTGCAAGGACTGGTCTAGCATGTTGCCGTTTCACCCCGTTTTCGAAACAAACTCTCATAACATCAACTTCACTTGAAAGACATCCACCCCTCAGCAGCTTTTCGAGCTCGTTTTCGAAAGCCGTGATTTTGCTCGCCTGAACCTCGGCCATTGGCAACAGTAGCTGGTGGGGGCGAATATTCTCTCGATCGATGGGAAAGTCGGCTTCCCCACTGAATTCATCCTTACGCCATACCACCTCAAGAAACTTGTCGATGCCAAGCGGGTGGGCAGAGCCGAAGATGAGCCCATAAATGTTTGCCCCTTTCTTTATTGAAAACGGAGCAAGGTAATACTCTTGGCCAGGAGAAAGCAGCCCTCTGTAGTACTCAAGAGCTGCACGATGAACGTGGTAGTAGTCTTCGGGCCGATTAATTTTCTGCCAGATGGTCGGATGATCACGAAATCGGTGGAGTGTCGAAGATGAGAGGAAGAACAGAAAATCACATGTCGGCGCATTCACCAGCTTGCGAAACACCTCGGGCGTGACGTGCGTAACACCAGTCTGATCGATGAAAACAAGCTTGGCTGCCTGTGAGTCCGCCAGTGTCAATTCGGAAGCCCGAAAGGCATCATCGAACCGCAATGGCTGGATGTCGAAAGTTACGTTAGGGAGCTGGAGCCCGTGACTAGCAATGTTTTGTTTAAGCTGGGCAATCTTACCCGAATCCTCGTCATAGAAGTGGACATGAATGCGGACTTTCCCCCACCCCTGGGCTCCCCGATACTCCTGAAGTTGTCGTAACAATCTCAGTGGACTGCCGGGAATGTTTTGGATATCTGTTCCAGGGCCAGCGAAGAAGTCGAATACATGAATGGCATTGCGCCATGGCTTTTCAGGAGCCAAGAACACTGGCAACCATTCTCGCGCGTAAAGTTCAAATATCTGAAGCTTGGTGAGCGTACCCTCATCGAACGGCTTATCGTGGAAGTCCTCAGGCGACATGAAGGCTATGCGAGTTCGAGTTCTTCCCGAATACTAAGTAGCTTTTCGATGGAAGGAACAGGGCTGGTGCTTCGAGCAGGGAATTCGTTGTAGGTTCTTCCATTGAGGGTTCTGCCCGTTTCACTCTTCCGGACACCACCCCATTGTTTAAAAAAGAACGGAACCTGCGCTTTTCTGCATAAGTCACGGATGGACAACACCCACTCCTTGGCCATAGGTCTCGCACCAGGGCCACTTTCTCCACCAACAATCACCCAACGAATCTCCTTGAGGCTGAAGGTTCCTAGGTTTTCAAGTAGCGGCTCGATCGACAAGAATCTGATGTGCGCCGGAGCTTCGCGCAGCTGTTCGATGCGCGGGAGGCCATGTTTTCTATTTTCGACGCTCACCCCCCACCAGATATTGGGCTGCATGGAGGCAAATTGTAGCTTCCGATTGAGCAGGTCTCTCATCCGTTCCGAACGCTTGGTCAAGACCTGATACGTATGCCAGTTCGCCAACCGCATGACACGGGCGACGTTGACGATATACTCATCGGGAACCTGCTCGTGGAACAAATCGCTCATTGAATTGACGAAGATCATTTTGGGGGTTCGCCAACGCAAGGGTTCGGCAAGCTTGTCCGGCACCAGACGCAGATCAAACCCCTGTTCGAAGGGATGGCCGGGCACACCGCGAAAACGCTCCGCGAACGTCTCCGCATAGCAATTCATGCAACCCGGACTCACCTTGGAACACCCTCGAACCGGGTTCCAAGTGGCATCAGTCCATTCTATTTTTGAATTCTCGCTCACAGAGCATCCTTTTGACCGAGTGTGCCTATTCTAGGCTTTTGCCATCTTAATGTCAGCACTCTGCCGACCGTCCCTGTTGGCATTTACGCAAACTAATTTCCCAGTAAAAGCCTGACTCAGAATCGCCTGCCGGAGACATTCGGCACGGGTGAGGTTGGCTTCGATCTTGGAGCCGGCCTGGGTAATGGCGGTGCGGATGCGGTACACGCCGTAATTGACATTCACACCGTCGGCTACGGCCTCCTCGTGGTTGTATTCCATGACGAGGTTCTGATTGAAGAACCCGAAAGTCTGCTTGTTGGGCGTGGCGGTGAGGCCGATGAGAGAGGCGTCGAAGTATTCCAACACCTGCGCCCACAGGTTGTAGATGGACCGGTGGCATTCATCGGTGACGATGACGTCGAAGGTTTCGATGGGAATGGCGGGATTATAGTCAATGGGTTCTGGCTTCTTGAAGAGGCGTTCGAGAACGGACACGGAAGCCTCTTCATCTTCTTCTGCTAACTCGCGCCCTTTGAGCATGGAGTAGAGGCGCTGGATCGTCCCGATGCAGACGCGCGCGGTGCGGTCGAGCTGATTGCTGGTGAGCCGCTGGACGATGAACTCTTCGGTGAACTTGAAGTTGTTGTACGGCGAGACGTACTGCTGAAACTCCTTCAACGTCTGATCGCCCAGGTTGCCGCGATCGACGAGGAACAGCACGCGCTTGGCCCCGGCGAACTTGATCAGGCGGTAAATGAAATTGATGGCGGTGAAGGTCTTGCCGCTGCCGGTGGCCATTTGAATCAGCGCTCGCGGGCGGTCCTGCGCAAGTGATGTTTCGAGGTTCTGGATGGCGGTGATCTGTGCGGGCCAGAGACCTTCGGTCTTGAGCGGCGGTAATTGTCTGAGCAGGCCGCGAAAGGTGGAGTGGCGGCGGTACGACTCACGCTTCAGCGCGGCCGTATGCTCGCGGGCTGCTCCAGGTGAGTGGATCCCTGCCTTATCGATCCATTCGGCTAGCGTCTCCGGTCTGTGAAAGGCGAAGGTCCGACGGCTACGGGGTTCCGGATCAAGTCCGTTGGTGAACCGGGTTTCAATCCCGGTGCTTTGGTAGAGAAACGGAAGAGGCCGGGTATAGGCCGGCAAGGTGAACGGCAATCCTTCGCTGTACTTTGCCGCCTGGACTTCGACACCGGTCAGCGTGACGCCTTCCTTCTTCGCCTCAATGACCCCGGCGGCTTTGCCATCGACATAGAGCAAGTAGTCCGCGAACCCGTGCCCGCTGGTGAGGGGAACGTTTCGGAGTGCGACACCTCGGCCTGCGTGAAGATGGGCGCTTCTGTGGTCCTGAACAATCCAACCGGCTTGATGAAGGATGCGATCGATTGTATGGCGGGCCTTGTCTTCAGGTGTGGGCATAGCGTTGCGCGATTAGCGTCCCGTGGATCCCTGGGTGGGTGAGGTTCCCAAGGGCAATCGCCCGCCGAATAATACCTGTTTTCGGTTCGGAAATCACGAATGCGCCGATGGACGAATGGCCGGGTTCCTCATGCCGCCGATCGGCACTGGGCGAATGGGAAAAAGGCATGGGAATGGTGCCGTCTTCAGCCCAGCCAGATCATGGCTTCACAGGAGACTAGAACCTATCTCAAAATTGCTTGTCGAGCGGGAATGCGTATTCCAAAAGGTTCCTGAGTCATCAACGAATTGATGTTTTCCTGTGAAAGCGAGCCTAAGAACTCTTAATTTGCCCAACCAACTATCGTCAGAAGTGAGCTTTTTCGATTTTGAGATAGGTTCTAGTCGGCTGTGACATCCGGGGGCACGCCAAGAAGTGCTGAGTGCTGGGTGCTGAGGAATGGGGGATGTAGCCGGTTCATTGACAAGCGATGTACACGATTGTACATTGAGGTTATCATGAAACTCTCGATCAGCGAGGCGCGTAAGCGGCTACCCGCACTAGTCCGTCGGGTTCGACGCGATGCCACTACCAGGATTGAGATCACGGTTCACAATGAAGTCGTCGCTGAACTCCGCGCGGTGCAACCCGGGCCAGAACCGGGGGCAGCCGCTCGACGATTGCTTCGTCTGATGAAGAAGCTGCCGAGGCCGCGGGGTCGGAAGGCTCCGATCTCCTCCCATGTGAAAACCCATCTGTATGGACCCCGTGGCGCGATCCGCTGATGCCGGTGCCCAAGCTGGTGTTTTGCGACACATCATTCTTCTACGCCTGCCTTGATCCGAAAGATGCCAACCATAGAAGAGCGCGCACCCTTGCCACCGAGTCGGCCCTTGTCGGGACGACGTTCTATACGACCTGGGACATCATCAGTGAAACGGTGACGCTACTCCGCTACCGACGCAACTTCCAAACTGCCCTTGCCTTTCTCACCGATGTGAAACCAGGGCTTCATATTGTTGCTTATGGAGATCAAGTGCGCGAGGCAGCCGAACAGATTTTTCGAGCCTATGCTCGCGATCATCAACTTTCTTTCTGTGATGCCCTCTCATTCGTTGTGGTGACGACGCTGCTTGATCATTCACCCTGCTTCTCCTTCGATGAAGATTTTCGTTCTCTCGGTCTAACCGTGTTATCCTGATCCTTCCGCATCCTTCCCCCGCGCTGTGTATCCGCCATGCTGACTTCATGATAGCCGCCGGCAGAGCACCCCTGTCGCTGTTCCGGGACAGGTGGGATAGCAGGTTCACGGTCCCGGCCACACAATAGCCGATGGTTATCACATCCGGGGGCACGCCAGGAAGTGCTGGGTGCTGGGTGCAGAGTTCTGGGGTGATCCTGAAGGCCTGAGCACTAAGTGCCGAGGGGTTAAGTTGGGAAATGAGGCATGAGTAAGGGGACATGAGAAATAGGGATTGCTGGTGCCGGTCGTCTCATCTGTCTGCTTTTGCCGTGACGCGGAGCTTGACGTGAGCCTTCTTTTGGAGCGCACGGATGATGCCGAAGACATTTTCGGTGCTTGGATTTCCGCGGGGTGCCAACATCCGGTGGAGGCTCTTGCTCGGCTTCTTGATCGCGGTCGCGAGTTCCTCGAAGCCGACAGTTGCGTTGACGAGGTCTCGGAGCATCGCCTTGCCGACGGCGGTCTCGCCGGCTAAATATGCATTGATGGCTTCGGTAGAGAGTGCCTCTCGGAAACGAGCATCGCGCTGCACGCGTGCCGTCACCGTTTCCTTAAATTGGCGTGTCAGTGCCATTGCCTCCTCCCTCCCATCTGTCTCCGTTGGCTAGCCTTGCGACGCCAATAGTCAGTCCATCGCTCTTGCGCCGCCTCGATCGCTTGTTGCTGGGGTTGCTTTCTGCTTCCACCTTGTAGAATGACAAGCTTGTCACCATCCTTGTCGAAATAGACCCGATAGCCAGGTCCGAATACCTTTGTCTTATCGCTCTTGGTGTGACGCTTTGATGTCATGATGCTACATTGCTATAATGCAACAAGGTCACATGGGAGGAGCCGCATGCCATCCGACACCCGTACCACCATCTACTTAAAACCTCAGGTGTATCGTGCCCTCAAGATCAAGGCTGCCACGACCGACCGCTCAGTCTCGGACCTGGTGAATGCCGCAGTGCTCGAATCTCTTCGCGAGGATGCGGTCGATCTAGAGGCCTTTGATCGCCGAGCAAAAGAACCGTCGCGACCTTTCGAGAAAGTGCTCGAGGATCTCAAGCGTGACGGACTTCTATAGTCTCGTCATCAAACGCTCGGCTGAAAAGGAGCTCAAGAAACTTCCGGTGGGTGACCTTCGCCGAGTGGTCAACCGCATCCGCGGGTTGACTCAGCAGCCACACCCCTCCGGCTGTGAAACGCTTTCAGGCGAAGCCAAGCGATACCGCATCCGGCAGGGAGACTATCGCATTGTCTACGGCGTTGATGATTCTGCTCACGTGGTTGAAATCGTCAAGATCGGGCATCGGCGAGAAGTCTACCGCTAGCCGGATCGGCCCCTACGCTTCACCCACATTATTCATGAGCGCTGCTCCTGCAACCGCCGTGTGACCCGTTGCTCTTTTCCATGCAACGGGTCCGACGCCTGGCGTCTTAGTGGGAACCGTCATGAAAAATGTGGGCTAGCCCCTCTACTCCCAATGCGTTGGCATTCGTTTCCCCTCCTTGGCTTCACACTCGCTAGAGCGGGAATCCATGAGGATTTTTATGGGTTGACGACCTCCCCGACCCAATAGACCGGCTCGTTCGGATCGTCCTCCGGATTATTCCGTAAGACCGGCACGGCGATGCAGCGGCCTTCTTCGCTGTGCCGTCGGAAGGTGTCCGCGGTCAAGGCCAGATGCACGTCACGCCGGCATTCCGGGCAATGCCGGACCCCCTCTACTTCCGTCGGCTGGAGGCGATCCCAGAGCTTCGGACATTTGAAGCGAAAGCTGCATCGAATCCGGGCTTCTTCATTCCAACTCATGGCAACCTCGGCCTTTCGTCAATCGTCATACGGTGTGCCGGATAGTGCTGAGTTCTGGGTGCTGAGTACTGAGTACTGAGTACTGAGTACGAGAGAATAGGCTCTGCTCCTTAATGATGTGCTGTCTGTCGTCAGGAGAGTGCCGAAGACTCAACAGGGCTTCTGATACAGGGTGCGCTCCAGCGCCTGCCGGTCCATGAGTTGGCGCATGCGCTGGATGTCGAGCTGCTGGTGCCGTTGTCGAAAATAGTCGAATTGCTGTTGCTTGGGCGAACGGCCCACGCTGCCCGTCTCCGCCAAGGAATTGATGCCTCCCATCAAGAGTCCGCCGACCAAACAGCCCAGGATGAAGCGTTTCATGGTCTGCCTCCCCTTCTGAGTTCTGTGGACTGAGGACTGTGGACTGAGGACTGAGGACTGAGGACTGAGGACTGAGGACTGAGTGCCGAGGACTGACTTCACGTTAACGTCCTGTTTCGATGCGCCAACCGGTGCCGAACGGATTGTTCGGTGAATCGTAGCGGTATGGGCTCCCCGCGCCGAACTGGTTGTTGAGGGAATCCGGCGAGAAGGCCGAACCGTAACGACCGCATTGATTGCTCGTCGAATCGGGATCATAGGGGTTGGCGCTGAGCTTGCCGCGGTAGTGGCCCTGTTGGTCGTACAAGCGCGGGGCATCGGTCGCGAAGGGATTGGTCGCCGATTGGTTACTGAAGGGGCTGCCGTAGGGGCTGAAGGGATTGTTGATACCGTTCGGGGCGAAGGGACTGCCTTTGCCGAATGGATTGCTGGTCGAGTCCAAGGCGAAAGGATTTGGGCTTAGATTGCCGAGCTCCTCGGCCTGCGACGCAGCGGAGCCGAGTAGGATGAATAGGACTGCGAGACAGAATGACACCATGGCATCCTCCCATCTGATTGTCTCATTCAGCCTCATTGTAATGCCGGCCTGTGACATCCGAGGTCACAGCGAAGCGACCAGGTGAGAGCCTGGGATCGTCTATTTTATCAGTGGCTTACGATGGGTGGGCTCGTCTTCTGTTCGGGCCGTTGGGACATCCGGGGTCACACTGTCTGACACAGAGGTGCTGAGTGCTGGGAGCTGAGTGCCGATAGATGAAGCGGCAGGCGTCACGCCGCATTCGTCAAGCGATTCTGATATCGTTCGTGATCGCCCCGGTTCCGGTCGCGCGTACTCGAAGAGATTTTCAAACTACTACGCGTGGGGCTTGGGACAGTCCGTATGTTTCCGTGCCTTGCACATTTGATATCTGCCGTTTTCCGCCCAGTATCGTAACGACTCGTACACGTCGGACCAAGAGTTGAACGACTCCGCATCGAGCTTCTTCTTCCCTACCCGGCGATCCACCCCCGCCCTCAGGATTTCGCCAGTTGCAGCGTCGCTGATCTTGGCTTCGATCACTGCCTCGCCGGTGAAAGCGGGTTTGCCTGTGGCGATGGTCTTGAGCAGCGATCCAGCCGCAAAGGCATTCATCGGTGCAGGGACCGCCGACACGACGTCCAGCATGGGCCAGGATTCTTCGAGATGGGTCATCGCGACCTGCGCCCGCAGCGTGCTCGGGCCGGGCTTATCCACCATCTCATAGTCTTTGGACAGTTCCTGGTAGATCAATGCATAAAACGTATCGGCCATGAGTTGCGCCTGAGCCTGGGAGATCCCGCGCATCTTCGATTCCGGACCGCGGAAGATCAGCACAGGATCCAGCAAGATCTTCGTATACGTGTTGGCCGGAATGAGGGCTACCTTGGGGTTCTTGTAGATCAACAGCGACTCGCCCGCACTCTCGTCGCCCTTCGTCATGATCGGATACAGATCCTTCAGAAAACCCAGTTTTTCGACGGTGCGAGCCTGTTTTGTCGCCGCGCACCCGCACAGAAGGAGGACCAGGGTGATGACCGAGCCGACATGCAGTGGTTTCATATGGCTCCTCGGATGGTTCATGAGTGCGAGGCGGTGGAAAACGCGAGGGCGAATTATAAGATACTCCACGCGAGAAGTCTTGCCTGTCGACCGCCGCATTGGGATCGGAATAGAGAACCGGAACCGGTCCCTGGAGCCGACCAACCTCATGAGAAATCGCGGTTGCGTGCGCCACCGGGAAAGGAGTAGGGTTCAACCCCTGCGACCCCACCGAAAGGAGGCTCCCATGACTCCGCTCCGGCTCCTCACCCTGACCGTGGTGCTGCTCCTCTCGTCTGCGGCTCCGGCTTGGGCCGAACTATTGGCCCTCCTGAACTATGAGAGTAAGCCGAATCAGCCGGTCAGGCGCGAGGGAATCGCCATCATGGAGATCGATCCCGATTCGTCGGATTTCGGGAAAATCCTGATGGAGATCCCGCTGCCGTCCGATCTCGTCGCCCATCACATCTTTTTCAATCGCGACAAAACCAAGGCCTACGTTACGTCCTTGGGGAAGAGCATACTGCACGTCATGGACCTTACGAAGTTTCCGTACAGGCTACGCGCCATCGACGTCCCTGACTGCAAGGTCGGCGAGGATCTCGTCGTGTCGGAGGATAATCGGACCTGGTACCTCACCTGCATGGGGTCGAGTGCGGTGATCATGGGCGACGCGGTGAAGGATCGGCCGATCAAGACGGTCAGCGCGGCTCAGCCGGCCGACGCCTATATCCTCTATCCGCATGGGATCGCCATCCACAACGGCATCGACCGGCTGCTGATCACGAGCACGGTCAAGCCGGACATGTCGGAGCAAGGCGATTCGGTCACGGTGTTGGAGGCTGCGAGCGGCAAGGTGCTGTCCACCCACAGGCTGGGGTCAAAACCCGCCCCTGCTAAATCGGCCCCCGTCGAGATCATGTTCTCGCCGAATGCCGATCCGCCCGTGGTGCACATTACCAATATGCTGGAGGCGACGTTGTGGGCCGGTGTCTGGGACCCGACCACCAAGACGTTCAGCTTCCATCAGGTTGACGACTTTGGTCCGCGCGACCAGGGGATGCCGCTGGAGATGCTGTATAACGCGAAGGGAGACCGGTTGTTCGTCACGACGGCGAAGCCGGGATTCGTCAATGTGTATGACAACTCGGACCCGACGCACCCGAAGTTTCTCAAGGCGATCCCTGCTGCGGCAGGCGCCCACCACACGGTGCTGTCGCCCGATGAACGGTACCTCTTCGTTCAAAACAGCCTGCTCAACCTGGAAGGCATGAGCGACGGGTCCATCACGGTGATCGACTTGAAAAATGAAAAGGTCCTGGGCAGCATTGATACGTTGAAAACCGCGGGCTTCAACCCGAATTGCATCATGCCGTTACCGAATCATTTTCAGTCGGGCGGCCTGCGCATCAGTGCCCGGTAGTCGCTGGAGAGGATACCTGGGAACGGAAGCATCGGAAATGAAGAATGGGAACGGCGAAACTACGCATGTCGGACGCACAAGACGAGTTGATCCGGTCAGCCGGGGTGCGGGAGGTTTCTCGCACCCTGTTGCCGAATCTATCCTGTCGTAATTGACCCATCCCGCCTGTTTCGATACTCTCCTCCGCACATGAGGTGACGATGATGAAACTCTTCCTGGGAGTCGTGCTGGGCCTGGTCCTGTTGATTGTGCTGGTGCTCGCCCTGCCGTTTCTGATCGATCTCAACAAGTACCAGGACCAGTATCGGCCGCTGATCGAAGAGGCGCTCGGACGCAAAATCTCGCTCAAGGATATCCGTCTGACCATCTGGCCTCGCCTCGGCGCCCGTGTGGCCGGCTTCATGGTGATGGACGATCCTGCCTTCTCCTCCGATCCCTTCGCCTCACTGACCGCGTTGGAAGTGGGGATCAAGCTGATGCCCCTGTTTTCCGGCAAGGTCGTCGTGGAGGAGATCACGCTGCGTGATCCGGTGATCACGATCCTCAAGAACAAGCAGGGGCTCCTGAACGTGTCGACCATTGGACCGAAGGGGCCGGCCAAGCCGGAAGCGCCGAAGCCTGAAGTCCCTGCCGCCCCATCCGGCGGGCCGCTGCAGGCGTTGGCCTTGCTGTCCGTGGACCGCGTGACGATTGTCGATGGCAAGCTGACCTATCATGACCAATCCACGCCCAAGCCGACGGAATATGTGATCGACCGTTTGGAATTCCTGTTGGAATCCGTCCATCTCGGCGAGTCCCCTTCCCTTCATCTTGCTGCGACTCTGCAACCATTCAAGTTGCCGGTGACGCTTGACGGGTCCTTCGGTCCCCTCGTGGAGACAATGGATCTGCAACAGTTCCGCTTCGACCTGGGGGTGGGCAAGGTGGTGTTGAACATCGAAGGCCGGGCGGTCGGCGGGCTGCTCGAGGCTCGGTTGGCTTCGCCCTTGATTTCGTCCTCGGACCTGCCGGTGGCCTTACCCTTGACCAAGCCGGTGCAGGTGAAGGACCTCAAGGCTTCGGTGAAGGCCGCCTATCCGCCGAAGGAAGGTTCGCCTCCGCTTGAGTTGGCGGAAGTCTCGAACCTGAGCCTGGCTGTGGTGATGGGAGAGTCGGTGGTCGATGTACGAGGCTCGATCCTGGGAGGCCGCGCCTCGGTGACCGGCACCTCGGCCAGAATCAGCACGGCCGATGTACCGATTGCCCTTCCGCTCAAGAAACCGGTTGAGATCAAAGACTTGGTCATCTCGGCCGAGATGAAGGGGCAGGACGCGCGGCTGTCCAATCTTTCGTTTCAGTTGTTCAACGGTCAGGTCAAGACCCAGGCCGGTTTGACGATCGAATCTCCGGCTCCGCCGTTCACGGGTAAGGCGACGGTGCAGGGACTGCAACTCGGACCCGCGCTCGAAGCGCTGGGGAACGATAGGGTGACCGTGAGCGGGACTGCGGGCGCCGCGCTCGATCTGCGAGGCCAAGGCTTCACTGCGCCCGACCTGGCCTCTGCGCTGGCCGGTACCGCTCGTGTGGCGCTGCGAGACGGCAGGATCGAAGGGATCAATCTGATGCAGGAGGTGTCCACGCTGCTGAAGGTTGCCGGGATTTCGCCGGAGAACCTCAACGCGACCCTGTTTTCGACCATTGAGACGGACCTGGCGGTCAAGAGCGGCCTCATCACCGTCCAACGGATGCTCATGGACAGTCATGAGTTTCGGGCGACCGGCGCAGGCACGGTCGGCTTCGACCAGTCGCTGAATCTGACGCTGAACCTCAACCTGTCGGAGGCGGTCAGTCAGAAGATTGCCCGCTCCACCCCGGTCGTCAAGCTGGCCCTGAAGGACGGACGCCTCGCGCTGCCGCTGAAGATCACCGGCACCGTCCAGGCCCCGAGCTATCAATTGGATGCGAAGGCGCTGGGCGGCAAAGTGCAAGAACAGGTGAAGCAGAAGGTCGAGAAGAAGGTTGAGGAGGCGGTCGAAGGATTGATGCAGGGCACGACCAAGCCGGAGGATCTGAAGAAACAGGGCAAGGAGCTGCTCAAGGATCTGTTTGGGCGGTAATGGAGGCGCATTCATGCAGACCATGGATCTGATTCAAGATTATTTGGTGCGGTACGGGTTTCGCGTGCTGGGAGCCTTGGCGATTCTTGTCGTGGGGGCCATGGTGGCGCGACGGGTCGGAAACTTCACGCTGAAGTCCCTTGAGCGTCAGGATCTGGAGCCGCCCGTTCGCCGGCTGTTGTCTCAGGTGGTCCAGGGGCTCGTATTCATGCTGGCCATTTTGGCCGTCCTGGACCAACTCGGAGTGCAAATTGCGCCGCTGCTCGCCGGTCTCGGCGTGGCCGGTTTGGGGATCGGCATTGCACTCCAGGGTGTGCTGAGCAATGTCGTTGCCGGGCTCTCGATCATCTTTACGAAACCCTATCGCGTCGGCGAACATATCTCGTTGCTGGGTGTGCACGGGGACGTCGTGACGATCAGTATCTTTTCGACCATTCTGGTTCATCCAGATCGGTCCCGTGTCGTTATCCCCAACCGCAAGATCGTGGGAGAGATCCTCCACAACTTCGGGACGATCCGCCAACTGGATCTCTCGGTCGGCGTCTCCTACAAGACGGATATGGCCAAGGCGCTCGATGTTGTGCGGGAGCTGACGGTGCGACATCCGCATGTGCTGAAAGATCCGGCCCCGATCATCGGCATTGCCGGCTTCGGCGACTCGTCCGTTACGATCGCAGTCAAGCCTTGGGTCCCCGTCCCGCAGGTCGGCGCGGTGCAAGCCGAACTCAACCAGGCGATCATCGAACGGTTTCGCGCCGCCGAGATCGACATCCCCTTCCCGCAACGGGAGGTCCGGATGTTGTCCGGTACCCCGACCGCTTCCTGACGGCTCACCTCTGATTACCTCCACGTCTTACGTCTGAGCCCACCGTAGTCGTGACGGTTCGTAACGGTTCACGAGGTGCTTGGGCCCATTGCGCTTCTGCTGCGATGGGCCCAAGCGGCAGAAGCGTTCATGAATAAAGGGTGCGGTTTCGGGAATGAAGGGCTTGTCCACGTCCGCAGGGTTCTCTTAGAATGCCTCAACTGGAGCACCTCAGTCGATGACGCCGGAAGACGCGCGCGCCCATTACAACTACCTGATGACCCTCTGCATCCGCCGGGAGGAGGCCTTCGGGCCGTTGGCGCTCGCCTTTGTGCGGGAGCAGGACCTCGGGCGGCTGGGTCTGCTGCCGGAGGAGCTGTTCAATCTCTATATGGCCACGGCCGATGCCTTTGCGGCGGAGCCGAAGCGCTACGCGCACAAGCTCGAATGTCTGCAAAAGGCCGGCGACCTGCTTCCCAAGACACGGTTCTGGGAGCCTGGACTAGCCCGGCAGTTGACGCAGGACATCCAACGGACGGCCGCCGAGATCGACATCTATACGCAAGCGATGCGCGTCCCCCGCGCGCATGATTTGAAGCAGCAGGTGTTGATCGTCGAGACCGATGCGCCGGAGTATTACCTCGACCTGGCCCAGAAACGCGCTGCGGCCTACTATCAGGCCAAGTATCGGATGCCGCAGGAGGCCAAGACCGCGCAGCACTTCGGCGGATCCCCCAAGAAGTTCGATCCCGACAATCCGGCCATCCAGAAGGAATTCCCCGGTGCCTGCGCGCCGTTCATGAGCGCGCGCACCAACGCCTTTCACTTGCTGCTCCCCTTCGACCTGAAGATCAGCCGGACGCCGGACGAGCCGTTGGACGGCGGTGTACGGATCTTTTACGCGAAGCTCGGCTACTCCTACCCGCTCCGGTACGAAATGGGGAAGCTCTGTAGTTATCACGATGGGCAGATGTTGGATGTGGCCTTGGATGATCCGAATCTCCGGTTCGTCTCCGTCTCCGGCATCAAAGAACCGGAGTTTCGTTTTGTGCCGAACGACTCCCCGCCCGATGTGCCGGCGGAGCTCGCCTACCCGATCAGCGTGCTCGATCATGTCGGCTCGCTGGGACCGTTCATCCAAGTGAGTTGCAAGTTCAAGGTTTGGTTCGACGCCTCGGTAGTGTCGCTCTTGATCCAAGGCGCGCCGGATCTGACCGAGTACGGAATCCAGGGCGCGGCAGGCCTGATGACGCGCACCTATGCCTCCGATAAGGTGGAATCCTACGCCCAGTCGTTTCGAGAGCCCTGGCAGGACGGGTTGAGCTACAACTTCGTGAATCTCCATCTGGGACTGCTACCCGGCGTGGAGTCCGCCGTGATTCCCTACAACACGCCGATCTTCACGATCTTCCCCGTGGTGAATCGTCAGGCCTACCGATTTCAGGACCGGTCGCAGCTTGGCCAGGACAGGCCGTCGTGACGACCATCGACCTCCGCAGCGATACGGTGACGAAACCGACGGCCGCCATGCGGGAGGCGATGGCGCAGGCCCAGGTGGGCGACGACGTGTATGGGGAAGATCCGACCGTCAATACGCTGCAAGAAAAGGCGGCGACGCTGCTGGGAAAATCCTTCGCGCTCTTCGTCCCCTCCGGGACGATGGCGAACCAGTTGAGCGTGCGCGTCCTGACCAAGCCGGGAGATGAGGTGATCCTCGACAGTCGATCCCACATCGTCCGATACGAACAAGGCGCCGCTGCCGCCCTCTCCGGCGTGCAGTTGTTCACGATTCCGACCGAGCGCGGCTTGCTGGCGCCGGAGCAGGTTCAGGCGGCCATCAGGCCGAAGGACCCCCATACGTTGCCGACCGGATTGATCTGCCTGGAGAACACGCATAACGCGGGTGGCGGCTCGATCTATTCGCTGACGACCATCGAGCGGATTCATGCCCTAGCCCGTGCGCAAGGTATTCCCCTGCACCTCGACGGGGCCCGGCTCTTTAACGCAGTGGCGGCGACCGGGATTTACGCGGCCGCCTATGCCCAGTACTTCGACACCGTGTCGTTTTGTCTTTCCAAAGGTCTTGGTGCACCGGCCGGATCGCTGGTCGTCACCAATCATGAAGAGTTGCATGTGCGGCTGAGGCGCTACCGGCGCATGTACGGCGGCGCCATGCGACAGGCGGGTGTGTTGGCCGCAGCCGGCCTCTATGCGCTGGACCACCATCTCGTCCGCCTCAAGGAGGATCACGACAACGCCAAGCGGCTCGCCCGCGCGCTCCGGTTGTTGCCGGCCGTCAAGGTGGATTTGGGGCGCATCGAGACCAACATCGTCCTGTTCGAGATCCCGCAACAGTCTCGGGCAGCCAGCGAGGTCCTGGCGGCGTTGAGAGAGCGCGGCGTGCTGATCAATGCCGTGGGGCCGACCACGTATCGCGCCGTGACCCATCTCGATGTATCGGCCGACGACATCGACCGAGCCGCGGAGGTGTTCGCGACGGTGCTCGCGTCATAAGAAGCGTCAATCGTGAATCGTCAATCGAGGAGAACTGGCGAGCCTCCGCACGACTCGTTCTCTCGTTCTTCGTTTGAGGCTTGACGAATGACGCGTGACGATCATCCCAGCGTTTGTTTCGCGGTGCGTTCGTTGACACACTTTCGATCCCATCTTTAGAATGCCGAGAGAAACTACGGAGGCCGGATGCCGTTCGAGACCGTTTCGTTCCAGCAGATCAGCCGGATTCTTGAACTGACGGATCACCTCGGGTTGGATCGCGAGTGGATCGAGATTCCTCTGTCCGCCGAGAGTCCCGGTCTGGTGAGAAAACTGACCTCTGGAAAATTGGAGATCATCGTGGACGCCGACCGACCGTTTGAGCAGTGGTTGGCCGATCTTCCCTCTCAGATTCAAGGAGCGACCGGCGCCTGACCGGTGAGTCCACTCAAACTATGCATGAGGATGTGAAACAGGCGGTATCCGGGAGCGAGGAAATCGCGGCCCCGACCCGGCAGGAGTTGAACGCCGAGCTTCTGGCGGTGCCGGATTTGCCGGACCCGCCTGAAGGTGTCGAACCGCCGGGGTTCGACGAAATCCTGTCCCATGCCCTGCGGCATGTGAAGGGCAAGCGTGGCGGCGACCTGATCGCCGTGCTGTTGACCGGATCGGCCGCGCGTCGCATGTTGACACCCCACAGCGATCTGGACTTGATTGCGGTCGTCAAGGGTGAGGCCGATCGGGATGAATTGATCCGGGTCGCGGATCGTATCGTCGATATCCGGTATCGGGGGCAGCAGTTGGTGGAGGAGGAGATCGATCATTCGCCGCGTCTGGCCTCGCTGTTGCGCAAGGCCCGAGTCCTGTTTGAACACGACGGGGTCGGTGGACAACTGGTCGAGCGTGCCGCCGAACGGTTCCGGCAGGGCCCGGGGCGCGTGGCCCTCTTCGAGCAGATCCGTTTGAAGACCGAGTGCCTGCACCTCTTAGGTAAAGCCGAGGATTTGCAGCGCAAGCCCGCGACCGCCCTGTACCTCCTCGCCTTGTTCGGCGACCGCTACCTGGAGGCTTTTTTCCGTTTGCGGGGGTTCTGGCCGACGGCGCCTGCCGACCTGATTCGGTTCCTGTCCTCCCGCGACCCGGCGATCGGCGGGCTCGTCGAGCGCTTCCAAGTGGAGCCGACGGTGGCGGGAAAGCTCAATCTCGGGAGGCAACTGGCGGATCTACTGTTTAAGGATGTGCCGCTGCCGGCCCGCATCGACTAGGCACGTTGTCGTCATCCGTCAAGCGTCAATCGTCCAACGACGGCCCAGATCGAGCATCGCACCGAGAAATCGATCGGTTGACGGTTGACGATTACCCCTTGACGTGTCGCGTCCGTCGATTGACGTTCTGGTTTCTTGTCTGAGTCAAGCGAGAGGAGAGTCATTTATGGAGATCGGATTCATCGGGCTCGGGAAAATGGGCATGAACATGGTCCGGCGGTTGCGCCGGGACCAGCATCGCGTGGTGGTGTACGACCGCGCAACGGATTTGATCAAACAGGCCGAGCAACAGGGCTGTGTCGGCGCGACGTCCCTTGCCGATCTCGCGTCGAAGCTGGCGGCTCCGCGGACGGTCTGGATCATGGTGCCCTCCGGTCCTCCCACGGAGGAGACGATTCAACAGACGGCCAGCTTGCTGGCCGCGGGCGACACGATCGTGGACGGCGGGAACACCAACTTTCACGACGATGTGCGGCGCCATGCTTTACTGAAAGCTAAGAGTTTGCATTATATTGATGCCGGAACCAGCGGCGGCGTTTGGGGTCTTGCCAACGGCTATTGCCTGATGGTCGGCGGGGACCGGGCCGCGGTCGAGCGACTGGCACCGGTGCTCACCACCTTGGCGCCGCCGAACGGTTGGGCGCATGTGGGCGGGCCCGGCGCGGGGCACTATGTGAAGATGGTGCATAACGGCATTGAATACAGCATGATGCAGGGCTATGCGGAAGGTTTTGAGTTGATGGCCAAGAGTGGGTACGAACTGGACTTAGGCCGCATCGCCGATCTTTGGATGCAGGGAAGCGTGGTACGGTCTTGGCTATTGGAACTGGCTGCGACCGCGCTGAAGGACGATCCCAAGCTCGATAAACTCAAGGGCTTCGTCCAGGATTCGGGAGAGGGGCGATGGATGATTCAGGAGGCGATCGACAAGGATGTGCCGGTGCCGACCTTGACCATGGCGCTGTATACCCGATTCCGATCCCGTCAGGAACAGTCCTTCGCAGAAAAAATGCTCGCGGCGCTGCGCAACGCGTTCGGGGGACATGCCGTCCGCCGTTAATCCCCTTTCCTCCAGGAGCCAAGTCCCATGTCCTCTGATGCCGAACGTGTTCATATCGAGGCCGTAACCAATGAATTGTCCCCGGTCGAGCCCTGTACGATGGTGATCTTCGGCGGCTCGGGCGACCTCGCCCGGCGGAGACTAATCCCCGCCATCTACAATCTCATGCTGGATGGATTGCTCCCCGCGACGTACGCCGTTCTGGGGTTGGGGCGGAAGCAGATGACCGATGAGGAATTTCGAGAAGTGGCGCGCGAAGGGATTGCGCGTTTCTCCCGTCAGGCTCTGATTGACGAGAAGTGGCGGGACTTTGCCGGTCATCTCTTCTATCAATCGGGCGATACGGACGATCCCGTCACGTTCCAACAGATCAAACGGCGGGCGGAGGAGATCGAACGGCGGCTCGGGCTCCCCGGCCACCGCATCTTCTACCTCAGCATTCCTCCCAGTTCTTTCACCACCGTCTGTGAAGGGCTGGAACAGTCCGGACTCGCTGTGCGCCCCGGCCCGACCGCGCCCTATGCGCGTATCATCGTGGAGAAGCCCGTGGGCCGCGATCTCCAGTCGGCCAAACAGATCAATGCGGTGACGGGACGAGTGTTCGACGAGTCGCAGATATTTCGCATCGATCACTATCTCGGAAAGGAGACCGTTCAGAATCTCATGGTCGTTCGGTTCGGAAACAGTCTGTTCGAGCCGGTCTGGAACCACAAGTATATCGATCACGTGCAAATCACGGTGAGCGAGACGGAAGGCGTGGGCACGAGGGCGACCTACTACGAGGAAGCGGGCGCGTTGCGCGACATGATCCAGAACCATCTGCTGCAACTCCTCTGTTTGGTGGCCATGGAACCCCCCTACTCGCTGGACCCCGACGTGGTGCGCAACGCCAAGATGGAGGTGCTGCGCTGCCTCAGGCCGATCCGCGGGAAGGATGTCGAGTCCTTCACCGTTCGGGCGCAATATGCGGAAGGCCGAGGGCACAACGAGCAGGTGCCCGGCTATCGCCGCGAGGCTGGGGTGAACCCCGGTTCGACGACCGAGACCTATGTGGCCGTGAAGTGTTTCGTGGAAAACTGGCGCTGGTCCCGGGTGCCCTTCTATCTGCGCACCGGCAAGGCGCTCCCGAAACGGGCCAGCGAAGTGGCCGTGCAGTTCAAAGACATCCCTCAGATCCTGTTCAATGCCAGTCCCGAGAACCCTCAGCCGCCGAACGTGCTGGCGCTCCGTATTCAGCCGGAGGAGGGACTGTCACTGCGCATCGTCTCGCGGGTGCCCGGCACGAGGACCGAAACCCATCCGGTCGAGATGAGCTTCAAGTATGCCGACGTGTTCGGTAAACCCTCCCCCGAGGCCTACGAGAGGCTGTTGCTGGATGTCATGGCGGGCGATGCATCGCGCTTCATGCGGCGGGACGCGGTCGAGGCTTCTTGGGGCTGGATCACGGACATTCTGGAGGGCTGGAGCCAACAGGGGCTCCGGTGGCTGCCGGAATATCCGGCCGGGACCTGGGGACCGGTCGAAGCGGACCGGATGATTCAGAAGGAAGGTCGGAGTTGGCGCATCCTTTAGCCGGCGCCCAGCGACAACTGCTTCTTGATGTCCTCTTTCCTCCCCAGCCCTCCGATAAAGCGCTGAAATTCCCCCTGCTCGTACAGCGCGAGCACCGGCAAGCCGGTGATCTCCAGTTCGGCCGGAATCTGGTGGTTGTCGCGCACGTTCATCTTGAGGATCGTGATGTGCCCTTCCAATTCCGGCTGAAGCCTTTCCAATTCCGCAAGCAAGGCCCGGCAGTGCCCGCAGCCGGGCTGCCAGAATTCCACCAACACCGGGATCGTCGAGGCGCCGACGATTCGATCGAAATCCCAATCGGTCACATCTGCAATCATGCCTCAACCTCAGGCGGAGAATCCCCGCCGCGCAACCGAGTGTCGGCAGACACCTGGTCATAGACCAGGTTGGCCAGGAGCCGGTAGCCGGCGGTCGTCAGATGCAGCCCGTCGTTGGAGAAGACCTCCGCCAGTTGTTGGGTCGCGGGATCGGCGGTGGCCGTGAAGAGGTCGATCAGGGGCAGGCCTTTGCGTGAGGCATAGTCTATGATCAAGCCGTTGATCTGACGTCGCCGGGACACGTGGCCCTGGACCCAATCTGCGGCCTCGGGCGAGCCGCCGACGTCCTCCACCCGAATGGACGGAATCGTCACTGGGACCGGTGTGGCGCCGCCGGCCAAGGCTTGTTCGTACATTTTGACCAAGTTGCGCATGATCTCCTGCGGATGCGCATTCCAACCGAGATCGTTCGTGCCACCGAGGATGATGACATGGGCCGGATGGTGCGCCAGCACGTCCTGCCGGAAGCGTAGGACCATCTCGCCCGTCAATTCACCGCAGATGCCGCTGACCCGGACTCTGGCTCGATCTCCCAGCCGTGCTTGGAGCAGGTCTCCATAGGGCGTTTCGCATCCCGTGGGGTGTTGGGGCGTGGGGGTTTGGAAGCCCGCCGTCAGGCTGTCGCCGAAACAGATGATGAGTGGCGGTGGCGGCGTCATTGGAGCTGGGTCGGGATTGTGGTCGGTCTCGAATGCAGAAACGCCGGAACTCGGCGCATTGTACGTGGCCTGGTCGGAAGGGACAACCGGTGGAATCCCTCCGTCTGGCCCCGATGCGGTCAATGTGTGGCAACTCCCCACCCGCGCAGAGCGTGGAATGTCTTGACGAACCGGAGGGTCCACGGTACCACTAGCTTATGGATCAGCCCAAATCGGAGGGCCGCAGCCGAGCCTCTTCACTCCTCGAAGGGAAAGAGCCGGAAGCGGTCGATCCCGAAGTGGCGGCCGTCAAACAACTCCTTCGACTGCTCGATAAAACCTCGAAATCCTATCGCACCTACGGTCCGACGAATCCCGTCGCGCGGAAGTTCTTCGACCAGTTGTACCGGGATGTTGAATCCCATTTGGCGACTCACCAATTTTTGGGATTCGTGATCCAGCGGTCCGAGCTCTACTTCAAAGACCAATCGGTCTATCAACCGGAAGCCGAGGGGACCAGCGAGAATTTTGCATTCAAACTCTATGCGGACGGCATTCGGGAATTGGTGATCACGGCCGGGATCTCGCGGGAGGACCTGGCGTTTTTCCTGGGCGCCTTGTGGGGGGGCACCGGACAGGAGGGAGACGAAGACGACGATGATATCGTGACCAGGCTCTGGGCGAAAAATCTGGCCACCATCACCATTGTGACGGCGGAGGAAATCGCCAAGGTGGCAGGGGCGCTCGATATCCTCAGTCCGCAGGTTGCGGGGAGCATGAGCGCCCCTCCCGGCCGGCTTCGCGAGATCATCGACCAAGAAACGTCTCGGCTGTCCAAATCCCAGACAGGTGCCGGCGGCACCGGCGCCTCGCAACGGGCGCGATTTCAATCCGGTCTGGTCGGATTCGAGAACACAGAAGCGGAAATGGTCGCCTTGCAGGCGGAGATTCTGGCGGAAAGCCGTCGGGACAGTGTCGCCTATCTGGTCGAGGTCCTCTCGGCGATCTTTGTCTCGGAACAATCGGAGCGGGTGCTGTCGCGCTGTCTGGATGTGTTCGGAAGCGTCATGGCGTCGCTGCTGGAACAAGGGAATTGGACGATCGTCACGAGGGTGCTCGGCTTCCTGCATGAGTCGAAAGGGGTCCGCCCCGACCTGACGGATGCACAGCAATTGCGCAAGGCACAAATCCTTTCGGATTTGGGTTCTCCCGAGCAATTGAAGAAGATTGAAACCTGTCTGAACCGCTCCGCGGACGCGAACACAGGGGACTTTCCGTCGGTTCTGCTCCAGATGCCGCCCGCTGCGACGCCTGGTCTCTGCGGATTACTGTCCAATCTTCAGTTTCCCGGCCATCAAGCCGTCGTGGTTGATGCGCTGGTCACGCTCGCAAGGGAGACGCCCGAGCCGATCCTACGCGGCCTGACCGATCGGCGGCCGAGCTACGTACGGCACCTGCTCTCGATCCTCCATCGATGGAATAATCCCCGGCATGCCGAGCATGTCGAAAAGATCGTCCGGTATCCCGATCCTCAGATCCGCAAGGAGGTTATCCGCCTGTTGGGTCACCTCCGTCCCAACGGGTCCGGGATCAGATTTGTCGGTTCGGTCGGCGACCCCGACGAAACGGTTCGCATGGCCGCACTCAAGCTGTTGAACGACGGTCCCTACACGGTTCCCTTCTCCACCTGGTCTCCGATCCTGTCCGGCGAGCAGTTTGCCGACTGCAGTCAGGCTGAGAAGCGGGCGATCTATCAAGCCGTCCGCCAGACCAGCGGTGATGAGGCGGTTCCCTATTGGCGGGAACTACTCACGGAATGGTCCTGGACCAACCGGAAGAAGAAGGAGGATCTTGCGCTGTTGGCCGCCGAGGCGCTGGGTAAACTCGCGACGCCGGCGGCCATGCAGGCGCTCGAGTTCGGCCAAGCCAAAGGCGGCGGCAGCGTGCGCCAGGCTTGCAGTAACGCCCTGGTGCTGGCCGCGAAACAACAGAAGTCCAAATCCTCGGCTGCGTGATGCGCGGCCGTCGGAACGGTATGACCAATGCCTGAGCCCACGACATCCCCACCTCAAACGGAGAGCTCCGAAGCGGGCGGCCAGCCGTTCCTGACCCATGAAAAGTCGCTGACACAGAAAATCGCCAGGGGTTCGGAGGCCGGCGATATTCTGGACCAGCAGATCCTGATGCTGGGAATCCAATTGGTCACCCAGTTGAATGCGCTCATCAAGACCGCCCGTATTCATGGTCAGACGAATGCCGCGCTCGACAAGCCGGTGGAAGGCATGCTCACGCTGATCAAGACGCTGGCTCACAGTGCGGCGGTGGTGCTTCGCCTCCAGAATGACTTTCTGTTCATCGGCGACCAACATCTGAAAGTCAGCGCCCAACAAATGGCGGTCTTTTCGAGTGTCATCGACAGTCTGAACGCCTGGAAGGTCGGCGGGATTTCATTCTCGAACGGGGTGGAGTCCAAGGACATTCGAGGGTTCGCGCACGTCTTCGTCACCGGTGATCCCGCCTTGAAGTCCCTCCAGGATCTGCGCCAGGAACTGGAGGGGCAAGGCGTCAGAGGTATCGAGCTGGAGGATCCGAAATTTCTCAATCCGGCCGGAATCAATCAGCAAAAGGCTGCGGCGAAGAGCTCCTACATGTCGGCCGCCGGGGCCGTGGGCAACCTGATGCAGCAGGCCCGTGACGGCGGCGCGGTCGGATTCAAGCAGGCGAAGCGTGCGATCCAAAATATCGTGGATCTCCTCTCGCAGGACCCGGCGACCCTCTTGGGACTCACCACGCTTCGATGCCACGATGAGTACACGCACAACCACTCCGTGAATGTCGCGCTCCTCTCCATGGCGCTGGGCAATCGGGCCGGCTACTCGAAGGTCGATTTGGCGGATCTCGGATTGGCCGCCTTGTTTCACGATGTGGGGAAATGCGCCATTTCGCTCGACGTTTTGAACAAGCCGGGCGAGTTTACGAAAGAGGAATGGGCCGTCATGCGCACGCATCCCACCGAGGGTGTGCTGACCTTGATTCAATTGAGGGGGATTCATCAGGTGCCGGATCGCATGGCCGGCGCCTCCTTCGAACACCATATGAATTACGACTTTTCCGGCTATCCGAAGCTGGCCGTCGAGTGGAAACAGTCGGTGGCCAGTCGGATCGTGACAATCGCCGACTGTTACGACGCGATGACGTCCTCCCGCGTGTATCGGCGCGAACCGTTGACCCCCGCCAAGGTGCTCCAGTTCATGTTTTCCAAGAGCGGCCAGTCGTTCGATCCGGTGCTGTTAAAACTGTTCGTGAATTGCGTCGGGATCGTGCCGATCGGCAGTTTGGTCCTGTTGGACAGCAACGAGCTAGCCGTAGTCGTACGACCGGCTCAAGACAAGGACAATGCCGAACGGCCGGTCGTGCGGATGGTTGCGGACCGCAACGGCGATCCCGTCGAGGCCGGTCCCGAGCTGGATTTGGCTGAGAAGACGGACGATGGTGAATACCGGTTCAGTATCGTTCAACTCGTCGACAACGCCGCCTATCAATTCGATACCAGCAGGTACTTCGTCTAATCCACCCCGTCCCTGCGGGTCCCTCCGTCACCGGCTTGACAGTGGCCAAAATCGAACGCTATTCTGGCCGGCAGTGTTGTGTATGAGAGCCTCGCGCTTCAACTCATTGACAAAGGAGCATGTGCGCATGAACTGGCTGGATCGGATTGCACGCTTGGCATTGATCCTGATTCTGTGCGGGGTGGCAGGGCTTGCGGCTGAGCCGGTTGTCGCCGCGGACTTCAAAATGGGTGTGGTCGATCCCCAAACCGTGCTGGAGAAGACCAAGGCCGGGCGTCGCGCGCTCGATACGCTTAAGGAATACGCCCAGGCTCGTCAAAAACTCCTGTCGCAGGATGAGGAGGATTTGAAAAGCATGGAGAAACAGCTCAAGGAGCAGGAAAGCACCTTGAGCGATGCCGTGAAAAAGGAAAAGCAGGAAAAGTTCCGCACAAAGATCGGTGAGTATCAGAAGCGGCTGCAAGAATTCAATCAGGAGTTGGCCGCCAAGCAGAAGGGGTTAGTGGACGAGTATATGAAGAAGATCAGCTCGGCGACCCAGACGGTGGCGGAGAAGAGCGGCTTTGCTCTGGTGGTGGACAAGGGCAGCGAGCAGACCATCAAGATCGTGATCTACAACAAGGACACGATCGATCTCACGGATCAGGTGATCAAAGAATTCGATCGAGTCAACAAGTAGGCCGACCTATCGTTTAGGCTGGTCCCGTTCCGATATCCTTCCGTACTCCCTCAACGAGTCGGGCGAACGCATCGCTCTCCCCCTCGGTCGAGACTGGGGACAACGTGAGGTGCTCCGGTCCGATCGCCCCGAGGCCTAACTCGATGGCCCGTTTGATCTGTCGTTGCTCCCACGGACTCCCCTCCATGATCTTCGGCCATCGCCCGTAGGACCGGAGCAGAGCCAGCGCCACCACGTCGAGGGCCACGCGATCCCCGCTGATCAACAGCAAATCTGCCTGCGCTGATGTGCCGCTTGTCGGTCCCCCTTCGATCATCACCTTAGTCCCATCGGCAACCGTGAGATGCGGATGCACGGCCAGGTTGAGCTCGGCGATCCGTTCATGCCAGTGGCCGGAGAGAAAGGTCACCGACGGGCGATTGCGTGGATGCACGATCCCGACCCAATTTTTCAGGCTGCACGAGTAATGGGCAAACCGATGGGTCTTGATCACGGGAACGTTGATAACCAGATCGGCCTCGTAGAGCGGCTTCGAAACAAAGTATCGGCGAAGCACCGTCGCGGCCGGCGGTTCCACTCCGACCCAGTCCAGATCCTCCAAGGCGAGGACCGTCGCGCCCTGCCGTGCCGCGGCGGCCCTCATGCCGGTGGCTTCGAGATTGGTCTTGGTCGGAAAGCGGATGAGTCCGGAACTGTCCGCCACGATGACCTCCGCCGCCCCGGCGGATCGGACCGATTGAATGACGGCTTCGACGACCAGCGGGTTGGTTGTGGACGGCGGCGGCCGGTCGTTCACGACATTGGGTTTGATCAGCACGCGCTTGCCTTGCACCGGCAACCGACCCCATCCTCCCAACTGCTCCATTCCCGTCGTCAGCATGGTGAGCGGATCGCGGCCATGCACGATGGCCACGAGCGATCGAGACCCACTGACGAAGGGGTTTTGAGGAATCGGCTTGGGCTCGACCAGCGGGGCCGTCGGCTCGAAGAGCAGGGTTCCGAGCAACGAGCGGGGCGTCCTGGCAATGGCGGCATAGAGTCCGGCTCCGAACCCGAGACGGCCGAGCAGGTCTCGGCGGGACAGGTCGATCACTTCGTCCCGGTCCCTGACTCCAGCGGGTATCCGGCTTCCCGCCAGGCTCGGATGCCGCCGTCCATCGAGGTGACGTGAGTGTAGCCCATGTGTTGAAGCGCATCTGCCGCCAAGGCTGACCGATAACCGCCACCGCAGTACAGCACGATCTCGGCCTGCCGGTCAGGAATGAGGGTTTCGATGTCGCGTTCGAGGATGCCTTTGCCCAGATGATGGGCACCCTTGATATGATCCTTGCCGAACTCATGGTCCTCGCGCACGTCGATCAAGTGGAATCGCTGGTGTCGATCCAGCTTGGTCTTGACTTCGTCGATCAGGCACTCGCGAATCCGCGCGCGGGTCTCATTGACGAGTTTCAGAAATCCGGGGTTATGGGTCATCACGTCACCTGCGCTACGCGATAAGATTGCTGCATTTCCCTCTCCCTGGCCTCTCCCCTTGAGGGAGCGGAGGCGATGAGGCGTGGATCACCGGACTGGTGGCCCTCATCGGCGTGAAACTGAACTAGAACAACGCCATTTGCCCGACTGCCGAGCGCCGAAAGGTCTGTGGAATTGGTACATCGCGCGGCTCCGGGAAGCCGGCTTTCCGTGCGCTGACCGTGAAGAGATTTTCGATCATGTTCCAGTAGGCGCCGGTGCCTTCATGCCGGCAGTGGAAGCGGCTGTCCGAGAGTCTGCCGCCTCTGACTTCCATGAGTCGATGGCGGATCTTGTCGATACGATCCGGGAACGCGTCTGCCATACGCTCCAAGAATACCGGCTCCACGTTCGCCGAGAGCCGCAGCAGTGTGTAAAAGGCTTCGTCGGCACCGGCGGTCTTCGCCTGCATGAGCAGCGCGGGAATATCCTGGTCGTTCAGACCCGGGATGATGGGGGCCAGCGAGACGCCGGTAGGAATGCCCGCCTTGGCGAGCGCCTCGACCGTCGCCAGGCGTTTGGCAGGGGACGGCACGTGCGGCTCGACCTTGCGCGCTGTTTCGGCGTCGGCAAACGGGATGCTGACGTAGACGCGGAGCCACGCTTCGTCGCGTAGGCGACGAAGCAGGTCGAGATCGCGCTGGATCAGTGCGCTTTTCGTGATGATGCCGACCGGATTGTGAAACTCTGCGCAGACCTCCAGGCAGGATTGGGTGAGACCGTAGGCCGCTTCAAGCGGTTGGTAGCAGTCGGTGTTGCCGGAGAAGACGATCAACTCGCCCCGCCAGGATGGCCGCATGAACGTCCGGCGAAGGAGGGCCGGGGCCTCCGGCTTGATGATCAGTTTCGAGTCAAAATCGGTACCGGCGCCGAAGCCCCAGTATTCGTGGCTCGGGCGCGCATAACAATACGCGCAGGCGTGAAAGCAGCCCCGGTACGGATTCACGCTCCATCGAAACGGCAGGTCCGGGCTCTCGTTGCGGGTCAGGATCTCTCGGGAGTCGTCCTCGAAGACCTGCACGTGCACAGCCGGCGGCGCTTCGAGCCAGTCGCGATGTTGCGACTCATAGGGGTTGGGCGGGTTCGTAATCGTCCGCACCGGCCTATGGTGTTCCTCGATCCGTTGGTCTGTCAAGGTTGCGTGAGAGGGAACGTGTCCGATCAGGAACCAGCGGGGCGGCGCGGGGCCTGGTTTGACTCCATGAAACCTCGATGGTATTGTCCGATCCCGATTCAAAGGCCGAGAGGATTATGCACGATCTACGCTATTTGCGAGACCATTTGGAATCGTTACGGTCCGCATTGGGTCCACGCGGTGCCGATGTGGCGTGGGATGAACTGGCCAAGCTCATGGAAGAGCGGCGCGGTCTCACGACGCAGGTCGAGACGCTCCGGTATCAACTGAGAAAGGGGTCGGAAGAGATCGCGCGCCTGAAGCGGGACAAACAGCCTGCCGATGGGTTGGTTGCGGAGATGAAGCTCGTGGGCGACCGTATCAAAGAGTGCGAGGAGGGCCTTCGGGCGGTCGAAGAGCAGGTGGCCGACCTGGCCTTGCGGATTCCCAATCTTCCCCATGAGTCCGTTCCCCTCGGCAAGGGAGCGGAAGACAATGTCGAAGTCCGCCGCCGAGGAACGGCTCCCGTAATGGACTGGTCTGCACGTCCCCATTGGGAGATCGGCGAAGCGCTAGGTATTCTGGACTTTGAACGAGCTTCGAAAATCGCCGGGTCGCGCTTTGCGGTCTTGACCGGTTTGGGGGCGAAATTGGAGCGGGCGCTGATCAATTTCATGCTGGATGTGCACACGGTGGATCATGGCTATCGAGAGGTGCTGCCCCCTTTTCTGGTGAATCGTGCTTCGATGACCGGGACCGGCCAATTGCCGAAGTTCGAAGACGATCTGTTCCGATTGCGAGATGATCCCTATTACCTGATTCCGACAGCAGAGGTTCCGGTCACGAACTTGCACCGTGACGAGCTGCTCGAGGAGGCAGCCCTCCCGATGCGTTACGTCGCGTATACACCCTGCTTCAGGCGGGAGGCCGGGTCCTATGGCAAGGACACCAGAGGGTTGATTCGACAACATCAGTTCAACAAGGTGGAACTGGTGAGTCTCACGAGGGCGGACGATTCCTATGACGAGTTGGAACGGCTTACGGGCCACGCGGAAGCGATCCTGACACGGTTGGGCCTCCCCTACCGCGTCGTCACGCTCAGCACAGGTGATTTGGGATTCTCCGCCGCCAAGACCTACGATCTCGAAGTGTGGCTGCCGTCGCAGCAGGCCTATCGAGAGATTTCCTCGTGCAGCAACTTCGAGGCGTTTCAGGCGCGTCGCGCCAACATACGCTGGCGCGGCGACCGAGGTAAGAAGGACGCGAAGACGGAGTCTGTGCACACACTGAATGGCTCCGGCTTGGCGGTTGGCCGGACGCTGGTGGCGATCCTGGAGAATTATCAGCAGGCCGACGGATCGGTGGTTGTCCCTGAGGCGCTACGTACGTATGTCGGCGGAGTTGAGCGGATTGAACGATAGCGGATGCCATTCGATAGGGTGTCATCGCGCTGACGATTCAACCGAAGGTTGGTACAAGAATAGAGGAAGCGCTAGCAGGGTGTGGAACAACGTTCCGTTCATCCTTCGAGAGCCTCAGGACGAACGGAGCACTCATGGAAAATATTGGTGTCTTCCGATCGTGCTGAGTCTGTCGAAGCACAAAAAGCGAGTGTTTCCGCAGCTTGCGGGAAATTTTCTCCGCGCGCGTCAGATTCGATAAACCGCTGAAGAGCGCGCGGAGCAAGCGTAGCTTGGTATGGAGGGGTGCCGGAGTGGCCGAACGGGCCGGTCTTGAAAACCGGAGACGGGGTCACCTGTCCGCGAGTTCAAATCTCGCCCCCTCCGCCATCTCTCGATGAGATGAGCGGCGGTAAGTGCCTGATGGAAACCGGCTGGCGCTTCCGCTGTAAAATATGTGCGGTGACCGGCTTCTCGTGAGTCCACTGATCTGACCGTTCGGATGCCTGCCTCAGATCCTTCTCGGGGGTTACGTCCCCGTAGTCGGATACCGACCGTGTCCCATGTCCGCTGAGCTTCAGGAGTTACGTCAGAGGCCAGAAATTCTCCGTTGCGGTGGGTTGGTTGACGGACAAGCTCCTAATCCAGGGGCAGATCCCTACTCGTTTTGGGAGAAGATGTCCCTGGAGCTCCGGTGGTCTGCGTTCGTCAGGTCAACACTGGTGGCGCTGCTCATCCTTGCCCATTGGACGCGAGTGTCTGCGCTCGACTGGGTGCCGACAGACCAAGAAATGGCCAAGTACCGTCAAGGCTGGAATCCGCCGACTCACGGCACGACCTTTACCGCGAGTGCGGATGTTGCCCGGCAAGGCCAGTGGTACGTGCGGGCCTATGTTCAAGGAATGATTGGGACCGGCGAGTTTCAGACCAGTGCGACGTTAAAGACTGTGGCTGCGCCGTTCAGCCCGGATGCCGTCATGCCATCCGTCATTTGGTACTACGGACTCACACGCCATGTGCTGGTAGGCGCCGGAGTCTCTGCCCTCTACTGGCATTCCGATACGCCGGAGCCTGACGGACGAACGTCAGGTTCGGGGATCGGCACCACCAATCTGATTCTCAAGTACCGCCCTATCGTGCAAGATCCGGATTCTTGGAGGCCTTCGGTTGCCTTCTATAGCAAGCTCTCCCTCCCGACCAACCACTGGTTCGGTACTCCAGAAATTCCCGGCGGATTCACGCCGCTGTCACGTGTGCCCTCTAGCCGCTTCGACGCCGTTGCCTTGACGGAAGGCATCCTCTTTCGGAAAAACCTGAGACCGTTCCGGATCACCGGCAATGTGTTCTACTCGTACAATTTTCCGGGGTTGGGGTCGGAACCAGGCATGACCGTCTACGGAGGGGATCTGATCAGCACGCACCTGGCGCTTGAACACGTCCTCAATGAGCGTACCGGATTCGGCTATCTCATTGAGGTGACGACTCTGCAACAACTGGCCAGCAGATTAGACGGTCATCCCGTCAACACGACCCCGGCCTCCTTCTGGCTCGTCGGCGTTCAGCCGAGCCTTGAATACACTTTTTCACGTTATGAATCGGGGGCCAAACTGGTCGGCGCCATCGGAGTGATGTTCACTGTCGCTGGACAAGACGACATCGGAGCCATTTATCCAAACATCAGTTTTAAGTATTTCTTCGAGCAGAATTAGTTTGGATCGGTGGGGCGCCACAACAACCAGGATCAAGCTTCTCCCCGCTCTTGTGCTGGCCCGATACCGCTCGCTGAATACTGGTAAGCGTCCGCCGAATCTGGGGGCCTGCTGTGACACCGGCCCCGGCGGGCCTGTAGCCGTAGCCGCCGGCTGAGCCCACAGTATCCATGACCGCTTCTGCTGCTATCGCCGATGCGCCGGTGTGCCAATCTTGGCTGCCGGGTCCCCGCATCCGAGCGGGCGCTCGATGTTCGGCCGGACGACCTACTGTTTCAAGTCCGTCTTCCTTCCCCGTGGCTCCGCGTGGCCGTCTCGCTCGGCGTCTTAGCGGTTTTCCTCATGAAACGTCATGAATCAGGTAGGTGAGGTCTTGATAACCAGAGTCGGGGCACCTTTCCGTCTCCGCCCCTACTCCTCAGCGTAACCAGGTATCCTGTCCCACACTACCCACAGTATCCAGGTTCATCGAGGCGCCTGAATACGCTCTCCCCCTCGGAAGTACAACCCTGTGGCCGAATGATGCATAGCACTCTGCAAGGCCGAACCGGTAGGATGCGTTGTCCAGAAGAGATGAGAATGCACGGTAGAATCCTGCGCCTGACTGCGCTGACAGGAGGGGACCCATGAGCACCATATTTGCTCCGCGGCATTACAGCCGTTTTCAGACCAAGTATATGGTTCATTTCATGGGAGACGCCTTCCTGGGGCGAGGCACCATTTTCGACATGTCGCTGGGAGGGTGCCGGATTGATGGCGACGTCACGGTACAGGCCGGCAGTCCGCTCGCTCTCCGTCTGGTGGTGCCGAATCGACCGGCGCCGATCAACGTCGATCGGGTAAAGATTCGTTGGGTCAAAGGGCAAACCTTCGGAGTCGAATTCCTCGCCATGCAGCCGGCCGAGCGAACCAGGCTGAGTCAGCTCATTCATGGTCTTGCCAGCCGACACTACGCCGCTTCCGTTGCAGACTAGACAGGACCTGCCGGCAGATGGTCTCCCGCCGCCGTGTGGCGCGGGCTTCCTCCTTCCGCCTTTCCTTTCCGCTTCTCACCGCGTCGGTAAGAAGGAGAAATCCTGCCTCGGTATAACACTACCTACCTCTTCGGAATAGCACACTCGCGTCCGTCTCCCTATCCTAACCGGGTATTGGACTTACGCAATGCGCGAGCCTTCGATCCGATCCCGGCGACGATCACAAAGGAGGCTGCCGTGGAGAAACCTGTAGGTCGGCGGTCACAGAGCACGCAAAAACATCCGGGACGAATCGGGGCGATCCGTCGCGAGTTGGACGGCACGCCCTGCCCGCATTGCGGATGGCATCGGTATCAGTTGGTGATTCGTAGCGGGTCGAGCAGCGCAACGAGCGCTGTTTATGTACGGTGCAGTCATTGCCAACGACCACGAGATCTGACTGAGGATCTCCAACGTATCCTGTGGATCTGAGCCGACCGTCAGGCGGGTGGGAATCGCTTATTCCGACCGATGCGTGTGATGAGGCCCGCAATGCCAATCAGTCGAAATCGTGAACAGTCTAAAATGAAGCTACGGGCCTTGCAGATGATGGCGGTGAGCGGGGTGCTCCGGCCGGCCCATGTCGAGGTCCGATATGCGCCGCGTTCCAGTGCGATGCGGTTACCAGTGGAAAAAGACGCGCATTCAGACAAGTCAACCTCCGTGCCGTCTCCGCGCAGGATCTCGTCTCTACTCACATTGGCCTACACCCTTCCGGTGATGGATTTCATTCGCCACCTTCGAGAGTGTCGTTTCGGAAAGAACCGGATCGGTAAGAGCTCCGTCTAGCTTTTCCCGGCACCGGTAGCATCGATTCGCTCCTCGACTATCAGGGCGTTCATTGGAACAACCCTTGTAGGGCCTCGAACCTCTGCGGTAATATAGGCGGCTTCCGACTTGATCTCTGAAAAGGATTCACGAATCACACACGTGAAAGGCCGACGTGGAGAGGTGGCCGAGTGGCCGAAGGCAACGGTTTGCTAAACCGTCACAGGGCCAAAAGCCTTGTCGCGGGTTCAAATCCCGCCCTCTCCGCCATATTTTGTTTGGCCTGTACCGCAGATTTTTGAGGCGTAGCCGCTCTTCAGGGAGGCCCGCGGAGAGATCCACTGTTTCATTATGGCTATACCGCACTGCCAGCCATGTAACCGGACCGGACGGGAGCTGCTGTCATCCCACGGAGTCCCATGCAAGGTGCATGAGAAGCGGTGACAAAACTGCAACTTGCATTTGACCGATGATCCTGGTACATGAGCAAGGTTTCTAAGACTTCTTTCGAGCCTGCCGGAATGCCGAGGTAGCTCAGTTGGTAGAGCACAGCCCTGAAAAGGCTGGTGTCGACAGTTCAATTCTGTCCCTCGGCACCATTTTCCCCCACTTCCGGATTGTTCTAGAAGTCATTTCAAAACTCTCCGTTCACCCGGTTCGATGCACTCATCGCAAACTTCGACCGGCTCAGGGCGAACGGATCTCTTCATGAAAACAGGATATTCCTCCGTTCGTGCTGAGCGCGTCGAAGCACGGTCGTGCGGTTTGGAGATGACTTCTCGTAGGCTATCAAAAAAACCTTCCGAGTACCTGTGAAAGTCGGCACACCGAGCGATTACGGACGATCTCAAAAGCCCCGTGCAGGATAGTCAAAAAGGACGTCAAGCGAGGCCGCAGCGAGTGAGGCGGCGAAACAGTGCATGCCACACGATGTGCGGGATGCACCGTTCACGGTATCCTCATCTCTGACCCGTAGCAGCCCTCGTCGGCGAAACCGGCGGAGGCTGTGCGAGCATTTCGTCTCCCCCATCACTTCTCGATTTGCCTGCACGCCTGCTGAGAACGGTCATAGTCCCCAGTCCGTGCGATGGGTATACCCCAGTGCGGAGCTGCGAGAACTCGATGCATACGTGAAACAGCATGTCAAGAGGATGAGCGGCGAGCGAGCCCAAGTGGCTCCCTTCAGTCGCGGCCAACCTTGTCGCAGCCTTGGCACTCGTTGCTCTTCAACTGCAACGGGTCGCACGACGGTTACAGGAGAAGTCATCGTGAATCATGCGGGTTCAGGAGGGTCGTCAGGAAAGGCTTGGTACGATACTCTACAGCGTGGTCGGCCATGTGAATCCGGCTCCTGTGCTCCGTACAGCACGTATCGATGAAGGCCCGTCTTCGACTCCGATGCCTACCCTCGGAACGGCTCGCTCTGGATCCCCTAGCTCGCATGATTCATGACGGTTCGTCGTGTTCCACCCGTTACAGTGAAAGCGCCGCGGGTACTCGGCAGTCGCCAGACGAGACGGGCAACCACCGCGGCGAAGAAACTATGCGCGCCTGAAGCACCATGTTGAGAGACGGAGCGGCGCTCTCGCCTGCCACACCAAGCTTGGCTTGAGCCACAGCGTTCGATCATCTCGCGGCGGGGAAGAATGTGGCCATCGACTTGTATCGTCGTAGCGGCGAATCGGGGTGCCCGGTGCCCTCCTGCCGCAATGGGCTAAGGGCACAGCTCAGACCGCCACGGCGGATCTAGTCTCTTTGTTTGCCGGCACCGGGTCGGGATCGGTCGGCGAGCCATGCGTGTGGTTGGTGTGTGGCTCATCCCAGGACGTGACGCTGAGATTGCCCATGTCCTCAATCGCATTCGGCGACCGGCCCCGCTTCTTCCAGTCTACCGGCGTCAAGACCACCTCGATGGGCGCGAGGTTCTTGTGAGACCCAGTCGTCTCGACGACCTTCCCGTGGGCGCAAGAGGTTTTACCCTGTTTCTTGAGAGACATGGGCGGGTCGGTTGCGATCGATTCGACATAACCGTTCTTTGTGTTGCTTGTCTGGAGTGTCTAGGTCTCGCTCGTAAATGACCTCGCACTTCACGTCGCTGCTGATAGTCCAACGCTGACTCGTGTCATAGTAGATGTAATCAATCGACCATTTACGGATGAACGCGTCGGTAATGAGCGACACGAGAGTCGGCTCCAGCAAAGCGCGATCGGTCACCACTCGATTCTGAAGGTGTCGCCCGTACAGCGGGTAGTTCTTGAGTTCATGAGAGGCGTTCAGGATCACACTGCCCTGAGGCAGATTGTCCACCATCGGCGGTATTTCATAGTAGTCGCTTCGGGACCAACCGCGGTGGTGCACTCGACTACTCAGATCCTGAAGCGGTTTGGCGGCCACTAAACAGCCATGAACCAGCATGGTGCACAGAAATAACGCGGATGCGGTGCGTTGCCCTCGTTGGGACAACGAGGCCAGTCCATATGCCGTGATCGCGAAGAGCAGCCCCAGCGCAGGCAGGAGTGTCCGCAAGAGGGTGAAGACAAAAAACCACCAATAGGCCAGAAATATGAGTAGCGTCACCCACACGACTGCTACGGAACGGACTGACCTGTCTCGGAACGATCGTCTTTGGAGGGTTGCGACAACCGTGGTAAGCACAACCACGACGGTTATGACAGGAACGAAGGTGCTGAATACGGGACCAAGCCCCCAATTTGCAGAAAAGTGATCGGCTGCGCTCCAGCAGTCCTTCCACGGGGCCATGAGCCAGGTGTTCACATCACGTTCACCGGAGCCGACACATGATTGGTCATGCTGGATTTCCGGTCCGAAGAAGTGTATCCGCTCTGGCATGGCACTGATCGACACACTGATTCCTTGTAAGCCGACCGAGAAGCGTAGGGGGTGCATCGGATTGCCGGTTTCAAGGAAGTTGCGCAGGTACCAGAAGCATGACGGGACTAGCGCCCAGACGATGAACCTGGTTCCGTTTCGGATCATGTGTTGTATGCCGAGCAGGGTGATGCCCGGTCTGGATTCGGACACAAGGGAAATGGCACAGCAGAGCAGCACCATGAAGAGTACCAGCGGAGCGTAAATATATTTGGTGCCGAGCGCTATCCCGAAGGACAGCGCAGCCAGGGTGATGAAGGGCCTCCCTCTTCGTGGATTCTGTTGATGGTCTTGGAACCACCAGAAGAACAGATAGAGAGCGCATAAGAAGAATGATGTGAGAAACATGTCGACATAGGCATGGAACGCATTGTAGAGAGCGATCGGGGTTGTGCCGAATCCCAGCGCAGCGAGCAAGGACCAATCATGAGAAACCTCAAGACGACGAGTGAAGCCGTAGACAGCGAGCATGCCGAGCAACAGGAATGGCACGAAGGACAACGAGAGGAACCGATCATTTCCGAGGTACATCAACACATAGGGAATGAGGTTGCCGTTCGACGGCATTTGGAATTTCCATGACTCGGAGAAAAAGGCTAGGGATCCTGTTTGAAACCACTTGGCTGCAAGCGGAAGGTGATAGACCAGGCCATCCCACCCGGCAGGCGGCCTGGTCACCGCCTCGAGTATGAACAACCCGAAGATCCCAGCGGCAAGTGCCGCAGTCCCTCTCGCCGATGGTCTCGTCGGAAGCAGGGCATGACCATGCCGATGTACCTGACCCAGAAACGAGGAGGAAGATCCGCGCTCGACCGCAATCGTCCTGCCGAACATCCTATCGATGTACCAGACGACGAAGAGGATCCCGGTCAAGGTTCTGACGTCAACGATGGCCGTGCCTGTCGCCAGAGCCACAGCTCCAATGAATTGCACGGCGGATAACAGAATGGATACATAGAGGACGCCATAGACGATCCACGGATCGCAAGCGAGTCCTCTGCCCGTCTGAGAAAGGAGGCGTTCCCCGACGCGACGACTCAGGTGACCGGTCAGGCCGAGGGTCGCCAGGACGCAGATCATGTTGATGAGGGACGGCATCAATCCTGATAAGACTCGGTGTGTCTTGGTCCGGACGTCCTCAAGCAGAAGGAGTGAGTCAGCCGCCGATGAGGGTCTGTAGTTTTTGCCACATCGTGAGGTAGAGGTGTGCGTAGGTAGCGGCGGCTTTGCTGAGATACAGGTAGGCCCCGAACGAAGTTGCGCAGAGAGTTAGCACCAGCCATTCCGCCTGCCCATTGAGCCTCAGAGAGGGCTTGGCCAGAGCGGCTTGATCGGAGGGAATCTCATCGGTTAGTCGCTGCTCCGCCATCGCCATCTCACTTACGACCCCGCACCCGCTTGGTGACTGCCGGGTGCAGGCACCACACCAGGACGAACGTAGCACTACTATATAGCAGGTACAGCATGTGCAAGGGAATCGCCCGTGCGGCAAACCAAACGCTTCGTCGCCGGAAGAAAAAGGCAAAGAGGTCACGGTTGAGAAACAGGAACAACGCCAAGAAGGGCAACACGCCGTACATCAGGGAGGGCTGCCAGAACGACAGCGCGAGCAATGTCCCGCTGATCCCTGCCGTCCCGGCGCTGACTCTCTGAGTGATCTTCAGATTGAGATCGTTTAAGAGTCCCTGCTGTTCCACAATGAGCTGTGACCAGGGAATGGCTCGATAGAGGATATCGGCCCGAAGGAGCGAGCCCAACCGCCATTCCTTCAAGTGTTGACCTTGGAGATGCTTGTCCAACACAATCCGGTACCCGAGGCGGTGCAGGCGGAATCCCAATTCGATGTCTTCAATCGACGGATGCGGATACTTGGCCTGATCGAAGCCTCCGGCTTCGTGGAAAATGGTGTTGCGAACGGCTCCGCACCCCGCCCAAAAGGTGGTTGCGTTGCTGTTGGCGTGCTGATGAACAAAATGATGAAGCAAGTTCTTGTACTGAGAAAGGAAGTTCTGTGCATCGGGATTATCATCGTACGAACCGAATAGCGCCGCAAGACCCTGCTGCTCGGCAAAGCGACCCGCCACGCGAGCGACCGCGTCGGGGTGGATGACGACGTCCGCGTCCACGAAGAAGAGAATGTCGCCGGCCGCGTGTCGCGCTCCGACATTGCGCGCCGCCCCGGGTCCGCTGGGGCCCGGGCAGTGGAGAACAACGTCCGCGTGTGTCTGAGCGATGGCGACTGAATCATCGGTCGAACCGTTATCCACGACGATCAGTTCGTAGGATGAACACGAGGATTGACGAATTGCGGTCAGGCAGCGCGGGAGGAATCGACCGCCATTAAAGACGGGGACAATGACGGATACGAATCGGCTGCGACTCACGATAGGGTGCGCGGTTGTCGATCTATTTCTTGTCGGCAAAGACGACGACATTGAAAAACGGTCCAAAGAGGTAGAGCACCCAGCGAACGACGGGAATCCGCCGTACGACATTGTAGAGCGCCAGTTGCATTCGTTGCACTGGAGAGAAATATTGAGCCTCGTGAGAGGAAATGGAGGGCAGCAAAATGCGATGATTGTCGAGCCCGCACCTGTTCAAGATGCGCTTGAGTTCCATAAAGGAGAGGACTCGAATGTGCTCGTAATTAATCCCTTTCACGAATCTCACATAGCGATTCATCCATTTCCGAGGGATGAACCCAACTCCCCACACGTGCACGTGCGGCTCCGGCGTGACACTAAAGCGGTTGGGCGTGGCGAGAAATAGGACGCCTCGCCCAGTCAACAGCCGACGACATTCGGCAAGCGTCTCTTCTTGACTCCTCACGTGCTCGAGCACGTCTTCGGCCAGGATGATGTCAAACCGCTGGTCGGGAAACGGCAGAAATTCCGCGCAACAGCACACCAGGGGGACATTGGCATTCAGTTCCTGAAGCCGTTTCCGAGCCACAACCAGCCAACGAAAGGCGATGTCCGCTCCGATCACGTCTTCGTATTTACGCTTTGCAGCAACGAGAAAACCGCCCGTGCCGCATCCGATCTCCAAGACCTTCTTGAACCCCGACAGCCGTTCGTTGCCCGTCAGCGACTCGATCAAGCTGAGGCATTCGTTTCCCTTATCGACGAGCGCGGCAGTTCGTCTGATGAACCGTTCCGCCCGATCCTCTGACACCTCCGGCGTGATCTGCCAATACAGCCTCACGAGCCCCATGAAATCCAGCTTGTCGTGATGCTCGACGAGGTACTTGGCCTTTTCTCTGTCATCGTCATAATCGATGTAGGGATCAGGGAACACTCGGAAGTCGGGAATGCCCAGGACCACCGGAAATCGTCTCTCACAGGCCGCACAATAATACGAGGCCTGATCGTCGCCAAGGCTCCCCTTGCAAAGAGGGCAGCAGAATGCATTGCGTTGGAGAGTCATCGTGCACCTGCGTAATCGGTCAGGGTGTGTTTGACGGTTCGCAAGATCCCACGCAGCGCCAAGTACGCATCCATCCTAATTGACGGGAGCGATGCCATGAGTCGATGAGAAGACAGGTAATACATGTCGATCCTCGGAAGCAGCGTGGGATCATCCGAGTCGGCCGCCTTGCCCAACGTCGTAGAGCAGGCGACGCTGAAATGCGTGCGGACAAGATCCACTGTCGCCCGATTGTAATGGCCGTAGGGATAGGCGAAGGTCTCTACCTTGCGGCCTAAACGGTCCTCAATGGTCTGCTTGGATTCCCGCAATTCGTGTGCCGCCTGGTCCCGCGAGATGCGAACTAAGTCAGGATGCGTGGCGGTATGCGATCCAAATGTGATGCCATGACCCGCCATTTCCGAGATCTGAGGCCAGGAGAGAAGTGCGCGGTCACCGATTGGAGACCGATGGCCGGGCCAGTCATTCGTCTTGCCGCAATAAGCGGTCACCAGAAAGACGGTGGCCGTGAATCCGTATTGTTGCAGAACGGGAAATGCCTCCTGATAGACGTTGTCGTAGCCGTCGTCGAACGTCAGGACGCACGTTCGTTCAGGGAACGGTTGTTTGAGCGTCAGCAACCGTGCCGCTTGAACGAGGGAAATCGTCACAAAGCCATGCTGATAGAACCACTGCATCTGCTGTCGAAACACGATCGGAGCGGTCGAGATGACGGATCCCGTGGTATCGAGGGAATGATATGTCAGAATCGGCAGTCGGTAGGCCATGGGCATGGGCTAGGGAAGGTGTCGCCGGTGATACCAGACCTGATCGGTTCCCGTGCGTCTGTCGAGCCAGATGGCATGAAGGTAGTGCGTCGTCGCAGCGAGCAGCGGCGTGCTTGAGATGCGCGGTCCTCGGGATAGGTTCTCCTCCGCCGACCAGGTGAGACCTCGATCGGTGGAGTAGCGGTAGTAGATCTCCATATTGTCCGGGTCACGCCCGTCGTGCCAGGCCAGATGGACCGTACCATTGGAAGCGATCAAGGAGCCGTGGTCCGAGACGCCGGGTGCAGTGGAAAGCCGGACACTCGGTTCCCAGGTCCTCCCGCCATCGGAGGATCGTAGAAGATGTTGTTCGTGTGACTCGTTGTTATCCTTGTCTTCGTCATAACTCACCAGAACCGTGTCCGATATGACGGCAATGTCGGGACGACCTGAAAACGGCTGATCGAAGGTCAGACGGGTCAAGCGGCTCCAGGTATCGCCGCCGTCAATCGATTGCAGATAGTAGACCTCGGGACAGTGTCGCATCGTGTAGCAGGGAGCGTGATCGTGAGGAGCGTTGGACCAGACGATGTGAATCGCCTCCCCTACACTTGCCACTTGGGCACGACCTGTATCGTGTTCTCCGACGAGCACAATTGGCTGCCCGGTGTTCCAGGTGACGCCGGCGTCGCGGGAGCGGAGATAATAGATCTGCCACTGGCCGTTGCGAAAATCGCTCCAGACCAAGTCGACCCGCGAGTCGGTGACGGCCATCGACAACCGGAAGGCTCCAGCCCCAGCGGTGAGTCGTTGTTCTGGTGTCCAGCTTAGCCCGCCGTCGGAGGAGCGTCGCAGGTAGATGTCCCCCAAAGTCCGCTCGCAGCACCAATCGCGCTCCCGGTGCAGGTTACGGAGGTACACGATGTACACGTTGTGTCCCGACGCTGCAAGAGAATCCGTCAAGTGGAGTTCACCGTCCGAGGTGATGAGGTGGTCCTGGCTCCATGTTTCTCCTTCGTCGAGCGAGCGGCGGTAGAAGAGCCCGCTGGCCCCCCATACGAAATGCACGCGCTCCCCGCTGGCGGCAATCGCATGTTGCCAGACATCTTGATCCTCAGCCGTCAACTGCGGCGGCTGCACGCGCGAAGTCGTCGGGCGCATCGGGCCGACACAGCTTGACGCGGCCATCGCAAGAAAGACAAGCCCGGTTGCGACGATCTCTTGCCTCAGAAGCTGCATGTCCAGATGCTTGCGATGGGACGTTGAGCCCTCATCGGTGCCTTCTTATCGAACATGACCAAGCCGGTGATCTCAGCTTTGGGTCGTGTGAAGAAGATGCATCGAGACGAGCGTCGCCATTAGAATATACCAATGGATAGAAGAAAGTCTTTGCTGTTTCACGTTCTTCTGGTTTGCTTCGTCTATGGAAGTATCGAAGGCGCGTCCCATATGGGGCTCCTCCTACTTCGTGCGAGGGGGATCTTCTATACGCCCCTTCTTCGCAGTCTGACCGATGCACAGAAAACTCTTCTCAAGGATCGTCTTCAAGAAATCCCACCCCTGAGCGGTTTTCATCCCTCTCTCGGCTGGGCGCCGAACCCTCATACCCGAGCCACGGATGTGAGGATCAACTCTCAAGGCCTCAGATCGGAGAGAGAGTACGCTCACGAACCAGATCTGGGAACGATACGCATTTCGGCCTTCGGAGACTCATTCACGTTCGGAAGCGAAGTCGACAACCAAGACACATGGGAGCACCAGATGGAGGAGCAAGATCCTCGCTTCCAAGTGCTCAACTTTGGAATGGGAGCTTATGGGTTGGATCAGGCGTATCTGCGCTATTTGCAGGAAGGAGTGCCATTCAATTCGGCCATCGTGATCATCGGATTTATGTCCGAGAACATTTTCCGTAACGTGAATGTGTTTCGTCCCTTTTACAGCCCCACCTATGCGAACAACCTCTATACCAAGCCTCGGTTTACCTTGGTGAACGATCGGCTCTCCTTAGTCCGGAATCCTCTATCGACCGTGGACGACTACAAACGCCTCGTTGCCGACGATGACGCGGTACTGCGAGAAATCGGCGGTGAGGATTACTATTACCAGACAGGCTACCTTGCAGGTCCCCTCGATGGCTTGCCGTCGGTTCGATTGGCCAAAATCGCAACGCAGATCGTCAAGGAAGCTTTGAACCCCATCGTGACGAGCGATGGATCCTATGCGGTTACCGGTGATGCATTCCGCCTCACCGCACGGATTATTGACGAGTTTTATTGCGCGGCGCTGCGACATGGATCCCTGCCCGCGATCGTCCTCTACCCCGACCTTGACGATTTCAGAAGGCATGGCAACCATCAATCTCGGCGATACGCGCCGTTGATCGAATACCTCCAGACGAGAGGGTTGCGCTATGTGGACATCTTAGATGCTCTTGTCGCATATGATCCCGCCTTGCCGGAGCCGCTGCTCACTGTCGGGCAATGGGGCCATTACTCCCGGCTGGGCAACCGCATAGTGGCGAGTCGTATTTCCGATTATGTGCGGGACGAGAACTTGGTCGATCGAGAGACGATTAGGGCCCTGGCGGCTGCCACGTTCCAAAAGTTAGTCTGCACGACGCAGGTTGCACCATAGGCCCTGAAAAGCGATCCCGTGGTTCACCATTGTCAATCCAGTGTGAAAGGCACTCGCAGGGATGGTGCGCCTTCACCGGCGGCCAGTCTATGTGCGGAGATCATCGTCGCAACCGACAGGAGAGTTATCCTCACCAGCTACGTCGTGACGTTGAGCCTCCCGTTTCCGTTGAATTCGGCTGATGAGCGTGAAGTACTGCTCGAGATGGATATCTTCGGTCCAATATTGAGAGACCGCGGCGTGGCCGCGTTCTCCCAGGTGATCCCTTCTGTCGTGACATCTGCAAAGAGATTCGATTGCATCGCGCAACTCACCCTCGGTTCGGTACAAAATGCCGCCTCCGCTCACAGCCACCAGCTCGGACAAGGCGCCGATATCCCGCGCAATAACGGGTGTGCGGAATGAGATGGCCTCGGCCACAACCTGTCCGAAGGTTTCGTAGCACAGCGATGGCACGATCAGCGCCGTGGCCTTGGCATACAGGTGACGGAGTTGGGCGAATGGCAGCGGTCCGAGAAATCTGATGCGTGAGCTGCCTCCTGCACGGCGCTTCAGTTCAGGTTCGTACCGACCGGTGCCGACCACGACAAGGTCGGCGGGTGTATCGCGCATGAACACTGGAATCACATCTTGAAGCCCCTTCAGCTTTTCGAGTCGCCCCACATAGAGGAAATAGGGCTGTCGGATTTCCAGTGCTGCAGGCGGCGGCGGTTCTCCCCCACCGGCCGAACACTTCGGAACAAACATGGGGAGCACTGTCACAGAAAGACCTCGCACCATGCGCGCGTGGATATCCGCGGCAAACCGGCTCGGCGAGATCACGGCATCGATGTGCCGGAGCGCGCGATCCATCATGCCGGTCCAGCGCCAGAGCTGAGGAGGGCGGCGATAGGATAGCTGACAGGTGAAGCAAGTCGGTTTGGTGCACGCCGCTCGATTGAAGCGGAAGAGGACATGCGTCGGGCATGCGAGCCAGTACTCGTGCGTGGTATAGAGCTTGATGGCATCGCCATACTCGAGCACCTTCGGCCCACCCACAAGGGAAATATTGTGGTAATGGATGATGTCGAACTGTCCGGTCGTCAGAATCTGTTTCAGCCGTCTTGCTTTGAAACCCGGAACGCCGAATTGCTGCGTAATCAGCGGCGAGAGGAACCCCGCGCGACTCTTCAATCGGTGCACGGTAACGCGAGGATGGTTCGGCCACTCGCCGGTCGGTTCCGTTCCGCAGGCCGCATAATAGGCGTCCCGACAGTGGATGACCTCGACGGCATGACCGTGCTCCGCCAGGAGGTTGGACAGACGGTACACGAACGTCCCATCTCCTCCAAAGTGATAGGGAGGGTAGTACGTCGTTACCATGCAGAAACGGAGCGGCGTTCTCATGGCTTCCGGCTGCCTATTAGACGGTCGAACAGCGCCAGGGTGGATTGCGCGGCGGCATCCCAGGTAAAAGTCTGCGATCGTTGCAGGCCGGCTTCGCGCATGCTGTCCCGCAGGCGTTCGTTCCCCAACACCTGACGCAGCACGGCCGCGAGTTCGTCGGGACGTCCGGGATCGAACAATTGTCCGGCTGGACCGACGACTTCCGGCAAAGACCCTCGGTCACTGCAAATGATCGGAGTTCCGCAGGCCATGGCTTCTACCGCCGGCAACCCGAATCCCTCTTCGAGCGACGGCAGGACCGCCGCCTGGGCGGCATTGTAGAGTTCTACGAGCTCCGGGTCGGACACGAATCCCGTGAAGATGACCTTGGGTTGAAGACCATGTCGGTCGATGTCTGCCCGTAATGCGTCGTAGTAGGAGTAAAAGACGTCTCCTTGGTAGTCCCCTACCAGTACCAATTTATGACCGGCGAAAGATGAATCGGCCGCCACTCGATGAAAAGCGTCGACCAAGACGCTCAAATTTTTGTGCGGACTGATCCCGCCGACGTACAGCACGAAGGGTTCATCCGCTCTGAGGCCGATGCGAGACAGGATTTCGGCCGTCCGATCGGAGAATGGGAGGTGGACGAAGGCATGAGTCGGCCCTTCCGTGGTGGTGGCCACCCGGGACTCCGGTATCCGGAAATAGGTGACGATCTGTTGCTTGGCATGATTCGAAACGGTCAGGATCGAGTGTGCCTGCAGGAGGGCGACGCGTTGCTTCAATTTCCAGAAGAACTTCGCTTTCCAGTTCGGAAACACATGCTCCGGATGGTGATCGGCGATCATGTCATGGACGGTGACGACGATCTTGCAACGGTTCATGATTGGAAAATAGGAATAGACTGCGGGGAAGAAAAAGAGATCGATCGGTTCTCTTGCTACGGCGTGGCTCAACGTCCACATGTCTTTTAGCGAGCGACGCCCCGACGCCGCCGCAGCGACAGCGGGTGCCACATCGGTCGAAGCAGTCACCACTTTTGCCTCGCGAGGAAACATGCAGGTGCGCGCCGTGTCTTGATCTACGAAGAAGATGTAGTCGCGGTCTGCGTCCGAAGCGACGAGCGCCGACAACAATTCTCGGGTGAATCGACCGAAGCCGCGGCGATTCGACCAACAGCACGCGTCCACTCCGATGCGTGGCCTTCTTCCGGCACTGGTCAGACCCATTGCTTGACGCTGTCCCCTTCTCCAAAGAGATAGCCGATGCATTCGCCGCATGCCCAGGTCGTCAAGAAGAGCGACAAATATGGGAGTGCGGCCGCCAAGGCGCCGAGGTGGCGGCGCCTTCGTACTGTACGGACAATAATCCGCAAGGGCAGGATGAGCGGGAGAAGAATTGCAGCGCCTGCAAAGCCGAGCCGAGTGAGGAGCACCGACCCGGCCATTCGTCGCCCGGCAAAATGGCGACCGTGGTGATAACACTGCCCGACCACTTCTCCGACGCGATAGCGGCTCGTGTGATAGGCGATCGCGTCGGGAATCAGGCGAAGGACGCATCCCTGCCCGCGCAACCGTTCGTTGAGAAATGCTTCAAACAAGCCGTCTCTCCACTCTTGCTGAATCGTATCGAGCAAGGCTCGTTTATAACTGACGTTGTTGCCCGGCAAAGACGTGATCTCGTCTTCCGGAACCGGCAGCATGTATTTCCCATATTCATAGAGGTAGACCGCCCAATCGACGGCTCGATGTCGGCCGACCCGTTCGATGGGTCCGCCGACGATGGCCTGCGAAAAGTCATGGCCTTTCACCAGCGCCCCAGACCAAGTGGAGGCGACTGTCACGTTGTCTTCCAGCAGCGCCACGATCTCGCCGGTCGAGGCGCGAATGCCGAGCGTCCGCAGTTGCGGCACAGTGGTCGTAGGAGGAACGACGATGAGATGGGCAAAAGGAAATCGGAGCTTCGTCGTCTGATCGAGCTCCACGCCGTAGTTACAGACCGCGATCACTTCGATCGCTCCCGCAACGAGCTGATCTTTCAGCGAGGCCAGGCAGGCTTCCAGCTCCGCCGGCGAGTGCGACGCAGCCACGACGACGGAGAGACGGAGGCCGGACGACGACATGGTGGTCACTCGACCTTGAGAAGGCTGTCACCGGACCCGAAGAGATACCCGACGCATTCGCCCGCCGCATAGCTCAGCATGAACGCGGCCTGCAACGGCAGCGACAGGACGAATTTCTCCATATGCCGCTGTTTGATCCATACCTGACGCGCCATCCTCCACAGCATCAGGCCGGGAAGCAGAGGCGACGCGCAGGCGTACAGAAGGCTGTTCAGCCGTGACGTACGCTGTCTTCTCATGCCAGCGAACGAGCGAGAATAGTGGTACCGCTGGGCCATGAAGTACCAGAAGCCGAACTCCTTCTTATGACTGACGATGATCGAAGGCGCGGAAAGAAACTTCACGCCCTGCCGCCTGAGTTCCTGATGGAGGAAGAGTTCCCAGCATTCTCTCTTGGTCGAATCCTCCACCCGATCGAGAATGGTTGTTCGATAGGACGCGTTGTTGCCGGTGATCCCCGCGACTTCACCGTCCGGGATGGGCGGCATGACACCGCTGTATTCGCAGAGGAAGACGGCCCAGTCGGTCAGGCGCTCGACGCTGCCGTTCGTCACCGTGCCGCCGACGGCCTCGTACCCCTTCTCGTGAGCCGCGAGAATCTCGCGAAACCATCCCTCCCCGACGAGGCAGTGATCTTCGATGATCGAGACGATCTCCCCTGTCGCGCGCGCCATTCCGATCGCGCGCAGTTCCGGGATTGCCAACCTCGTGGGGAAATGGATCAATGTGCAGGCCGGGAAGTGTGTGGCGATGTGCGTCGCGGTTGTGTTCCCGCAGCAGCAGAGCACCAGGATCTCGGCAGAGACGCCCTGGCGTTCTCGCTCGAGGGCCGTCAAACATTCATGGATCGACGGCAGTCCATTGACGCAGGCGATGACGACGGAAATGGTGTGTTGGCTCATGGCGAGACCATATCGTCGTGAATGTCTTACTGCACCTGCCTGCAACTCGTCCCAGGTCCGGCCAGATAGCCGCACCACTCACCCACGGACCAACTGACGACGGCCAGGATCGAGGCGGGAAGCGACAACAAGAACGGTCGAAGGTACCGCCGCTTTTGGAGAATCGGCCTCGCGATTCTCAGGAGGGAGACAACCGGCAGGAGGGGTGTCCCCAGAAAATACAGCAGGCGCATGATCCCCGAAATCTCTCGATTCCTCATCCCCGCAAAGCAGCGTCCATGATGGTACCGCCGGACGAGGAATGGCAGAAGCCGATAGGATTTCGCGTCGTACGTCACCATGGAGGGAACCGCGCATAGCTGCACGCCTTCCCGCTGAAGCGTCCGACACCAATATGTCTTCCAGAACGCGGGCTCGACGAAGCGGCGTCCCCGTTCCAGGGCCGCGCGCTTGAACGCCATATTGTTTCCGGGGAGTTCAGAAACCACCCCCGCGCTCAGGGGACGCATGAATCGACCGTATTCGCAAAAATATGCGGCCCAATCGACCAGACCTCTCTCTGGAATGGGATCCACGGCCCCGCCGACGACCAGGGCGGGAGACTCGTGCGCCGCCAACGTCGCGGTGATCCACTGCGCATCGGGAACCGAAGACGCATCCATCATGGCGATAACATCGCCGCGCGCCTGCGCAATGCCGGCACCCCACAACGTGGGGAGAGGGGTCCCATTGGGAAATCGGAGCATCGTTCTCTGCAAGGGATCGCGCTCCGTCGGCTCAGTGGGCGGACCCCCCGAGCCATCCACCACGATGATCTCGACGCCTTCGGCTCCAGCTTGGCCGTGAAGCGAAGCCAAGACCGGCTGAACATTCCGGTACTCACAGGTGCAGGCTACAACCACAGACAGCCGAGGCCGATGGACGACGTCAAGGTTCCTCATGCCTGCGTGGGCGACGGTCGCAGGTATCCAAACGCCTCCCCGGACGCCCAACTGATGAGGAAGAGGCCGAGAATGGGCGAGGCGAGGACGAACCGTCCGACCTGTCGCCTCTTGTGTATGAGCTGACGGGCGATTCGAGTCAGCATCACCACGGGCACGAGCGGAGTCGCCAGAATGTGGGCCAAGCGAACCGGCATCGGCAGACGCCTCGCGCGAGAAGACCCGAATTGTCGGCCATGCCAGAATCGTTGCGACATGAACTCCGCAAGGGTGAATGAGCCTCTGTGCCGCACTCCGATCTTGGGCGTCAACCAAAGGCGATGGCCCTCCGCGATGAGTTTGGCGTGAATGTCAGGCTCCCAGAAGCCTCGCGCACGCACGTCCGCGCAACGGTCCAGCGCCCAGCGCTTATAGGACGCGTTGTCGGCAGGAATATCATCGATGAGGCGCGGCTCAAACGGTCGCATATACCGCGCATACCGGCACAGATACACCGCCGAACCCGTGATGCTCGCCGAGTCATCGGTCTCGATGGCCCCACCGATCCCCACGTAGGTGCTGTCACGATGAGCCGCGAGGATCTCCTTCATCCAGTCCTCGTCCGGAACGCAATGCGCGGTCGTGAGGGCGACAACCGAACCTCGGCTGGCCCTCACGCCGATCTCCCATAATTCCGGAATCCAATGCTCGGCAGACGAACGGATCAGCGTCACATCGGGAAATTCTTTGGACACAATGGCGTCCGTTCCATCGGTTGAGTTGTCCACGACGACAATCTCTGAACGGCATCCGTTCCGCTGTTTCCGCAATGAGGTCAGGCAGTCTCTCATGCTGGTTCGTGCATTATGGGACCCGATCACGACCGACAGGTCGGGAGGCTCGTCTTGCCCTTCTCGATGAAGTTGAGACATCACGACTGGTTCGCAATACGGTCGCGGTGCCGGTTGCTTGGAGCCGAGGTCCTGTCATGGCTATGGTGGTGGGATAATGGACTACCATCCCACGAGAGGCCGCCATCTGTGCAGTCATCATCCCGACTCATCTCACCATGGCTCGCACGCTCCCATGAGCGCTTGGGGCATTACGATATCGAAACATGAACCTGATAGACCACTCTCTCGTAAAGCTGCGCGGCAGGGTGAGTCTCGGCACTGCCGACTGTGGGCAGTGTCCGGGATCGATGAAGGGCTCCACCGCGTCAGGACACGTGGCCCTTTCCGATTCAGGCACCTCGCCCACCGTCTGCACACCAAAGACCCGAGCATCCCCTGGAGTTCTGAGTTCAGCTCCGCGCAATCCCATAGAGTGGAAGGACGCGGAGACTCCGGCACCGAGCCCATGGAATCCCGGCCTGAGTTGGTCAAGTCGTTCCGGATTCCGACTCGGAATGGAGGCGTGTGCATCGAAATAAGAGGGCGTGTAACCGGTAAGCCGCAGCATCACCTCTCCACCTATGACCAAGACCCCGATCGTCGGTGCCGTGATCGCAAGTACCGCCGTTGCACGTGCTCTCGCAACAGACGATCGGCTGGTCCTGGTGCGCACAGGGCTCTCATTCCGCTCTCGACCCACAGGGCGGACCATCAGGAATCGGCTTGGCGACGGAGAGGATGTCACGGACTCTGGCGATATTCTCCATCGCCGCAGAGGTGATTGGTGGCGGTCCACCCTCCCGCACCGCGTCATAAAACGTCGTAACCAGGCGAGTCAGGCCTGGGTACGCAGGCTCGTGACGGCACAGTCTCGACGCGAGATTGACCGAGGCCGCGGCAAATCGACTTGCCGCCAGATCGAAGGGCCGGAGCACCTTCCTCGCCTTGGAAACGGAGCCCGGCTCCATAAATGCATATCCGTGGAACAGGTCGAGATGGATCGTGCCGTCAGCGCCAAGGATCTGAAATGAACAGTGCGCCGGACGGGCATGGAGGCTGACGACAAGCGAAGCCGTGACGCCTTCGATCTCGGTGGCGGCGCGAAATTCACCATGTCGTGGACGGACCACCGCCCAGTTCTCCGGAATCGTGTGGCCCGATAGGAACACCTGCATCAGGGACAAAGGGTGCGGCAGAATCTCCGCCACCAAGGCGTCGAGTTCAAGGTCCGGGCGGCCCGCTCCGCCTGCCGAGCAAAAGGTCGCTTCTATGTGAAGAATCTGTCCGATGGCGCTCAGCAGCCGTTGCGCTTTTTGTACGCCGTCCTGGAAGGCAAACTGATGAACCGGGCACATGAGCACACCGCATCGAGCTGCCAGGTGGATTAACCGTCGGGTCCCCTCTGCATCCGGCGTGAGAGGCTTCTCGACCAATACATGTCTGCCTGATTCCATGGCAGAGCTGGCAATCTCTTCATGGCTCGCCATTGGCGTACAGATATGGATCACCTCGCACGGCACCTGGTCGAGCAGTTCCTTGACATCCATGCAGCACTGGACTGACCCGGATTGTCCGGCGAGTCGCCTCGCTGCAGCAGGATCCTGATCCGCAACGGCCACCACAGTTCCCCCTGATTTACGGGAGGCATGGGCATGCCATCGGCCCATGAGACCGGCACCGACAATAGCCACCCGAAGTGGGTGTTGGGCTCGAGCGGACACGCCGTTCGATCGTGCCTTCATGGACAAGCCTCAAGCACAGCCGACAACTAGTCGGTGCGACCCAGATAGGAAGCCATCTCCACAGCCCTCCCCGACTCGACAGCGTCGTACGCAGCCAGGGACAGCGCGAGCGTCGATCTGTGGTCCGCTGCGGTACCCGCTGGAAGACGGCCGGTCTCAAGAGCCGTCAAAAAGTTTCCGAAGTGGACGGCTGTGGCGGAAGCCATTGGATTCATCTCGTCCTTCCCGATGACGACCGTCCTCTCGGCCTGTTGGAGAACGGCCTTGCCGCCCTTCACCAGATGAAAGCCTGCGAAGAGTCTCCGCTGGCGCGTGTGGAGGCCGGCCTCGACGCGGAGTTCTCCCCCGATCGATGTCGTCATGGCCGCATGTTCTCCGTCAAGGCGTATGTCGAGATATCTTTCTGGTCCTTTGCTCAAGCGGTCCAGCAAGATGGAAGCGGCGCGTCCGTCTGCAAATTCCATCGCAATGATATTCAAAGATTCCGTACCGCCCCCGACCTGCGGTCGCGGCATCAAGGCCCACAGCCTGTTCGGGGTTCCATCGAAGAAATATCGGATCAGTTCGAAGACGTGCACTCCGAACTCAAAACACAATCGGCGCTGCATCGTGGCTCTCCATCCGGCTTCCGTTTGCGCCGTCGGTCGAAAAGTCTGCGAGGCGTGCAAAAACAGTAGTCGGCCGAACTCCGGCGACCCGATCCGCTGCTTGGCCGCCATATGCATGTTCATGTACGGAAACTGGCTATTGACGACAACCGAGCGGTGGAGGCGCGCGGAGGCTTCAATAATCATATCCGCCTCCCTGAGACTCTCGGCCAGGGGTTTCTCGCAAAACACATGGCAGCCGCGTTCGAGCGCTTCAAGACATTGGCGGACATGCAGCGCCGGCGGCGTACAGATACTCACGATATCCGGCTTGGACCGATCGAGCATTCTGACCGGATCATCGTAGATCTCCTGAAATGCCCCGGACTTGGCCATCGCCGCTCGCGCGACCGGATCGACGTCGCACCCGGCGACGAGCGTCATCCGATCCTTCAGACGACGGTAGGCCGGCAGGTGAATATTGTTGGCGACGGCTCCTAAGCCGATCACCGCAACCCGCATCATGCCAGTTCTCTCGTGCGCTCGGTCAGGCGCCGTTCCCGTTCGCAGTCGCGCATCAGGTGCCGGGCCACATCTTATGGGAGATGGCCGACAAGGCAAGCTTGTCCTTCCGATTCAAAAAGAGCAAGAGGCCCATGACCGCGAGGAGAGCCACCCCGATTTTCGAAAAGACGGTGGTGAGGTTCCAATCGCCGGCATGTCTGAAGACGACGCCGAATGCGAACATGACCAGGAGACTGTAACTCATCAGGGAGACCAGAGTGCCGGGTAAGCCAAATCCATGCCGCAGTCGCAATCGGACGAAGGTCCCGACTGAGACAAGCGCGCTCGCCACGGCCAATCCGATCGCCGCTCCGACGACGCCGTAGCGCGGAGCGAGGAGCACCACCGCGCCGGCCGCCAGGAGGTTGCCCAGACAGGTCAAGGCGGTATAGGACACCATGTCGTCGAGCCCGATCAGGAGCGCCTGGTACACGCCGCCAAGATTGACGAAGGCCTGCCACAGCACGAAAAGAAACACGTATGGCGCGACGACCAAAAACTTCGATGAAAAGGCGACCCACAGAATGATGTGCGGAAAGAGCACCATCGGCAGCGCGAGGATCATCAGGATCATGGCCAGTTGTTTTTGGAACTCCACCGCCGTCTGGAACTTCTCTTCCTTGGAACTCGCCCGATTGACTTGCGGCGTCAAAAACAATCCGTTCAAGGGATTGAGCACCACGTTCATCAGCAGCGCGATCGCCATGCCGGCTTGGAGGAAACCGGCCTCGGCTTCGCCGAAATTCTCCAAGACGACGTAGCGTGCGACCAGCAGCGCCCCGGTGGAGGTGAGGGCGCTGACATAGAACAGGATGCTGAAGGACACCACGTTCCCTAAGCGGTGGAATCCCACCCGGAGCGCCGCCGAGGATCGTGTCACGGCCAGCCCCAGGATCTGCCGGAGATAGCCGACCGTCGCGACGGCGACGATCGTCACGGCGGCTGCGCTTCCCGCATACAATCCCAGCAACCCTCCCATCGCCAAACCGACCGTACTCGCCGACGCGACCGTCATGCCGACATACAGGGTCAACCGAGCCGATCCGGTGGGTTGCTGGCCCGCCGCCAAGACGTTCGGGAAGAACCCGGCCAACACGGTTCCCGGAATGCCGAGAAACCCCACGACGAGCAACGTGGAGTACGATGTAAGTTCCTTGGGAAAGAGATCGATCCGCAAGAGCGCCAAACTTACCGCGACGACCGTCCCGATCGAGCTCAGCACCAACAGAGCCTTGAAAAAAAGAACATACCCTTCGCGGAACGCCTCGCCGCCTTCGCTGTGAGCCTTGGACAAGAACTTGACCGCGGCAAACGGCAGGCTGAGGGCGCAAGTGTGCGCGACGAATTGAATCAATTGATCGATCACGCTGATGATGCCGACACCTTCGGGGCCGACCAACAGCGCGGTGATCTTCGTTCGGGCAAAGTTCACCAGTACGGCGAGACCTTGCAGCGTCCCGATTCCAACGAGAATCCGAAGCATACGTTCTCCCAGACCCGTGACAGTACAGCGCCAGGAGGCTTAGCCCTCATTATCCACGAGAATTCGTGACGAAATCGCCAAGACGCCAAGCGTTGGACCCATTGCATGGAGAAGAGCAAGGGGTACCCCATGCGGAGCCCCTCTTCATTGTTGCCGCCGGAGCAACACCTTCGGCTATCATGGCTTGTCGCAGCCGGGGTACCCGTTGCTCCTGGATGGCAACGGGGCGCACGGCGGTTGCAGTCGCATTCATCGTGAATCATGCGGGTTAGAGTGCCACTCCGGCGTCTTCCCGAATGATCCGACGGAAGATATCCACGAACGCCTCTTTCGAGAACGGCTTGAACTGCGGCGAGCTCAGAAAATCCCGCGCGTGTTCCTTATATCGTCGAATCGTATTCTCATCGAGCGATTTCAGAAAGGCGTGAAGCTCCTGATAATCGGCGAACCGGCGCATATCGATAAAGCACTCGACGGGAATGTAGTCGGTGACATTCGGAGGACCCCAATAGACGGGCACGGTGCCCGCGAAGAAGCAGTCGAAGATTTTCTCGGTGATCCAGCCGTTGAGGATCATGTTCTCGAAGCAGAGGGCGAAAGTATACTGGCTGAGGACGTCCCGTTTCGTGCTGGCCTGCCCACGATAGACACGACGGGCCGCCTCCAGGAGCGGATCGGGATGGATATGATGCCAGCGGCGCACGATCTCGCGCTGGATCCGGCGTACGGTTGCCGGCACCCATGTCTTTCCCACGCGGCTCGACGGCCCGTCCCACCCCGGCCCGTACAATTCGATTTCGTTGGTGCGCGAGAAATACTCGACGGCCTTTAGACGCTCCGTGTACAACTCCCGCACATACAGGCGCGGCAGCTTGTTGGAGTTGATCATCACGAGGAACTTCTTACGTGGCCGACCCCACACGTCGTGCACCCGATCGAAGGCTTGAGGCCAACACATCGATTCCAGTTTGAGGCGCTCGCCGACAAACGGCTCCAACGACGCACTATCGCTCCAGGAGTAGATCCGCTTGAAGCGCCGCTGCACATCATGAAGTGCGCGATACAACGAAGGCTCGACAATCGGGCACTCCATCGCAAAGAAGGCGCTGACCACCGTATCGGGTCGTTTGGCGAGGTGCTCGTAATTGTCCAAGTATCCCATCGAGACATAGACATTCTGTTGCTGCGCATCCGAGGTAAGAGTCTCACGCAATCGGTCGGCCGTATGGACGGCGATGCCTTGTGAGGCGAGCCGTTCCCTCAGATAGACGTACGGTCCGTTCATGTGATCGCCGTTCGGGCGCCCGTCGTCGAGCACAAATAGCCGGTCACCGAGAAAGTGGTGGGTCGGCGGATCGATGTAGAGAGCGATGCGCTGATTCACGGGCACTCTCTTGAACAGTCTCTAAAATGGCCATCCGAACGAGACGCCGTTCCAGCATGCTTCACGAGTCGGCGGGGTCTTGACATGCCAACGGCGATAACAGGCGTTCGCCAAGGGTGGAATGCGAGGAAGGCGAACCAGGATGCTGAGGCCGACATGGAGCAGCACCAGCCTGAACCGGTGGACCCTGCGGCTCCGGAGCAGGACACCCTGTCGGATGCGACCGAGCAGGATGGTCGCACTCTTGAGATCGCCGAGGATATAGTGGTTGATCGCCAACATGATCTGATCCTCAGCCCGGTGTGCCTCGTGGGCGGCCAATGCCTCGGCCCTGACGGGAACGCGTGGTCCATGGGCCAGGCATTCATCCAAAATGGCGAAATGTCCCTCTGGCCGAGTGCGCAAATGGTAATGCCGCTGAGTGGAATTGCCGTGGCCGTGGCGATACGACATGAGGTGCTCCCGAATGATCCCGATGGAATGTTTCTGCGCGATTCGCACCCACATGTCCAGATCCGACGCGATGCCGTACCGATGACCACGATAGAGCCCGATCTCTCGATACACCGATGCACGAACCATGCTGCTTGGCCCGCATAAGAACCGGTTCTTGTACTCGAGCAGCGCGTTCAGGATACAGGCATACGGCAACGGCCGGTCACTGGCCACTTCCTTGGGAATGGTCAGCCGCCCGTATTCGTTTCCGGCCTCGTCGATGAACACGTACAGGGTGAACACCGCTCCCGCATCCCGATGGCGATTCAGATAGGTGACCTCTTGCTCGACGATCGTCGGATGATACAGATCATCCGCATGAAACACGGCAATGTATTCCCCTCTCGCACGAGCGATGCCGTCATTGACATTGGCAAATTGACCCACATTCTCCGGCTGGCGGACGGAGGTCACGCGATTTCCGTACGAGGCCACGATCGCGGACGTGCCATCGGTCGAGGCATCGTCCATGAGGAGTACTTCGCATCGCGGGTAGGATTGCGCCATCAGAGAGTCCAGGCTTTGGCGTAAGTATCGCTCGCCATTGAACACCGGCACAACGATCGACACGAGCGGCAATGACGACAACGGGCTCACGATGCTGCTACCTTCCGCCGAGGACGAAGTCATGAGACTCACGGTGCTTCCTTGATCCTATGCAGCCGCGGGTGGCAACCCTCCATGAGTAACCCTAACCCGCATTATTCATGAACGCTTCTACTGGAATTACGGGTTTGCTGCTGCGACAGGCCTGCGTGCGAAGTTTCGGCACGAAAGCGAGCGGGCTCGCCGCTCGCCCCCTCAACATACTGTTTCCAGTATGCTTCGGGGTCTCGCGCCTCGACGCGCCCGTCTCGCCACGCGACTCCGCCATTTCGTCACGAACCGCCATGCATAATGCGGGCTAAGGACGGAGATTCTCTAAGGCGCTCCAAAGTCGGCTCGCGTATCGGCTTGAGCTGTGTTGTCCGTATCCAGACCACGATCTGCGGCCGCGCCGGACAATTGGCCGTGCCCCGTGTGGAGCAGCACGACACGGAGGCAGACTCGCCTCTTCAGCACATGCGCATCCGCAGACATTCATGAAGAATCGAATCAAATGGCCGCGGAGCATATCCGAATGTCCGGGCAGCCTTCTCCGAACTATAGAAATGATAGCGACCTGCGCAATAATGAGTCACATAGGTGATAGACGGACGGCGTCCACGCAAGCGTCCCAACGGCTCAAGAATCGAGGCTGCCAGGGCGGTGACGAAGGGAAACACCGGGACGAACCTTCGCTGAATGTCCATTGCAGCCGCCGTCCGTTGTACCAAACTCAGGAAACTGACATTCTCGCCTCCTAAAATGTATCGGTGGCCGATCGTGCCATGTCGCAAGGCAGCCTGAATCCCACTGACGACATCATCGACATGAACCACACAGATCCCGCCCGTGAAGTATGGGACGATTCTCGTCTGTCGGACTTTTCGAAGCATGTCGGCTCCGCGATAGGTCGTCCGGTACGGTCCAAAGATGGAGGCGGGATTCACGATCACGGCATCGAGCCCTCGATTCACTTCATCGAGAACGATTTGCTCGGCCTTGTGCTTGGAAAGGTGATACGGCAGGCTCTTTCCTTCGAGATTAAAGAGAAACTCTTCGCCCGCCGGGTGCTCGGGTGAATCGGGAATACCGATGGCAGCCACAGAACTGACATGAATGAGCCGCGTCACTCCGTTCAGGCGACACGCGTGGACCACGTTTCGCGTACCTTCAACGTTCACCTGTTCCAGGACAGAACGATCGTTTCCCCAATAGCTGAGATTGGCGGCGGCGTGAATGACCACGTCACATCCATGAATCGCCTCGGACGTCTCACGCTGGTTGGTCACATCCCCGGTGATCGCTTCCACGCGAAGGTTTCGTCGGACACCCGACAAGGAACCAGGTCGGGTGAGAATTTTGACACGATGCCCCTCCTCCACAAGACGCTGGACCAGATGAGATCCTAAGAATCCAGTGGCCCCGGTTACGAGAATGGTCATGGGCATGGCTGATCAGCCACCGAACGCACGCATCGCGTCACGACCCGCGTAAGGGAGAAGCGGTACGTTCCAGCCAACGACGACCCATGGCGAATGCCGCCCTGGCCACGACGGCCGTGACCCAATCGGCAGATTGATGGGCGAGACGGTAGACCGCATCTCGTCGATTGTCGTCCTTCAAGATCCCGAATCGATTGATCAGATAGCGCTCAAAAAATTTGGCGAAACGGTGAAGGGCCTCCACCTCCTGTTTGGAGAGACTCCCGTTCCCGACAGTGGCTTCATGGCTGTTGACATACGCATATTCTGATGCGGTGACCAATCCTTGGCCGACGGCCCATTCGCGAAGTTTCGTCCCGATAAACGGCGTGGCCGCCGTGAACTGCACCCAGTTGGACCGCAAGCGGACGGCGAATTCCACTGTATTGAGAATCGTGTGCCGCGTATCGCCAGGCAGACCGATGATAAAGAAGCAAAATGTCTTGATGCCGTGCCTTCGGCAAAGGGCGGTCATCTCGATGATCCTTTCTTTTGGGATCGGTTTTCGCCCGACGCCGGATTGAATTTCGACCTCGACACTCTCCACACCGAAATTGATGCCATCGCATCCCGCTGCGGCCATCGCTTTGACCGTTTCTTCATCGAGGCAATCCGGCCGTGTTTCGCATTTCCACTTCAACGCGAGGCGGCGACGAAGAATCTCGCCGCAGATCTCGCGGACGCGACTCTGCTTCATGGAAAACATGGGATCTCGGAACAATATGTACCGGATGCCCAGATCGTTGACGAGATGCTCGATTTCATCGACGACATTCTGCGGCGATCGGTAACGCCACGGCAGTCCTTGCGCGACAGGGTATGGGCAGTAGTGGCATCCGTAGGGACAACCGCGTGACGTGATCATCGGCAGAAAGGGAAGGGCCGCTGTCGTGGAGGATTTCGGAAGGGTGTACCGGCGATATGGCAACAATTCCCATTTCGGGAAAGGAAGTTGATCCAACTCTTTCAAAAAGGGTCGTGCCGGGGAACTCCTCCAGGATTCTCCTGAGCGGTAGCTGAGTCCGAGAATGCCTTCCTCCGGCAGACCGTTCGCCAGTTCAACCACGGTCTCGTCCGGTTCGCCTTGGAGTAGGTAATCGAGACAGGGTTCTTCTCGGAGACGATGCAGGACATGTGGGACGACCGGACCGTAGACGGCCGCGGTGCTCCCCGGCACGGCAGCCCTGATCTCCGCCAAAATGGACAAATCCCAATCGAGCGACGGAGCGGAAATTCGCGCAACCACCAGGACTTGTGGCGCCGGGTCTTCGCGGACGATGTCGGTGATCCGTGCCACGAGCTGATCGGTTGTCAGGTCCAGTCCTTGGCTCTCGATCACGTCAATCCGGAGACCCTTGTCCCACAGGTAACTTGCAAGGTAGGCGAAGTCTAACGCGGGGAAGACCGGAGCCCCCGAGGGAAAGAGTTGTCCAAATCCTCCCATGGAGTCACGATTGGCGACATATCCAGGTGGACTTGGGGGGTTCACGAGGATGATCCGCTTGAATCGGACGAATTGCCGTTCGGGGACGGCGTGCTGGAGCGGTACTCGGACCGAAACGTCGCCGCTATCGCTCGTGCTCATCTTCGTGCCTCATGGGTTTGCCACGCCGGTCAGGACCGCCATGGTCTGTCTTGCAATCGAGGCCCAGCCGAACCGTTGCGCTTGTACTGGCCCGGTCGTCTTCATTTTTGTTCGCAACTCCTGTGAATCCAGCACGCGCTCGATGGCCTCGGACAGTTCCTGCGCACCTCCGTCGCGAGCTAAGTACACGGTGTCGGCTGCAAATTCGAGGAAGGAAGAGTTTCTCAATGTGATGGTCGGAACACCGCAAGCCATGGCCTCTAGCACCGGAATCCCGAATCCTTCGTAGGAGGAAGGATAGATGAAGAGGTCCGCGGCATTGTAGATCCGAACCAGTTCTTCGTGGGACGCAAAGTCCTGATGAACGAGATCCTTGGATACGCCGTGCATCTGTGCGAGCTGGGGGATGTTTTGGCCAATCGTATCAGATCCGACGAGCAGCAGGCCATGTGGAATCATCCGGGTGCGCCTGAGTGAACCGTACGCCGCGATGAGTTCGGGAATGTGGCGTCGGGCCGATAGTTTCCCGACAAAGAGAATGTACGGGCGATCGACGCCGAAAAACCGCTTCCGTGTCGAGGCCAAGAGATCCGCTTCCGTGATGGGTCTGAACAAGGGATCGACGCCAAGGTAGATCACACTCACCTTCGCGGGGGGAATGTCATAGAAACGCACGATGTCTCGCTTGGACGACTCTGATACGGTGATCACATGATCGGCTCGTTTGGCGCTCAGTTGGTAAAGCAACCGGCTCTTCCATCGTTCTAAGAGAGGAAAAGCCGACGGCAGCGCCTCGTATGAGCCCAGGTGGGTCACCACTGTTTTCCCGGCGCCCATAATGGGGATGACATAGCTCGGACAAAATAGAATGTCGTGCTTTTGGCGAAGCCTCGCCAACACCACTTGTTCCCAATAGCCAGAGGAACCGCCGGTCGGCACGATCCGATGTTCGATCGTGGCGAACGGCCAGGGACTCAAATCCACCGGACCCGGTGTATAGACAACGATCCGCGCGAAGGGATGATCCGTCACGCTCCAGTGACGCAGGAGGTATTCAATGTACCGGCCTACTCCGTAACGTCTTCCCATCAGGCGGAGGCCATTGATCGCCAACTCCATCAGCGACTCCGACAAGGCAGGCCACCGTCTTCGACCCGCGGTGGCTCTGGGACGCATGGGCGCAGCATGAGATTAGCCGAGCAGACCGTTGGAAACCGCCCGGGCGCACTCCTCCCTCCGGCCCATCGCCAGGGCCTCATCGTAGAGCGCGTGCGTTTCTGCGGCGATGCGGTTCCACGAAAAGTGCTCCAGTGCATAGGCTCGTAGCCGGTCAGGGTGATAGGCGGTCAACTGCGAGAGCACCCTCTCTATCGCCAGTGCTAAGGCGTGATCGTCCTCGGTAGCAACCAAGGTTCCAACCTCATCGGTCACGATGTCTTCTGGCCCGCCACAGCGTGTTGCCACAACAGGAATTCCGCTGGCCAGCGCTTCCACCAGTACCGCCCCAAAACTTTCGGCGCGGCTGGGTAGGACAAGCAGAGCGCTGCGCCTCATGAACTGGGCCACTTCCTCGGGGGGTCTATGACCGGCGAAGACGACGCGCTCCTGAAGGCCCATCTTCTCGGTCATGGCACGAAGGTGTTGCTCCTGTTTGTTGGTATCCTTGTAGAAGCTCCCGCCGACCAACACCAAACGGGCCTTGGGGTGTCGTCGTGAGACCTGTGTCATCGCCTGCAACAGCAGATCAACGCCCTTATTGTAGTTGGGGAAGCCTACGTACAGGATCTGGTGGACATCCCGAGTGTCGGTTGCGACGGGGTGGAAGATCGAGCCGTCCACCCCTACCGGGATGACTCGAACTTGATCGAGGTCACCCATGAAATGTTCCATGCTTCGTTTTACCGAACTGCTGACGGCGATCTGAAACACACTGTTCCGGACGGCCCACATGGCCTGTCGACGAACCCAGTGCATCTTCTCCATCCGGTTGGGCCGCCAAAGCGCATGTTGGGTGACGACAACCGGAATTCCGTATTGCTTGCCCAACCAGGCGGCCACAACGCCATCGGGAAATCCAAAATGAGCATGAATCAGTCCAAAGGGAAAGGTTTTGTGAATCCTCTCAACGAGTGCGCGAATGCCCAGGTAATACCGAAGCGCTTCGGTGGAATAAAACACTTGAGCGGGCCCCGCGAGAAAACGAGGATAGAACACTTCGGTGCCGTGTGCCTGGCAAGACCGAACAATTGCTCGAAAGCGGGCGTAATAATCGGACCGGGCAAACGGAGGTACATAGGGGACCGGCGAGATCACTTTCAGTTCGCAGCTCTTCGCGCACGCGTCCACGAGACGTTTGACCCATAAGCCTAACCCGGCGATCACGTTGTTGGGGTAGTTTCGTGATAATACTAAGATCTTCATCGGTACATGACTAACGGGTTCTCCATGAGTGCCGTTCACGCTTCCCGCACGAGTATGGATTGGGCTCGGAGGCGGTGAACAGGGTGCATCGCTGTTTCGCACGCAACGGCCGACCCCGAGCACGGCGGCCGCTCTCGATACAGTCAATCTCTGGACGCAAGGGAGCCGGGTAATGCAACGCGCTTTTCCTTCCGGATCGCTCGGAATCCCGAGACTTGGAATGCGCAGACCAGGAGGACCGATATGGCGAAGAGGACGATAAAGCCCGGGCCTCTTTTCTCAATAAACTGATAGGCTGCGCCGTGGAGCACCAACAGAAGAAACCCCGCGTAGTTCCAGCGCTGAAGAGCTTTCCAGCGATGAAGGCCGAGGCGGATCAGCGAGGAGTCATTTGATAAGCTCAGGAGGAGCAACAGGATCATCGCGACCGCCAAGCCGGTGTAATTGGCAAACCCAAAGAGATCGTATCGCAGGGGAATTCGATGAGACTCCTCCGGAGAAAAGATAAAGTAGAGCCAGAACTTTCCCCTCATATGTACCTGCAAACCCAGCACGGTATGCACGAGGCCGACCACTCCTCCCCAGATCCCTATATCCCGGCGCAAGTGGGTGCTGATCGGATTGGGAGCCCCTCGAATCACGTTCCATGGGCCGATGACGAGCGAGGTGCCTAACAGCGCGAGTCCGGTGTACCCCGACGCCATGCTCCATCGAAAGATGGAGTCCTTGGATTGCACGACAAAAAATAATCCAATCGTCAGAGCGAGGCTGACGCCTGCAATCGCAAGCTGCTGCGCTGGTCTCTTGCTCATCACGCGCACCAGACCTCTCCCCGTGGAGACATCCGAGGTTACCCCTGCGGACAACGACGTTCTTGTGGTGGCTCGCGAAGCGATCCGTCTTGAGGCCGGCGAGCCGACACCACGAGTGCTCCCGACGGATAGACCAGCTCGCCGCCATGCGACACGACCTCGCGACAGGTGGTCATAAATTTCTGCCGCACACGCTCCACGACCTCGGGTGAGGCTTCGGCCAGACGTTTTCTCGACAGGGAAGACAACGTCGTTTGGAGCTCCCAAAATTCTTCTGCGGTGGTGACGATGGTTTGCTGTCCTCGCCACTCCCAGCGAACATCCTGAAATCCAGCGTCTCGAAGAAGCGCGGGGACTGATTGTGTCATCGGCCTATGCCCTTGTGTCCAGGCGGCTTCCTCGGCCTTGCGTGAAGTCGGGATATACGATTCGACGAGGCCGTCAAGAAATGCGCACGCGACGAGTTGCTTCCCTTGGAGGCGACGCAAGAGTTGAGGCAAGAGCTTCAACCGGTGGACGACTCCCCGCACAGACAGCCACGGCGCGCCGCTTCCAACCGCAAGAACCAAGCGACCATCGGGACGGAGCACTCGGTGCATTTCTCTCAAGGCGGTTTCCGGATGTGGGAAGTGACGCAAGGCGAACAAAGAGACAACCGCGTGAAAGGAGGCATTCGCGAATGCCAGCGATTCCGCATCCATCCGTCGAAACTCGACGCGTCCCGCCATCCCTCCCCGTGTCGCATTCCGTCTTGCCACTGCAAGCATGCCTGCAGACAAGTCAACGCCGGTGACCTTCCCGGACGGCCCCATCCGGGCCGCGTGAAGCGCGACGATTCCGGTTCCTGTCCCAACGTCCAGCACGCGCTCCTCTGGACCGAGTTTGGCAAGTTCCACGAGTCGAGCTGCGATCGGAGCGGACAAGTGAGCCACGAGGCGGTCAAAGCTCTGTGCGACGGCGTTGTAGCTTGACGCGTCCTTTGTCTTGAAGTCCGTGACGGCGGGGTGGTGGGTGGTCATAGGCATCCAACACATCGGACGCTAGCAGCGGTCCGTTAGGCGAATTGCGGTATGGGCTTCACTACTACGGTAGACCGCATGCGCAATTTCAACAGCCCGAAATCCTGCAAAACCATCCGCCACCTCGGTCTTTTCTCCCCTGGTCAGACGGACGAAATCTGTGAGTTCTTCCTGGAACATCCGAATGACCGACGATTGCCATCCGAACACTTTCTCCCTCAGCATCGTCATGGGATAAAACCGCATAGTTCTTTTCCGAGGCGCTCCCGGCCGTTCCTGATGAACCAGGAGATTCATCATCGGTGCGTAGTAGGCCCGAACCATACCCTTGTCACCATACGCTTCGAGATAAAATCTGTATCCCTTCCATTCGGTCCATGTGGCCTGCAGGATGGCCGGCTTGCCCTGCGGGCTTCGCAGCAGCGCGATACCGTTATCCTCGGAGTTCTCCAAGTTCCAGATTCGGTTGGAGGCGAATCCGTACACCTCGTCGACCTCCCCTAAGAGATAGCGAACCAAATCGATGAGATGAATGCCGACGTCCATTAACGCCCCGCCGCCGATGATCTTCTTGTCGTGCTCCCATGAGTTCCTGAACTCGGACAGACCGGTGTGTCCGGCAAAGGCCCGGACATGATCCAATTCTCCTATGAGGCCCGTGTCGATAGCATGCTTGAGATATCGGATCGGAGGAAAGTAGCGGTGATTAAACCCTGTCGCGAGTGTCATCCCCGATCTTCGTGAAACATCGACCATTCGCCGGCAGGCATCGACGGTGTTGCCCAATGGCTTTTCACAGAGAACGTGTTTGCCGGATTGGAGCGCGGCGATGACGATCTCTTCGTGGAACTGAGGGGGTGTGGAAACGATGACGGCCTGCACATCATCGCAGGCCAAGAGGCTCCGATAATCCGTCAATATGTGGATCTCGTTCGCTCTCGGTACCGCCCCCGCTCTCACCGGATCGGTATCGGCGATGGCCACGAGCGAGCAATTGGTGAGGTTGGCCAGTGCCCGTGCACGAATCTGGCCGATACAACCGGCTCCGATGAGACCGAATTTCATCGCCGTACCGGTGCGTGTGTTCAATTTCGAAGATCGACGATTCTGTTGTAAATCCATCCGACGAGCGCGCCTCCCAGCGTGCCGAGGGCGAAGCCATAGGCAAATCCGATCAGACTTCCCACGAAGGACACACGATACCCGATAAAGAATTGGCTGAGGAGTTGCAGATGAGGTCCGACCACATGCTCGCCTTCCGGTGTTACATGGCCGCCCTTGATCACGAGCCAATTGGTCGCAACGAAGATCATCGATCCGATCAGAAGCCCCAACACCAACCCGAACACCTTGCTGTTCAACCGAAGGATCGCGCTGAATAATTTCTCGTCCTCTGATGACGTCCAGCTTCGCATGGTGCAATCTCCCGATCGAGCGAGATTATTAAAAATGGTCCAAGAACTCCCGGAAGGTCAACATTTCCACCTTCCGCTTCGCTCGGTAGACGACAAATCCAAGGGATAGATTCCGGAGATACGCAAACAACCATCCCCATAAGAAAGCCCAGAAGAAACTATAGGCCAACCCGACGAACGCCCCTTCGACCGTCACCGTATAACCCGCAAAGAACTGTTGCAGGAGCTCCAGATGTGGCCCAACCGGACTCCCGCTCTTGAGCACCAGCCACAATGTCGCCATGAATGTCACCAATCCTGAAACGGATCCCACGGCCGTCGCAAAGGCGAGCTTGTCCATCTTCGCGAAGGTCGAAATCAGACTATCGCTCACGGAAGACACGGCCGGCAATGGAACGCGCGGCTGTGTCGCCGTCAGAGCTTCGATCTGAGACCTGGGCGTTACCACCCGGCTGACGGTCTCTTCGTGGTACTCCTGCTCGGTATTCACCATCCAGAGATCATGTCTGGCACCGAGGATGTTCTCAACGGCGAGCATGGCCGTAAACATAGAATGGTCCTGGTTGTTGTATTTATGCATCCCGTTTCGACCGACGACTTGAAGGTTTTCAAATCGCTCCAGGAACCGCCGAATCTGGTCCAGGGCTTCGCGGTAGGTTCCGTCATAGACAGGATAGGCTTTCGGCATTCTGACCACCATCCCATCCTCGATATCGTTCCCCTGGGATAGGCCAATGGCTTCGAGCTCTTCCTTGGCAAGTTCGATCAGATCCTTGTCGGCCATGGTCCACAATCCATCGCCTTCGAAGCAGAAGTATTCGAGTCCCAAACAGGTCTTGGTTGGGTCGGGAACCATGTGAGGACTCCAATTCTTGAAATTCTGAATTCGGCCGACCCGAACCTGTGGATCGTGGATATAGATCCAATTATCGGGAAACAGGTCGTCTTTGTTGATGATGAGGGCGACGGTCAGGAAATCTCGATAGTGAAGGCGCTCGGCTGCCTGGAGTACGTGCTCCGGCGCAGGCGGGTCGAGCTTTTGAATCAGTTCCCGAATCGGCATACTACTGATGAAGTGTGTGCCCTCCAGAAGTTCACGTTCGCCCCCGCTCTTGATCTCGATTTCCCTCACCTGATTGTGAGTCCAATGAATCCGTTCGACCGCAACCTCCAGACGGACGCGGCTGCCTTCTTTCTCAAGCAGTTCCGCAGTGTTCTCCCACATCATCCCCGGGCCGCGCTTGGGATAATGGAAGGAATCGATCAAGGTCTTCACCACATTCTGGCCTTTCGAGTCCTGTTTGAGGAGGGCATTTCTGACCGCGACCAGCAATGACAACCCCTTAATTCTCTGCGCGGCCCATTCGGCCGCGATTTGGTCGGCGGGCAGCCCCCACACCTTTTCCGTGTAGGTCTTGAAAAAGGTTCGGTAGAGCTGTTTGCCGAACCGATTGGAGACCCACCGCTCGAAGTTATCCTCTGGAGTCTGAGGAAACAGTTGCGCCCACAGATAACTGATGCCGATGAGCAAGCTGTTCCACAGGCCCAGTCCCCATAGTGCATTACCAGGCCGGAGCGGATAAAAAAAGAATTTGCGGTTGTAGTAGATGCGCGACAACCTTTGACGGTGCAGGAAGTCCTGCTCAGGAAGCATCTCTCGCCAAAGATTCTCAACAGCCTGAACCTTGGTGAAAAAACGGTGTCCTCCAATATCAAAATGGTAGCCCTTGTATTTAACGGTTCTCGATATCCCGCCGACCATCGAATCTTTCTCCAGGACGATGGACCGGACACCGGCCTTGGCAAGCTGGTACGCCGCTGTGAGCCCGGCCGGGCCGGCGCCGATGATCACGACAGGGTGCTCTGGCTGGTTGCTTTGTTGCATCGTCCCCGGTCTGAATTCGCGTGTCGATCGTGGTGCGGCCTCGGCCCAACCCTTGATGGTCAGGGGCGCTCACAATACCAAGGGAGGGAGACGCCCGTGAGTCAGAGAGAAACTCCCCCCGCTCGGTTTCCGGGAGTCGGCGATCGAGTCTGTCTTTCCGGTCGGATACAAGGGCTACGCACGTTCATTCTGGATCACCGCCAGAGCCAAGGGTTCGACGACCCGCCGCCATCGCCCTGCGGCAATCTCCATGTGGCAATCTGTTGGTCGCGCGACCGGAGGAGAAAATTCCCTTTCTCGCTATGTCGGATGTTTCGTGTCGACAGGCAGCATGGTCATAGGCTGGCTACGAAAGGAACCGGCATAGTTGCGGAAGGCGGCAAGACGGTCGCCATAGAACAACAGGAGGGTACCCAGATAAGCGGTGCCTCCTGTAAGCACTTCAGTCGCCAGCCGAAGCGTCATCGGCCAATCCACTGGAAGGATCAGTTTCAACCCCATCGTGACAACGGCCATGATGAGTGAGGCATTGAGTGCGGGCTGAAGCGCCTTGAGAAACTCCTTCCAAGAAAGCTCGAGGCTGTGGAACACACGCCGATACACCGGCAGAGTGGTCAACGGGTAGACCACAATCCAGACGGCGGCGAGCCCGGCAATACCCCATTGACTCAGAAAAGCGAATGATCCTACCAGAGCGACTGCCGCGACAATCATGACGCGCATGTAATAGCCCGCCTCGCTTCGAACAAAGAGAAGCTGGGCCAGCATCGGGTCTATTGATCGGAAGGTGGCCGAAAGGGCCAAGAGTTGAAGAGGAAGAACAGCGCCGAGCCACTTGTCACCAAGGACGATGGCAACAAATTCTTCCGCCACGACGGCTAACCCCACCGCCGGTCCGAAAGTCGCCAAGCCGAGGCTTTCAGTCAGTCCGAGATAATAGCGCCGCAGCGAGGCGGAATCATTCTGAATGGAGGCGAAAAATGGAAAGCTCACACGTCCAACAAACGCGGTGACCTTTTCAACGGGCAAACTGGCGAGCGACCATGCGACCGAGTAGGCGCCGAGGGCGGCCGTTCCGAAGAGGTGTCCGCCGATCAGAAAGTGTGATTGGGTTTGCACGTACCATGAGAGCCGGGATGCGAGAACTTGCCAGCCGAATGTCAACGCGCCGCCGCTCAGAGATTGTCGGGAGGGCCAAGCGAAGGCGCAGGGGTGTTTGATGACGACAACTACGGTTGACAGCGCCCCGCCGATCAGTCCGCCGAAGACGAGAGTCCAATAGCCGAATCCAAAAAAAGCGAACAATATCATGCAGAACGCCTGGATCAAGGCTTGGGCCGTCTCCAGCACTGCAAGGAATTTGAAACGCAACTCCCGCTCAAGGAGCGCATATGGAACGGTGCGAAATGCCGAGAGCAGAAGAGACACGCTCATCACAACCACGACCCAACGCAATTCAGGGGCATCGAAAAACAAGGCGATGGGAACCGAAACCATCAAAGAAAGGAGAAATCCGCCAAGGCCGAGCAGGGCGCAAAAACTGTTGATCTGGGCGAGCTGAATCTTGTCCAGCGGTCTGGTCAACACTGTCGCACCGAGACCAAATTCAAAGGTCAATTGAACGAGTGCCAGGTAGGTTCCAGCCATCGCCACCAAACCGTAATCCTCCGGTTGGAGCAGGCGGACGATAATGAGTGAAGAGAGCCAGGCGATACCTTGGGCCAGCCATCGCATCCCGCCGGCCCAGGCGATGCCATGAACGAGTACTCTATCGAGACTGGCCTTCTGTGAATGGCCGTTGGGAATCAATTGGACCATTTCAGTTGCTGGTTTGGTTCGGTCGCACTTCTTGCAGCGACGGAGCGGCCAAAGAATGATTCGGACGCAACAACTTGTCGGACAAAATCAACGGTTTTAGGATGAATGATCTCACGTGTTCAGGTTCAGATGAAAGGGCTCCCGCCCTCCGAGATCCTGTTCGAGTAGAGACCAGCGTCAGGCAGGCGCTTCGTATGCACAACAGGACCTGTCATTCTATCTATTACGGGCTAGCAAGTAGCATATAGACCGTCGGTTTCACAACACAATTTTCTGTGCCATCCAGGCGGGTGTTAACACGAATGTCGGATTGTTCTTGGCATCGACTGCGTCTGGGCGATCGGCTCCGACGTCCTCAGCAGTGTGCACTATTCATGAACGAGCGGATGAGGCACGAAATGTAAGGGATGACAGGGTGATCGTAGGGATGACAGGGTGATCGAAGGGAGGGCTAGGTCTTCCTGATCGGAGGCACGAGCGGAACAGCGGGGCTAGACTGGAAGATTCGTCGGCCGGTATGGCATCGGGGGTGCTCCCGGCTCGGCGACGGCCGAGATTGCCGCCATGCGTGCTGCGATCGAGGGGTCTTGTTTCATGCCGGCAGGGAAACTTCTCGGTCCTAATGAGATGCCCGGGAGATTCCATGGCGCGTGCGCCCATGGCTGATGAGCCGTGCCTTGCGGATCGGGATTGATCGAACAAGGAGGAGACGGTAAGACGTTCACACCGATCTGGGCGAGGTTCGCAATCATCCATTTCAGGGCGCCGTCCGACAGGCCGCTCTCGCCATGAGCGGTGGGGTACCCTCCTCCGACATCCGCGTGGGCGCCGGGAAAGAGGAGCTGGACGACATTGGTCGCAGGATCCCACAGCGTCGGCTTAAAATCATCGCGTCGTTCATCCAGTGCCACCGCATGGAACCCATGGTCCACTTTCCGACTCAATTGGGTATTCACAAACTTAAAGGCGTCCACGCGATTGCCCCTGCCCTCATAATCCGGAAATCCCATGGCCCCCACGGTGTCCCAGACCGCAACGGAGGCGATGCGGTCGATTGCGGTGAAGTCTCCATCCTTGAGTGAGCGGCTGGAGACAAAGGCCGGAAGATCGCTCACGATTTCAGCCAGATGGGCAAGGCCGGATGGCTTGGCCATCGTCGTCTGGCGGTAGCGATACCACGTTTCAGCGCCGCATCGGTAGGCCCGTTCTCGATCGCCTGTGATCTGCGGGCTCAGCAGGCCTTGTGACGCAATCAAGCCGGCCAAGGCCCGTGCCGTATAGGCGCCGCGGCTGAACCCGACGATGACGATATCGTCGCCCGGCGCGTAATTCCTGGAAATAAACGTATAGCCTCGCACGATGCGAGAAATAATTCCTGCGCCAAATGCGCCTCCCAGGAGCTTGTTGATAGGGTTGCGCGAATCTCCAACGCCGTGAAGGTACTTGGCAACCTGTCGAGTCCGCCCATTCTCGGCGAGTGTCTTTTCCTGTTCATCGGCATTCAGCAAAGAATCGTACGAGAGCGAGCCGGCGAGACAAAGGAAGAGCTTATAGACATTCGTCGGATCCGCCGGATGATCAGCGGTTTCGTCCTCGTATGGATTGTTCCAGGTTCCGTCGGCGCAAAACACGATCGTCTTCGCCATGTCTGCCCTCCCTCGTCAGAGCCTGTGTCTTGTGCGTTGACCTCTATCGCCTGCCAAATGTCGGTGATCAAACCCTCCGTTCGTCTTCCTGCCATTCAAAACACATGCCACTCGATGACGGCTACCTGTCCCTTACTCGCTCACGATCCATCTCCAGCAGCCTGCGGAAAACTCGCTGTGTGTGGTTCGACAGGCTCGGCAGGATCGGAAAATCCCATTGTATTCAACGACCGCTCCGTTCGTCCTGAGGCCCTCGAAGGATGAACGGAAGGTCTTTCCGCAACCTGCTCGATCCAAGGAGATATTTCACAGAAGCGCAAACATGACGATGCCGTCTCCTCACGGCTGATCGCCATTCTGTCGATGTGCGCATGGCGCGGATGCGCTCGAACAACCCCTGACGCTTCGTTCAAAGCTGATGCCATGAGGAGGCGTCGGAGTTGGCTGTCGATTCGGTCCTCCCCCTGGTTGCCTCTCTTGGCAGGGAGGGAAACTACCCGAGGTCGCGAGCTCAGAACCTGCGGAACAGACTGTCAAAACTGACAGTAGCAGTTGTTCGGATGGACAAGTAGAATGCGCAAGTCGGCCCGGAGTGAGACGGGATCGGCCGTCGGTGCACCGGGTTGTCGTGGGGCACCAGGACCAAGGAGGTAGGTCATGACCGAGGAAGCCAAGCGATTGGATGCAGCTCGTGAAGAAAATGTCCCATGGCGCAAATGGGGGCCCTATCTGAGCGAGCGGCAATGGGGGACGGTTCGGGAGGATTACAGCCACGACGGGAATGCCTGGGACTATTTTACCCACGATCAGGCCAGATCCAGAGCCTATCGCTGGGGGGAGGACGGCCTGGCCGGGTTTTCAGACGACAAGCAACGGCTCTGCTTCGCGCTGGCCCTCTGGAACGGCAAGGACCCGATTCTCAAGGAGCGGCTGTTCGGCCTGACCAACAGCGAAGGGAACCACGGCGAGGACGTGAAGGAGTACTATTTCTACCTGGACAGCACGCCGACGCATTCCTACATGAAGTACCTCTATAAGTATCCGCAAGCCGCCTTTCCTTACGAGGATCTCGTGAAAGGCAATCGGGCGCGGACCAGAGAGGAAATGGAATACGAGTTGCTGGATACCGGCATCTTCGACGAGGACCGGTACTTCGATGTCTTCGTGGAGTATGTCAAAGAAGATCCGGAAGAGGTGCTCGTCAAGATTACGGTGCACAACCGCGGCCCGGAGCGGGCTGCGTTGCATGTGCTGCCGACCCTCTGGTTTCGGAACACCTGGTCATGGTCGCAGAATGCCGTCAAGCCGGACATGGAACAGGCAGCGGGTCCCCCTCGTGTCAGCGTTATGGCCGCATCGCATCCCGAGCTGGGAGACAGATACCTGTACTGTGAGGGTGACGTGCCGCTGTTGTTCACCGAGAACGAGAGCAATATGCAGCGCCTCTTTAACGCGGCCAATCGGACGCCCTATGTCAAAGACGGAATCAACAATTTCCTGGTCCATGGGAAGGCCGACGCCGTCAACCCCTACCGCACGGGGACCAAAGCGGCCGCGCACTATCATCTCGCGATCGAAGCCGGTCAATCCACGGTCATCCGTTTGCGCCTGAGCAGCGTGGCGCCGAGCGAAACCGCCGGCTCCAAGAGCAGCGCCCCCTTCGGCGATCGCTACGAACGGATGGTCGCGGACCGCAAGCGCGAGGCGGATGAGTTCTATGCCTCGATCATCCCGCCCTCGGTAGACAAGGATCGGGCGGCCGTGACGCGGCAGGCGATGGCGGGGATGTTGTGGACCAAACAGTACTACTACTTTGATGTGGAGGAATGGCTGGCCGAACATAAGGCCAATCTTCCCGGTGCCGTCAAATCGCTCAATGTGCGCAACCAGCAATGGTTCCACATGTTGAATGACGATGTGATCTCCATGCCGGACAAGTGGGAGTATCCCTGGTATGCGGCGTGGGACCTGGCCTTTCATACCGTCGCGCTGGCCATCGTGGACCTCGATTTCGCCAAACAACAACTCAACCTGATGTTGCGGGAGGTCTATCTCCATCCGAACGGACAGATTCCGGCCTACGAATGGAATTTCGGCGACGTCAACCCGCCGGTGCACGCCTGGGCGACTTACTTTGTGTACACGATGGAACGACAACAACGTGGTCATGGAGATGTCCGATTTCTGGAACACGCCTTTCAAAAATTACTGCTGAATTTCACCTGGTGGGTCAACCGCAAGGACCCGAACGGCCGGAACATTTTCGAGGGAGGGTTCCTCGGCTTAGACAACATCGGCGTCTTCGATCGAAGTGCGCCGCTTCCGACCGGGGGTCATCTGGAACAAGCGGACGGCACGGCTTGGATGGCGCTGTTCAGTCAGAACATGCTCCAAATTGCGCTTGAACTGGCGGAGAACGACCCCATTTATGAGGAGATGGCGGTCAAGTTCGTGGAACACTTCCTTCGCATCGCCGGATCAATGGATCGTGTGGGCCTGCATCAGGATGAACTCTGGGATGAAGAAGATGGATTCTTCTATGACGTCCTCTGTTTTCCGGACGGCACGGCGACCCGGATCAAAGTGCGTTCGCTTGTGGGATTGCTCCCGCTCTGTGCCGCCACCGTGATCCCGCCCGAATTCCTTGCGCGATTTCCCAGGGCCGTGGAGCACGCCCGTCGAATTCTCAATCGAAATGCGGATCTGGTCGCGAACATCGCGCCCCTCACCAAGCCCGGCGTGGACGGACGCCGGCTGCTGGCGATTCTGAACGAGGACAAGCTCCGCCGCGTCCTCACCCGGATGCTCGACGAAGAACGATTTCTCAGTCCCTATGGAATTCGATCACTGTCACGTCATCACCTGGAGCATCCCTATGTGTTCACCGTCCATGGTCAGGAGTACCGGGTCGATTATCTGCCGGCGGAATCCAATACGGGCATGTTCGGCGGCAACTCCAATTGGCGCGGCCCGATCTGGTCGCCCGTCAACGTCTTGATCATCCGCGCACTGCTTAGTTTCTATGCCTACTACGGCGATGACTTCAAGGTGGAGTGCCCAACGGGGTCCGGGAAGTATATGAATTTGTTTGAAGTGGCACGTGAGATTGTCGACCGGCTCACGGCGATCTTCACACGCGATCGGGAGGGGTGCCGTCCCGTCTACGGCGGAGCGACGAAATTTCAGAACGATCCCCATTGGCGGGATCACCTGCTGTTCTATGAATACTTCCATGGCGACAACGGCGCCGGACTTGGCGCCAGTCATCAGACCGGATGGACCGGCCTGATCGGGGCGATGATCCCGTTCTTCGCCCGTATGAAGCCGGACCAGTGGCTGGCGCGAGGAGGCTTACGCGGCGAGACAGCCGAGAAGGAAGCGCGACCCAAGGAAAAGCGAGCAGGTCGTACGAGGGCTGCCAAGACCAGGTGAAGGAATTGGTCACCGATCGCCGACCCTCGCTCCTCACGATGATGAGGAAGTGCGCCTACGGCGGAGTCGACGTTGACCGATTCATCGGTTCATTGGGCAGGAAGAACAATCTGCTGAAGGAAGAATCCTGAAGGGAGGATCTCATGGCTGACACAGTGGAGCATCGACGATTGCGTGAGGACGGTCCAAACTGGAAGCACTGGGGGCCGTACCTGAGCGAGCGTCAGTGGGGAACCGTTCGGGAGGATTACAGTTACGGCGGGGATGCGTGGAACTTCTTCACACACGATCATGCCCGTTCCCGGGCCTATCGCTGGGGCGAAGACGGGTTGGGAGGCATTTCCGACGATAAGCAGCGGCTCTGTTTCGCCCTGGCCCTGTGGAACGGCAAGGACCCGATTCTCAAAGAACGACTGTTCGGTCTGACCAACAGCGAAGCCAACCACGGCGAAGACGTCAAAGAATATTACTTCTATCTCGACAGTACGCCGACGCATTCCTACATGAAGTTTCTCTACAAATACCCGCAGGCGGCCTTTCCCTACAGCGATCTGGTGGAGACGAACAGACGCCGGAGCCGGGAAGAGATGGAGTACGAATTGCTCGACACCGGCATCTTCAACGAAGACCGCTATTTCGACGTGTTCGTGGAATATGCGAAGGCGTCGCCCGAGGACATCCTGATCAAGATCACCCTGGCGAACCGGGGGCCGGAGGAGGCCGAGCTGCATGTGCTGCCGACTCTCTGGTTCCGCAACGACTGGGCGCCGTGGATCACCCGACGCGGCGAGAAGCCGCTGCTGAAGGAGGTCGAAGGGCCGGCTGGAGCGAAGACGATTACGGCCGTGCATCCCATTCTTGGCGGGTATGATCTGTACTGCGATGGCGATGTGCCGCTGCTCTTTACCGAGAATTCAACCAACCATGCCAAACTCCATCTCGACTATCCGGACGTCGGCCCCTATCTCAAGGACGCCATCAACGACTATGTGGTGCAGGGTCGCCGGGATGCCGTGAACCCGGAGCGGCAGGGCACCAAGGCCGCGGCACACCACCTGCTGAAAGTGGGTCCGCGTACATCGGCGACGGTGCGGTTGCGTCTCGTCCGGCAGACCGCGTCGACGACGGGCGCAAGCCCAGGGAACACACCCGTCAAGGGCAAAGCCGGAGGCGGTTCCGGTCCTTTCGGCCAGGCCTTCGACCAGATCATGCAGGAGCGGCTGAGGGAAGCGGACGAATTCTACCGCGCGGTGACGCCGTCCTCCGTGAATCCGGATATGGCCAACGTGATGCGGCAGGCTCTCGCCGGCATGCTCTGGTCCAAACAGTATTACTATTGGGACGGGGATGCGTGGCTTGGAGAGCACAACGCGCATCCGCTCCACCAAGGCAGCCGCCATTTTCGGAACCGAGAGTGGTTCCACATGGTCAACGACGACGTGATCTCCATGCCCGACAAGTGGGAGTACCCCTGGTACGCCGCCTGGGACCTCGCTTTTCATACGCTGCCGCTCTCGATTGTCGATCCTGAGTTCGCCAAGGAACAGATGGAGCTGATGTTGCGCGGAGTCTATCTGCATCCCAGCGGTCAGATCCCGGCCTATGAGTGGAACTTCAGCGATGTGAATCCCCCGGTCCATAGCTGGGCGACCCTCTTTCTCCACCGTACCGAACTGGCCCTGAGGGGGGAGGCCGATATTGATTTTCTCAAGTCGGCCTTCAACAAACTCCTGCTTAATTTCACCTGGTGGGTGAACCGCAAGGATCGGTTCGGCAAGAACCTTTTCGAAGGCGGCTTCCTCGGGCTCGACAACATCGGCGTGTTCGACCGGAGCGCCCCCCTGCCCACCGGAGGTTATCTCGAACAGGCGGACGGCACGGCATGGATGGCGCTGTTCACCCAGAACATGCTGGAGCTCGCCGTTGAAATTGTCCCCCATGACCGGACCTATGACGGCATGGTGGGGAAGTTCGTCGAGCACTTCCTCTATATCGCGGCGGCTATGAATCAGCCTGGACAGGACGGCATGTGGGACGAAGAAGACGGATTCTATTACGATTTGCTGCGCCTGCCGGAAGGAGGCGGCACCAGGCTCAAAGTCCGCTCGATGGTGGGTCTTCTGCCTCTGTGCGCCACGACCGTCGTCGAAGAATGGCAGCGCGAGCGGGTTCCTCAAGCGACGGCGCAGTTCCAGCAACGCGCGCGGCAGATGCCGGAGCTGTTCGCGTCGATCCATAAGACGGGACCGGGCCATTTCGGTGTGGCAGGCCGCGGCATCTTTGCGCTCGTCAACGAGGAACGGCTGCGCCGGATCTTGACGAAGATGCTGGATGAGAACGAATTCCTGAGCCCCTACGGTATCCGTTCACTGTCGAAATTTCACCAGCAGCACCCCTATATCTTCTACGCCGGCGGGCAGGAGTACCGGGTCGATTACCTGCCGGCGGAATCCAATACCGGCATGTTCGGCGGCAACTCAAACTGGCGGGGCCCAATTTGGATGCCGGTGAATGCCCTGATCATCCGAGCGCTCCTGGCGTACTACCTGTACTATGGGGACAACTTCAAAATCGAGTGTCCCACCGGGTCCGGCAGGATGATGAACCTCTTCGAGGTCGCCAAGGACATTGCCGATCGCCTGACGCGCATGTTTCTGCGCAACGCCGATGGGAAGCGGCCGGTCTATGGCGGCACCAAGACATTTCAGGAGGACCCTCACTGGCGGGACCACATCCTCTTCTACGAATACTTCCATGGCGACAATGGAGCCGGACTGGGCGCGAGCCACCAGACCGGATGGACGGGTGTGGTGGCGAAACTCATTCAGCTCTTCGGCGTATTGGACCCGAAGAAGATGCTCGAAGCCGGAAAGATGGCGGCCTTTGTCCGTGGCACGCCGGAAGGGAAAGCCAAACCATGAACGCCCTCCCCACCTACCCCTCGCTCTATCAGATCAACGCGCGCGTGTGGCTGACTGAGCTGTCGCGCAAGCTGGGCAAGCCGGTCACGCTGGACGATATCCCGGATGTTGAATTGGATCGCCTGGCTCAAGCGGGCTTTGACTGGATCTGGTTTCTCAGCGTGTGGCAGACCGGCTCGGCGGCGCAACGCGTGTCGCGCGCCAATCACGAATGGCGCAGAGAGTTTCAGGAGACTCTGCCGGACTTGCGTGAGGAGGACATCGGCGGGTCCGGGTTTGCAATCACCGGTTACACGGTGCATCACCAGCTCGGCGGCGAGGCGGCTTTGGCGCGGCTGCGCCAGCGGCTGAAGCAACGCGGCCTGCGGCTGCTCCTCGATTTCGTGCCGAACCACATGGCGCCCGACCATCCGTGGGTCGAGAAGCATCTGGACTACTTCATTCAGGGTAGCGAGCACGATCTGGCCACGGCGCCGCAGAACTATTGCCGCATCGACACCCCTCAGGGTCCACGCGTGCTGGCCTACGGCCGGGACCCGTACTTCTCGGGCTGGCCTGATACGCTGCAGCTCGATTTCAGCAACCCCGCCACACAGGAAGCGATGATGGGCGAGCTGGTGAGGATCGCGGGGCAGTGCGACGGGGTGCGCTGCGACATGGCCATGCTTGTCCTTCCCGACGTCTTCGAGCGCACGTGGGGGCGCCGGGCGACGCTGTTCTGGCCCGAGGCGACGAAGCGCGTGCGGGAGCGCGTTCCCGGCTTTTGTTTCATGGCCGAGGTCTATTGGGATCTCGAATGGACGATGCAACAGCAGGGCTTCGATTACGCCTACGACAAACGGCTGTATGACCGTCTGCGCGAGGGCCATGCCAGGCCCGTACGCGAGCATTTTCACGCCGGACTCGATTACCAGAACAAACTCGCGCGCTTTCTTGAGAACCACGACGAGCCGCGCGCGGCTGCGACCTTTTCCCAGGAGGTGCATGAGGCCGCGGCGGTCATCACGTTTCTGTCGCCGGGCCTGCGCTTCTTTCATCAGGGGCAATTCGAAGGGCGGAAGAAACGGATCTCGCCCCATCTGGTGAGGGGACCTGAGGAACCAGTCGATCGGCAAGTAAAGCAGTTTTACGACCGGCTGCTGGCGGTGCTGCGACGGGAGGCCGCCCGTTCCGGGGAGTGGCGATTGCTCGAATGTGTTCCGGCCTGGGAAGGCAACTGGACATCGGATTGCTTCCTGGCTTTTGTCTGGCAAGCCGCCGGCGAAGCGCCGCTGCTGGTCGTGGTGAATTATTCACCGCACCAAAGTCAGTGCCGGGCCCGGCTGTCTAACCTTAATCTGGCCGATCGGCGATGGCGGCTTCAGGATTTATTGAGCGACGCACAGTACGATCGGGAGGGCAACGACCTGCAATCGAACGGACTCTATCTCGATCTGGCGCCGTGGCGGTACCACGTCTTTACGCTGCAACCGGTATCGTGAGGCGCACTGGCCTGTGTGAATCGAACGTGGAACTGTCTTCTACTTGTCCACCGGGCGTCTCAACAGGCGCTCTCCCCGTCTTCGCGTAGGCGCACGTTCGGATTCCCCCGAAGCGGCCGTCCGACTGCGAGGTCGTTCCGGCATCGTGCGGCCCTCGTCTATCCGGATGGAGATCACGAGTCCGGTTGTTGCACCGACGAGTCGCGCAGCGTTTCAAACTTTGGTATAAGGTGGCCACACACGACACCGCGCTGCCCGGCGATGAGTTGTTTCCGCCGTACGATTGGAGCCCGTGCGCGGACGCCATTCGTTACCGGGTGGGAGGAGTGAGCAGATGAAGGCGCTGGCGGTGTTTCCTTCGGACCGGAAGGTCCGCCTGATTGAACAAGCCCAGCCAGGCCCCCCCGGGTCGGATCAGGTGATGCTGCGGATTCGAGAGGTGGGGATCTGCGGGACGGACCGGGAGATTTGTGCGTTTGAATATGGCGCGCCTCCCGCCGGGTCGGACCGTCTCATCATCGGGCATGAATCCTTGGCTGAGGTCGTGGAGGTTGGAGCGGACGTGATCGATGTGAGACCCGGCGACCTTGTCGTGCCGATGGTCCGTCGCCCGTGCATCCATCCGAAGTGTCTTGCTTGCCGGGCCGGCCGGCAGGATTTCTGCGTGTCCGGCGACTTCCAGGAGCGCGGCATTCAGCATGCCGATGGGTTCCTCACGGAGTTCGTGATTGAGGAGGAACCCTACGTCATCCCGGTTCCACCAGCGCTCGCCGATGTGGCCGTTTTGGTAGAACCGCTGACCGTGGTCGCCAAAGCGGCCTTGCAGATGCGGGACATCCAGCAGCGGCTGCCGTATGAAGTGCGTCACGGGCGAGGGGTGGTGCTCGGAGCCGGTCCTGTCGGACTGCTCGGAGCGATGACGCTCGTCGCGCGCGGCTACGAGACCTTTGTCTACTCACGGGAACCGTCCGGCGGCGAACGCGAGGCACTCATCCGTTCTTTCGGCGCGACCTATTTGAGCGCGCGCGATCATGCCATCGGCAAGATCGGCGCGCACATCGGCAATATCGACATCATGTTCGAAGCGACCGGTGTTTCGGCCCTTGCCTTCGCGGCCTTGGAAGCCTTGGGCGTCAACGGCGTGTTCATCATTACCGGCGTGCCGGGACGAAAGCTTCCGACGGAAGTGGATACCGACTTGATCATGCGGAACCTTGTCCTGAGGAATCAACTGTTATTCGGCACGGTGAATGCCGGGCGAAGCGCATACGAGGCGGCGATTCAGCAGCTTGAACAGTTCATGACCCTGTTCCCCGCCAGCGTGCGGGGTCTGATTACCGGACGGAGTCCTCTGGAGGGAGCCCAAGACTTGATCGCGCGGCGAGACGGCATCAAGGATGTCGTGCAGGTGTCGAGCAGGGCAGCATGAATCGAGCCGAGTGGGTTAGCGACCTCTCAACGGACCAGTCCGCCGCATGGTCAAGGCGGAGGTGATGAGCGCCGGAATGTCACCTGATCTGCCGAAGATAGAACGACTCGATCCCCTGCTGGATCGGTTGATGGCGCCCGATGCCAAGGTCGAAATCCTGGCGCAGGGATACGACTGGAGCGAAGGACCGGTCTGGGTGAAGGACGGCGGCTTTCTACTGTTCTCGGACGTCCCCCAGAACGTGGTCGTGAGGTGGAAGGAAGGTGAGGGCGCGAGACCGTGGTTGACGCCGTCGGGCTATACGGGCCGCGAACCCCGCGGCGCCGAGCTGGGCTCGAACGGTCTGGTGATCGACCATGACGGACGATTGATTCTCTGCCAGCACGGCGATCGCCGGATCGCGCGAATGGAGGCGCCGCTGTCCGCGCCGGCGCCGAGGTTCTCGACGCTGGCGGATCGGTATGACGGCGCGCGTTTCAACAGCCCGAACGACGTCGTGTTCAACCGACAGGGCGACCTCTACTTCACCGACCCTCCGTATGGCATGGTGAAGCAGTTCGAGGACCAGGCGCGCGAGCTTCCGTATCAGGGGGTCTTTCGGAGAGGGCGCGACGGCGTGGTGAGCCTGCTCACGCGCGACATGACCAGGCCGAACGGGTTGGCCTTCTCGCCCGACGAGAAGACGCTGTACATCTCTCAGTCCGATCCGACGGCGCCCATCTGGCGCGCCTTCAACGTGCGTCCGGACGGTTCGCTGGGTGGGAGCCGCATCCTGTTCGATGCAAGCTCGTTGGCAAAGACGCGCCGGGGATTGCCCGACGGCCTGAAGGTCGAGACGGAGGGCACCTTGTTCGCCGCCGGTCCGGGCGGCGTCTTGATCCTGACTCCGAACGGCCGACACTTGGGGACGATCCTCACCGGGCAGGCCACCGGGAATTGCGCATTCGGCGACGACGGCCGTACGCTGTACATGACCGCGGACATGTACCTCATGCGTGTCCGGCTGAAGGCGAAAGGGATCGGCTTCTGAGAGCGGCGCTGCTCTCCCCGCCTCGGTGAACCGTCAGGGAGCAGGTTCAAGCTCCTGCATCAACCGCTGGAATTCCGGATCGTGTCGGATCAATCGCGTCGCGGCGATGAGCAGGCGGTCGATTTGTTCGTCGGTGAGGTACAGCGTCGTCGGAATCTTCATGAGCGATTCCCGCTCCGCGACATCCGCAATTGCACCGAGGCTCACGTCGATAAAATAGATGTCCGCATCCTGAGTGAACACGCTTTCTACGCCGGGAGGCCTGTTGCGAAGCTCTTCTCGCCACATTTGGACGGCGAAACGCATCAACAGAAGGGTGTCCGTGGAGTATCGGTTGATCGGGATATCGACGAGCGAGCTGAAGGCCCGTGACAAGACCGGAATATGATCGCTCCGGTATTCCCTCACATCCGGACTCGTCTCGGCATTGACCGAAATAATGACCAGTTTCCGGACGTTCTGGATATTGGCGTTCTTGAAAATTTTCTCCAGCCCTCCCGCCACGCCGACTCCTTCCAAGACGCCCCGAAGGGCCATATTGTCGGAGAGTCCGCCGTCCAGCAAATGAATGTGGGGCCGTTTCTCCCCGTCGAGATAGGACAACAGTTCTTGCCCGCGTTGCCGTCGAATGTGCCTCGGTGAGGTTTTCGCCTCGAGCAGCCAGGTCGGTGGTTCGTACCCGCATTGACCTGCATAATTCTGGAATGTAATGGGACTCAGCACCAAGGGAAGCGCGGCCGAGGCGGCCGAGGCATAGGCGACCGGAAGCTGACTGAGATCCGAACAGATGAGGTCGAATTGAGGCTGGAGAAATTCGAACCGCGAGAGCGTGGCCATGTCAGAGGCATGGATCAAGAGGCCGGGCCGAGTCCGCTGGCGCAGCAAGTCGCCGTAGGTCTTGCCCTCGAACAGGGCCTCGTCCAACAGCTCGGCCATGATATGGGTCCGGCCGAAGTACGGAGACCAGAGACGGAACCAATTGCTGGGGGAACGTAAGATCCGTGACCTGAGCTCGCCCTCCCAGTCCTTGCGCAAAAAGCGGTATTCGAAATCGTGAAAGATGCGCTCTCCGAACAGGGCGTAATAGGCGCCGGTGAAGGTGCCCCCGGAGAGGGCATAGATGACGTCGAGCTCATCCAACAGCCGTTTCTGCTTCCCTTCCCAGATGATCGGCTGGCGAGCCAGCTCGCGTAATGCCCCGAACGCGAGGGTCGAGGCCCTGGTCCCTCCTCCGGAGAAGGCCGCCAGAACGGCGAGACTGTCCGAGTTGCCCTCCTCAGGCGTCGCGAGATTGGCCATTCGATAGCCGTACTGGGGGTCCCAGTGCGTCAGCGGGGCGTTCAAAGTCGGGCGAACGTAATTGCAGGCCGACAGACCGACCAGGAGAGCAAACACCATGCTGAAGCGCAGGAGAGCGGTCGCCATGCTCGTTTCGTTCAGTGCGAAGGACCGGGACGGTAGGATTCCGTCACCGCAATCTTCAGGAGTTGGCCCTGCGCGAGAGAATCGGAGACCTTGAGTCCGTTCGCGACGGCGATCTCATCCGGTTTCCACGCCGAATGAGTCCTGGCAGCCAGCGCCGCAATAGTTTCTCCGTTCTGTGCCCTGATCAGCCTGATCCGATTCTCGGTAATCCCGTCACGTTCCGCCGTGGTCATCGGCCGAAAGCTGTTGATCGTCGTATCTAACGTCGGCTTGAGCGTCTCGAAGTGACGGGTGGGAGCCACCGCTACGATTTGATAGATCAAACCGCCATGGCCGATCCAGGTCACATCGAGCGAGGTCTGGCTATCGGCCTTGAGGTGAGTTCGCGCAGCAGGCAAGTCGCCGATCTGAAATCGTTGGGTCTTGGAGACAACGTCAGATTTGGTCGTCTTTTCGAGGGCGCGGGCTCCATCGAGGGGGTCCTGTCCCTCGCCCACAGCTCTCAGCAGCAGAGCCTCCTCCCCGCCCGGAGCCGCAGCGGCGAGCATCTGAGGCGTGTTCTCGACCTTCCACTTCTCAGGTAGTTCCAGAGTAAAGTTCATGTCAGGCTGGAAGAAATGTGAACCTTCCAGGATTCCATTAGCCGCGCGTTGCCCGACGACAAGCCCATCCAGCCTGTTGAGAAAGTCATCCTTGGTAGGACTGATGGGGTCGAGGGGTGTTCGCTTCAGCGTGGCCGCATGGACCGATGTCCTCCGGACCCGTTCCGGAGTCGGAGGATGGGAATCGAAGAAACTCGGCTTGCGCGGCTTCCCTTGATACAATTCCACCTCTCGTTCCAGATTGGACAGGAATGTCGACAGCGCGGCAGGATCCCAGCCGGCCTTCGCGGCAATTCCCTGCCCGACCTCATCGGCTTCGTTTTCCTGACCGCGGCTATAGGGCGAAAAGATCAAGCCTTGGGTCAAGTCTCCGATCCCGCCGACGACGTTGCCGACCAATGGACTCACCATGCCGGTCAGGCCCGAGACGATGCCGAACACCGCCGCAAACGGACCTCGCTTGGAAATACTTTGTACCGAGTGCCGCGCCGCCACGTGACCGATCTCGTGTCCCACGACGCCTGCCAGCTCGTCTTCTGCATTGGTCAGAGCGAGCAGACCGCGCGTGACATAGACGTATCCGCCGGGTAAGGCAAAGGCATTGGGCTCTTCCATATCAGCCAGGTGGAACTGATAGGCGACTCCTTGGCGAGGCGATTGTTCGGCCAGCCGCGTACCGAGTTGGGCGAGATAGGGAGTGAACGGTTCGCTCTCAAGCACGCCCATTTGAGCCTCGACCTTCTTGGCTTCCTCGGCTCCAAGCTTCTTTTCCTGCTCTTCCGACACGAGTGTGAATTCCGGTCGGCCGCTCACGGGGTTCATCGAGCAGCCGCTCTGCAGGATGGAGATCGCTGTCACCGTCAGCAGAAATCCCTGCCATAAGCGGGAACCGACAAGGCAATGACTGTCACGCAGTGGTACGTACGATGGCTTCATGGATACCTCTCTGGTTGCGCACTGTACCACATCCCAGAGGCATGAGGCGAGGAGCCATCCAGGCTGACGTTGTTCAGCACGGACAGAATGCTAGATCGTCGCATCGCCATGGGTTCCGCCGGGGCTGCGCCCGATCTCCGATGTGACCGCCTCGTCCGTTCGATTGGTCATGTGGATTTCGATGGGCCTGGTTGTATCCAGATGGATGTCGCGCTGGGGATACGACATGGAGATCCGTTCGTCGGCCAGGCCTTTCTCGATCATGAACCGCAGGTCGCTTCCGACCAGCGCCGGGTTGACGCCCGGCGAGAACGAGACCCAATAGTACAGGGTGAAGATAAGCGCGTTGTCCCCGAAGTCTTCAAGCAGGACCAGCGGCTCCGGATCCTTCAGGACCAGCCCATGCTGTGCGGCCGCCTCGGCCAGCAACTCGCGGACTCGCTTAACCGGCGATCCATAGGCGACGCCGACCTTCAGAGAAAATCGCCTCGTTCGATTCGAATAGGTCCAGTTATTGAGATTCCGTTCCAACAGATTGCTGTTGGGAATATGCATCTCCATACCGTTGCCGTCACGGATCGTCGAGGAGCGGAACCCGATCGTCCGGACTTCTCCGACGACTCCGTCGATCTCAATCAGGTCGCCCACGCGCAGCGGCCGCTCAATGAGGACCAGGAGGCCGCTGATGAAATTCTTGAGCAGATTCTGGGTGCCGAAGCCGATGCCGATCGCGAGCGCTCCTCCGAGAAAGGCGAACAGGGTCAACGGAATCTTGACCCAGACCAAACTGACGATCAGGACCACGGTGAACAAGATCGCGAAGGTCCACCTGCGAAGGATGTCGGCCAGGGGTTCCTCCATCCGCAGTCGGCGGGTCGCGAACCGTTGTGCGAATCTGGCTATGGCCCGGGACGCCATGTATCCGAGCACCAACAACAGGACGGCGCGAAGGATTTTCCCGATCGTCACGCTCCGCCGGCCGCTGATGGATTGGCCGTCCACCTCGATCGTGTCTTCGACGGCGAACAGCTCGAACTCCCAGATGCGGGTCAATATCTTCGATGCTGCGGCAAGCGACGCTTGCAGGCGAGTCGAGACGGGAAGCGATTCCTCCTGTTGCTCGAAACGGGTCTGGAGCAATTCGAGCAGACGGCTGAATTGCTGTGACCGTTCCATCGCACGATGATAATACCGCGACCGCTCACGATACTGGTTCACGAGCGGACGTACCCGCTCGACTTCGGCCGGAGCCGCGGCCGAGTTCAGCCGCGTTTCCAACTCGCCTTCTTGCTTCGATGTCATGTCGATTTGTTGCCCGAGATAGTCCTTCCAGCTCTTGGCCTCTTGGATGACCGGCATCAATCGTCGAAAGGCCTCGCGGGCTTTGGCCACATCCCCTTCGCTCACGACTGCAAACCGCCCCTCCCAGATCCGTCGTTCCAGCTCCACGGTGTCCAGCATGCGCCGCAACATCTCCACATGGATGTCGGCGTTTTCCGATTGCACGCGTCCCAATTCGGCCCGGTCAGCCAGCGACGCCCGAGCGGCGGCGACCTTCGCCGACTCCTTCCGGCCAGAGGCGTCGGTGGTCTTCGCCCCATTCAGCCGCATGACCGCCTGGTCGTAGGCACGGTGGCTCGCGCGTTGATCTCTCAGGGCCGCATCGAGATCCGTCTCCAACCCCTTCCGTTCCGTGTCGAGACGCTCCCGAACCGTATCCAAATCCTGCGTATTGAATCGTTGCTCCGGCTCGGCTCGTTCGAGCTGTCGGTGTGCAAAAGCCAGCCGGGCTCGGGCCTCGGCCAATTCCTCTTGGCGGGACGTCACCGACTGGGTCAACATGGCGACGGAGGCGGCCATGGCTCGGCTACGAAGGTGAGCCAGGTCGCGGAGCCAGGTGAGTCGCATCGTCTGGCTCTGATCGGTGGCCATTTCGAGTTGTTCGGCGGCCAACCGCGATCGTTGCTCGGCGACCTTCAGCGATGCCTCGCTTCGCTCAAGCGCTCCCGTGGTGACGGCCAGCTTGGAGTCGAGCAGTTCGACCGTCCGTTTTAACGATCGGGCGCGATCCCGGAGTGAATCGACGACGAGAACAGAGTATGGGGGTGGCTCCGGAAAATCCGTCCAGTCGCGATCTTCTCGTTCCACCTGCTGGCGGCGAGCACGGGCCTGCTGCAGCTTCTGGATGTCCTCAAGCTGCTGCTCGTAAGCGCGGGCTAATTGATAGAAGAGCGAGCGGCGCTCCAGTAGTTCACTCTCCGGAGTGCCGGTAGGAGCCCCCGTCCAGAGGGAGTCCGAGGTGCTCACCGAATTGAGGTCCGTCTCGGCGGCCTTCAGCCGCTCACGAAGCTGCCCGATCTGTTCCTCCGGCGATAGCTGTTCGGCGGCGGTCGGTTTGCTCGCGCCATTGCCGCCTCCTGAAAGGTCGGGGAGCCGAAGCGACGGTTGTGCCGATGGTGCAGACGGCCAGAGCAGGACGAGCGGCGCCGCCAGAAGCAGGCGTTGTCCTATCGAGCGAGCGCTGAGACGCCTCGTTGCGACCTTCATGATCCTCGGTGAACGGTGCGCATCCTCAATAGGTCCGGTCGATCAGCGGGATATCCCGAGCGACATTCTCACGAGGGGCGATACCGAGCCGAAGCAACTCGCTCCGCGCCTTCTGTGACAAGACGCCGGTAAACCAGACCTCGATGCGGTAGTCCTCTCCTGACCGACCGGCCTTGGTCGCGAGTCGCTGAAAGGCCAGTTCGCTCTTCTGGGTCCAGATGCCATAGTCCAACGCAAGGGGACAGAACAAGGTGCGCGCGCTCGTGAACGCAATCGGAAGACGGCCGACGATATCGAGATCGACGATGGGAGCCTCTCGTTGATGGTAGGCCAGCAGCAATTCGGCCGCCTGTTGATACAGCAAGGCTTCCTCTTCGGACAGGGCATGGAGGGCGGCCTGGAGAACGCGTTCTCGATGCGCGGCCGAGGCGAGCCCTTCGAGGGAAAACACCATGACGGTGCGATGGCGCGGCGAGTACATGGGATGGGTCAGAAATTTGGCGGCAAGGTCGTCGCTGATCTCCATGGTCTTGAGCTTCTGCTGGTTCAGAGCCTGAAGATCCGCCGGCCCCTGCTCCTCCAGCGCTCGGTTCAGGGCCTCAACCGTCGTGAGCGAGGTCATCATCAACGGCAAGGGGTTGGGAGCCGGAACCAGAATCAGCGCAAATGTGGTGGCATATCCGGCGAGATGCGACCAGGCGGCCCGCTCCAACTCATGTTGGAGGATCGAATTGCTGGAGTAGGCATCGACGTGATAGTGGGCCGCAATCCGGCGCTTGTAGGCGGCCATTCGCATAAGGGATTCGAAGTCGTCGTCCTCGTAGGGACCGGGTTCGTGCGAGAGACCCGCCTGGGTCGAGTCCATCAGGCGGGAGATGCCCAACGGGATGCCGGTGAGGGTTTTTCCAGGCTCGTGGACCAGACGTCCGATGGCACGGACGGGATCGACCAATTCCTTGACCGCAGCCTCGGCCGTCATCCCGGCAGCCGTGCGTTCCCGCAAGTCGGCAATGGTCGAGAGTTCGCGACGCAGCCGGGCGAACATGGCATCCCCCCGAACGAGAAAGGAACCAAACGGCGATGTCACCTGATACACGTTCGTATAGCCGTCGTGCCACACCGGGTCTTCGACCTGATAGTACGGCCCTTTGACGAGATTGGGCTCCAGAACCTGCCCCACCGGCAGCGCGTGCGAGGATTCATAACGATCTCCGCCTGCCTCGGCGGCAAAGACCGGCCCCTGGGGGAGAAACAACACGAGCGCGAGCACGGATAACGTTTGCGTGGAATCGAAGATCCGGCTCATCGCACTATTTCTCACCCGGCCTGATGTATTCACCCTCTTTCGGGTTCTCTTCCGGTATGGACTCTTTGATCAGATCGTCCAGGAACTTGTTGATCGGGGTATACTTGGACGCTCGTTTCCGATCGATTATGTCTGAGACCATGCTCCCGAACGTGGCACGGGCGATATCTTCCAAGTAGACCGGGTCCTGCGAGATGGCCTCATTCTCCATCGTCGTTTCTGCGAGGGAGCTCCACAGGAGTTCCCCGGTCTCCCCGTCCCAGAGTTGCAGAGAGAGCCGCATGATGCTCGAGCGCGTTTGGGATATGCGCAAGTCCAGCGCGGGAAATTTCCAACGGTCCGTCATCGTCTGCGAAAATGCTTCCAACCGAGGCTGAAACACATAGCGTACGTCGATGGCATGGCGTAATTTGAGGAGCGTGTCGCGATCCAGAATGTTGCTTTGATCGTAATCATTTCTCAACTTGGTATAACTCTCCGCCAGCCCCTGTTGATTGATGCGAGTGATCGCGTCCCGCTCGTGCACGACGTTCCAGTTCGGGAATATCTTGCGAAAAACCTGGCTCAGGTAGTGGTTCAGGCCGATCTCGTTCCCGCGGAGGCCTGGTGCCGTGATGGCCGGAAGGACCACCACGCCTCCCTGTTCAAGGGTTGTCGGACTGAAGGTCGGTGGCAACTCCGTCGAATTCGTCCGGACCTGCCACCCGTAAATCGAACTCGAGCAGCCGGTCAGGGTAATGAGCAGGAACAGTCCGCCTGTGCATGCCAGATACCTTGAGCAAGAGCCCGTGGTGCTCCCTACCCTCTCCTGCATAGCCGCTCCATGTGAGATCAGTGCCTTAGATTGATCAGCGGCGGCTCAACAATTGCCGTCCGTCGTGTAGGTGTCCATCACCCCAAAATGATCGGAACCGGCGCCGAGGGTCACGGCATCCGGGCGACCGAACAGCTCCTGCCGCAGGCAGCTCAGTGGATTGGACGGTTCGGACAGCATCACGAACAGGAAATCGATTCGCCGGGCCTGGCTGACCCCGCGACGATATCCGTCCTTGATCTGTTGCCGTTGGGCTTCCGGCAGGGTCTGAATGATAGCGGCCAAGGTCGGCGGTAGTTCGATCTCCTCCTCACGGGCGATCGGATTCAACCCTGGATCGTAGGTCTGTAACTCGCCGGTTCGGCGGGCGATGGTGTACGTATCCTGCAGACCGGCCTCCTGCAAGGCCAGATATTCCGGCGAGTCCGGCTCGAAATTAAAGTCCCCTCCGAGCAGGACTCCCACGGATGAGCCGGCGGCATGCAGTCGCTTGAGTTCCTGCACCAGCGTGCGCAATTCTTCGAGCCGCAGTTTCTGGTCCTCCGCCAAGGCCTTCAGGATCTGCTGCGCCGCAGCCTGATCTTGGATGCGGCCCTCGCCCTGCGCCGCGAGAAGCCGTTCGGTGAAATATTCATCACGCTCGATGCCGGAATGCAAATGCAGGCTCACGGCGAGCAGCTTCCGGCGGGTGGCGGGATTTTCCACCTCGGCAATCAACGCATAGCGCAATTCACCGAATTGTACGCCAAGCCGATCGTGACAGAGGCCGAACCCTCCGCTGAGCTTCAAGCCTTCCAATTTTTTCACCCGCAGAGGAGCTTTCACGAGGACGACAAGTCCATTATTCAATCCCGGGACGACCGCCACTCCCGGGAGCGGCCTGACCCCGCAGGCATCAACCTGATGAACCTCGTGATAGGCAAGGCCGCGCGCTCGGAGCCCGTCCACGTAGGTGGCCGCCATGTGAGGGAGCGGATTCACTTCTTGGAGCAGCATGACGTCCGGCGCCACTCGGGCCATCTCCTCGATTTGGAGCGTCACCCTCGCGGATCGTTGTTCGTCCGTTTCGCCGGGTCTGACCCAGTAGCGGCCCACGTTCAGTCCATGAAGGGTGTTGTACGTGAGAGCTCTGAATCGGGACATCCGCGTCGCTTGGGAATCGTCGGGAGGTCGGTCGGAAGTCGAACCGGCACAGGCCGCCAGCAGGGACGTGCAAGCCAGGAGCAGCGTCGCGAGGCCTAATCGGTTCTTGATCGTATGTGCTGCCGAGGGGCGTTGACTCATAAGTGTTGGGCAGAGGCCGATAACCGCCTGTACAGATGCGTATGCGGGGTTTCGTTGGTCTGGCGGAAACTCATGACGTGTATTTCCTTGCTCTATAGCGGCGAATCAGCGCATTCGTGGAACTATCATGCCCAAGCCGAGGCTCCGTCGGGTGCTCTAATTCCGGAATGATGCGCTGGGACAAAATCTTCCCCAGCTCGACCCCCCATTGGTCAAATGAATCGACGCCCCACATGACGCCCTGGGTGAAGACGCTGTGCTCGTAGAGGGCGATCAATTGGCCGAGCGATTCGGGCGTGAGCCGGTCGAGCAGGATGGTGTTGGAGGGGCGATTGCCCTCGAAGGTCCGATGAGGGACCAGCCAATCGGGCGAGCCTTCGGCTCGAACCTGGTCTGCGGTTTTGCCGAAGGCGAGGGCTTCTCCCTGCGCGAACATGTTGGCCAGCAACAAATCGTGATGCCGGCCGAGCGGATTGAGCGTGTGTGTGAACGCAATGAAGTCGCAGGGAATCAGCTTGGTACCCTGATGGATCAGTTGGTAAAAGGAATGCTGGCCGTTGGTGCCTGGCTCGCCCCAATAGATGGGACTCGTCTCGCACCCGACCTTGCTCCCATCGAGTGTCACGCCCTTTCCGTTGCTCTCCATGGTCAACTGTTGGAGATAGGCTGGAAATCGTTTCAGGTACTGTTCATAGGGCAGGATGGCCACGGTCTGTGCGTCGAAAAAGTTGTTGTACCAGACGGTGAGCAGCCCCAAGAGCACCGGCAGGTTGCGGTCGAACGGAGCGGTCCGGTAGTGCTCGTCCATCCGGTGGAAGCCGGCCAGCATATTGCGAAACTGTTCGGGGCCGATGGCCAGCATGGTCGAAAGACCGATGGCCGAATCCATGGAATAGCGCCCCCCGACCCAGTCCCAGAACTCGAACATGTTGACGGTGTCGATGCCGAATTTCTTCACTTCGGCCGCATTGGTCGAGACGGCGACAAAATGCTTGGCCACGGCGTTCACGTCGCCTCCGAGCCCCTTCAGCGACCAGTCGCGCGCGCTGTGGGCGTTCGTCATCGTCTCCAACGTCGTGAAGGTCTTGGAGGATACGATGAAGAGGGTCTCCGACGGATCAAAGTCGTGAACGGCTTCCGTCAAGTCGGTCCCGTCGACGTTGGACACGAATCGGAACGTCATGCTGCGGTCGCTGTAGTGCTTGAGCGCCTCATAGGCCATCACCGGCCCCAAATCGGACCCGCCGATGCCGATATTGATCACGTGTCGAATGCGCTTGCCGGTGTGACCCTTCCAGGCGCCGCTTCTGACCCGGTTACAGAAGTCCGTCATCTTGTCGAGGACGGCATGGACCAGCGGCACCACATTGACGCCGTCGATCACGATGGACGATTCCCTCGGCGCGCGCAGCGCCACGTGTAACACGGCCCGGTTCTCCGTGACGTTGATCTTCTTGCCCTTGAACATCGCATCAATCCGAGCGCGTAACCCGGATTCCTCCGCCAGTTGGAGCAGGAGCCTGAGCGTGTCGTCCGTGATGCGATTTTTCGAATAATCCAGAACGACACCGGCGGCCTCGGCGGTCATGCGCGTGCCTCGATCCGGGTCGTTGGCAAAAAGGGTGCGGAGATGGATCTCTCGGATCTGCTCCTGGTGCGACTTCAGGGCCTTCCAGGATGGATGGGCGCTGGGCGTATCACCGGTTGGACTCATCGTCTTTCATGCTCCTTCGTCATTCATCGGATCGATCATGGGCTCGGATTCGACGACGCCGTTTCAACACGCATCGGGACGGCCGATCCGGGTGTCATCCCCTGTCGCCGAGGCACCGCTCCCTCAAAGACCGGACGAAGAATACGCTGAACGTCGATGAAAATCGAGGGGTGAAGGTATGGGTTCGCCGGAAGGTGGCCCGAGCAGACGATGGCGCGGCGATCGGTATGTCGATGTCCTCCCTTTCGCTCGGCCGTTCAATATTTTTCCGGGACGAACCGTCGTCCCTTCAAGGTCGCCTGGTCGTCGTACTTGTGTTTGTTGGATCGTTTGGGGAGTTTCACCTTGTCTCGTTTCACCTTCTTGTAGGGAATCAGACTGAGCAGATGGCTGATACAGTTGAGGCGCGCCGCTCGCTTATTGTCCGATCGTATGAGGTACCAGGGGGCATGCTTCGTGTCCGTGGCCTTCAGCATCCGATCGCGTGCGCGGGAATACTCGTACCATTTCTCAAGTGACGGCAGGTCCATCGGGCTGAGTTTCCACTGGCGCAAGGGATCATCGACACGGGCTTGGAAACGACGCCGCTGCTCCTCGTGACTCACTTCGAGCCAATATTTGACCAGGATAATCCCGGCCCTCGTGACGTACCCCTCGACCGTCGAGCAATGTTCGAGAAAGCCCTCGTACTGGTCTTCTGTGCAGAAGCCCATGACGTGTTCGACTCCGGCGCGGTTGTACCAACTCCGGTCCCAGATGATAATTTCGCCCGCAGCCGGGAAATGCTGCATATACCGCTGGAGATACATCTGGCTTTTCTCGCGGTCGGAGGGAGCTGGGAGCGCCACGACGCGGAAGACGCGGGGACTCACGCGTTCGGTGATGGCGCGAATCGTGCCGCCCTTCCCGGCTCCATCGCGGCCCTCGAACACCACCATGATCCGCAGGCCCTTGTGTTTTACCCAGTCCTGGAGAATGCACAGCTCGGCTTGCAGACGGCGCAACTCCTTCTCGTATTGCTTTCGTTTCAATGTGGCCACGATGTCTCCTCTCCGTTGATTCGCGTGAGCGGCGCAAGCTCATCCTCGATCGATGACCTGCCAGAAATGGATGGGCCTCAGAGCGCTCCCCGCTTTTTCAGATCGGCGGCGACGGCGCCGAGATACAGCAAGATCGCGAGGCCGAGCAGGGGGATACCGATAAACGTTCCCAGCCCCATCGACCAGGCGCCGAAACCATACCAGAGAAACAGCAACACGCAGAGGAGGCCTGCAATGGCGAAATGCACGGCCAGAGTGAGTTCCCTCTGTACCCATGCCGATGGCTGGCGTTGAATGGTGGGACGATCGGTTTCCATCGTTATCCCTCGGTCTCCATGTGGTGGTCTATCGGCTCGCCGCCACCGGTCGCTCCTGCGGCAACGGATGGGGCGGGCCATGACAGGCAATGCACGCGATGCGGTCTGATGAAAACTCTGCCGCAAGGGCTTGGTGGCTTTTCACATGCTCCCATTTCCCGGTGTTCTGATGACAGGTGAGGCAATTCGAATTATCGTAGCTGCCCGCAAACTGAATCGGATTCGAATAGGTGTTGGTCACATAATAGAGCCAGTGCCGGAATCCGTCTCGTTTGCCCTCCACGGTGCCGGTCGCCCCGTAGCTGACATGACAGGAGTAACACTGATCCTTGGCGATCCAGTTGTTCCGGTAATGCCGCGCCGCCAAGGTGGGGCTGCTCGGATTCTCCATGTCGTTGACGAATGGAAGCATGACGTGACAGGACATACAGGCCTGCACCGACTTGGTCCCCTCCATGACCGTCTTCGTGGTCGTCCAGGTCACGATCATCGGCAGCACAAACAAGCCGATGAGCAACAGGCGACGATAGGTGCCATGCTGAATGCGCGTTCGATAGACGTGCTGAACGAGAATGAGCAGCAGGATGCCCGCCACGGCCGCCACGATGCCGATGCCGCGCAGGACGTCGAGCTGTGACCAGGTACCGTCCGTCTCGCCTGCCCACACAGGTGTGGTCGCAGACCCCCATGGCGTGAGCAAGGCCGTCAGGAATAGGGCCGGATGTCTATAAGGCACAAAATGTCGCGCCATGGTCGGAGTGCTCCGTCACACCGTCTTCCGTCGTACCGAGACCGCGCAGCGTTTATACGCCGGTTGCTTCGAGAACGGATCGTAGACGTCATGGGTGGACTGATTCACTAAATGTTTGGCGGAGTGCATGGTTCCAAACACCATGCCCGGCCGGACGACCTCCGAGAGCCTCGCGCGCAGTTCGACTTCTCCACGGCGGCTCTTCACCACGACCGGATCGCCGTCTCTGACCTTCACTTGATGGGCGTCATAGGGGTGGATCTCCAGGTAATCGGGATGAATCCCCTGGAGTAACGGGACCGGACCGGTGATGGTCATCGTATGCCAATGTTCGAGAATGCGACCCGTGTTGAAGATCAACGGAAACTCCGCGGTGTACTGGTCCAGGGGTTCTTCCTGATGGTCCAGCCAAATGGTGGCTCGCCCGTCCGGCTTGCCGTAGAAGTCAAACCGACCGGTGCCGGCGGCCATGGGATCCTGCCCCGGCACGTATCGACGTTTCGTACCCGGATGCGACTCCGTGGGACAGGGCCAGAGGAGCCCTCGTTCCTTCTCCAACCGGTCATACGTGATGCCTTCAAAATTGTATGTGGAATGGGCCGAGATCTTGCGCCATTCGTCCCACACGTCTCTCGGCGTTCGGGCCGAAATCAGATCGCCATAGCCGAGGCGATCCGCCAAATCGACCAGAATAGCCAGGTCGCTCCTGGCCTCCCCCGGCGGGTCGACGAGTTTCGGGTAGAGATGGTAGCGACGCTCCGCGTTGCCCTTCACACCTTCCTTTTCGACCCACAAGGCGGCAGGCAGGACCACGTCGGCAAACCGCGTCGTCTCTGTGGGGTGGAAGGCGTCCACGACGACCAAAAAGGCTTTCTCCATCCCTTCCCGGTAGGCCGTGACATTGGGAAGCGTTTGCCCGGGGTTCGTACACATCACCAGGCAGCAGGTCACGTCGCCGCGGCCCATCGCGTGAAACAGCGACATGGTGTGGTGGCCGGGCTTCGGACTGATCCGTCCGCGCGGGACCTTCCATAGATCCTCCATCTCCTCGCGATCCTTGGGGTTGGCCACGGAACGTCCGTTCGGCAACGCATGCGCGAGCGTCCCCGTATCGCGGACCCCGCCGCAGGCGTTCGGCTGCCCCGTCAACGAAAACGGCGTGGCCCCGGGACGGCCGAAGTGTCCGGTGAGGAGATGCATGGCGCTGACCAGTCGATTGGAGGCGGTCCCCTGGACTTGTTGGTTGAGCCCCATAGTCCACAAGGACATCGTGGCTTTTGATGACGCAAAGCGAAAGGCCGCCTCGCGGATGTCGCGTGCTGTGATTCCGCATGTCCGGGCCGCCGTCTCCGGCGTATAGGTCGCGATGTGCCGTTTGAAGTCTTCGAACGTCCGCTTCTGCTCGCCTTGCTGGAACGAGAGGTAGCGCTCGACCATGTCCGAGTCGATGAGTCGCTGTTCGAGGAACACATGCATCATGGCGTTGTACAGCGAGACATCCGTCCCGGGATAGATGGGCAGGTACAGGTCGGCATGTCGTGCGGTCAAGGTTTTCCGTGGATCGACCAGGATGATGGTCGTTTCCGGGTGACTCCGTTTGCGATCCTGCACACGTTCCCAGATAATCGGATGGCACTCCAGCGTGTTCGACCCCGTAATGAAGAAGCAGTCGGCATGGTCGATGTCCTCATAGCAGCCGGCCGGCTCGTCCTTGCCGAACGTCGTCGTATAGCCGGTGACGGCCGACGCCATGCACAATCGCGGGTTCCCATCGACATTGTTGGTGCCGATGCCGGCCTTGAATAATTTATTCGCCGTGTAGCTTTCCTGCGTATACAACTGCCCGCTGCCATAAAAGGCGACGCTGTCCGGACCCTGTCTTTCTATGGCTTCCTTGAATCGTTGAGCCACCAAGGCCATGGCCTCATCCCAGCTCGCCCGCTGGAGTTCACCCTGTTTCCGGATCATCGGGTAGAGGGCACGGCCCTCGGAATAGAGTATGTCTCGAGTGGACAGACCCTTGATGCAGAGGCGGCCGCGGTTGTGTGCGTCGTCGTCGCCTTTGACATCCACCACCTTGCGATCCTTGATGCCGATCATGACGCCGCAGCCCGTTCCACAGAAACGACAGACGCCTTTGTGCCAGCGATCGACAGGGATGACGGCCTGACGTTCCCAGAGTTCTCCGCAACCGACCAGAGGGCTGAGACAGGCGAGTCCGAATGAGGCGCCCAAGTACCGAGTCAACTCCCGGCGGGTGAGTCCATTGGGCTCGTCCGGATTTTCCGACATGATGCCATCCTCCGCATCCGATAAAAGAAGGGCCGGTTGACGCACACACCGATCGGCCGACGCATGGCTGTGTGACAACAATCGGCAAAGCCGCCGATTATGACACCGTGCACGGCTTCACGTTCCAGATCTCCGCTGCGTACTCCGCAATCGTGCGGTCGCTGGAAAATTTGCCTGAACTTGCGACGTTGAGGATAGCCTTCGTAGCCCAGCCGTCTCGATCGCTGTACAGCCCGCCGAGCCGTTCCTGCGCTTCGGCGTAGGCCTTGAGATCCGCCAGGTGCATGTAGAAATCCCCATTGGTCAGGAGCATATCGCGGATGGGAGTGAATGCACCAGGCTCGTTCCGGCTGAAAAGGTTGGAGAAGATCACGTCCAACGCCTGTCGGGTCTCCGCCTCGTTGTCGTAATGCCAATACGGGTTGTACCAACCCCGGCTGCCGGTGACTTGCTCGGCCGTGAGCCCGAAGAGAAAGACGTTCTCCTCCCCTGCCTCCTCGGCGATCTCGATTGTCGCTCCGTCGCGGGTCCCGATGGTGAGAGCGCCGTTCATCATGAACTTCATATTGCTGGTCCCGCTGGCTTCATAGCCGGCAGTCGAGATTTGCTCCGACACGTCGGCGGCGGGAATGAGCCGCTCGGCCAAGGAGACACAGTACTCGGGCAGAAAGAGGACTTTCAACCTTCCGCGAACGGCGGGATCGCCGTTGACGGTGCCGGCCAGGTTGTTGATGAATTTGATGATGAGCTTGGCCAAGACATAGGCGGGAGCCGCCTTCCCGGCGAAGAAGAATGTCCGTGGAGGGATATCAAGGTTCGGATTCTCCCGCAGGCGATTGTACAGCACGACGATGTGCAGGGCATTCAGCAATTGACGCTTGTATTCGTGGATGCGTTTGACCTGGCAGTCGAAGATCGTGTCCGGATCAACCGTCTCGCCGGTCGTGGATTTGAGCCATGCCGCAAAGTGCGTTTTGGCCTGTCGCTTGGCTTTGCGAAAGGCCTCGCGAAAGGCGGCGTCGTTGGCCAGGGGTTTCAGCCCGCGCACTTGACCGAGATCCGTGATCCATCCGTCGCCGATGGCGTCGGTGATGATCTGCGCCAAACCGGGATTGCAGGCGAGCAGCCACCGTCGCGGTGTGACCCCGTTCGTCTTGTTGTTGAACCGCTCGGGATACAACTCGGCCAGGTCTTTGACCGTCAGGGAGCGCAGCAGTCCGGAGTGAATGGCGGCGACGCCGTTGGTGCTGTGAGAGCCAACGATGGCCAGATTCGCCATGCGGATCTTGGGCCGGATCCCCTCCTCCACCAGGCTGATGCGGGTGGTGCGCGCCTCATCTCCGGGAAATCGGGCTCGGACGGAGTCCAGCAGCCGGCGGTTGATCTCAAGGATGATTTCCAAATGTCTGGGGAGCATGATGTCGAACCACTCGAGCGGCCACTTCTCCAAGGCCTCGGGCAGCAAGGTGTGGTTCGTGTAGGCCAAGGTCCGCTGCGTCACGTCCCAGGCCTGATCCCATCCGAGGTGCGCGTCGTCGAGCAGGATCCGCATGAGCTCCGGCACGGCCATCGTCGGGTGCGTGTCGTTGAGTTGAATCGCGACCTTCTCGGGAAGCGCGTTCCAATCCGAGTTGTGGCGCCGGAAGCGTCGCACGAGATCGCCGAGCGAGCAGGCGACGAGGAAATACTCCTGCAGGAAGCGGAGGCCCTGCCCCATGGCGGTCGAGTCGTCCGGATAGAGGACGCGGGTCAGCGATTCGGCGCCGAGCGTTTCAGCCAGCGCCCCCACGAAATCGCCGCGGCTGAATTGTTGGAAATCGAAATAGTCCGGTGTACCGGCCGCCCACAGGCGCAGCGTATTGATGGTCTTGCCTCCGTACCCGACGACCGGCCGGTCGAACGGGATCCCGAGCAGCATGGAGGGCCGCCCGATGACGGGCCGGAGCATCCCGGCGCGCAGCTCGAACGAGCAGTTCAATTTCACCTCGACGGATTCCTCCAGCCGAGGGACTTCCCATGGATCGGGGCGGCGAAGCCAATTGTCCGGCTGCTCGACCTGCCAGCCATCCCTGATTGTCTGCTTGAAGATTCCGTACTCGTAGCGGAGTCCATACCCCATGCCGGGGAGCTGCAAGGTCGCCATCGAGTCAATGAAGCAAGCCGCCAGCCGGCCAAGCCCTCCGTTTCCCAAGCCGGCATCCGGCTCCATCTCCAGCAAGGCCAGCAGGTCAATCCCTCGCTTTTTCATGGCTTCGAACGCGAACGTTCCCAACAGCGAATTGATCACGTTGTTGGCGAGCGACCGGCCAAGCAGGAACTCCATCGAGAGGTAGTACACCCTTTTGGGATTCTTCTGTTCGTAGGTGCGTTCGGTCTTGAGCCATCGTTGCGATACCACGTCGCGCAACGACCGTGCGGCGGCTTCAAATTGTTCGCGCAGGTCCGCCTGCTGGGGGTCGATCACATGGTCGAAAATCAGGTGCCGTTCGTAGAGCGCATCGTTCGTGCCGGTAAAGTGAATGGGTCCGCATCCGTAATGGTCTCGAAGCTCGTTCATACGCTCCTTCATAAGGCCTCCACGAAAACAGTGACGAGCGGTTGATGTGGCAGCCGTCGTCGGTGTGACGATCAGCCTGCGGCCCCCGTCCCACGCGCGACGGTCGTATACAGCACCACGACCGAGCGCGCCTCCGTCCGATAGGGCGAACCGGGAAGCGACGGGGCCTCCTGCCACGGAACGATGTCGTCCGGCGAGTCGAGGGCGGTGTCGATCCATCGACGCCAGGTTTGACCGGTCCCGGGATTCAGCGGAGGCAGCTCGAATTCGAGGGGCTCCCAATAGGCATTCAGGATGACATGGACGAGAAGCCCGTCTCTTTGGACCTTCACCGTCACCGCAATCGTGTGCGAACTCGGACTCCAATCCGGTTGGTTGAGTGTGACGCCATGCCACACCTTATCGGCCTCACGGATCAGTTGAGTGAGATTCAGTCGTTGTCTCTCGTGTTCCACGTCGCGCAACAGACGCCGCGCATTGAGCAGCGTCGCAAACCGATGCACATCGGCGTGCTTGTCGACCAGCGCCCAATCAAACCAGTTGGTTTGGTCGTCCAGACCATAGGCGTTGTTGTTCCCTTGTTGCGTCCGCCGCACTTCATCCCCCATCAGCATCATGGGCACTCCCAGGGAAAGCAGCGTGACGGTCAAGAAGTTTTTGACTTGTCTGTTCCGCAACCGTTCCACGGCCGGATCGTCCGTCGGCCCCTCGACGCCGCAGTTCCAGCTCTTGTTGTCATCCGCCCCGTCGCGGTTGTCCTCGCCGTTGGCCTCGTTGTGCTTCCGGTTGTAGGAGACGAGGTCATTGAGGGTGAAGCCGTCGTGACAGGTCACAAAGTTGATGCTCTGTTCCGGCTCCCGTCCCTCATTGCCGTAGATCTCCGGACTGCCGATGAAGCGGTCTGCAAAACGCGACGCCGAGCCCTCTTCGCCACGGAAGAAGGCTCGGGCGTCGTCGCGGAAACGCCCGTTCCATTCCTTCCAACTATCGCCGATGAAGGAGCCGACCTGATACAGGCCCGCAGCATCCCAGGCTTCGGCGATGAGCTTGGTTCCGGCCAGAACCGGGTCCGACTCGATATCCCAGAGTACCGGAGGATTCTGCAACGGTCGGCCGGACTCGTCGCGGGAGAGGATCGAGGCTAGGTCGAAACGAAAGCCATCCACGTGCATCTCCTCGACCCAGTAACGGAGACTGTCCACGATCAGTCGGCGGACGATCGGATGGTTGGCGTTCATTGTATTGCCGGTTCCCGCATAGTTGCGGTACCGGCTACGGTCTTCTTCCAAAAGGTAATAGACGTCGTTTTCGAGACCTCGATAGCTGAGGGTCGGACCTTCGTGGTCCCCTTCGGTTGTATGGTTATAGACCACATCCAGGAGGATCTCGATGCCGGCCCGATGGAGCGCCTTGACCAGGTCGCGAAACTCGTCCACCGGACCCAGCAGGTCTTTGCGCGAGCTGTAGGCCGTGTGAGGGGCGAAGAACGAGATCGGCGAATAGCCCCAGTAGTTCACGCGCCCGGGCGGGCAGTCTTGTCGGTCATACTGAAACACCGGCAGCAGCTCGACGGCGGTGATGCCAAGCTCCTTCAGATATGGAATCTTCTCGATCAATCCCGCATAGGTGCCTCGTTTTTCCGGGGCCAGACCGGAATTGGGGTGACGGGTGAATCCGCCGACGTGTAGTTCGTAGATCACGGTACTTGCTGAGGGACGATGAAGCGGCTTGTCTCCCTGCCAATCATATCGGCGGACATCCACGACCAGGCTTTTCATCGCGGTTGCACAATTGTCGCCAGGGGCGGAGGCCGCGGCGCGGCTGTACCCTTCGGGAAGGGCTACGGCCTTGCTGTATGGATCGAGCAGGACCTTCTCGTGGTCGAATCGCAGCCCCTGTGGCGGATCGAAGGGGCCATGGACGCGATAACCGTAGATCTGGCCTGGTTGCAAAGCTGGGACAAACGCGTGCCAGTAGTGGTAGGTCCGGTTCCGCCAGGGATCGAGGGGAATCACCGCCGCCGGCTTGGCATCGTCCACGCGCTTGAACAACAGCAATTCTACAAGGGCGCTGTTTTTGGAATAGAGGCTGAAGTTGACGCCGTCGGGAAAGACGGTCGCTCCGAGGGGAGAGCTTTTTCCCGGAGCGACGTTCCTGGCAGCCGCTTCCATCTCCTCCTCCCACCTCTGCTCGCGCTACACGTTGTCCGCTTCCGTGGACGTCGCTCGTTTCTGAGCCGGCGTCCGCTGGCCCCATTGCCAGTTGGTGATCTCGGGCATGTCCTCCCCGTATCTGGCGATGTATTGCTTGTGCTCGAGCAGCTTGTCGCGCAGCGCCTGCTTGGCATAGGCGGCTCGAGCGCCCAGGGACGGGACCCGGTCGATCACGTCGGCGGCCAGGTGAAAGCGGTCGAGGTCGTTGAGCACGCACATGTCGAACGGCGTCGTCGTGGTGCCCTCTTCCTTGTAACCGCGCACGTGCAGGTTCATATGGTTGGTCCGCCTGTACGTCAGCCGATGAATCAACCAGGGGTAGCCGTGGAAGGCGAAGATAACCGGCTTGTCTTTGGTGAACAGCGCATCAAAATCCTGGTCGGACAAGCCGTGCGGATGCAAGCTCGCCGGTTGCAGTTTCATCAAGTTCACGACGTTCACGACTCGGATCTTCAGCGCTGGCACATATTGGCGAAAGAGGTCCACTGCGGCCAGCGTCTCCAGCGTCGGCACGTCTCCGCAGCAGGCCATGACCACATCGGGGTCGCTGCCCTTGTCGTTGCTGGCCCACTCCCAGATGCCGATGCCGGCCGTACAATGTTTGACGGCTTCGTCCATCGTCAGCCACTGGGGGGCCGGTTGCTTGCCAGCCACAATGACATTGACGTAATTGCGGCTGCGTAGGCAGTGGTCGGTGACGGACAGGAGCGTGTTCCCGTCCGGCGGGAGATAGACGCGCACGACCTCCGCCTTTTTGTTGACGACATGGTCGATAAAGCCCGGATCCTGGTGGCTGAAACCGTTGTGGTCCTGCCGCCAGACGTGCGAGCTAAGCAGATAGTTGAGTGAGGCAATCGGCCGGCGCCAGGGGATGTCGTTGCAGACCTTGAGCCACTTGGCGTGCTGGTTGAACATGGAGTCGATGATGTGAATGAACGCTTCGTAGCAGGAGAAGAATCCGTGTCGGCCGGTCAGGAGATACCCCTCCAGCCAACCTTGGCACTGGTGCTCGCTGAGCATCTCCATGACTCGTCCATCAGGCGCCAAGTGGTCGTCGTACGGGTAGCGGTCCGCCATCCACGCACGGTCCGTGACCTCCAGGACGTCCTGCCAGCGGTTCGAGTTGTTCTCGTCGGGGCTGAACAGGCGGAAGTTCCCGCTCTCCATGTTCAGTTTCATCGTGTCCCGTAGAAACTTTCCCATGAGGCGGGTGGACTCGGCCATGACAGAACCGGGTTTCGTGACCTTGATCGCATAGTCGCGGAAATCCGGCAGGCGCAGATCTCTGAGCAACAGCCCGCCGTTGGCGTGAGGATTGGCGCTCATGCGCCGCTCGGCCTTTGGGGCGAGTTCGGCCAATTCCGGCCTCAACCGGTCGGACTGATCGAAGAGTTCATCCGGCTTGTAACTCTTCATCCACTTCTCAAGGATCTTTACATGCTCGGGTTTCTCGTGCATCTCGCCCATCGGTACCTGATGAGACCGCCAGTAATCCTCGGTCCGCTTGCCGTCGATTTCCTTCGGACAGGTCCAGCCTTTCGGCGAACGGAGGATGATCATCGGCCAGCGCGGCCGTTGCTTGACTCCGTTCTTTCTGGCCTGGGTCTGAATTCGGCGGATGTCTTCGAAGCAGGTCTCGAGCGTGGCAGCCATCAATTGATGCATCTTGGCCGGCTCGTGGCCCTCGACGAAATGGGGCGTATACCCGTACCCGCGAAAGAGGTGCTCCAACTCCTCGTGGCTGATGCGGGCCAGCACGCAGGGGTTGGCGATCTTGTAGCCATTCAAGTGCAGGATGGGTAGCACGGCGCCGTCGGTGGCGGGGTTGAGGAACTTGTTGGAGTGCCAAGCGGTTGCCAGCGGTCCCGTCTCCGCCTCACCATCTCCGACGACGCAGGCGACGGTCAGGTCAGGATTATCGTAGGCGGCGCCATAGGCGTGCGAGACGGCATACCCCAGTTCTCCCCCTTCATGGATCGAGCCGGGGGTTTCCGGCGCCACGTGGCTCGGGATACCTCCTGGAAAGGAGAACTGTTTGAACAACCGTTTCATGCCTTCTTCATCCTGCGAGATGTTCGGATAGACCTCGCTGTAGGTACGTTCGAGATAGGCATTCGCCACCAGCCCAGGCCCGCCATGGCCGGGGCCGATGATGTACATCATGTTGAGGTCCCGCTGCTTGATGATGCGGTTCAGATGAACGTAGATGAAATTGAGCCCTGGCGTCGTCCCCCAGTGCCCGAGCAGGCGGGGTTTGATGTGTTCCTTCTTTAATGGCTCTTTCAGCAAGGGGTTGTCATACAGGTAGATCTGCCCCACCGAGAGATAATTGGCCGCGCGCCAGTAGGCGTCCATCAGCTTGAGTTCTTTGTCCGACAACGGTTTCTCCATGATCGCTCCTTGTCTTGTTATGAATGCCCTTCTCGCAGGCAGCGGAACACTTTATTTTGTGGTTCGACAGGCTCACCGCCGACGCTGGAAACGCGTAATTTCTAGCAAGTCTTCGTTCGCCCTGAGCTTGTCGAAAGGGTGAACAACGAGTTTTTCCGAAACCTGCTTGTGTGGCCCGCGCCTCTTGCTGTGCCTCTCCCACGCGGGGAGAGGGATGGGTGAGGGGCAAAACACTTGCTGCCTATGAATGAGCTCCGCGCACATAGCGGACGGTCTCCCTGGCGATCCAGGTTTCCTCGTCCGCCGCGACCACATAGGCGGCCGGCCGCGAGTTATCCATGCTGATCCGCGCGGCCTGACCGGGCGCGAGTCCGACCGATGCTCGGTTCCGGTTGGGATCGAGCTTCAGACCGCACCAGTCCATATCCCGGCAGATTCGGGTCCGAATCTCGGGTGCGTTCTCTCCGATTCCGCCTCCAAAGACGACCGCATCGGCCCCGCCCAGCACGGCGAGGTAGGCGCCGAGATACTTGCGCGCTCGATAACAAAACAGGTCGATGGCGAACTCGGCCCGACCATCCTGATCCTGTTCGGCTGCCCGGATCAACTCCCGCATGTCCGGTGAACGTCCTGAGAGGCCGAGAAGCCCCGACCGTTCGTTGAGCCACCGTTCGACCTCGGCCGGAGCAACCTGTTCTCGCTCGGACAGATAGCTCACGATCGAGGCATCCACATCGCCGGAACGGGTCCCCATCACCAATCCCTCGAGTGGCGTAAAGCCCATCGAGGTTTCGACCGACCGGCCCTGTGCAATGGCCGTCATGGAGCAGCCATTCCCCAACTGGAGCGTAATCACCCGGACTCGTTCCAGCAGGGTTTCCGTCGCCGCCGCGTAGCCCTGTACGAGCGATGCATGGGCGATCCCGTGAAATCCGTATCGACTGATGCGATGCCGGTCGGCCAGTGCCCCTGGAATCGCATACTGCTTGGCGATGGCCGGCATGGTCCGATGAAAGGCCGTGTCGAACACGGCGACCATCGGCAGCTTGGAGCCCAGCAACGCCCTGGTTCCACGGATTCCTGCGAGACAGGCAGGATTGTGAAGCGGGGCCAACACGGACAACGAGTCGATGCCGGTCTCCACTTCTTCGGAAATGATCGTAGACTCGACGAAGCGATCTCCTCCGTGGACCACCCGATGGCCGACCGCGGCGATTCCATTGAGCGAGCCGGCCAGACGATCGAAGATCTCCCGCAGCGCCTGGGCATGGT
>JBFWWG010000002.1:268810-625158 GCA_050246315.1 Nitrospiraceae bacterium | reverse complement strand
CACATAGGACTTGTCTTCCTCCTTGATCTCCCACTGTCCCTGTAGCTCAGGCTTCTCGGTCTCAGACGTCCCAACGGATTCGGCGCGGAGGTTATCTGGGAACGTACACAGGAGGCTCGCCAGTCCAACCAGGATGGAAGCGAAGCTCCCGAGGAATCGATTCATGTGTGCGATCGCCTGCCTATCTGAGAGGATGATGTTTGAGGCATGGTGGGGGGGCTAGCAGGATGATGAAAAAGCTCGCCAGCTTTGTTCTCGCGGCGCTCAGAGGCTCAACGAACGGAAAAAAGTACGCTTCCTCTTCGCTCGCTGCGGTCTCGCTGGACGGCCTTTTTGACCATCCTGCACGGAGTTCTATGATCATCCGTGGCCTCTTGCAGTGCGGCCATTCACGGGTACTCGAAGGGCTTTTCAACAGCGTGCTAGGCTACGCGGCAGTCGAGGTCTTGTCAATGGAGGTGGATCAGAAGGTGGATCAGGAATCCTGGCGCGCACAGACGAGCACGGTGATGTTGTCCTCTCCGCCACGGCGGTTGGCTTCCTCTACCAAGATCCGAGACAGGTCGGCTGGACGCCGTCCAGCCTTCACCACGAGTGCGGTGAGATCCCGATCATCGAGCATCTTCGTGAGGCCGTCCGTACAGAGGATCAACCGATCGTTGGGTTCCAACTCGAGCTGTGTCGTGTCGGCTTCGACGGTCGGGTCCAGACCAACCGCCCGAGTCAATACATGTCGGCGTGGATGGGTGGCGGCCTGATCCCGCGTGAGCAGTCCCCGTCGGACATAATCTTCAACGAGGGAATGGTCGCAGGTCAGGAGCGTTAAGATACCTGCACGGACGAGATAAGCGCGACTATCGCCGACATGCGCGAGATAACCGACCGAGGTTGGCCCATCCCTGATCATTAAGATAACCAAGGTGGTGCCCATCCCGCGCAGGCTGCGAACGGCTGCGCCCTCGTCGAACACACGGCGATTTGCCGCATCTACCAAATTCCGAAGGTGCCGTTCGGCGTCAAACTCTGAACCGGTCGGGGTGCCAAGAGGAGCGGCCTCCGTTGCCAGATGACGGATGGCGGCGACCGCCAACCCGCTGGCGATGTCGCCTCCTGCGTGGCCCCCCATGCCGTCGGCGACCGCCCAAAGCCCATGATCATTCAGCACGAGCACGGCATCCTGATTCGAGGCACGTATCAGGCCGACATCGCTGAGACCGTATCCGATCCATTGTCCCGTAGGTGTCGTCGTCATTCCTCCTTGTCCAACTGGAGGCGGAAGACCCTGCATGGCCGCGAGGAATCACCGGGAGGCCGGTCGAGTCTGCCAGAATCGACTATGGGGAATCCAGCCTTGATTTCACGGTGATGAGTCGCTACAGTTTCCGATCTACATTCTCGCGGAACATCGCGAACAGAGGAGGGAAGAGTCGGCTATGACGGAGGTCACCAAACGCATCCGGATCACCGTCGGGCCTGTCCGGGTCGATGCGGAACTCAAGTCCACAAAGACCGCCGACAGCGTCTATGCGGCCTTGCCTGTCGAGGCGCCGTTGAATACATGGGGAGAGGAGTACTATTGTAAACTGGGAGGCGTGAAAGATTTCCGAGAGACCGCGACGACCAAAGTCAAAGCCGGCGACGTTGCCTGGTGGGGGCCGGGTGAGGTGCTGGCAATCTTCTTTGGGCGGACGCCCATGAGCATGGGGTCCGATCCGGTGCCCGCCGATCGTGTCAATGTCATCGGGCAGATCGTCGGCGATGCGACGGTCCTCCGACAGGGATTCGAAGCAAGCAAAATCAAGATTGAAAAGATCTAGCAGGCTGCGGAACAACCCTCCGTTCATCCTTCGAGAGCCTCAGGACGAACGGAGCAGTCATTGAATATACTGGTGTTTTCCGATCGTGCTGAGCCTGTCGAAGCACACAAATCGCGTTTTTCCGCGGCCTGCTAGCCCGCTTTATTTCATGAAGGATTCTACGGCAACCGCGCATACGCCGCCCCGACAAGCCTGGCCGTGCCTGTACAGGGCCAGGCGGGCGGGCTCGCCGCTTGCTCGTCTCGCGTGGCGTCTCCGCACTTTCATCACGAATCTTCATGAATCATGCGGGCTGGCAGGCTGTTGAAAAACCCTTCGAGTACCCGTGAATGGCCGCACCGCGAGAGGCCACGGATGATCATAGAACTCCGTGCAGGATGGTCAAAAAGACCGTCATGCGAGGCCGCACCGAGCGAGGAGACGAAGCGTGCGCGTTTCCGTACGTAGAGCCGCTGAGCGGCAGACCCATTGCATCAGGATACGGTCAGCAATGGGTGCCTCAATAAGGTTGGCGGACATGCTCGACATCCTGTGAGTGGAGCGTCATGCGTCTGTCGAAGGAACGTGTTCACCATCTTGCCCAGACTCTCAGCGAACAGCTCCAGTCCGAAGGTCTGGTCCGCGTCTCGGAGGACAAGAAATCTCTGGGCGAAGCATTGGAACAGGCCATCACGAACGAACTTCAGGTCGAGGATCGCTTGAATGCCGAGGTCCGGGAACTCTTGAAGGGCTATGCGGATCAGATTGAACGTGGTCAGGTCGATTACCAGAAGATGTTCACGATGATCAAGACCAAGTTGGCGCGCGACCGAGGGCTTGTGCTGTAGGGAGCGCCAAGGCCCATGTTGAGCGACGACAAGATCTCGCATCTCTCGCACGTCATCCTGGCGAGTCTCAAACGCACCCCGGCTGCAAGGCTGGTCGGGGACGAGGCGAAGGTCTTGCGACTCATCAAACGGGTGTTGGCGTCGGAACTGGAGCAGGACGCTGCCATCGACCGCACGGTACGCCAGCGGTTGGCTTCCTATGCCAGACCTCTCATCGAGGGAACGCAGGAATGGGATGTGTTGTATCGGAAGTTTTCGGAAGAGGAGCTGCGCCGTCGGGTAGGGGCTCGGTAGGGCGGTGATCGGGACGTGCGCGGTCGCCTGCAAAAGAAAAGGTGACATCTAATGCTCACACATGGAACGCATTGTCGGATGCTGGGGGTGGCGATTCTCTTGATGGCGTTGGCCGGCCAGGGTTGTTCCCGAACCAAATCCCTGCCGCTGCTGCCCTTGCCGCTCGATTCGCGAGCCCCCCAGGAAGCAATCGCGCTCACTGACCAGGGAAGCGGAGCCTATCAAGCCCAACAATTTGATGATGCCAAAGTCTTTTTTGAACAGGCGGTGAAGATGGCCCCTCGCTTGGGGGCCGCGCATTACAATCTGGCCTTGGCCCTCAACGCGCTCGGTGATGCGCAAGGGGCCCATGATGAATTTATCGAGGCCGCCACACTCGAACCCGGACACAAGGTGATCTGGGATTCTCCGGCCTTAAGACCCTACGGCAACCCGGAGGTCTCGCGGCCAGCGCAGGCGACGCCAAACGTGAACAATCGGCGCGGGCCCACGAGCGGACTGGGCGGCTTGGGATCTGGCAGTTGAGTCGGGTGAGTGGCAAACGAGCTGCCAAGGAGCATGAGCATGGCGAAAGATCTCGGGACCGGCGATGTGGCGCCTGAATTCGCGTTGCCCGATCAATCCGGAAAGTCGGTCAGCCTCAAGTCGTTGCGGGGACAGCCGGTGGTGCTGTATTTCTACCCCAAGGACGATACGCCCGGGTGCACCAAGGAGGCCTGCGACTTCCGCGATTCCATGGCGCGCATGACCAAGGCCGGGGCAGTGGTCATCGGAGTCAGCCTGGACGGCAAGGCAGCTCACCAGAAATTCATCGACAAGTACAAACTACCGTTCACGCTTCTGTCGGACGAGGATGCCACGGTGGCCAAGACCTATGGCGTGTACAAGCAGAAGAGCATGTACGGAAGGAAATACTGGGGCATCGAACGCAGCACGTTTGTGATCGACCGGACGGGCAAGATCAAAGAGGCCTTTCGCAAGGTGAAGGTCGACGGACATGTCAACGATGTGCTGGCTGCCTTGAAGTAAATCTCGATCGACCGGCTCACCCTTTTTGTTGCCAACGTGCGACCCTTGTCAGTCTGGATCTGTCTTCTCAGCCTGTTGATGAGTTGCTGGTCCGCCCTTGATGGATGGGCGGCGGAGCGCCGAACCGTCTCCGTGGTTGTGGGTGACAACCTCACGAAGACTGATCGGTCTGTGACCATCGAAACGCTCTTACTTGAGGAAGGCGCCCTTCGTTCGCAGGGGGTGGGGGGCGAGCCACTCATTCTGTGGGTGGACAACGTTCGTGCGGCGACGGCCATGACCGGCGGCGATGGGCGGGCGTTCTTTCAGTATACTCCCTCAAAACTCGGCACGTTTCGTGTGAAAGTCGCGGTCGGCGAGTCTCCTCGCGTGGCGAACGCAGAAGGCACCGGGATCCTGGCGGTCTGGGAACGACGACGCCCGATCCTGCTTGTGGAGGGAGCGGCCCTGCTCGCTTCCATGGAACGTGCCATCACCCCCTCTCTGCCGATGCCTATGCCCCTATCGGTCACAGTCGACAAGCCTGCGGAACACGCGGCGGATGAATTGGAGCGTCTCAGCCGGTTCTATTATCACCTGCTCTACCTGGTGCCGCCGAGAGGATCAGCGCTCAAAAGCGTCCGGCAATTCCGTGAGTGGCTCGAGGAGCACAAGTTTCCCCAAGGTGTCGTCCTCCCGGCCGATTCGAACGTGGACGGATTGCGCGGTCTGATTGAACAGTTGCGAGCTGATGGCTGGGAGAATATCAAGTCCGGCGTGGGAACAACGTCGGTATTCGCCGAGGCGCTGATCGCGGAGCGCCTGACGGCTGTCCTGATCACCGAGGATGACAAGGTCAAGCTGCCCAGAAAAGCCCGTCGCGTGAAGGAATGGAAGGATGCACGCAAGCGGTTGCAAGAATAGGCGGACGCCGGAATGCCGCGACACCCTCCTTCGCCATTGATCCTTCGCCATTCAATTGATCGGTCACGTCTGGCCACGAAGACTCTCTTTTCTTTTTGGGAGCCCATGCATTAACATATTGTAAGCATGCGGGCAAAAACCACTTTTCACTGTCACGCCTGCGGGCATCAGGCGCCGCGATGGCTTGGACGGTGCCCGGACTGCGGACAGTGGAATAGTTTCAAAGAGGTCCGCGAAACTCCCGTCTCTCGTGGCCGTCCCCAACCCCTCTCGGATCAGGGTGCACAACCCACGGCCCTCGGCGAGATTGAACTGGCGGAAGAGCCACGACTACCGACCGGTATCGGCGAATTGGACCGGGTTCTGGGCGGAGGCGTCGTCCCCGGCTCGGTCGTCTTGATCGGCGGCGATCCCGGTATCGGCAAGACCACCCTGCTGTTACAGGCCGTTCCAAAGTTGGCTGGGCCGAAGGAGCGGGTGCTCTATGTGTCTGGGGAGGAGTCGCCCCGGCAGATCAAAATGCGCGCGAACCGACTGAGCGTCGGGACCGACGCGTTGTTCATCCTCTCCGAAACATCCCTTCAAGAAGTGCTCAAGGTCGTGCGCGAGTTCCAACCCACCGCCCTTGTCGTGGACTCGATTCAAACCGTGTATTCCGATCAGGTGACCTCCGCGCCCGGCACCGTGAGCCAGGTGCAGGAAGTGGCGGCACAATTGATGTGGCTGGCCAAGCGCAGCGGCCTGCCGGTGTTCATCATTGGGCACGTCACCAAAGAGGGGGCCATCGCCGGCCCGCGTTTGCTGGAACACATTGTGGACACGGTTCTTTATTTCGAAGGAGACCGAGGGCATGCCCATCGTATTCTTCGTGCCGTCAAGAACCGCTTCGGTTCGACGAACGAGATCGGCGTCTTTGAGATGAAGGAGAGCGGTCTCGAAGAGGTCAACAATCCGTCGGAACTGTTTCTGGCGGAACGGCCGGAGCATGGTACTGGATCTGTCGTCGTGTCCAGCCTGGAGGGGACCCGTCCGATCCTCTGCGAAGTTCAAGCCTTGGTCTCCTCTACGAGCTTCAGCATGCCCAAACGGATGGCGAACGGCGTGGAGGTCAACCGGCTGTCGTTGCTGTTGGCCGTAATGGAAAAGCGACTTGGGATGCATGTAGCCGGTCAGGATGTGTATGTAAATGTGGTGGGTGGAATCACAATCGACGAGCCGGCCATCGATCTTGGCCTCGTCGCCGCCGTCACGTCGAGCTTGCGCGAAGTCCCCATCGACCATCGGACTGTCATGATGGGGGAGGTGGGATTGGGAGGAGAAGTGCGTTCCGTGACACAGGTCGAACTGCGAATCAAGGAGGCGGCCAAGCTGGGGTTCAAACGATGCCTGTTGCCGGAACGGAATCTTGCCAAGCTGGACAATCATCGGAGTCTCGGGGTGGAGTTGGTGGGGGTGGAGGAGATTGGAGAGGCGCTTGAAGCCGCGTTGGTCTAAGGTGCGCAACCGAATGGCCTGGGCATTGGTGCTGGCGTGGCTGGGGCTGGCCGCCTGCGTCGGCCCGGCCGTGAAATCGAGCGAGGAGTATCAGCAGGCCACTGCCGAACAGTTGGTGGCCCTGGTCCAGATGCGGGCCGAGGCGACACGGAGTGCGAAAGGCCTGTTTCGCGCCCAGATCAAGGGGCCGGGTCTGTTGTTACCGGCCCGAGTCGAAGGGGCGGTCTATTATCGCCGTCCCGATGCGATGCGGGTGAGGGGGTTCACGCCGTTCGGTGGGGAGCTGTTTGAACTCGTGGTCAGCCGCAATCTCTACCGCCTGTCGATGCCCACCGAAGGCCGGGAATTGAAAGGTCACACGGCCCGCTTGGGAGAGGCAGGAAAACTGGGACGTCCGGTACAGTTGAGTTTGTGGGCTGTGCATGGGGCGTTGGGTTTAACGACAGTGCCGGCTGATGCCCAAGTGCTGTTGTACGAGGAGGGAGACCGATACCGGCTGGAGGTGCAGAGTTCTGGACAGACTGCCGGTGCGATCGGTTCGGCCGACTTGAACGGGTCGCCCCGCGTCGATCATCAGGCAGACGCAGACGGTGCAAATAGCCATAGCCGGAGACTCTGGTTCGACCGCCGAACGCTCCTCATGGTGCAGGAAGACCGACTCTCAGCGAGCGGGGAGGTTGAGGCCGTGATGAAGTTCGAAGATTACCGAGCGGTTGGAGACCAGGTTGTCCAGCCGGTCGGGGGTCCAGGATCGGCCTCGCCATTGCTGCGTCCCTTTAAGATCACCTTGGAAGACGGACGCGGACGTGGATCCGTCCGCCTGACCTTCCACGAAATCGTGCCGAACGTCGCCTTACAGCCGGACGAGTTAGGGGTCATTTAGCCGTCCCCTGAGTAAGAAGAATCGCGAGATGAAGATCCTTGCTATTGAAACGGCGACAGCCGACCAGAGCGTCGCGATCATGGATGGTGACCGGGTCTTGGCCGTGAGTGAGCAGAGCGAACCGAACAGCCATGCGAAATGGCTGGTGCCGGCCATCGATCGGGTCCTGAGCGAGTGCCGGTTGTCGTTATCCGATCTGGACGGGTTGGCCCTCTCGATCGGACCTGGTTCCTTTACCGGGCTTCGGGTGGGGTTGGCGACCCTATTGGGATTCCGCTCGGTGACAGGGTTGCCTGTGGCAGCCGTGCCGACGCTGGAAGCCTTGGCCTCGAATGTGGAACGAGGATCTTTGCCGATCTGCTCGGTCCTGAAGTGCCGACAGGGTGAGCTGTACTGGGCGCAATATGAATGGATCGGTGCCGGCGAACTGAAGACCATTTTGGAAGAACAGGTGGGATCAGCGGCGATGGTGAGCCAGACCATTCGGAAGCCGACCGTGGTGGTGGGACCGGCGTGGGAGGCGAATCGAGATCAGATTGAGTCGACGACGGACCGCCGTCACGACCATTTTCAACCGGCCTCGCGGGAACGGATGAGGCCATCTGCCGTGACGGTCGGTCATCTGGGCCAGGCACGGCTGGAGAGGGGCGAAGTTTTGGAGTCAGGCCAAGCCCCGCGCTATGTGCAGCGTGCGGAAGCGGAGCTGAGGAGAGGGTTGGTGCCGGCTAAGTCGAGGCAGATCATCGAAGGATTGGGAAAGGCCGGGGGGCGCGCCGTTGGGCCGAGGGGAGTCAACGTCGGCTCCTAGCCCACACTATTCATGACCGCTTCCACCGCAACCGCCGATACCCCGCTGCGACGAACTTGGGAGCGAGTTTTCGGCTCCCAAGCGGGCAGGCTCGCCGCTCGGTCGGCAACATACTGTTTCAGGTATGCCTTCCTTCCTCGCGGCTCCGCGTGGGGGTGCCCATTGCTCTCCTCCATGCAATGGGTCCAACGCATGGCGTCTAGGCGGTTTCGTCACGAGCTGCCATCAACAATGCGGGCTAGCCCGCGAACTGAGTTGACGCAGGATGCTGGCGCAAGATTCTAATATTAGACCGACTCTCCCCGCGGGGTTTGTGTTGCTGCCTGCGACCGCCAAGGATGTGCCGGAGATGTTGGCGGTTGAAACGGCCTCGTTTTCGGATCCCTGGACCGCCAAGATGTTCACCGGGGAGATGACGGGCAACCAATTTGCCCGTGTCCTTGTGCTCCGGCGGCGAGACCATCTGGGTGGCCTCGGTCGCCTCAGCGGGTATCTCTGCTTTTGGCTCATCTTCGACGAGTTGCGGATCATGAACCTCGCCGTGCAGGAGGCGGATCGGCGTCAGGGGTTGGCCCGCGCGATGGTAGCCCACGCCGTGCAGGAAGGGTGCCGGGCCGGAGTCCGCCACGGGCTTCTTGAAGTGCGCGCCGGCAATGCCGCGGCCCGCGCGCTCTATCGGGGGCTTGGATTTCAGGAAACAGGTGTGCGACAACAATACTATCGGAACCCATGCGAGGATGCGATTTTGATGTGTGCCGACTTGCTTTCGGAGAATCGGACGGAGTGAAAGTCCTGGCACAGCGACGTTCCTACTATCACCCTCATCCTGACCAGGGAGGTGCCACATGCTCAACGACGAGAGCGTCATCGCCGACCGGCTGCGAGCTACGAACGTGGAGTACCGAGAGCTGGAGGAGGCCCACCACCGGCTCGATGCCGAGCTTGCGGATCTGCAGAAGCGTCATGTGTTGACGCCGGCGGAAGAACTCTTGAAGAAGCAGATTCAAAAGGAAAAACTGTCCAAGAAAGACCAAATGGCTGAACTGATCCGTCGCGCCAGGGAGGAAAGTCTGGGGGCGCCCGCACGATAATCGGTTCACTGGACAGGGGCGGGCCGGATCGCGGCGTCGCCCCTTTTTTGTTTGGCTTGGCTTGGATGAGACACCATGGCGGCGGTTCTGGCTCCGCTTCAAGCGCACATCCGATCACTCAAGCACCGGCTGCTGATCATCGCAGGCACCGTCATGGCGGCCTTTGTGGTGATGTTCGCCTATTCGGCCGAGATGGTGGCCTGGCTGAGGCGCCCGCTCGCGGATGATCTCGTCTTTTATGGTCCGACCGAGGCGTTTTTCGCGTCGGTCAAGGTGGCGCTGTTCGCGTCGGTGGTAGTCAGCCTTCCGGTCATTTTCTATCAGTTTTGGAAATTCGTGGAGCCGGCGCTCCTGCAGAAGGAGCGCCGGTGGGCGATTCCGCTGTTTTGCCTGGCGGCGGGTCTCTTCATTCTGGGATTGGTGTTTTGCAACCTGGTGATTCTCCCGCTGGTCATTGAGTTTTTCGTCGAGTTCGGCATGGAGCGCTCGCTGACGCCGCAGTTGGCGGTCGGCACCTATATCGATTTCAATACCAAGTTTCTCTTCGTGATGGGGTGTGCCTTCGAGCTGCCGCTGGCCATGACGCTCCTGGCCCGCGCCGGAGTGCTGGGCTGGCAGGTGTTCACGCGCTTCCGGCGGCATGCCATCCTCGGGTCCTTGATCGTCTCGGCGATCGTCACTCCCGACGCGACCATGTTCACCATGCTGTTGATGGCCGTTCCGCTGATGGTGTTATATGAAATCGGTATTTGGGGCGCCTGGTGGTTCCGCCGATACGCACCTGCCCCCTCGGCGAACCAAGCGTTTACGATCGACGGCGAGTTGCCCATCGAAACCGCCGGTCATCGGATGCGCTAGTCGCAGGAGGTCGTATGCTACTGCCGAAAACACACGATGGTGTCCGGTGCATGCAGGTCCTCGGGCATAGACTGCGTGTGGTCGCGGGCTTGGCCGCGGGTGTCGCGTTGTTTGCGGTGATCGACTCGCGCTTCGGTATGGGCGAATGGGCTAGGTGGCAACTCGGCGACAGGCCCGCCTACGGCAAGGAGGGAGGATTCGTCATCCCGAATCCTGCTGCGAGCATTCAAGCCTTGACCGCTGTGAACGATCATCTCATCTATGCCGGGACGTTTGGCGCCGGTATTTACCGTAGCGACAACCGCGGTGACCAGTGGGTGGCGGTCAACGAAGGACTCAGCGATCCGTTTGTTCTGTCGTTGGCGACGGCTCGGGACGGAACCGTCTACGCCGGCACGTTTCGCGGCGGGGTGTTCCGAAAAAAATCGGCGCAGGCCGGGTGGGAACCGATCAACGAGGGGCTCAAGCGATTGGAGGTGAAGGCTTTGGTGGTCAACCGCGGCCAGTTATTCGCCGGAACCGGAGACGGAGTCTATCAGAGTTCTGAAACCTCGCCCAAGTGGTCGGTGGTGACGACCGGTCTCGATGACACGCTGGTGCATGCGCTGGCTCAGGCCAAGGACGGGACCCTCTATGCCGGCACGTCCGGAAAGGGAGTGATGCGGTTTCACAAATCGACCCCGGGCTGGTCGCGCATGAGGCAGGGTTTGAAGGATCATGAAGGGTTGGTGGAAAACTTCATCCGCGTCATCACCATGGACAAAGATCAGGAACTCTACATCGGGACATTCGACGGCGGGGTTTTCCACAGCGCGGATCGGGGAGAGAATTGGCGCCCGATCAGCCGCGCGCTTCCCAACGATTCCATCCGCGGCATTGTGGTCGCCGACAAGACCTTGATCGTCGCGACGGGACGGGGCATCTACAAGACCGACAATAAGGGACAGAAGTGGATACCCTTGAACAAGGGGCTGACCGAGCAATCCATCCAATCGCTCGTGGTGTCTCGGAACGGCACGCTCTACGCGGGCACCAACGCCGGCGTCTTCCGGAGCAGCGACGAGGGCGCCACGTGGGTCGGGGTGAGCGAGGGGTTGCGGGTCGAACAGGAAGTGCCGTTTACGTTCCAATAACCTCAACGCAGGAGACATCGGAATGACTGCCGTGACCGAAACCACCCGCGCCACCATACGGTTGACGATGAAGGGCGAGCCATTGGGCGAGATGGTGCTGCGCTTTTTCCCGGACGTGGCGCCCAAACACGTGGAGAATTTCGTGAAGCTCGCCCGCGAGAAGTTCTACGACGGGACGACCTTTCATCGCGTGATCCCCGGGTTCATGATCCAGGGCGGCGATCCGAACAGTAAGCAGCCCGACCGCGCATTGCATGGCATGGGAGGGCCGGGCCACAAGGTCAAAGCGGAGTTCAACAGCAATCCCCACAAGCGCGGGGCGCTGTCCATGGCGCGAGCCAATGATCCCGACAGCGCCGGCTCGCAGTTCTTCATCTGCGTTGCCGATTCCCACTTTTTGGACTGGAACTATACCGTGTTCGGCGAGGTCGTGAGCGGCATGGAGGTGGCGGACCGGGTGGTGAGCGCCAAACGGGATGGCCGCGACAATCCGCTCGAGCGGGTGGAGATGACGGTGACCATTAGCGAGTAACCGACGGAGTCCTGAGCGATGAGTGCTGGGCGAAGAGAGGAGGGAAGGAAGCAAGGTTTGAGTCGGGATCGTGCATACTCCGGATGGCGGCGGCTGAAATTGGCCTCTTCCTCGGTACTCGGTGTTCACATCGCGGCGATGGTTCTGGCCTTCGGCTGCGCAATTCCGCAGGTGCCGGCCCGCGTGGTCTATGAAGACCCGGTCAATTTCGTTCGCCTGGAGCCGGACCCCTATGTGCTCCCCGAATGGCCCCCATCCGCTCACAGCCATCCGGCCTCCCTCAGCGAGGATCTGCTGAAGCGCATCTTGACCGGCTTCCAGGTGCAGGAGCGCCGCATCGTGATCCAGAAAAAATTGCTCGGGATGGCGCCACGAGAGCCGGCGTTCCGCGAAGAGGAGTTGAAGCTGCTGGTGCCGAAGCTGGCTGAGGCTCTCAGTCAGGCGAAATGGAACGAGCGGGTCATGTTCTATCTCAGCCGGCCGGAGACATCGATCAAGCGGGAAATCACTTCTGGAGGTCTGTACCTACAGGGGTCGTTGCTGCATTTTGTCCTCGCGAACAGGCAGATAATGTACGGCATCCCCGCCTACGGCATGATTTACGACAAGCGGTATCCCATGCGCCCGACGGGACCGAAGGGCTTCCACCTCTACTTCGACGATGGAGCCGCTGTGGTCGAGCAGCGTCCCAGTTGGTTCGATATTCTGATCGGTCTGGAAAAGGATGAGCTGATCATCGACCTCGATCGGGTTCAGGAGCCCCCGACCTTGGTACGGGCGGCAGCATTCCCTACCGCAGCACTTCATCCGGCCGGTCGGCCGTAATGAGTCCCGCCGCATACGCCAGGGTCGCCTGGGAAATCACATAATCGTACTGTGACTCCGCGAGTCTTGTCTTGGCGGTTGCCACCGCGACTTGAGCCTGCGTCACTTCGACCACGGTGCCTAACCCCAGCTTGTACCGCTGCTGCGAGAGTTGCAGCGCTTCTTGCGCCGTCCGAACCTGCTCCTCCGCAAGGCGAATCTGCTGGGCGATGGTCAGCGTTTCGAGATAGGAGGTCGTGACTTGCTGGCTCAATGCCTGCTCGATGTTGGTGCTGGCCGCCTGGGCTGCGGCCTGCTGGGCGCCGGCCTCCCGCACCTGGTTCTCGATCAAAAACCCCGTGAAGAGCGGCATGGACACCAGGGCGCCGGCGGTCCACCAGCCGCCGGTCTGCTGGCCTTGCCTCGTATCAAAAGGCTCAAACGCGCCGCCGCTGGCAAATGCGGAGATCGTCGGCAGGTACTGCCGTTTCGTCGCGACGAGTTTGGCCTCGGCCGAGGCCGTGAACTCTTTGGCACGGCGCAATTCCGGGTGGGCCTGGCTGCCCTCTAACAAAGAGGGAAGCGGGGGCAGCTCGTGAATGGCGACCGGAAGATCTTCCAGCACATAGTCATCCAAGCCCTGGATCCCCATCGCACGGTTCAACTCGACGAAACTGGCTTTCAAATCATTGCGGGCCCGGACGAGCTGAGATTCGGCGTTCGTCAATTCGACCTGCGCCAAGTTGAGGTCCAGTTTGGATTTGAGCTGCTGGCGATGGAGCGCGGCGATTTGACCGGTGATGGTCCCACGTTCCCGGACGGTTTCCTCTGCGACCTGGACGAGTCGTTGGCGCTTGAGACTGTTGAAGTACGCCCGTTGCACCGTCAAGGTGATGAGCGAGCGCCGCGCCCGGAGGTCTTGCCCTTGTGCCTCTGCCGCGAGCTTGGAGGATTCGACCATGTTTTGGGTGAAGCCGAAGTCGTAGATCCGTTGGTTGGCGAGCAGGCCGCCGGCAAATGTGGACTGGTTCTCTTGTAGCAATCCACCGCTGATCATGAATCGCGGGTTGTTCCGCCCGGCTCCGGCGACCGTATTCGCGTCGGCATAGATCTGCGGGTAGTAGAGCGATTGTGTCTGTTTAATGCGCGCGTCCGCCGCGTTGACCTGCGCCTGCGCCTCTAGGACGGCTGGGTGCTGTTTGAGCCCCAGTTCCACAGCCTGCCGAAGGGCGAGAAACTTGCCTTTCAGCAGGACCTCCTCCTGTGCGAACGCCGGTCCGGCGGTTAGAAGGAGGGCGCAAACTGTGAGCCAAAGCTGTCGCGGAGCTGAGGTCGAGTCAGGGCTCATCGATGGCTCCTTGTATTCATTTTGAATAGGCGCCGTTACCGTTGACGCCGTTGGTTCCGTTGCCGTTGTCGCCCTTGGTCGTATCGAGGGCCGGGCTACCGGCGGTTCGTCGTTCGAACCGTTGTGAAGAGACTTGCCCTTCCGGCAGGTTGTAGGGAGAGGCCTTGACGGGCGTACCCTCCGTGAGTTTGGATTTGCCCACGACCACAACTTCTTCCTGTTCCGTCAATCCGCTCACGATCTCCAACCATTTCCCATCGGTGATACCGGTCTGGACGACTTTGGTTTTGGCTCTGCCTTGATCCACGACATAGACCAATTTGGTCTTATTGGTGGTGGAGAGGGCATTCGGCGGCACGACCAAGGCGTCGGGGATCTCGCGGAGCGCCAGGATCACTTCGGCAAACGTGCCGGGCCGCAAGGCATGGTCCGGATTCGGCAGATCGATTTCGACCAGCATGCTGCGCGTGGTCGGATCGAGCGCCAAGGTCGTTCGGGTAACGGTGCCAGTGAACGTCCGCCCTGTCAGTTCCTTGACGTTCACGACGGTCTTGGTTGTGCCGGGCGTCACAAAGGGTGTGTCGTCCTGCGGGACATTGGCATAGACCCGGACCGTGCTCAGATCCATGATGGTAAAGAGAGGAATGGCGGTTGTGGCGGAGGACGTGGCGACTTGGATCAGTGCTCCAGGATCGGCGAAGCGAGCCGTCACGACGCCGTCATACGGCGCCCGCACCTTGGTGTAGTCTCGCAAGACGGCGCGCTGCTGCATCTGGTTCTTGGCGCCCTCGTAGGCGGCCTGCGCCACGTCCACATCCTGTCTGGCGATCACGTCGGGCGTGGTCTTCCAGACGTTGGAGAGCCGCTCATAGGTGAGCTTTTTGATCTTGTAGTCCGCGACCGCTTGTTGGTACTGCTCCTCGACTTCCGGCGCGTCGATGACGGCGACCACCTCGTCCTTCTTCACCTGATCGCCCTTGTCCGGCCCGATCCACTTCAAGTATCCGGAGACCTTGGCGTAGAGCGTGGTTTGATACCAAGGTGCGATGTTGGCGGGCAGCGTAACCGTATAGGCGATGGTCCGGCGAATCGGCTTCGCGACTTGGACCTCGACCAATTCTTCAGGCACCGACAGGCCCGTTCCGACCAGCGGTGCGGCACCGCGATCATCATGGGCAAGCCAGTGGACACCTACGGCGGCCAGAATCAGCGCCGCGAGGAATAAGCCGATCCATCGGACCGATGCGCGCTGAAAGAATGAGGGGTGCGTGTCGGTCATATTCAGTCCTTAACGGGAAGCAGAGGCCCTCTCGGCTTCGTGCCGGCGTTGCTCTCGCGCCAGCACCAGGTTGTGCATCACCGGCACCACGAATAGAGTCATGACCGTCGAAACCATCAGGCCTCCGACGACGGCACGGGCCAAGGGGACCATCGTTTCATTCCCCTCGCCGTAACCAAGTGCCAACGGCAGCAAGCCCAAAATGGTGGCGAGGGCGGTCATCAAAATCGGACGAATCCGCTGCCGTCCTGCGGCCAGTACGGCGTCGCGAGGCGAGAGGCCGGCGCGGGCCATCCGGTTAGCAAAGTCGACCAACAGAATGCTGTTCGAGACGACGATACCCATCATCATCAAGGTGCCGATCATGGATTCAACATTGGCTGAGGTGTTAGTCAGCACAAGCATCAGCACGGTGCCGATCCATCCTAACGGGACCGCCACCAGGATGATAAGCGGATCGATAAACGAGCGAAATAGACCGACCATCACCAAGAAAATCAGCAGCACCGCCAGCGGCAACGCCAAGGCGAAATTGTTGAACGCCGCGCGCATGTTGGCCACTTCACCGCGCAGCACAACGGTGACGTCCTTGGGGAGCGTGATTCCGGCCAGCACCCGTTCGATCTCCTGGGCGACCCGTCCAAGGTCGTTCCCGACCGGTGTGACCAGTACGTTGATCAAACGGGAGAGATCGTAGTGATCGACCGAATCCGGCCCGGACTTGATCCGCAGGTCTGCGACGTCGCGTAGCAGCACCGGAGGGCCGCGCCGCTCGTCCCCTTGGGCATAGAAGCCGTTCGCCAATTCCAACTGACGTCCTGCGAAGGGGGTGTTCTGGAGCGCCAGCGAGGTGGTACCCGAGCCGGCGCCGGTCGCCAAACTGGCCGTAGGGAGCAGCGGCGTTCGCGCCCCGATGATCGGGATGTTGAGCAGGTCTTGCGTATCTCTCAGTTCCTGCTCCGGATACTGAGCCAGCAGATAATAGCCGTTGGCGGTTTTCGGATCGAGCCAGTAGTTGGGGCTGAGCGCGATGTTCGAGCTGATGCCGGTGATCACGTCCACGATCACCCGGTCCTGTGTGATGCCGTAGTAGGCGGCTTTGGTGCGATCGACGTCGATGTGCAGCTCGGGATAGGCCTTACCCTGTTTGATACGCACGTCCTCCGTGTTGGGGACCTGCGCCACTTTCTGGCGGATCTCCTCGGCCACCGGACGGATCAGATCGAGCTTGGGACCTCGGACCTGGATATCGATCGGGGCGCGCAGGCCGAAGTTCAACACATCGCTGATGATGCCTCCGGTTTGGAACGCGACATCCACGCCAGGCAGTTCCTGACGGAGACGGGTGCGGAGCTGCGAGAGATATCGATCGGTGGGGACTGCGTGGCCAGGCACGAGATCGACCAGGACAAAGGCCGTATGGTTCCCGGTGTTGGGGGCAAAGCGGGCCGCGTCGCCGTAATAGAGGCCTGTATTTGAGATCACCTGTTCGATCTCCTGTTTGGGGATGACCTCCTGGATGAGACCCTCGATCTGCGCCACGATGGCTGTCGTTTTTTCAATGCGCGATCCCTCCGGTGCGGTAACCAACATGGTGAAGTTGCCGGCGTCGACCTTCGGGAAGAATTCACTGTGCAATCTCGGGACGACGAAAAGACCGACGGCGAGCAGCGTCACCACCGCCCCGAGGATGACGAAAGCCTTGAATCGGAGACACTGTCGCAATGCCGGTTCATAGAGCGCGAGCACGTGGCGAAACCAGTCGGATTGGGTCGAGTGATCCTCGCCATGGTCCTGATGTCCGGCTCGATAGAGTCGAGCCAGAACGACGGGGGTGACGGACATGGATACGGCGTAATCCGCCAACATGGCGAAGGCGACGGTGAGCGCCAACGGCACGAAGAGATATTTCACGATCCCGGTGAAGAAGACGATTGGGAGGTAGACGATGAGAATGCAGATCGTCGCCACAAAGATCGGCAACGTCAGCTCAACCGCGCTATCCTCCGCGGCGCTGCGCCCATCCTTCCCCAATTCGAGATGCCGGTGCATGTTCTCCTGGACGACGATGTTATTGTCGAGCAAGGTGCCGATGACGAGGGCCAAGCCGCCCAGCGTCATGATGTTGACCGTATGTCCGGTCAGGTACAGTGCGACCAGCGCGGTCGTCAGCGAGAGAGGGATCGCCAGGCCGACGACGAGAGCGGCCTTCACGCTCCGGAGAAACAGGTAGATCATCAAACCGGCCAGGAAGGCCCCCAAGAGACCCTCTTTCTGGAGATTGGCGATAGCCTGGCGAATGTAGAGCGATTGATCGTAAATGAATTTGACGGCGGTCCCGGCAGGAATTTCTGTGAGGTGTTTGAGCCGCTCCTTGATGCCATCCGCCACTTCCAACGTGTTGGCGCCTTCCTGCCTGGTAATCGGCAGGTATGTGGATTCCCGCCCGTTCACGCGGACCACAGAGGTTTGAATCGCAGTCGAGTCGGCGGCCCATCCGATGTCGCGCACGAACACCGGCGTGCCGTTCACGACTTTGATCGGGATGCCGTTGAGCTTCTCCACGAGGTCGATCAGGCTGTTGGAATAGACGTAGTAATCGAGGTCGCCGATCTTGATGTCTCCCGCGGGGATGATCGCGCTCTGGGAATTGATGGCCTTGACGACTTCAGAGGGCGAGACGCTACGGGCCAGCAGCCGTTGTTGGTCCAAGAAGACCGTGATCTGCCGTACCTTACCGCCGAGTGGAGGGCCGAACGAAATGCCGGGGATGCTGGCGATCTGGTTGCGCACGCTGAAATAAGCCAAATCTCGAATTTCCTTGGCACCTAACTGGTCGCTGCTGATCGAGAGGAGTCCGATCGGCATACTGGCCACACCGAACTTGTAAACGGATGGTGGATAGACGCCAGGCGGTAGCAGACGAATGATGCTATAGGCGAGGCTGGTAATCTCCGATTGTGCCGCGTCGATCCCGTACTCCGGCTGAAAAAATACTTTGATGTAACTGATGCCCGCTAGCGACTGCGATTCGATGTGTTCGATGTAGCTGGCCTCGATAAACCGTTGTTCCATCCTGAGCGTGATCGCGCCCTCCATCTCAGCCGGGCTGAGACCCCGATAGAATGTTGTCACCAGGATGGTCGGAAGTTTGATCTCCGGAAAGATGTCCACGCGCATCTTCTGGTAGGACACGGCGCCGAGCACGATTGCGATCATGCAGAGTGCAAAGACGGCGTAAGGGTTTCTGAGCGCGCCTCGGGTCAGCATCGTGTCTTAAGGGGTGCGGAAATGCGATTCCATGTCAGCCAGTAACGGCAGAGTGCCTCGACGCACTGAACCAGGTCGGCATAGCGGCTGGGCTTCACGACGTAGCCATTCGCTCCGCTCCCGTAGCAAACGGAAATGTCCGAAACCGCATCGGAGTTGGTGAAGACGACGACCGGCAGATGTCTGAAGCGGGCATCGGTGCGCAGCCGACGGAGGAAGCCACAGCCATGCCGTCCGCAGAGGTTCAGGTCGAGAAGGATCAGAGACGGGGGCGGATGCGCATTTAGCGTTTGCTCCAGCCATCGGAAGGCCTCGTCCGGGTCTGTTTCGGTTCGAAGCGAGATGCCGAGGCCGGCCTGTTCGATCGCTAAGCGGAACAGTTCGTCTTCTCCGGGACTGTCTTCGACCAAGAGCATCGAGGCTTGAGGGGCCATGGCTGTCCTCCGCGCGATTCCAAGTAGATCGTACGAGCATGGACCATGCCATGGACCGATTCATTCGCCGGAGCCTGGTAAGGTGTCGCGTGTGATGAAAACACGGGCAATTCGAGGAGATGAAGATTCGGTTACAGAGAGAGAAGCGGTGTGGGGTGCAGGAAGGCATGGAGAAATGCCAGAGACGGTGGGGAGAAATTCCAGAGGATCGTTGTATGTGGCGAGCGGCCTGGGTAGCCGCTCTTGCTCGCGCAACGCGCGGCCTCAGAAGACCCTCGTTGGACGCGCGCAGTGAGGCACCCACTCAGGCCGCTCGCCTGAAAAGCTCAGCAGTACGTTCTGGAATGTGGGGGAAGTGACAAACGAGCAAGCTTGGAAGGAACATTGGAAAAGGATTGGGTTTTGCTGACCGCCTGTGCTCGCGCAACGCGCGGCCTCAGAAGGCCCTCGTTGGACGCGCGCAGTGAGGCGCCCACCCAGGCCATTCGGCTGAAAGGCTTAGCGGTACGTTCTGGAATGTGGGGGAAGAGACAAACGAGCATGGTTGGAAGGAGCATGATTCCGAGGAAAGGCGCTCGTCCTGATCTCGTGCTCCCGGAACGCGCGGATGGGGGAGGCGAGGCAATTGGTGCGGCTTCCGTGCTCACAGAGGCCACACACTCGGAAGGTGCCGGGGGACCCGTTGCTCTGTGCCTCATGCGACGGGTCGTGGTGTGCGCAGTGGAATCCGCACCAACTACCTCGCAAGCGAAACCGGACAAGCAAGCTGGCATGGAGCCTTGAGTCGCTCGACGACCGCAGTGAGCCCGGTACGAGTGTCCTTCCAAGAGAAAAAGAAACTGGCAAACTTTGTGGGAACATCGATCAGCCATACTTTTCTTTGGCCATGAGGATCTTCGTCGAAGGAAGGGAACAGGAAGCTTGCGGTGGCAATGTCCGGAAGGTCGGAAGGTCCTGTGGGAACCGGATGAGATCAGGAAAGGTGTCGTGTGCGAAACCACCACAGAACCGATGCGCGGAGCGCAATGGCAGTTCTCAAAAATGCTTGGTGCTTTACTCGGACCCGCCAAGGCTCCGTTCGTACAAGAGCACCTTCCATCCATCTTCTTCGCTCAAGAATTGTCCGACGATCGGCAACATGCCGGTCCCAGGTACTCTCCCGGACTGCCCGAGGCTGCCGTTCTTCAGCACCCACATCATTTCGCCTGGTGTGCGGAGTTTCTTGAAGTGAGGGTTGGTGAAATCACGAGGCTGAATCGGAAGGATCTGCGCGGCCCCTCCGTTTCCCTTGCCTTCGGATCCATGGCATTGAAAGCACGTGCCGCGCCCAAGAAATATGGCCTTCCCTTCTTCCAACAACTCGGGCGTGACTGGGAACGGCGGTTTCACGGCCTTGGCCTGGGCGAGCTGATCGGGAGGAACTCGGGGGATTCGGATGTCGAACTCGCCTCCCGGTTGACCATATCCCGCCGGGTCGGCAGATAGCCCCATTCCGGAGCCCGTAGTAACGAACCATCCGACGATGAGCGCAAACGCACAATCCCTCGCAAAGCAGGAGTGCATAGCTTCCCTCAGTCGAATCTTGGATCGTAGGAATCAATCAAGCAGAGGGGAGGGTACCATAGGGCATCACCCTCGGCAACGGGCCGATCTGATGCGAGGAGAGGGTGGATGACCGGAGCCTTCGAGAGGGGTGATCTCTTTGTTACGACTGTCGTGCTACTGATTCAGGACGGATCCGGATGGCGCAGAGGTCGGCTGTGTGGCATAGACGGCGACGTCCTTCTCCATCCAGATACGTGGATGGACCACCGCTCCCGTTTGGATCTGGGTTTTGAGCTCGTTCTTGTCGATACTAATGATGGCGCAGGGAGCAAACGTGCCAAACCGCTCCGGTGCGTAAAGACGGCTGGTTTCGTTGGTGACATTAATGTGCTCGATACGGACTGTCCTGCCGTCATCCGGGTTCAACAGCCACCAAAGCGGGTATTCACAGCTATCCACCGCGGTCCAGAGACCGACCTCGCGGCAGCCGAGGTCCGTCACAATTTTGGCTGCCTGCACATACTGAGATTGCAAGTGAGGCATATTCACGAAATATCGATCCAGCCTCGACGTTTCGAACACATTCCGAATGTCCAAGCCGATGAGCGGCCGCGTCTCATTGTGGAACAGCCACATCTGCGCCGCCACGAGAAGGAGTCCCGCGAACACTGGTCGCGATGGTGCAATCGATGGGTGTTCAAGGCACACCGCCATGAAGGGCGCGCACATGACAAAGAGCGGCAGATGGAAGCGACTACTCCATGGTTGCCACTTCAGGTAGAAACAAAACAGAAGAAAGGCTCCAACCGTGCAGAGCAAATAGACGACCAACACGCCTGACCGGCGATACCTGGCCGCGGCGACAAAGATTCCGAGGCTGAACAGGAGCAAGAGCAAATGGGGCAGATTGCCTGCGTAATCTTCATGCCATTGATGCGTCGAGAGGGCGAATCGGCTTCCCGGAAATGTGACGCGTTGGTCATCCGGGTCCACTCCGAGCCCGTGATGAATGGCGTCGACCACGCTCATGACCATCTCGTTGGCTCGCACGGATGGCGTCGCGAGGTGCAGCGCAAGGTTCCTCACCACATTCGAAAGAACGAACGGCGGACTGTGAACGCCATTGGCCACGGCTGTTCGTGTGGTGGGCGGCGACACGGGCGAGTGAAAGACTTCGTAATTGCGCCACCAATGACCGACGTTCAACAACACCACGCAACCGGCGGCGAGCACCAATAGTCGTGTCCCTGCGGAGATTCCGAATCGACGCCAACACCTCCATGCCATCCAGACGAGAAACGGCGGTGTGTAGAGGTAGGAAGTCGCTTTTGAGAGCAGGGCCAGGCCCACACTTGAACCCGCGATCAGGGACACACCCAGAGCCTTCCGATGATCAATCGTGGCGTCTCGGAACATCAACACCGCCTGGATAAAGGCGATACACCATAGAGCCGCCACCCAGTCGTTCTGGGTGCTCGACGCTTGGAGAATGCCCATTGGGAGAGTCGCGACGATGAGTGCAGCAAAGATTTGACTGGCAGTCCCTCCGCCCAGGTGTTTTGTGATGAGCGACGCGCCGACGACACAACCGATCATGCTGAACCACTGGACCAGGTTGGCCAGTCGATCGCCACCGGTCAACAGTTGAAGATGGGTGATGGCAAACTCCGACCAGGGATTGCTGTAGACCTGCCGCCTTATGGAGGTGGGAAAGTGGGCCACTCCGCCGTCCTGAATCCAATGCATGACCCGGCTCATGTGGTAGGTCATCGAATCGTAATTGTTCGGGGGCGCTATGCCCGCGAGGAAGCCCGACACGCTGATCACCCAACCCACCCCCAGCAAGGCGACAAGCCATGTGCCGCTGGATCGGAGCGGCTCTCGATGGCGAGGTGTCGCGTGTCTCTCGATCTTCGAGTAGAACACCGTCAGGACGAGCGTGACGAGCGACCAAGAAACGAGAATCCCCGGGTAACTCAGCACACGAAACAGGGACAGAATCTCTGTGATCGCCGTCACGCAGACTCCGCCGAGGACGGCGGCGGCGAGGAATGCCTCCCGCCATTCGATTCCTCGCTTCAGAAGGATGGCGAACATCAATAACAGGGAGGCGAAGGGAGCGAGCAGCCCTAGGCTTCTGATCATTCAGGAACCTCTCTAATCAAGGGGAAGGAAAAGAGTTGCCCAGCCTTGCTCACCGTGTCTGGTCCATCGCCGAGATTATCCAAGTCACAGGGGGAGAGTCACCTATGAAAACGGCCTCACTATCGGGGCCGCGTGAGGATACGGTCCTAATGGACCATGGAGCCAAGGCTGCTCCGGTGCTCATTCTCAGTGAATCCGAGGGCACAACCTTCAGCAGGAGGTGCGGCCGTGAACGGATGTATCGGCATTGACCTGCCCAACGCGCAGTCGCCGCTCATGCGGATCAACGGACGAGATCATGCGCTTGACCAGGGTGAACGCGCCCACAGGAGGGGCACCCTCCAGGCGTACCGCCCGATCTCTCCGACGATGCCCGGAGCGCGGTGGAGACGACCGGCACCGGCATGTGGCGGTATGAGCTGATCGAGAACAGACATCCGGATATGGTATAGGCGCATCCGTTGAAGTCCAAGTTCACCGATAGCGCGCGGATCATGACCGAGACGAGTGATGCGACGACGCTGGTGCAGTTCCTCCGGGCCGACTTGGTCCCTGCGGTCTCTACCCTGGCCTGGCGACTATTTGCACACATTGGACCCGTTGACCACTAAGATCCGGTAGGGGAGTCAGACGATTCAGACAGAGGCGACATCCGATCCACCAGCCCGGCTCCTCCATCCGATGTCGGAGATCGGTGCCATCCACCGGTCGTCCGACAGCCGCCATCTGTGTTCGTATGCCGGGCTCGTTCCCTCGGTCGATGATTCCGGCGGGAAGACCCGCCAGAGGCGACCGACGAAACAGGGCTCGTCGTGGTGATCGGAGATCTCGTGGAACTCTCGGTCCACGCCATCGCTGGCGCGCCGCAATTCCGATCACTGTTCTATCGAAGATTCGTGAGGCTCGGTGCGAGGACGAGACGCGTCACGGTGGCACGCGCGTCCTGAGGCCGATCGATACGAGACTCACGAAGGAGAAGCCGTCTTGCTTGATCGAGTAGGCGAAGGGAACCCCATTCATGACGGTCGTGACGACATGGCGGTGTCGCGTGGTGTTGCCCCATGGCTCCTCTGTTCCAATGGGCCTAATCAGTAGACGCGTGCACGAAAATGCGGGTGAGGTACGTGAACGAGGAGGCTCGCAGAATTGAAGAGTGTGAGGCAGAAGGCGGAATCTTGCCAGAGCCGGGGGGAAATAGAGACAATGCAAAGTCACCGGATCTATCATCGAGACCGATCATCTGCTCCGGCCATGCGCTGATGTTTGTTCGAGCATCAACGGTCGGGTGGAGTGGCGTATGACAAACGAAGGTGTCCCGGTCGGTAAGGGCGGGATCATTGGAGGCATAGGGTGCGTGAAATCGCTATCGCTACAGTAGTCGGGGCAAGTCTCTTCGTGTTCTGCACCATCATGGCCTCAGAGCAGGCCTTTGCGCAACGTAACGAGATGCCGCCGGGATATCCGCAATCGCTGGAGGGAGAGCTGCGGGTGCTCCTCGACAGGGTGCACGAGGGCAATCCGTCACCGGAGCTGCTCGTCCGGCTGGCGGAAACCTATTTCGATATGGCTGACGATCTGCTGACTGACGATGCGAAACGGTTGGCGGCCTACGATGCGGGCGCGAAAGCGGCCAAGCAGGCCTTCGAGATCGATGATCGGAATGCCGATGCGCATTTTTTCCATGCGCTGAATATTGGAAGCGCGGCGCGCCTCCAGGGGGTGACACATGCCGCCCTGACGGTGAAAGATATCAAACACTGTGCATTGCGTGCGATCGAATTGGATCCCAACCATTCTCAAGCCATGCAGATGATGGGTGGTCTCATGATGGAGCTGCCCTGGTTCCTCGGCGGAAGCGAGAAGAAAGCCCAAGAGTATCTGGAACGGTCGATCGCCATTGACGGAAACTTCGCGAATGCGCGCATCATGCTGGCGAAACTCTACCTGAAACAGGGGCGTTCCGAGGAGGCTCGAAAGCAGTTGACGGCGGTGATCCAGGCCGAACATCCTCATTATCGTTACACCTGGGAGCGAAAATACAAGCCGGAGGCCGAACGGATGTTGCGAGAGCTGGCCAAGCGCTGATGTCTCGCAACTCCGGTTCTCAGCATCACCCCCACCGTGTCTTAACTATGACGACCTGCGCAGCGAGGGGGAGATGAACCCTGCGCGGTTTGTGACTTGATACTCGGCGATGCCGCTGCTCAGAGGCAATAGGCTTCTTTCGCAATGAGGCGATTCGTCGAAGGAGGGGAACATGAAGCCCGAGAGAAGGCTTTCAAGATCGGCGAGGGGCGAGCCTTCGACGCCTCTGGCGGGCTCTTGGATACCACTGGCAGTCTTTTCCATCGTCGTCATGGGAGTGACGGGTGTTCTCGCGTCGCAGGCGGATGCTAACCATCAAGGACATGGGAGCCATGCGGGAGAAGAGTCGCGCGAGACAACCGGGGCGGGCCATGCGATCCCCGGCGCGGACTTTCAGGTATTCCTGAGAAATGATTCAGCCGCGGCAGACAAGGCGGGACTTGAGCCGGGCCAGCCCGATGCGGCCGTCCAGACGGTGATCGATACCTTGACCTACATGATGCAGCACCGGCCCGACTATCCACGATTCGATGAAAGTGTGACGCGGAATCTGCTCGAACAGGTCATCGTGGAACCGAAAGTGGTCAATCGGGAGGGAAAGGAGTTTCCCTTTCTGGTCGCTCGAACGAAGGAGCCGGGACGGGTCAATCTGTTGATCAGCGTCGCCTCGCTGAAGGATAAGGGCTATTTGGGCCGCCCTGAGCAACTGGCTCCGGTGCTGGCCCGCGAGTTCCAATGGGTGGTGAGTAAGGCGGATACGGCACCGAAATCCAAAGTCGTCACGCTCGAACGGGATCTCCAACATGCCCCGATCCGTTCGAACAGGGAGATCGGAGAGTTGTCGGGGGAGGAGCGGGCGCGTCTCGTGCAGGAGTTACTCGGTAGGTATCTCACCACCGTGGATGATCAGAAGAGTCTGGAGGGACAGCCGTTCTATGAGGTCTGCACCACCACGCTGGTTCCGCCGACGCAGTCGGATTCAACGATCAAGCTATATGATATCCGGGTTCGTGAGGCGCTACAGACCATCGTCCGAGATCCCTATTTTGAGAAGCACACGCCGAAGGCGGTCAGAAGCCTGTTGAACGGAAAGATCTGGAACGTGTCGTTCGTGAAGATCGACCAGCGGGATTGGGCCACGAGGACACGAGTTCTTCCGGATGATCAATCGGTATTGGTGGGGGAGCGAGAGCTGCCGATCCAACCGGCCAAGATTTTGGTGAATCTCCATCGAACAGCGGCGCCGGACGATCCATTCTATGCGGAGACGAAGGGCCTGCCCATGGGTGCGCTCTCGGCAGACCAACTCGCGTTCGTCATTGCCGTGGAGATTCAACGCAACATCGTCGAGAAATCCATGAAGGGCCACGTGGTCCAGGACGAGATGACGGCGCCTTAGCCCACATTATTCATGAACGTTTCTACTACAATTGCGGATTCGCTGCTGCGACAAGGCTGCACACGGGTTTCCGCGGTGTGCAGGCGGACGCGCTCGCCACTCGACCCCTCAACATACTGTTTCAAGTATGCTTCGGGGTCTCGCGCCTCCACGCGCCCGTCTCGCCACGCGACTCCGCCATTTCGTGACGAACCGTCATGAATAATGCGGGCTAGGGAGGAGCCAAAGAATGAGGGTTGCCTCGTGCGGCCAAGCCTGACGACCGAGCCTCGCACTCCCTCACTGCATCCAACTCCGATCCTGCCACCTCATGAACCGGCTCCTCTTGGGATCGCGTCGGTACTTGACGTAGACTGGCATGCCGGCAGGTCTGCAGGTGACTCTACAATGTTCGACATCATTCTCTATCAACCGGAAATTCCCTCGAACACCGGCAACATCATCCGGCTCTGCGCGAATACCGGAGCCAGGCTGCATTTGGTGAAGCCGCTGGGGTTTACGTTGGAGGATCGGCTTTTGCGCCGGGCCGGGCTCGACTATCACCAGTTCGCCACCATGACGGTCCACGAAACTTGGGCCGATTGTGCGGCCTGTTTTAAGGAGGGTCGCTTCTTCGCCGTCTCCACCAAAGGGACCCGGCGCTATGATCTGAACCGCTATGTCGCCGGTGATGCGTTCGTCTTCGGTCCCGAGACGAGAGGCTTGCCGCCTGAGATTCTGGGTAGCGTGTCGGAGCAGCAACGGATCCGCGTTCCCATGGTTTCCGATAGCCGGAGCCTGAACCTTTCGAACACCGTCGCCGTGGTCCTCTATGAAGCCTGGCGACAGAATGATTTCGGCACCTGCCTATAGCGCTCCGTGCCGGTAACGCCGCATGATGGAGGCCGGAGGAGCTTCCGCTTGCCGCATGGCGACTCGCGGCTCTCCGCGTTCAATCTGCGGCCGACTTCATACCTGCCACACTGGATCGACCTTGATATCCGGCTGAACCACGACCTGACGTCTGTGCCGGCGTGACATGTACGAATCCTCGACGAGGCGATTGATGAACTTCATGAACCGGACAATCAGTCGGCTCGCCGTATGTGCATGTCCCGGTTACCGCCATGGCTCGCTCGTCTCGAACCGAGGCTCTTGGGTCTGTGCCTCCTCTGGCCTATGCAGCGGCGTCACAGGACCTGACGATAGACCCGCGGGACCCTCCATACACACCGGCGAGGGGGACAACATTTATCGACCGTGAAACGGTTGTGCCGCGCTGAGGTCCCCAACCGACAACGCCTCCGGCACCGCTCCAACTCCTGATCAGGACCGCGGTCGGGCAAGTCATGGCCAGCCGGCCCGCTTGTGTTCTGTCCATAGAGGAGCGTAGACTCGGCCTCCCTATGGGAATACAGCGAGATTGACCATGGGTGAGACCTTGGGCGCCAACGGATCAATGAGCGAACGCGGGAAGGCGATCCTCCGTGCGCTCTGTGCGGGACTCCTCCTCTTCAGTCTCCCCGCCTGCGGCAGCGACGAAACCTCCGGCGATACGACCCCCACGGTGGCAGGCGTGGATGCCGACAACGATGGCGTCCGCGACGACATCGAAACCTACATTGACGGAACCTACAGTGGCGGGACGGCCGGTCCGACCCGTGACGCCTTGCGGCAATATGCCAAGGCCGTCCAGGCGGCCATGCTGGATGCCGGCGATCAGGCCCGTTCTGTGACCCACGCGAATGAGCGGTTCAGGGCCATCGAGTGTCTGATGGCTCGCCGGCCGGCGGATTTTCCGACGGTTTTCTCCGAGCTGCGCGCCAAGATCCTGAACAGCGATGTGCGTTCGAAGGCCTACTTGCAGGCCGACGCGCAAGTGACCGCGACCCCGATCGCTCTGCTGCCGGCGGATCAGTGGCCGTCCACCTGCGTGACTCCATGAAGGCTGTGTGGAGGAGATGACGATGAGGTCGCTTCGCTTCATCGCGACGTTCGGCCTGTTCAGCGCGCTCGCCGGCATGCCGGATCTGGTCGCCGCCCAGACGGCGCCCCAGCCGGCTTGTCTGAGTCCCGCAGCTCCGCGGATCGACATCTTTTATGTCAACGGGGTCACGACCACGTTGGATGAAGCACGGGTGAATGCCGGGAAGTTAGAGCGGGAATTTCTGGCACGCCTCGCGAGCCTGCCGCAGGATCTTCAAGCCTTTTGCTATGTCTTTCAACTGAACTACAACCCGACGGACGGGGAGGTGAAGGATTTCCTCGAGGCGGGGCAGCAACGGTTCGGATTGTCACCGGCGACCTTCTGGCAGGGCTTAGAGGGCGTCACGGTGTTCTCTCCCTTGTTGACGCAACTTCAGGGTCCGATGACGGACGTGAATCAAATCGATCAGGCGACGATTCAGCGACATGCTTCCCGTTATCGTCAGGAGCTGTTGCCTCCCTCTTGCAGGCGCGTGTTGGTGGTGCCGCATTCGCAGGGGAATCTCTACACCAACGCGGCGTACGATCTGACCTTCGGCGGTCCTGCGCCCAATCCTCCGGTCGGCGCCCTCAAGATTGCCGGCGTGGCGACACCGGACTCGCAGGTGAAGGGGAACGGCAAGTACCGGTCATCCTCAACCGATTTGCTCATCAATGCCATCCGGTTGACCCTGACGAACACGTTGCCGGCCAATACCAATTGGGGAGGCAATGTGCTGAATATCATCGCCCCCGCCTATTCTGGCGGCCACAGCTTCATCGGGTACCTCTCGTTCGACCCCAGCCGCACCGATATCATGAACGATATTCAGACAATGCTCGACGAGCTGAAGGCGGTACAACCTTGCCCGTCGTGAGGCTTCCACCTGAGGATGCGGTGTAGCAGTCTGAAGCAAAAAACGGCCTGGCTCAACCTTGGCCTTCCGCCGAGTCCATTCCATACCTACGGAGTTTCGCCAGCAACGTTTTGTAATCGATCTGTAGCAACCTGGCGGCCTGGGTTTTGTTTCCGGCGTGGGCATCGAGCACGCGCAGGATATGCCGGCGCTCGATCTCATCCAACGACAACATCGTGCTCTCTTCTCCGGGTGCTCGAGGGGCCGGCGTCGGGAGCATGGCCTGCACCTCTTCCCCGGTGATCGGGCCGGTCCCGAGGTTCATCAGCATGATTCGCTCCAGCACGTTGCGAAGTTCGCGCACATTGCCCGGCCAATGATGGGCCGCAAGCCGCTCCAACGCCTCAGGCGAGAGGCTTCTCGTCCGGCTGCCCGGAACGCGCAGAGTTTGGAGCAGATGCTCCGCTAACCAGGGGAGATCGTCCCGTCGGTCGCGTAGGGGCGGCACACGCAGAGTCACGGTATTGATCCGATAGAGTAGATCGTCCCGGAATCGGCCTTGCAGCACGAGGTCTTGCACATCCTGGTTGGTGGCGCCGAGGATACGGACATCGGCATGGAGCGTGCGCGTGCTTCCGACCGGCCGGTATTCTCCACGGTCGAGAAAGCGCAGCAACCCCACCTGCATCGGCCCCGGCATCTCTCCGATTTCGTCGAGGAACAACGTGCCGCCGTCGGCTGCCGCGATGAGACCGGGTTTGGATGCACCGGCGCCGGTGAACGCCCCTTTGTCATGGCCGAAAAGTTCGCTTTCCAACAATTCTCGACTTACGCTGCCGCAGTTGACGGCGAGGAACGGTCCGGCCGGCCGGCGGCTCAGAGCGTGGAGCAGTCGAGCGACCACTTCCTTGCCCGATCCGGTTTCTCCCTGGATCAGGACCGGCGCATTGGAAGGGGCCACCTGTGCGATGAGCGTGCGCAATCGTCGCCAAGGGAGGCTGGGTCCTTCGATGATGGTATCCCTGGTGAAGCCGCCGTGCCGAGCCGCCAGATTTTCTTGCCGGAGGGTCCTCATGGTTCGAAGTTTGGCGAGGGCGGCCGCCACCGACGCCGCGTCAAACGGCGTCTCTTTGACGAGAAAGTCCCAGGCGCCGTCTTTCATGGCATCCACGGCGTCCTTCACATCGGCATGTCCGGTCAGCACCATCACATCGATGGTCGGGTGGTGTTCCTTGACCCAACGCAACACCGCCCGCCCGTCCATTCCAGGCATGCGGAGGTCGGTGATCACGCAATCGACGGATGAGGCCGAAAGACAGTCGATACCGGACTGCCCGCTTGCGGCCGTGAGGACGTCGCAGCCCTGGTCGAGGAGTGTCTGCTCCAGGACGAGCCGGACGTATTCCTCGTCGTCGATGATCAGGATGCGCATGAGCGGATCGTGTTTGGAAAGGCGAGGTGGAAAGCCGTACCTCGCTCGGGAGAAGATTCAGCCCAGACGCGTCCTCCGTGCTTGTCCATGACGAGTTTGACGATGGCCAGGCCGACGCCGGTGCCTTCGAACTCCCGAGCGTCGTGCAGCCGTTCGAACAGCCCGAAGATGCGTCCGGCAGAGGCCGGATCGAATCCGATGCCGCGGTCTCGGATGCACAGGACTGTCTCGCTCTCGGATAACGTTCCGGTCACGGAAATATCGGCGGGGCTACCGGGTTGCGAAAACTTCACGGCGTTGTCCAGGAGGTTCGCGAGGGCCTGCCTGATGCTGACCGGTTCGCCGTAGAGGTCGGCGAGCGGGAGGTCGATCTCGATTTTGGGTCTCGGGCCCTGCGTACCGGAGAGACGCTCGGCGGCGAGTGTGCCGAGCATTTCGAGGAGGTTGAAGCGCGACATCGGGAGCGATTGCTGTTCCAGTCTGGAATATTTCAGCAGGGCGTCGATCATGTGCGTCAGGCGCAAGGCCGACGCGTGGATCACGTCGATGTGGTGCTGCAATTGCTCGTCCTGAGTCTGGGCAAACCGCTTTTCTAGGAGGGACGAAAACCCTTCGATCTCGCGGAGCGGCCCTTTCAAGTCGTGGGCGACGGAATAGGTGAATGCCTCCAGTTCCTTGGTCTTGCGTTCCAGCGCCGAACTCCGTTCCCGAAGATTGGCCAGCATGATCGCCAGGGCCTTCGATAGCCGCCCGACCTCGTCCTGACTGGAAACCGGCTGAAACTGTGCGGTCAGGTCATGATGGGTCACGCGATCGGCGGTGGCGGCCAGATTTCGAAGCGGCTCCGCAATCTGGGAGCGCGCCACGACATAGGTGAGCACGATCAGTCCGGCGAGTATCAGAATGCAAATGGCCACGATCGCGGTGCCTTGGCGCGACAGCGTATCGCCCTCGGCCTTCATTTCGGCAGTCACGGCCGAATGGAGGAGGACCAACCGGATCAGATGTTCGTCCAAATCCTCGAGCGAACGCGAGAGGATGTCCGCCGATTGTTCCAGGGTGGCGGGAGTCTGGTCGGCCCACAATCGCTCCAGATGAGAGAGGGTCGAAGCGATGGTCGCCATCACCTGTTCCTCCTCTTCGACCAGATGGAGCTGGCCGTGCTCGGTGAGCATCGTGAGGAGGTTGGGGTGGTGGGGACGGATCAGGTGTGTGTTGCGATAGACCTCGATCTGTTTCTGCAACGTATGCGAGAGCGCCTGTCCCTGGCGGAACGCCTCATCCGATTCGAGGATATCCCCTGCATGTTCCCATCGGTGAAAGGTCAGGCGCATGTCCCCGGCGAGTTGTTGCATGATCGCCGTCGTCGCGAGCGCCGGTACGGTGATGCGGTGATGGCGATCCACGTAACTGTTGATTTTGGAGAGGTAAAACAGGATGGCCGCGAAGCTCAGGCCCAGCACGACGAGCAGGAGTCCAAAGGACGTGAGCAACTTCTGTCCGATGGTCAAGCGTTGGAGAAGGCGCGGGGAGAGAAACGACATGGCGTAGCCTACCATACGGACGGGACCGACTCTAGGTTTCCACAGTCGGTCGAGTGCGTTCAAAGTGATGTTCCGTATACTTGACATAAATAAAGTTATTGGAATACACTCCCGCAAGAACTCTCGCGATTATGCCGCCACGCACACGTATGCTCGCCGCCTGTCAGGCCTGTTCAAGCTCGAAGCAGGTCGTCGCAGATCTGCGTCAAGAGGACCTACCTGCCTTTGGCCGGATCAAGAAAGTCCTCTCCTATGAGCCGCATCAGGTCGTCTTCTATGAAGGCCATGCCTGTCTCTGGCTGTATGTCTTGTGCAAGGGCCAGGTGAAGCTGACTCGGACCTCCATGCGCGGACAGCGCCTGATCGTGCGGATCGTGGATGCCGGTGAACTGATCGAGAAGTACGCCTTCGTGCCGAACGCGATTCATGAGGTGACGTGCGAAACACTCGAGCGTTCCGAGATTTGCTTGATCGAGCGAGAACCGTATCTTGACCTCGTGCGCCGCAACGGCGACCTTGCGGTGAAGCTCATTCGACTGCTGAGCGAGGAGGCTCAAACGCATATCGATGATCTGGAACGCTTTACCTTGCGATCGGCCCGCGAGCGCTTCGCAGACCTGCTTGTCACGATCGCGGCCCGCTTCGGTCGGAGCGTCGACGGGAACATCGTGCTGGCGGTGAGCTTCAAACGCGAAGAAATGGCTGAAATGGCCGGCATCACGGCTGAAACGGCCACCAGACTTCTGAAGGCCTTCGAAGATGAGGGCCTAGTCATCCTTGAGGGGAGGAACATCACGCTCGTCCATCCTGATCGTCTTACCAGAATCGCGAAAGGGTTCCTGCCGCCCGAGAGTCTTCCTCCCACTGCGCCCATCTCGATTCAGTCTCCGTCCTCCTAGCATCACGTCCGAACTGCTGATCGTAGTCACCATGTCGCGACGGCCATGGCAGGCTTTGCCATGAGACCGAATTCGCGTCTGCTCCATCCTGACTATTTCATGACTGGCGCTGAAGTCATGGGTCCAAAGACCCATCGGAGCGGCTGATCAAGAACAAAGAAAGTGGAGGCCGCGGTCAAGGTGTCCCGATTTCAGAGAGGGTATCGTATTCATGGACCGAAACGGGAGAGTCACGATGAAATTTGGACTGTCGGGTTGTGGAGCTGGTCTCGAGGCTGTAGCGCCTGAGCGGCTTGGCGAGTATGCGCAGTGGGCCGAGCGGCTTGGCTTCGAAGCGCTATGGATCAACGAAGAGCACTTTCAAAAACCTTCAGGCGGCTCGGGACGCTTGTGCCTTTCTCCGGTCGTCCTTGCGGCTGTGCTGGCGGCCGGGACGAGTCGCATTCGACTCGGGTTCTCGGTCTTGCTGCTGCCCCTGCATCATCCGATTCGGCTCGCTGAGGAAATCGCGACGCTTGATGTGTTGTGCGGAGGACGTGTGGACGTTGGCATCTCTCGCGGAGGCAATCCGTCCTATTCGGAGGCCTACGGGTTGGACCCGCAGGAAGGTCGAACGCGGTTTGATGAGGATCTGGATCTGGTGTTGCGCTGCTGGACCGAAGACGAGGTGCCGATTGGAAAGAGCCGGTATTGCATTCTGCCGAAGCCGATGCAACGTCCGCATCCGCCCCTCTATATCGGGACGTATAGCGAGGACCGGGCCCGGTGGGCGGCACGGGCCGGTCATCAGCTCATTCAACACGGCATTCAATCGATGGCCAACGTGCAAAGAATGGTGCGTGCGTTCGGCGACGAAGGAGGGAAGGTCCACGAGATACCGGTCGGCAGATTTCTCTACGTGAGCGAGAGCGATGCGGATGCCGCGCACGAGTTGACACCAGTCATTGAGCGACTGACCGGCCGTTTGAAGCAGGCGCGCATTCCTGAGCGTCCGGGGACGTTGACGATCGACGATCTGGAGCCCGAGCGATTTCTTCGAGAGATGGTTATCGCCGGAGGACCGGATACCTGCGCACAGCGGCTGGCCGAATTGCGCGGTCTGCTGGGCATTGACTATGTCAACTGCCTATCATCGTTCTTCGGATTTCTTCCCGCCGATCACTTACGACGTTCTTTGATGCTGCTTTCGCGTGAGGTGATGCCGCGCATGTCCACCCATCAGCCAGGAGCAGCCAACCCCACTTGAAGCCCATGTCGGAGATCGTGACGAGAGCGATAACCGTCACGGGAAAGGAGAGTCACAGGCGATGTCGCTACTTGCTCAACTCAGTCAGTTGGCCGGGCCGTTACAGGAACGAGACCAGGAAACCACGAAAGTGCTGAATTGTGTCGAGGGCAAGCTCGCGGCCATGAATTTGGATCTGGAAGTCTGGCTCACAGACGATCCGCTGATCACGGAGAGCGTGATGGTTGACGGGAAGCGATATCGGCTCTCCCGTGTTATGGGGTTTGGCCGAGTGGGGGAGCAGAGCCTGTTGCTTGTGAGAGAGATCATGACATGTCCGCAGGACGGGGAGGATGCCGCGCCGATGGTGCTGAGCGTCTGTGCTCCGCAACCGCTGCGTCTCTTGTCGAGAGAGCTGCGTGTTCGCGCGATAGGAAAACTGGACGCGCTTGTTGCGGTCATGCTCGGCCATGCAAGGGACCTCATCGAGATCTTCGACAAGGGGCGGAAGGAACAGAAATCGTGCTGAACCACCAATGGCCGGCCAGGGGAAAGGGTTGAGACGATGGAGCTTGTTCGTTCGTTTGGGGTTCTGGCCCTGATGTTCGTGTCGCTGGGTCCGGCTCTCGCGCAGTCGATCGAGGAGGAGTCTAAACAAGCCACACCGACCGAAGTGGCGCTGGAGGACGTTCAGGTCAAAGGTGTGCAGAGCAGGGGGTTTATCGAAGAAAAGACGGTGCAACCGCGGACGGAGACCACGGTGTCCAAAGACGCCATTCAAAAGCTGGGCGGGCCCGCACAGACTTCCATCTATCAGACGCTCCGTCTGCTGCCATCGGTGACCGTCGAAACAGCCGATCCCTATGGGCTCAATACCCGGACACCGTTTAATTTCCGGGTGAGGGGACAGCCGGGGAAGGGCACCGCGATGACGATCGAAGGCGTGCCGGTCTGGGCGCAGGAGTCCCCGGGCCCGCGACCTGACATGCTGGATCTCGAAAATGTCTCGCGGGTTACGCTCTATCGGGGAGCGATTCCGCCTGACAAGGGTCTCGGAGCCATGAACATTGCGGGAGCGATCGATATTGGCGTCCTACGTCCGTCGGATCATTTCGGCGTCGACGTCCGTCAAAGTTTCGGCTCGTACAGCTTTCTGCGGAGTTTTGCCAGAATTGATTCGGGGACGCTCTCGACCGGAACGAAACTATATGCGTCCTATTCCTACACCACGGCCGACAAGTGGCGGGGCGAAGGGGGGGCGCCAACGAACCGCAACCATGTGTCGTTCGGTGCCAGTCAGGAATTTTCTCGGTATGTCAAAGCGGATCTGTTCTTCGACTTCAACGAGGCCGAGCAACACGCTTTCCGGCCGCTCACCTTCGCGCAGATTCAGAATCTCGATAGGGCGCGCGACCTGGATTACAACACCAGGATCATGAACAACCTCCTCCAGGACCCGAATTATTTCGACTTCAACAAGGAAACAATTTCGAATTATCAGGCCTTCTCGCTGATCACCATCACGCCGTCGGACAATCATATGATCACGATCAAGCCCTATTATTTCCGGGAGTGGATTCCTCGCCTGGCGGGGGTTGGGAACTTTCTCGGAACTCCGGGGGCCGTCCGTGATCGAACCAACCAATTCGACCGCTACGGAAGCGTGTTCGAATATGCCACCCGGCTGTGGGATACGGAGATCAAGGTCGGCTATTGGTATGAGCAGTTCAGCCTCCCGATCGCCGAAAAATATTTTCGCGTGCCGGGCGGTCAACTCCAATTCGACCAATGGTTATTGACGAAGAAGGAAGGCAACGGGGTGATCAATAGTCCCTACGTCAAGCTCGCCAAGAATTTCAGCGCCCTGCACGTGGAGGCGGGATTCCGCTATTTCAACATGTACGAGCCTCCGGTCACGGGATTCAACAATGCGGGCATTCCGAACGTGGGCTATGAAGATGCGTTGGCGCTGAATCCCCCTAAGGATCCGGCGGCCAGTTATACAGGCCAGACCTATGAGACCTGGTTGCCGAATGTCGGCCTCAGTTACGCCGTCAATCAACACGTGACGACCTATGTGACCTACGGCAAGAATTACGCGCAACCGCACGGGTTCCCCGAGTTTCAACAGACCTTCGCCAACAACAGGGCGCGGTTCGATGCGGCGGGACTCACGATTCAAAGCCTGGTCGATCGGGTCAAATTGGCGACGTCTCAAAATGTCGATCTGGGCCTCCGCTATCACACTGATAAGGTCTATGTGGCCCCCGTGCTGTTCTATACCTATTACGAAAACCTGCTGGTCGGTGTGTTCGACCCCGCTCTGAATACCAACGTCAGGTCGAGCGCGGCGGATGCCAAGGCCTACGGAGGCGAATTGGAAGCGGGAGCGATGCCGATTGAGGACCTGTCAGTGTACGGATCGGTGTATTACGGCAAGTCGAAGATGGTCACCGATACCACCACACCCTCGGGAGCGATCGTCCAAACCAAGGGGCACGCGACCCCGGATTTTCCTGAGTTCATGCTCAAGGGAGGAATCAGTTACAAACTGTATGGCTTGGAGATTGCCCCGGTCGTCCGCTACATCGGCGCCCGGTTCGGGAACGTGACCAATACGGAGCGAGTCTCCCCCTATACCGTCGTGGACTTGTTCCTGACCTATACCAATCCGAAGCTGTTTCGAGCTATTCCAGGCGTCAAGGACGGGTTCCTGAGCGTACAGTTCTTGAATCTGTTCGACAAGAGGTACGTCGGCGTGATCAATGCCTTTGAAGATCGGCTCGGCGGCAACGCCGCCTATTTTCCTGGCGCTCCCTTCACAGTGGCCGGCTCGATCGGCTTAAAGTTTTGACCCAGTGTCCATTATAGTTGACGAGAATATATTATATATGGCATCGAGGTCTCTGCCTGATCGGATTTCAGGAGGGGCGTGACATAGCCAAATCGGGCGAGGGAATGAGTGGATCAGTCGGTGAAACCGTCCTACCACGCACAGGGTTGGAGCGTGTCCGTCATTCTGCATGCCCTTTGTGTGGCCGGAGCGTTCTTGATGGCGCAGTTCCAGCCCAGGCCCTTACCGGACGAACCGTTTCGATGGGAAGTGGTGATGCACCAATCCCAGCGATCCACCGTATCACCTCCGGAAGCGCCTCCTTCCGAGCCGCCACCTCGACAACCGGTTCAGGAGCGGCCGTCAAAGGCGCAGACGGTTCAGGAACGACCGATTCAGGATCGTCGGGCCATGGAGCAGACGGTTGAGAAGCAGCCTGTTCAGGATCGAACGGTTGAGCGTCGAGACGCAGCGGCGGTTGAGGCCACAGCGTCCGTTGCGCCGCCGTTGAACGCCAGCATGCCGGTTGAACAACGAAGCGTCAGCCGTAGCGCTGAAGTCATTCAGCATGAGGTCCAACGTGCGGAGGAGGGCATCATGGAGCGAGAGGTTGCTGCCGTTCTGCCCGAACCGTCGGGAGTGGCAACGGAAGTGCGCAGCGTTCCTGAGTCCGTGAGCCCGACTGCTGTGTCGTCGGCAAGCGCGGTTCTTAGCGATCCCGTCTCGGATGCGCCCCATTCGCCAACCGTGTCAGCTTCGACTCCTATATCCAATCTATCCAAACCGGTCGAGCGTGGTGAGGTGGTGCACAAGGTCCCCACGCAGCAACGGGCATTCGAAGACGGCCTGGTGGAACGCCCGGCGGCATCCGTCAATCGTCACACTCAAGAGGTGGAGGTGCGGGTGGCTGCGCACGGATCTGTCCCAAGGCCTCAATGGAGCCGGCGCGACGCACCCGAGAGCCGGCCTACGGCGAAAGCAGCCCCTGGCTCGCAGGCCCACTACGGGTGGTTGAAAGAGCTGTTGCAAAGCCACATCGAACGGATGAAGCGGTATCCGCAGCTTGCGTTGGATCGTAAACTGGAAGGGCGAGTCGTGGTCAGGGCGGTGATGTGGAACGACGGGACGTTGACCGATTTGGAGGTCCTCCACAGTTCGGGACACGACATCCTCGACGACGAAGCCTTGAAACTGCTGGGCAGGCTCTCGCCGGTTTCATTGACCTACGACCTCGGGAAGGAGTCCATTACGGTGAAGATTCCGATCAGCTATGGAATTCAATGAATCGGTCATGTCGGGTTGCAGCGATCCTTGCATGCTCGCTGCTGTGGTGTCTGCTCTTGGTCGGTGCGCGTTCCTCACCGGCATTGGGCCAAGGGAGCGGCGCAGCGCGGACGTTCGTCGATCTGGCGGGTCGGACGGTGGAGTTGCCGGCCGGCATTACGCGAGTCGCCACGCTCGGGCCTGTTCCGGTCTTGAACAGCTTTGTCTTCGCGTTGGGAAGAGGCGATGCCATTGTGAACGGGCTTCCCTATTTTGCGCAGACCCGACGCCACCAGTATCAGCGACGGATCGCTCCGGCACTCTCCTCGCTCCCCGTCGTCCAGGGACCCGGCCACGAACCCAATATGGAAGCATTGATCGCACTCCGCCCGGATGTCGTATTGACCATGGATCGTGCCCTGGCCGACGCGTTGACGAACAAGGGCTTACGCGTCCTGTGCCTCTCGTGGAGGAACCGTGACGACATGGAGCGCACCATTGTGTTGCTGGGGGAGGCGCTGGAGCGGCGTGATGAGGCCAGAAGATACCTGGAGTTTCTGGGCGAGACATTGGGGGTCGTTCAATCGGCCGTGGGGAGTCTGCCAAGCTCCGATCGGCCTCGCGTCTTGTTCTTAAGCCTGAGAATGATGAGTGTGCCGCATCTGATCGGAGAATGGTGGATCACGGAAGGTGGGGGAGTGAGCGTGACGTCCGACGGCCGCCTGACCGAGAGTCTGCCGGTGTCGCCCGAGCAGGTGTTGGCGTGGAATCCCGATATTCTGATCGTGAGCGCTCCGGTTGAGATCGAGCAAGTCTATCAGGAGCCGCGATTCCGGCACGTGAAGGCGGTCCGCCAGCGACGGGTCCATGCGATTCCCGCCGGCGCTCATCCGTGGGGATACCGAACGGCCGAGCAGCCGCTGACAGTGTTGTGGGCTGCGACGCTGTTCCATCCGGGTCGGGTCGGTGACGTGGATCTGACCGGCGCAATGAAGCGGTTCTACGTCCAGTTCTTCCGTTATCAATTGTCGGAGGAGGAGGCGGAGGAGATGCTGAAAGGAATTCCATGATGGGACAGACCGATATTGCGATGGACATGCGGTCGATCGATCAGGCGCCGTTCATACGGTGGATCATGTCCGTCTGGGTGTCCGTGCCCGTGTTGATCGGGATGGGCGTCGTGTCTTTGGCGATCGGGCGCTATCCCGTGCCATGGTCCGACTTGTACCACCTCATCATGACTACGACGTTTGGCGTCGCGGGCCTTGCTCCGGAACGTTACGACGAACTGAAAACCGTGGTGTTCGATCTCCGGCTTCCTCGCGTCTTTGCGGCCATGTTGATCGGTGCGGCGCTCTCCGTGTCCGGGGCCGCTTTTCAAGCCATGTTCCGCAACCCGTTGGTGTCGCCCGGACTGCTTGGGGTCTTGGCCGGCGCCTCGTTCGGGGCGGCAGCGGCGATGCTGGTCGGAGATTCGTGGGTTATGGTTCAGCTCGGGGCGTTTCTCATGGGACTGGCGGCGGTGGGGATTACGTTGTTGATTGCCAGATTCTATGGAGCGGATTCCCTGTTGATGTTGGTCTTGGGCGGCATCATTACCGGCGGTCTGTTCACGGCCCTGCTGTCCATCGTGAAGGCGTTAGCGGATCCGTACGATCAGTTGCCGGCCATCGTATTCTGGCTTATGGGACGCCTCTCACTCGTGGACCTGCGCACCGTCTTGCTGTTGGCCGGGCCCATGATCCTGGGCACCGTCGCCCTCATGGCTTCGGCCAAGTATCTCAATGCTCTGAGCATGGGCGATGAGGAAGCTCATACGCTCGGCGTCAATGTGACGCGAATCCGGCTCTCCGTGATCGCCTGCGCCACACTGGTCAGCGCGTTAACGGTGACGCTTGCCGGAATGATCGTGTGGGTCGGTCTGGTCATCCCCCATATCGCTCGGCTGCTGGTCGGAGCCAACAATCAACGGGTCCTGCCGGCCAGTGCGGTGATCGGCGCCTTGTTTCTCCTCTGCGTTGATGATCTCGCGAGGAGTCTCTTTGCGGTGGAGGTGCCGATCGGCGTGGCGACGGAACTGATCGGCATTCCCGTGTTCGTTGCGGTGCTTCGTCACGTGCGCAGCGGATGGCTCTCATGAGTCTCATGGAAGCGGAGAGGATTGCGTTCAAATATGGCGACCGCACGGTCCTGCAGGAGGTCTCCCTCGTAGTTGAGAAGGGAGAGGTGCTTGCTTTGTTGGGGCCGAACGGAAGTGGGAAAAGTTCGCTGCTCAAAATCCTGCTGGGGCTCCTGGCTCCTGCGGCAGGCCGCGTCTTGTTGGACGAGCAGCCGATTGCGCAACTGTCTCGGAGTGAGATGGCGCGCAAAATGGCCTATGTTCCTCAGGCGCACTCCCTATCATTTCCCTATGTGGTTCGGGACGTGGTGATGCTGGGGCGTCTGGCCCATCAATCCTTCTATGGAGGGTATTCGAATCGGGACCGTTCCATTGTCATGTCGGCGCTCGGCCGGCTTGGCATCCAGCATTTGGCGCAGCGTCCGTATACGGCCATCAGCGGCGGAGAACGGCAGTTGGTCTTGATTGCCCGGGCATTGGCTCAAGGCGCCCGGTTATTGATCATGGATGAGCCGGTCAGCGGTCTGGACTATGGCAATCAGCTCCGCCTCTTGGAGCATATTCGCAACTTGGCCGCCGAAGGCTATACGGTCATCAAATCGACCCATTTTCCTGATCATGCGTTTCAGGTATCGGATAAGGTCGTACTGTTGTCCGGCGGAACGGCGATCGCCCAAGGCCATCCACTCCACGTGATGACCAAAGATGTGCTGCGACGCCTCTATCGAATTGAGCTTGAGGTCGTGATCAGAGAAGACGGCCTGGCCTACTGCGTGCCGGCGTCCATGCATCCATCCATGCATCCAAAAGGGACGGGTGACCACTGGCCGGACTATCTTGAACTGACTGGACCGTAAAGGCGCTGCGGCGGGCTTCATTCGACCTGTTCCGTGCGATCGAGGAGCCCACCGTCTCCCGCTCGCCTCGCTTGTAGTAGGGGCTTGCTCGCTCCTGTCGACAAGCCCCTGCCACCCCTGTCGAGCGATACATGGGTATTGATCGTGCTATGCCTACCTCCGTACTCCTGATGGATATTAGGGTATTCGGTGTCCTTGCCGGAAACGGCTTTCGGCCACGTCTGGACGGTGCGAGGAGGTGACAGCATACTTGACATCACCGCTTCTATTTGTTACATGTGGCGCCCCATGAGCGACAAGAGCAAAGCCGAGCCGGCTGAGAATATCGAGAATCGCCTGCGCCAGGTTCGGATGGGGCGCGGGTTCTCGCAAACCGAATTGGCCGCGCGCTCCGGCATCACGAGACAGGCGGTCTGCGCGATCGAAGCCAATCAATACCTGCCCACCACTGCGGTTGCGCTGAGACTGGCCGGCGTGCTGCACTGCCGTATCGAAGACCTCTTCAATTTGATTTCAAGCGGCGAAGAGATCGAGGGCGAATTGGTCGGGGTGGAGCGAGCCGCGGCGGGCAGTGAGCTGCGCCACCGCGTGAAGGTGGTGCAAGTCGGGTCCCGCGTGATCGTCAGGCCGGTGACGCATCTGGGGGAGGTGCTGACCTATACCGTTCCGGCCGATGGACTCGTCACGGGTCTGCCTTCGGGGAAATCCAAGCACGGATGCACCAAGGTCCGTGTCCGGTTGCTGCGGGAATGGGCGTCGATCCGTGAGGAGATTGCGGTGGCTGGTTGCGATCCCGCCATTTACCTGGCCGGCGAGTATCTCAGGCGTCGCCAAGGAGGGGCGTCGGTCGTCGGGTGGATGGCCGGCAGCGCGGCGGCCGTGGAGGCGCTAAAGCGATCCGAGGTCCATGTTGCCGGCGTTCATGTGGTGGACCGCAAGACCGGAGAGTCGAATCTGCCCTATCTGCGGCGGCATCTTGATCCAGAACAGTATACCGTCGTCACGTTTGCGGCATGGGAACAGGGATGGTTGGTGAGGCGAGGCAACCCCCGTGGGATCAGGGAAGCCGGCGACCTGGGGCGGCGAGATGTCACGCTCGTGAATCGGGAAGAAGGCGCCGGCGCCAGGTTGTTGTTGGATCAGCGCTTGGCCGATGCCGGTGTGAAGCCGGCGCAGGTGAGGGGATACCGCCATGTCGTGCCGTCGCATTTTGCCGTCGCCCGCACCGTCGCGGACGGCATGGCGGACGTGGGTGTGGGAGTGGGCGCGGCCGCTGCGGCATTCGGCTTGGATTTTCTCGCGCTGCAAGCGGAGCGCTATGATCTGGTGGTCTCGGCCGTCCTGTTGAAATCCCATCCGGCGCTGCAGCAGTTTCTGGATACGATCGTGAGCCGTCCGTTCCGGACGGAAGTGGAGGCGTTGGGCGGCTACGATACGAGAGAGACCGGGATGGTGCGGGAGCTGTTGGACAAGCGCTCAGCCTAACGACGAATGGTTCGCGCACGACGACCAGAGGATGGATTGATAGAGGAGAGGTCATGAGAATCATACGGATGATGCGTCCGTTGCTGTACCTGTGCGCCATGGCCGCCGTAGGGGGCCTTACCGTGCCCTCCCATGCCGGCCAATCCCGAGAGGTGCTCGTGATCGCCGGGTCGCCGAGCCTGGGCGTGCCGTTGAAGGCGCTTGCCGAGGCCTATGAAGCCAAACATCAGCATGTCAAAGTCATGTTGTACTTCGATGATGGGTTGGATCTCAGGCGGACGATTGCCGGGATGGAGAACAGCATGACCGGAGAATTTTTCATCGGGAGGGGCCCGATTCATCTGGTGGCGCCAGGCGGCGACGAGCTGATCACCCGACTGGAGATGAAGTACTACGTCCTGCCCGGCACCAAACGGGCCTATGCCAAGGAACGTCTGGTCTTGGTCGCGCCTGAAGCGGTGGCGGATGCTCCGGAATCGTTTGAAGAACTCGGACGGGTAAGCGAAGGGCTCAGGCTCGCGATTGCGGAACCGCAACGGACCAATCTGGGGAGACAGACGGAGGAGGTGTTGCAAGAGTTCGATCTGAAGGGGAAGTTGCGAGGCCGGCTGGACGTCGCGACCGACTCTCGAGGGGTCCTTGACCATGTCCTCGGCGGGGAGGCCGACCTGGGCATCATTTTCGAGCATGAGGCGGTGAGGGAACGGGAACGGGTTCGGATCGTGGCGGTGGCAGAGCGTGGGTATGAGCCGACGGTGCACTCGATGGCGATGGAGCGGTACTGCCCGAATCGATCGCTCTGCGAAGATTTTTTGGCGTTCATTCAAACGCCCGAGGCGCAACGCATCGTTCGGAGCGCGGGCTATGGCGTGCCGGGAGCCAATTACGCCCGGCCCGTCGTTCGTTAATCGGAGCCTCGTATTTTTTGTGCTTAGGGTGTCAAGTATAACAGTCTTTTATTTTATTAAATACGACAACCATTCGAACAGATGAGGGGGACCGATGAAGAGGAGAACGGTTGCGCAGGATGAGATGCCTCGATCGAGGACGCGCTTCGCGATGGCGGCGGCCATGATCGCCGTCGCGGCGGCCGGCTGTGCGCGGGTTCCGTATACCACGCAGACGATCTACGAGGGGCCGCGAGTCGTGGTGACGGCCCAGCGAACCATCGATGAACCGTCCTTCACCCACCCGGTCACCTTGACGTCGGACGAAGTCGCCGCGTTGTTGAAGGGATTTTCCTTGCGCGTGCAGCAACGTCTGCCGCTGCGGTGGTTCACCGAAGAGGCCCCTCCGATACCGGTCTTTCGAGAGGACGAGATCGAGCTGGTTGCTCCGTATCTCGTGGAAGCGTTCCAACGGATCGGACCCGATGAACGGGCGCACTTCGCCCTGCTCGGCCCCGGCAACAATCCGGAGTATGGAAGAGATCTGCTGTCCGGTTGGGTAGCGGTCAGGGAACCGTACCTGTACCTCACGGTCGAGCAGTATCACACCCAAGTCCCGGTCAGGAAGGCCGATCTCTACTACCGCAACTATCCCACGCCGCCTCCACCGGCGAAGGACTACATCCTGTATTTCGACCCGGGACGTTTCTGGGTCACCGACCCCAAAGAAATCCGAGCGGTGGAGCTTCGCAAGTTCCTCCAATCAGGGGAAGCAGGACAGGGCGCGACCAGGTCCTCTCCTGGTTCCACCAAATAAGCAGTCATTGGTCTCCAGCTCATCCATGGTGTGACCAACACAGGAGAGGCTTACATGACGATGATCTCACGATTGGTCGATCGGCCGGTCGGCCTGATTTTCCCTCGGGAACGACGACGGCTTGGTCTCGGTCTGTTTGTCGTAGCCGTGGCACTTGCCGTCGGTTCCGAGACCCATGCCGCGGATGCGGGGAAGTTGATCGAGAAGGACGGCAAGTATGTCTTCGTGGAAAGCACCGATCCAGCCACCAAGCTGCTATTGGAGAGGGCGCTGAAGAGCGGGCTCATCACGGAGGAGGAATACGAGAAGGTCAAGAAAGAATCGGAAGAACGGTCCTATCTCCTTTCACCCAGTTCCAGGAGCTGGTACGACCGCGGGTTCAATTTTTCAATGAACGACAACGCGTTCTACTTGAAAATCCGGTTTCGCGCGCAGTTACGCTTTACCCAGCGCTTTCGGAATGACGCCTATCGAGATCCCGGGGATGCCAAGAATTTTCCAGAGCTGCTCGGCGTGTTCGGGGACTATCGAGCCAACCGGTCGGATGAAACAGGGTCCTCGTTCAATGTGCGGCGCGCCCGACTCTATTTCATGGGGCACCTGTTCAATCCCGACTTCAAATACTTCATACAGCTTTCCGGGGAGACGGCGGAGAATTCCCAAACCCCGGGATCGGTCCGGCTCCTGGACTTGTCCTTCCAGAGCACCCACTACCCGCTGTTCAACGTCATGTTCGGCCAGTACAAGGTCTTCTCCAACCGGGCGCAGATCAATTCGACGGCCTCGATGCAGTTCGCCGAGCGCGCCTTGGTGATGGATGCCTTCACGGCCAGCGGACTGGATCGGCGGGACATCGGCATCACGATTATGAACGATGAAGAAATTTACCCGGTCAATTATTACTTGGGAATCTTCAACGGGGCCGGACCGAGTTTCAACCGCTTCGGCGGGTTCTTCAGCGAGCAGCCGACGGATGGTTGTCCGGGGGGCACGACCGGCCAGAATCCATTGCCCTCGCCGAGCGGCTGTCCGGGTCCTCAACGCAACATCAACGCCAACCTACGGAACGACGTCAACCAGCTGATGTACACGGCGCGCTTGAATTGGAACATCATGGGCCGCCCAGGATATGGAGAGGGTGACATCGTTTATTCGGAGACGCCTCAAATGGCCGTGGGCGGCGGGATCGCCTATAACCCGGCGGTCAATGCCAGTTCCAACAGTTCCTACATCGGCACGGACCTGGCCAATCTCAATTTTCGCAGGCAGATTGCCGCATACGGCAACGCCCGTCAGCTCGGGTGGGGGATAGTGGACTACCTCACCTGGGGGCTCGACGGCGTGTTCAAGTATCGAGGCTTCTCGCTGCAGGCGGAATACTACTTTAAGAACATCACCAGGCACGAGAAGGGCTTGCCCTGCATGCGGCCGGTGGCGAACAACGATCCGAACACGGGCTGTCTGGCCTCGGCTCCGGGGCTGCTCGGCAATGCGACCGGATGGTATGTGCAAACCGGCTACTACGTCATCCCTCGTCATCTGGAGATCGCCGGCCGCTATGCCTATTGGGATCCCGACACTCGGTCGGGCGGAGATCTGGTCAAGCAGGTGGACCTCTCGCTCAACTGGTTTCTGAACGGCACCTACGACCATCAGATCATGGTGACCTACAGCAACATCGCGATGGGCACCGACGGCTATGCGATCGGTCGCAGCGCACCCCTTCCTCCTCAATCCGGGACGGTTCCCCTTGATGCCCGCGGAGGCACGCTCATCGAGAACCTGATTCGGGTGCAGTATCAAATATTCTTCTGATCACGATGCCGGCCGGCCGAATGCCGGCGGCCATCGTCATCATGACCACTGAAGGGAGGCAGACCATGGACTGGATGAGGCAACCGATGCTGCCTGACAGGGACGGACCCGTCTCAGGTCCACCGGGAGGCGAGGTAGTCCTATCGAGCGGGCACAACCTGCTTCCGGGGGTGATTGAGGCGGTTCATCGAGGGCTGACCAGGTTCAGTGTGCGATTGGTCATGGGCCATCGCACGCGCCTGCGGGTGCGATGGACGGAACAGACCTCAGGCGACCTGTCGTTCCTGGCCGGCCAGAAGGTCACGGCTCGGATTCCAGCGGAGGCGGTTTGTCTGGAGGCTGGTTTGTTCCGCCGGGGTCGGCGACGCTGGAATCGATGGATCGGACGCGTGGTGCTGGTTCAACGAGAGGGCAGCCTCCCGGTTGTCACTGTCAAGCTTCATGGAGACGAGGTGATCTTGAAGAGTGTACAGCCCCAGGGCAGTCAGACCGCCGGCTTGCAAACTTGGGATACGGTCAATGTGGTGGTGGATCCCTCCCGTGTGACGCTGCACGTGGAACGGCCTGAGCCATCGAATGACTCCATCCGTGGTCGTTGGACGTGGCATGCCGATCGTGATGCGCGCATCTGGTTGCGGGCACGATTGACCGATATCCGGCAGACCTCCGAAGGGCAGTTGTTATCGCTGGATCTCGGAGAGGTCTCCATCTCAGCTCAGATTGCTCCCTCGCCCTGCTCGTCGGTTCAATGGGCGCCGGGCGAACGGATCGATGTCCAGGTCGGCGCCTGGGAGGCCTGGATCAAGCGCGCTGAACGCACGATGGCTCCGGTTCCGTGCCGGTTGTTGCATCTCGGCCACTCGATTACGAAGGCGTCAAGCTAACGGCGTTCGGTGTCCAGGGAGGCCCCCATGACCGCCACCTGGACTGGCAGCGGGTCGTCGGCCACGCGACGGCCCGCTGCACCAACGATCCCGGGTCGTCCTGACGGTCTGGGACTCTTCAACCATTCCCTACAAGGAGGGATGAGATGAGGGATTGTGCGTCGCGAGCGGTGCTGCTGGGCATTCTACTGGGAGCGGTCCTTTCTCTCGGACAATGGCCGACCCCGGGCCGGGCCCAGGTGTTGGATGGCGTCGAGGCGGCCGACGACCATCAACCGGTTCCGGCTAATCTGTCTCCGGAAGAACAGCGGAAGCATTTCCTCAATTGTCCGGGCGGGCCGTCTACGCAGTTTCGCTTGGGTGGTAAGGTGAAGAACCCTATGACCCTCGATCTGGCTAGACTACGAGGGCAGCCGACCCAAACGACGGTGTGGGCCTTTTATCGATCGGGAGCAAGCCCGACCGGGTTTGAAACGGGTGAATGGACCGGCGTGCTCTTGTATGATTTGCTTCAGCAGGCGGAAGTATTGCTGAACTCGGGGGTCAGGAATGATGTCAACCGGAAGATCATCTTGATTACGGGCAGCGATTGTTATCAGCAAGCCTACTCCATGGGGGAGTTGGTCCCGGCGATCGGAGGACAACATCAAGTGATCGTCGCGTATGCGAAGGACGGCGTGCTGCTCGATGCTCCGGGGTTTGCGAGAATCATCAATCCAGGGGACAAGTCCGGCGCGCGGAACGTGTCCAACATCATTCGCATCCAGGTGATCGATCCGCCATTGCCGCAGCAGCCGGAGGATCAGCCGGCGCGTCCGTGACAGGCGGCAAAGCATGATCCAGTCACTCGAGGTGCGGCGGAGCAGGGCGGTTGACGGTATCACCTCTCGTCGTAAGGATGGTTGAGTGAAGGGTGAAGACGGTGATAGGGTTCGGCTCACGATCGAGTGTGAGATGGAGGAATTCATGAAGGTGGCAGGGAACAGGAGTTCGATTTGGAATATCGGCCGCGTGCTGATCGTCATCGCGCTGCTTTCGGCGCTGGGAAGTCCTTCCTCGGCGCAGGCCGGCGATCTGACGATTGCCGCGGCATCAAGTCTGAATTTCGCCTTCAAGGAGCTGGTCGGCGAGTATGAAAAGAAGACCGGTGAACGGGTCAAGTTGACGCTCGGTTCATCCGGAAATTTCTACTCGCAGATTCAGAACGGGGCTCCGTTCGATGTCTTCTTCTCCGCCGATATGGCCTATCCGAAGAAGCTCGAGGACGCGGAGCTGACCGTGCCCGGATCGCTGTCCAAGTATGCCGTCGGTCGCCTCGTGCTCTGGACCTTGGCAAAATCTCCGCTTCCGGTGGAGGAGCGGGGGATGGACGTCCTGCTCGATCCCTTGGTCAAGAAGGTCGCGATTGCGAATCCCAAACATGCACCCTACGGCCGTGCCGCCGTCGCGGCCATGGAACATTTCAAGGTGCACGATCGGGTCAAGGGCAAGTTGGTGTTCGGGGAGAATATTTCGCAGGCGGGACAGTTCATCGAATCCGGTGCCTCGGATATCGGGTTGATCGCGCTGTCACTGGCCATGACTCCCACGATGAAGAGGATAGGGAAATATTGGGAGATTCCAGCGGACGCCCACCCGGCCTTGGAACATGGGGTCGTGATTCTTAAGAATTCGTCGAATCAGGATCGTGCCAAGTCATTTCTCGCGTTCCTCCAAACGGAGGAAGGGCGGGCGATCATGACACGCTACGGCTTCGTCCTTCCATCGTAAACGGCTTGCGTACGGTGGCATGGTCACGTGCAACGAATGCGATGGTCTGGAGGAGCGGCATGTCATGAACGGGCGGGTGACGAGCGCGCCGGTCTGTCAGGGTCTGGTGCTGCTCTGGCTCTGGGGCGCGGCTACCGGCTGCTCAGACGCGGTTCAGATGGTGCGGGAAACGCCGTCGGGAGGATTGGTCTCCTATTCCTACAAGGAGGACCGCGGGGGGCACCTGATGTCTCCCTACCGCAGGCAGGCCGATGCGCTCATGATGCGGAAATGCCCGGCCGGCTATCGTGTCATTCGAGAAGGGGAGGCGCGCGGGTATACGAGCGTTTCCGGTACCAAGGAAGGCACCGAGGACGAAGGCATCGGTCGGAAATGGGGCGTACAGTTCGAATGCAAGGCTGCCTCAGGTGGGGCTCACGACCCTATTGATGAGCGGTCGAGATCAGGAGCGGGAGCGAGAGGATCGTCCAGTTCACAACTCATTCACCAATACCAAGGAGGGAATAGATGAAGCTCAGCGCGCGCAATCAATTTCAGGGGACGGTCACGAAAATTACCGAGGGTCAGGCCATGGCCGAAGTAGCCGTGAAGGTGGGAAATCTGGAATTCGTCGCCGCCATTACGGAAGGCTCCGTGAAAAGCATGGGACTCAAGGTCAATGATCAAGTGACCGTCGCCATCAAGGCGACCGAAGTGCTGGTCGGCAAATAAGGTCTTCCGAGGGCGCTCCGACGCGCCTGCTTGCCAGGATACACCGGGGCGGGCGCGTCAGCCGACGGAGGAGGTCTCGCATACGTGAACTGGACGGCGATTCTGCTCACGCTTGAGTTGGCGCTGCTGACCGCCGTGATTCTGTTGGCGGTCGGCCTGCCGATTGCCTACTGGCTCACCTATTCGCGGCAACGCTGGAAGGTATTGGTCGAGTCGGTGGTGGCCCTCCCGTTGGTGCTGCCGCCGACCGTCATCGGATTTTATGTTCTGGTCGCCATCGGCCCTCACAGTCCGGTAGGCCGCTGGTACACGGAGATCGTGGGGCATCCCTTGCCCTTTACGTTCGAAGGTCTCTTGATTGCCTCGGTCTTGTATAGTTTGCCGTTTGCCGTGCAGCCGTTTGCCTCGGCCTTTCAACAGGTCGATCGGCGTTTGGTCGAAATGTCCTGGACGTTGGGTGTGTCCAAGCTCGGCACGTTTCTGAAATTGATCATCCCCCTGTCGGCTGCGGGGATCATTACCGGCTTCGTGCTCAGTTTCGCCCATACGCTTGGAGAATTCGGGGTGGTGCTGATGGTAGGCGGCAATATCGAAGGGGTCACGCGCACGGTCTCCATCGAAATCTATGATGAAGTCCAATCTTTGAACTATGCGGTTGCCGGCAAGACGTCCGCGCTCCTGCTGGCCATCTCGTATCTCGTACTACTCGGCGTATACGGCCTCAATCGCACCATGTGGGCGGCATGGCCGCAGAAATAAGCCTCGATTTCCGGAAGACCTTTCCCAGCAAGCTGACGGTAGAAGCTCGGCTCCGGGTTCCACTGGACCCTCCATCGGTGACGATTCTGTTTGGTCCATCCGGGTCCGGAAAAACCACGGTGCTCAGATGCTTGGCCGGATTGGAGCGGCCGGAAGAAGGGACGATTCGATTCGACGGCGAACGGTGGCTCGACGTCCGAGACGGTATTGTCCGTTCTCCGCAGGCACGTGCGTTGGGCTACATGTCCCAGGACTATGCGCTGTTTCCCCATTGCACCGTGGCCGGGAACCTCGCGTTCGGCCTCGGCGACCTCCCGAAGACAGAACGGGTACAACGCATCACTGATGTACTGCGCCTTATGCACATCGAAGACTTGGCCGAGCGCCGTCCCAACCAATTGTCCGGCGGACAGCAGCAACGGGTCGCCCTGGCCCGGGCGATTGTGCGACGGCCCCGTCTGTTGCTATTAGATGAGCCGCTCTCCGCATTGGATGTGCCGACACGCGCCCGTTTGTGCGGTGAATTGCGCGGACTGCTCAAGCGCTTGGCAATTCCAACACTCGTCGTCACGCACGATTGGGCGGAAGCCTTGGAACTCGGCGATACCATGGTTGTCATCAACCATGGTCGCGTCGTGCAAACCGGGACACCTCAGGAGGTGTTCAGCCGTCCGTTGGATGCGGAGGTGGCTCAGGTGGTCGGGGTTGAAACCGTGCTGCAGGGACGCGTGATCGGGGAGGCTGACGGCCTGGTGACCGTGGAGGTGGGTGGATTACTGCTGGCCGCCGTCGGTTCGGAAGGCATCGCGCAGGACGTGTATGTCTGCATCAGGGCTGAGGATGTGGTGTTGGAACCGGCTGAGTCGGGGGTGACGAGCGCCAGAAACCATCTTTTCGGGTGCATCACCGATATCCAATCGGTCGGCGCCTTGGCCAAGGTCCGGGTCGATTGTGGATTCCTCGTGACGGCCCTGGTCACCCGCTCTTCCTTGCTTGACCTCGGACTGCAACCGGGCATCTATGTGAAGGCCGCTATCAAGGCCGGCGCGGTGCACCTGATCTCGCGCTGACGACATCGCGGATCGGTTCCCGCCGAGAATGAAGGTGCATCCGACCATTTTGAGGATGATGGTTGGAAGATCATGGTGGAGAGCGCCGGGACTCGGCCTCAGAGACGTCGGAGTTCGGTGTTTCTTCGTCACTGCCCATGCTCAGTGACTTCCGTTTTTCATCTCCGCCTCTTTCGAAGGCACGGGGTCAAATCCATACTTGAGCAAGAGTTTTTGTATGCGCGGACTCACCATGAAATCGGAAAACTTTTTTGCGGTGTCCACGGATGCCGGCCGACAGGTCGATACCACCGCCTCTCCGAACCGGACCGCCGTATGCGTTCCGACCGGGGCTTCATCAATGATGCGCAGTCGTCCGTTGTTGATCGCATCGATGCGGTAGACGATGCCCACGTCCGCCTTCCCCAGATGAACCAGATTCACGAGATCCTCGTTATGTTGAGCATAGAGAAGGCTGAAGCGGGTCTTGTACGCAGGATCAAGCTGGGTAAGGGCTCTGGCCGTGGCCACTCCCAACGAGGAGGTGCGGGGATCACCGATCGCGAGGTGCGTCGCTCGATTCGGCAACGCATCGTTCAAGGAGACCGCGATGGCGCGGGAGGCCGCCGACATCACGAGGACGAGCGAGGTCTGTGCGTAGACGCGCGGTGCGCCGCTGAGAGTCAGCCCCTTTGCGTGCAGTTTCTCGACCTCCTCCACCGCCGCAGGGAGGAATACGTCGATCGGTGCGCCCTTCTCGATTTCGCGGCGAAGCGTTTGTGACGGACCGTACACAACGCGTACCGTCGCTTCATACTCTTTCTCGAACATCGGCACAATTTCCTGAAGAGCCGCTTGTAAGCTTTGCGCGGCTCCCACCGTCAGGGTCTCGGCGCGGGCCTGCTCTTCCGTCGTCACGATGCTTCCAAGTCCGCTGATGATCGTCATCGCCATCCAGAATGCCAAGTTCCGCGTCATGATGCTCCTTTCTCGGATCTTCTTCTCACGAGGGGTCCATGAGTCGAGACTATTGAGGCGGGTATGACAGCAAGATCAATGCCCACGATTGTCTCGAAGGGATCAATCAGAGAAAACCAGCCCAACCATCGCATCTCCAACGAGTTCTTCACTGAGGCTTATACGACCCCCTCGCCCGCACGACCCTCAAAATCGTGTGATTCCGCACGGCGCGCTCTGTGAACGGATGCACCATGGAGAGTTGTTAAGTTGTCCGGTCCGAACCGAGTCGGCGTTGCAGAGGTCCCGTCCGTATCAGCGAGGTCCTGTCCGTATCAGCATGACATGCATCCTTCCTCCATTCCCGACCCATCGGTTGATAACATGTGACGATCAGGTATGGAGTTTGCTGTATGGAGTTTGCTGTCTGTGCAGGCATTGCTATATATTCTCGTATTTGGATGGTCGGCCCTGTCCCAAGACTTCGAATCAGAGACATCCGTTAATCATTGAAATCCATTAAGGTCATGATCAAACATCCAACTGTTGTGGCACCCGTGGTTGGCAGAGTTCGCCTATGAACCAAATTGTCCTCATCGCCCTGCGCAGACCGTATACCTTCGTCGTCATGTCGATCCTGATCGTGGCGATGGGGAGTCTTACCATTCTCCACATGCCGACGGACGTCTTCCCGAATATTACGATTCCCGTTACCTCCGTGGTCTGGATCTACTCCGGTCTGTTGCCGCAGCAGGTGGAAGGGCGCATCACGTATCTATTCGAACGCTTCCTGACCTCGACCGTGGAGGGCATTAAGTACATTCATAGTCATTCCTACTACGGGAGCAGCATCACCAATATTTTCCTGCAGGACGGCGTCGACGTAGGCCGTGCCGAAGCAGATATCGTGGGTATTGCGCAGAACGTCGTCAAGGCGCTGCCGCCCGATATTTCCCCGCCCATGGTCATGCGCCTGGCACCCTCGTCGATACCGGTGGCCATGCTCGAAATCAGCTCCGACAGCATGACGCCCGCGGAGCTCTACAACCTCGCCTACATGCGCATCCGCCCCTTGCTCGTGACGGTGCCGGGGATCGTCCTGCCGCATCCCTACGGGGGCCAGGATATGCAGGTCATGGTCAACCTCGATCAACAGAAGATGCTCGCCCGCCATCTCACTCCCTCGGACATTCACGATGTTCTCATGCAGCAATACCTCGTGTTGCCGTCCGGCGACATCAAGATCAAGCCGACCGACTGGATCGTCCTGACGAACGCGTCACCGTTGAAGATCGAGGATTTCGCGAATATCCCGATCAAACGGGAAGGCAACGCGTATATCTATCTGCGCGACGTCGCGACCGTGCGCCTCATGGGCCGGGTGCAACAGAACGCGGTGTTGGTGAAGGGCAAGCAGACCGTCATCATCGTCGCGATGAAGAGCACGGAGGCCTCGACCCTCGACGTGGTCGATGGAATCAAGAAGATGATCCCGCGCGCCGAGCAAATCTCTCCGGAGGGTGTGAGGATCAGGCTTCTCGACGACGCCTCGACCTTCGTGAAGGATTCGATCTCGGATGTCGTGCATGAAATGGCGACCGCCGGCGCCCTGGTCGGCCTCATCGTGCTGCTGTTGCTCGGCTCATGGAGGGCCACGGTCATCGTATGGACCTCGATCCCGCTGTCGATCTTGAGCGCCATTCTCGGCTTGCATTGGCTCGGAGAGACGATCAACGTGATGACCTTGGGCGGGTTGGCGCTGGCCGTCGGTATTCTGGTCGATGACGCGACCGTGATGATCGAGAATATCGACCGCCATATCGAAATGGGCAAGCCGCTGGAGCAGGCCATCATCGACGCCGCCAATGAGATCGTCGTCCCGACGCTGGTCGCCACCTTGTGTATCGCGATCGTCTGGCTCCCGCTCTTCGAGCTCGGCGGCGTCGCCGGCTACCTGTTCAAGCCCATGGCGGAGGCGGTCATCATCGCGATGCTCGCCTCCTTCATCCTGTCGCGCACGTTGGTGCCCACCATGGCGAAATATCTGATGAAGAGTCATCATGTCGCAGCCGCATAACCAGGATGGACATGACGGCGTCAAGCCGTCGGGGAATCCGTTCGTCCGCTTTCAGAGGGGGTTCGAGCGCCGCTTCGAGCGGTTTCGCGAGGGCTATGGCAGGCTGCTCGAACGGGTGATCGCCCGTCGTAAGACCTTCGTCACGATCTCGCTGGCCATCGCGGTGGCTTCCCTGTCCCTCTTTTTCTTCTTGGGACGCGATTACTTTCCCGAGATCAGGTCCGGAGTCATTCAGATGCATATGCGGGCGCCGCTTGGGACGCGCATCGAAGTGTCGGGGCGCATTGCCACGCTCGTCTCCAACAGCATCGAGCAGTTGCTGCCGGGCCAGGTCGAAAACATTGTCAGCAATTGCGGTCTGCCGGTCGGGCCGCACAACCTCGCCTTCATTCCGACGCCGACGATCGGGTCCCAGGATTGTGATCTGACGATCCTGTTGAAGGATGAGAAATCGCCGGTGTGGGACTATCGGCGCATTCTCCGCAAGGGCTTGAGAGAACGCTATCCAGGAACGGAGTTCACGTTCCAGCCTTCCGATCTGACCGCAAAAATTCTCAACTTCGGCGCCCCTGCGCCGATCGACGTGCAGGTCAACGGCCCGGACATGTACCCCAACTATGAGTTTGCCCGTAAATTAGTTGGGAAGTTTCGCGAGATTCCCGGCGCTGCGGATGTGGTGATTCAGCAGACGATGCGCACGCCGACCCTGATGGTGGAAGGCGACCGCACGTTCGGACTCGGAGTCAACCGGACCCTGAAGAACATGGCCGACAACCTGCTCATGACGACCGCCGGGAGTCAACAGGTCGATCAAATTTACTGGCTCGATCCGAGTACGGGCATGTCGTATCTGATCAATGTGTATACGCCGCAGTCGCAGATCAACAGCGTCAATAGTATCAAAACGGTCCCGGTCGATGCCGCGGGTAGTTCTTCGAACGATCGTGATGTGCAACTCCTCGGCAATTTGGCCGAGTTGTCGGCGGAGGGCACGCCCGGCGTGATCACGCACGGGAACATCATGCCGCTGTTCAACGTCTATGTCTCCGCCGAAGGGCGCGATCTCGGCGGTGTGCTGACGGATGTCGAGAAGATTGTCCACAACATGGAGCACGAGAAGCCGCGCAGCGCCGAGGTCGAAATCCATGGCCAGGCGTCGCTGATGCACGACGCCTATTTCGAGCTGATCTTCGGCCTACTCGCCGCGGTCGTGCTGGTGTATCTGCTGATCGTCGTCAATTTCCAATCCTGGCTCGACCCCTTCATCATCATTACGGCGTTGCCCGGTGCCTTGGCGGGCATCGCGTGGGCGTTGTTCCTGACTCATACGCGTCTGTCGGAGCCCGCACTGACGGGGGCCATCATGACCATGGGCACGGGGACCGCCAATTCGATCCTCGTTGTGTCGTATGCTCGTGAGCGGCTCCATGAGCACGGCGACGCGCTCTTGGCCGCGGTCGAAGCCGGGAAGACCCGCTTCCGCCCGGTACTCATGACCGCCTCGGCCATGATTATCGGAATGGTTCCCATGGCGACGGGCTATTCTCAGAATGCGCCGTTGGGTCGCGCCGTCATCGGCGGCTTGCTCGTGGCCACCATCTTTACGCTGTTTTTCGTGCCCTGCGTATACGCGATGATCTACAGCCGGCGAATGGCCCGGCAAAAGGGACAGACCTCATGAAGACATTCGGTGGAAGAGGCATGGTCCTTTCAGCGGTCTTGTTGTGCGTGGGCTATGTGGGCTATCGGGTCTATGAGAGTAGAGGTGACGCCGCGCTGCTGCGGGAGAAGACACTCGAAGAGGCCATTTCGACCGTGGCCGTCGTCTCCGCAAAGCCGGTGCCGGCGACCGAGACCATTACGCTTCCCGGCAATATCGTGGGCTGGTACGAGGCGCCCATGTACGCGCGCGTCACCGGCTATGTAAAAATGTGGTACAAGGACTACGGAGACCATGTGAAGAAAGGCGACATTCTCGCCGAAATCAATGCGCCGGATCTCGACGCCGAATATGCGCAGTCCAAGGCAGATTTGGATACGGAACGTGCCAGGTATAAGCTTGCCGAGGTGACCGCCAAGCGCTGGATCGCGCTCCGTCCCAATCACGCAGTCTCCGAACAATCGATCACCGTCAAGGAACAGGAGTTGAAAGCCGAAGCGGCGAAGGTCAAGGCCGCAGAACAAAAGGTCAGGAATATCGAAGCGTTCATACGGTTCAAAACAATCGTCGCCCCCTTCGACGGCGTGGTGACCCAGCGCAACATTAATGTCGGCGACTTGGTCAGCAAGGAAGGTAACCTCAACACCCCCAATGCGAAAAGCAACCTGTTTACAGTGGCCGACGTCCACATATTGCGTCTTTTCGTCAACGTGCCGGAATCGTTCGGGCCTTTCCTCCAGCCGGGTCTGACGGCCGACGTGACCGTGCCGCAATTGCCCAAACGTCATTTCATTGGAAAATTTCTGACGGTCTCAAAAGGCTTCGATGTAAGTACGCGCACCGCGGTGACGGTCTTTACGATCGACAATGAGGACCGAACGCTCTGGCCCGGTTCTTACGCCGAGGTCCATCTCACGGCTCCGGTCGATCGACAAGCATTCACGATGCCGTCCACCGCGTTGGTGTTCCAGGAGCACGGCACGCAAGTGGCCGTGGTGACGGAGGACGACAGAGTTCACTTGAAATCCATCACGGTGAGCAAACTCATGGATCAATTTGTCGAAGTCGCGGAGGGGCTTTCGGCAAGCGACCGGATCATCAACAATCCCAGCGCTGCGTTGCTTGAAGGCGACAAGGTGCGCCTTGTGACGCCGGCAGCGGGTTACGACCTCGTCAATACCGAAACCGTGGCGTCAAAGGACAAATTGAGACCGCCTGATCAGTCGGAGTCACCGCAACAATCAGAGCCTAAGGAACAAGCGGCACATTCCTCGTCGGTTTCGCCATGATCATCGGCCTGCGACCGCGTGTGAACTCAGACGTGCCGTCTATGGTTCGTGCCTTTCAGCGGCGCAGCGGCCTGCTCCTCTTGATGCTCACTCTCTCCGCATGCCAAAGCGACTGGCTGCCGCATGCCGACCTCGCGCCTTCCTATGAACCGCCTCAATATGTCGTCCCTGCCTCATGGCGAGGCGCGAGTCCCTTCGTCGAAGCCAAGCCGTCGGATGACGAATTGCGACCGGATTGGTGGCAACTCTACGACGATCCGGTTCTGAACAGGCTCATTGATCAGGCGATGGTGGCCAATCCGGATCTACAGGCCGCCGCCGAGCGGTTCATACAGGCTCGGGATATGATGATGAAGGCCAGGTCGCGCCGTATCCCGCAGGTTGGTGTGGGTTTTGACGCTTCAAACAACCGCCTATCCGATAATGCGCTGTTTCGCCCGCCCGATATCGATAGTAGACAATCGACCGTGCTCCTAGGCGGATTGGCAGCGTGGGAACCCGACTTCTGGTCGGCGATCCGCAATGCGACGCGAGTGGAAACCTACCGTGCCGAAGAACGCGCCGCCGACTGGGGGCTTGCGCGCCTCAGCCTTCAGGCGGAAATCGGGGCGAACTATTTCACCCTGCGCGGCTACGACGCGCAAATCGCCATCTATTCTCAGTCGATCACGCTGTATCGACAATCGCTTGATCTCGTCAAGGCCCAATTTGCCGGCGCGATCGCGTCGGCGCTTGACGTCGCTCGCGTCGAATCCCTGCTGTTCAGTACCGAGACGCAGTTAGCCCGCGTTCAAGGACAACGTCAGGTGGCGGAACAGGCGATCGCCATTCTCGTCAACATGGCCCCGGCCAGTTTCACCATCAAGCCGGTCGATGAGCTACGGGTCGTGAATTTTTCAGTTCCGCAGACGATCCCATCCACCTTGCTGGAACGTCGGCCCGACGTTGCCGCTATGGAACGCCGGATGGCGCAGGCGAACCGCGCTATCGGCATCGCCCGTGCCGCCTTTTTTCCCGATGTGAGGTTTCGGATCGGCGGTGGATTCGAGGATGTCGGTATCAATTTGATCTCGCTGGCCAATAGTTTTTGGTCCTATGGCGCCACTGTTGCGCTGCCGGTTTTCCAAGGCGGGTATCGCCGCGCCCAATTGCAGCAGGCCTGGTCTGCCTATCGTGAGACGGAAGACCTCTACCGTTCGACGGTGCTCAATGCGTTTCGCGAGGTCGAGAACAATTTGAGCTTGACCAACCGGCTGACCGTCGCGGCCAACCGGCAAGACGCCTCCGTCGGAGCCAACTTCAAGGCTCAAAATCTGACTATGGAGCTCTATCAAGGTGGGCTGGCCTCCAGCCTCGAACTGATCTATGCGCAGGTCCAAACGCTCACGGCACGCATCGAGTCTGTCCAGATCAAGGCCGAACTCCTGACATCCTCGGTCGCACTGATCCGTGCGCTCGGCGGAGGCTGGAACCGAGATCAATTGCCGTCCGACGACCAGATCCAACCCTTCGGGACGTTTCAATTCGTCGATCTCGATAAACCACCTCCTGCCGGGGGCATTGACGTGAACGCAAGCAACAACAGCGTGCATAACGATTTGACCAGCCCTGCCATTCCTTGATCATGCTTCGGGTCTCCTCCGTGCCACCCGGGCCGAGCGGTTGAATCGGGCGGCACGATGCTTGAGGGAAGGCGACCATTTCTCACAATCGTGCATCGTTCGATCATATCGAGGCGGAGAGACCCTGTGCCTTCGACCTTGTATGTTGGCGCTGTTGCAGTGGCGAATCCGCGATTGCAGCAGAAGCGTTCATGAATCATGCGGGTGAGCCTAACGACATGAAGGGGCTCCTCCGTGACCCTGCGAGTGCCGAGCACTCCGATCCGGCAAAAGCGTCTGCACGCCGCTTCAGACGCGATAACCGTATCATCATCCACGACCAGCATCACCATGATGCCTTGTCTCCAACTCAAGGTAGAGACGGGGTCGGCGCTGAGTTCATTGGTAGGCCGGGATGTGTCGGCATGGACCCCAATGCTTCTCGATAACGGATTTGCAACTCTTCGCGTTGATCCGTCGCCCAGAAGCGCCCCTTGCTCTCAACTGCCTGGAGATACTCCTCCGGTTCGAAGATCACGTCGAATGCGGCGGAAACCTCCGGAACGTTCGGCATCTGGCGATCGTATTTGCTGATGTCCGGAACCGGGCCGTGTCGGTCGTGCACCTCGCTCACTGCCAAATAGAGAATCGGCTCTCGGACAGCAATCCATCCGGTGGTCGTCTCCTCCTCACCGGCTTCGGTGGCGTGGCTCAGGTGGAAATAGATACGCTCGGAGGGATCGGCCTGCGCCAAGGCCTTGGAGAGTGCGGGCGCCAACAGGGCGATCTCATTGTCCCGAAAGGCTCTGGTCCTTGGAGCTTCCCCGGCGTAGAGTCGATGGAAAAGGTTTCGCCGTTCCCAGGCGCGCACTCCTCGCAGCAACGTTCCGACCTCCGCGGACGTGAGGGTGGCCGGATGAGAATTGGAGGTGGACTCCGGATCGGCCTCAAGCTGGACCACGTTCCGCCCTGCTTCCAACACAGAGGTAGTCTTGGTGGGAGGCTGACCTGCGCAACCGGGGAGGACTGCCAGGCCGATCATGACTGCAGCCGCTGGGAGCGGCCAGGCTCGGCTCTCCATCCTCCGCTTGTTGATGTGGTTCATGGTTTGACCTCCTTCCGTTGGCCAAGGCCGGTGTCGGTCGAGACACGATCAAATCCGTACTTCTGCAACGAGGCCTGGACCTCAGCCTTCGAGAGGAACTCAATGAATCCTTGGCCCCAGGCCAGATTCCTGTGGGACCAGACCACCGCGACTCCATAGTGGATGGGTGTGTGAGAGTCCTGAGGGGCCGTATCGACGATCCGCACTTTTGTGTTGGAGACCGCATCGGTTCGATACACAATCCCCAACTCCGCCTCTCCTTGAGCTACCAGGTCGAGAACCGCTCGGGAGTGTTCGCCATACACGTAGTGCGACCGAAGCCGTTCATCCAGCCGACTATATTTGAGAAATTGTGCCGCCACTTTCCCGACGGAGGACGTTTTGGGATCACCGACGGCCAAGCGCCGTATCGAGACGGTCTTGAGGGCCTGGATCGAGTCGACGGGAGCCGGCAACGCCGCATTGGTCACCAATACCAAGGAGGTCCCTCCATAGACATATTTGGTTCCGTTGATCAGCAAGCTCTTCTTCTCCAGATCTTCGATCTCCTCGAACAGCGACGGAAGGAACACATCGACCGGCGCCCCCTCCTCGATTTGCTTCCGGAGTGTCTGGGAAGGGCCGTAGATCACGCGCACCCTGATATCCGGATGTCGTGATTCGAAGAGGGGAAGCACCTCGCGGAATGCGTCGCGAAGACTGTTTGCGGCCGCAATGGTCAGGGGCTCCGGTTGTTGGGCGGGCAGAGATGTGACCTGGATCAGGATGGCGACCAGGCTGAAGAGCAGGTACGTTCCAAAATGCAGACGGAGTCGTCTCATGATGGGTCTCCTCGTACTGATGGAATGATCCGTTGCCGTCTCAGAAATAGAATTGGTACTGCACGTTGATCCGATTTTCGATCAGATCGCGTCCGAAGCCCGGTTCGCTCTCAAAGGGAAAGCGATCAGGGGCCCGCCCGCCGCTTCCCATCGTGATGTTGGAATAGTCGATAACGAGTCGGTTGTTGTAGGTCCCGTCGAAACTGTAGTTGATGGCGGCGCCGAATTCCTTGAGCAGGTCGTGAGTCTGCTCGGTTGACGGGTCCATGAATCCATATCGTACGGCGAGTTCAAGTTTGCGGGGAATGATATATTTCCCAACCTGCACGTAATAGCCCCAGGCCTGGCCCAGGTTCACCGGTGGACCAAGAATTTGGGGAGACGGGATCGTGTTGAGATCGTATGGTTGGGTTCCGCTGTCGGTACTGCGCACGCGCTGGTGGCGGTAGTAGCCTTCGGCCTGGAGCGACCAGCCTTGGTACTTCGCAATAAAGTCCACATCATACGTTTGGAAATCGTAAATGCCCCCGGCGAGGAGTCGGCCGTTATAGGCTTTGGCGACGCGCTGGCGGTAGGCGCGCTGGACAATGTCCGAACGAGTCGAACTCAGATAGTTCTGAGCCGGGTTATACGCATAGCCGAACGCGATGGCGGCCTGGGGTATCCGTGAGTTGAGAATGTCTCCTTGGCCATACCCTGGATTGCCGGAGATCTTGTAGAGCAGCCGGGCGGTATACATGAGCTCACCGGTCATGAAGCGGGTGCCGTAGTTGTAGGTGCGAGTGATCGTGGCTGGGGGCGCTCCCGGTGTCCCGGTTGGAGGGAGGACGTTTTGACTGACGGCTGTGCCCTCTCGTGCAAGGTTGGCCCCGACTCCTCCCCAGATCCCGACGGCATAGTTGAACTTGTATCGGTCTTCGTCGGTCAGCACGCTGATCCCGATGTCGCGGCTGCCTTGCAGGTTGGCTGCAAACGCATTTTGGACGATCAGATTGTCCGCAAAGGTGGAGGTGGCCATGGAGCTGATCAAGGCGCGATTGAACCAGACACGCTGCTGGCCGATCTGGACGGTTGCCCAGGGGATGTGCCAGGAGGAAATATAAGCGTCCAGGAGGCCGGCCCGTCCACTGCTCCCCTCCTGATCCCAGGTGGTTTGATCGAACGCCCAGGAGATGTTGTAACGGAAATCCGGATCGAACGCATATCCCATGAATTGCAGGTGGGCGCGGGGAACCGAGAACTGACTGGAATCGCTCTGTTTCCTGACGGCTCGATATTCCACCTGGCCACCGAGAATTTCTGGATTGCGTGAATCCCCGATTGTGCCCCAGCCTTCATTGTAATCGCTGTAGGTGTAGCGTACTTGAGTGAGGAGCCGTATTTTCAGCAGGAATTTCGACCCGACACGGATGTTCAGCCCGTTATTGACGTCGATATTGAAATTGGGTTTCGACGCGTGCTCTTTGGTCTCGAGCACCTTGAGACCCTTTTCGTATTCGTCCTGAGTGATGATCCCCTTGAGGTAGAGATATTTCAGACCGGGGTCTTCTCCCGAATAGTATTCCCACTTCCCCTCCTTCTTGACGAGTTGCCCCTCTTCGACAGCCTCTGCGGGTGGAGTCAGGGCCAAGATTGCTGGAAGGATAAGAATGATGAAAGGGCGCACACCGGACGTTCTCATGTCTGAAGCTCCTTCGTGACATGGGAACCTCCGGTTGTCCGGTCAGCTCGCCTGGTCGGCTGCTAATTAGAGGAAGGCTGGGCCTCCAGTATGTGCTGGACGGCCGGCAGCCTTCTGGGCCGATACGGTTTCAGCCCACGCTTTTCGAGTCGGCCCGTGCCTGAGCCATGTCGAATCGTACTTTTTCTTTGCGTTCAATCTGGACGATCCGCGAGTCGTGCACGATGATCTCGATCGAACCGTAGCGAATCCCTAGCAGGCTTCGCAGGATGACATCCTCAATCGCTTGGTCGTTCCACTGAGCAACGGATTCACGGTTTCCCATGGCGTTCCTCCGGGTGTCTCACCGTATGCCTTCATCCGATGAGCACCTTGATCTGAAGGATGATGAATGATTGATGCAGATGCTGGAGTGTATGGAAAGTGGAGTATATTTGTCAAGAATAATCACAAGCGGCAGGATTGGGAGGAGGTTGCATCCTCGGCCGAAGGCGCTGATCACGGACAGGTTTCAGAGGAGACACCTTGAGAAACTCTGTCAATGAGGCAAGGCGTCTACGGTAGGGAAGGATTGCTGAAATCAGCGAAGCAGCCCTTTTGCCCATTCATAAGTACGCACGATGGCCCAGACGAACGTGCAGGGGGCTAAGAAGGCGAGCAATCCGCCCAAGAGGAGGAGGAGGTCTTGTAACCAGGTTGCAGGAACCTGTGCATGCCAGAGGGAGAGGGCGATGAGGAACCACACTATAGCGGCGGCGGTTCCGAGGAACGCTGCGATGATGCGGCGTCCCGTGTGGGAAGGCCTGGTGAGGCTGATTTCTGCCATGGTTGGGAGGCGCGTCATCATGTGTTGATCTCTTATCGGGCGGTGGGCGGGGTTCTGAAGTGCAGGTGTAGACTGGCGGTAAAGCGACTCGGGAGACAGGTGGGGGCTTGACAAGAGGCATGAAAACTGTAACCATTGGATACATATGAAGCCGGATGAACTGAAGCGTCGCCGCCAGGCCCTTGGATTGACACAAGAAGAGTTGGCCCAGGAGTTACGGACGACCCGGATGACCGTGACCCGCTATGAAGGAGGAACGCGACGTATCCCCGGGGTCGTGGATGTCATTCTGAAAAAGCTGACTGAAAAGCGCGTGCTGCCGATGGCGGGGGTTGTAGCGGCTGGGTCTCCGATCGAACCGATCGCTCAATCCGACCTGATAGAGGTCCCGCAAGCGATGATAGAGGCCGGCGGCACCATGGTCCTCAGGATCAAGGGAGAGTCGATGCGTGATGAGGGCATCCTGCCTGGAGATTACGTCGTGGTCAGGAAACAACACATGGCACGCAACGGACAGGCCGTGATCGCGCTCCTCAATCGGGAGGCCACGATCAAGACATTTGTACGGAGAGGCGCGCACGTCGAGCTTCATCCTGCCAACCCTGCCATGCGCCCGATTCCCGTTCATCCGACCGATGAATTTCATATCGAAGGGGTTGTCGTCGGCGTTATTCGTCATTGCAACTAGAACCTATCTCAAAATTGCTTGTCGAGCGGGAATGCGTTTTCCAAAAGGTTCCTGAGTCATCAACGAATTGATGTTTTCCTGTGAAACGCGCCTAAGAACTCTTAATTTGCCCAACCGACTATCGTCAGAAGTGAGCTTTCTTGATTTTGAGATAGGTTCTAGTCTTCGGACTACAAAACAGAGGAGGATGTGATGATTGCGAATCAAGGCTTCAATCGGCAGGTGATCAATTTGGAGCGGTCTATCCGGTCCCTTGAGGCACATCTTCGGTTTCTGGAGCGGCAGGTGGAGGCTAAACAGAGGGTGGAGAAACGGGGCGATTCGTGGTGGCGAGGATTTTGGCAGGGTGGACGCATGGCAAGTAGTGGAACGTCACCTCTGCAACCTATCCGCCCGAATCGAAGAAAAGGTCAGCGAGAGCAGGCTATTGAAAAGCCTTTTTGAACTCCCGAGCACGCAGAGTCGTACACGACCACAGCAGAAATCAGGACAGCTCGCAGAATGTTCAATATGGCCGGCCAGCGAGGCCGCAGCCAGCGGGGAGGCAAGGCGGTTCACGCGAAGTGCGATTAGAAGTGGAAGGCTAGTTGAGGTGCCTCTTCGGTGGCGTCAGCTACGATAAGGGGCAAATCTGCCACCAGTTCAAGCAAGGCTCGGATATGGTGGCGGTGACCCGGATTGAACGGGTGACCCGCGGCTTATGAGTCCGCTGCTCTACCAACTGAGCTACACCGCCACTCAAACAAGCGATGAGAAGGGGCGCACGATTCAAATTCTTCAGGGAGGGACTATAACATGCAATTGTTGTTTCGGACAATCCAGGTTCTTGCTCGCGATAGGTGGAGCGCGCTGTAGGGGCGCGATTGGACCAGTGGAACTGCCTGGTCTCGATGAGAGTCTCCAACGGTCCGAGCTGTCGTCCCATCGCAAGATGCATGATTGCGGGGTGGAAAAGCGCCGACTCTGATGAAAGCTTTCCTGGAGAAGGCAGGCTAGCGGGAAGGAGGCTGTTCTTGCAGATGGTAATGCAAGTCGCCGTCGGCGGTGAATCGGCCGAGTACCAGTGTGGGCTTCATAGTGAGACTGACCAGACGCAGCGACGATATCCGACCTTGCAGGGTCCCGCCATCAACATCTCGATTGAGGCCGGCTTCCAATTGTTGCCGGGCATCCTCCAGTTTGTCCGCCAGAGGGATGATCGCGCTTTGTTCCAACCATTGACGAAATTCCTCGTGCAGCAATGACTCTGCGAGATCGGTCAGCATGGAACGATTCTGAATCCGGTAGTCAAAATGAGAAAAGCGGACGGTTTGGGTTTCCGGGTCATATGTCGGGGTGCCTTGCATCAGGAGTGTCATCGGCGCAAGGCCGGCCAAGTCCAGAGTGATTTCAAGGGCGGCCTTTTCACCGGCCGGGTGGAAATGAACCTGCCGTATGGCGACCGTTCCAGGCTCCGTCCCATAGGTTTGTCCGACGAGACGTTGGGTCAATTGCTCGTTGGCCTCCTCATAGGGAACCGGGACATCGAGCGAGAGGTGGAAGCCATTGGAGGCAGGCGTGGGCTTGAGTGGTGGGAGCGAAGTTGCCGGCGTGCCCGCAACATGACCATTCGTCAGTCTGGGCAACACGATGAACCCAATCGCTGCCTTCAACAAACTGTCCTGGCCCACGATGGATCCAGCCCTGGTTTCTCGTGGGTCAAGGAGGAGCGCCGTGTGTTGCTGATCTGCTACCGACACGGGACGCTGCAGAGCGCTCCAGGCCTTGTGGGCCGGTTCTCTAAACTGGAATTGGCGCTGGATGTGAGTGTCGAGGATCGGAAGCATCTGCTGAAGATCGGTGCGCAGAAGATAGGCAACCGTGGGGGTCAGGTCCGCCCGGTCCGATGCGCGGAGACAGCTCGCGATGACCTGGACGGAGGTGACCTTACTGGAAGCCCTCACGCTGTATTGGGGGTCCAAAGAGAGGACGGATCTGATGTGCGCAACGACTCTGCCCGGCGATCTGCCCGACGTAGGAAGTCCGCAGGAGGCAACGTTCTTGCTTTGGGGCGACCGCGCGGTATCGGCCGTAAATGTGAGGGTCAAGTTGAACTCAACTTGATTTCCTCGGACGGTCCATTCCACCCGATCTCGCTTCCAAACATATCTGATGAAGCCGGCTCCTTGGGAAAGCTCTGTCCAGCGGTCATCGGTCCGGTGGTGCAACGCGGTATCCAGTTCATCCAATGCCGGCTTGAGGAGGGCGAGCGGGGCGGCGGCATGTACCATGATCGTCGACGGTCTCGTCTGAGAGGAGGTGGATGCTGCCGGACCGGCCGGCTGGTCGGCATGAACGCCGATTGCGTCGAAAAGCAGTGTCATCACGAACCAAAGGACGAGGCCACGGCGTGATCGGAGCCCGATCGCTTGTGCGGGTGATGAGCAAAAGTGCATGTTGATGCGGCGCCAAAGATGGAAGAACCACTCTAACATGATCTGCCTGTGTTCGCATGAGAAGAATCGGGCATCCATACCCGGCATCGGCCTAGGTTTTTCGGGATCGCGTCGGGTATAATTCCACAATTTCGATCCCAACGGAGGAGCCTGGAATGGCTGAAAAAGACGACAAGAAACGTGCGCTGGACTTGGCGCTGTCTCAAATTGAAAAGCAGTATGGCAAGGGGGCGGTGATGAAACTCGGCACGGCAGAGGTGATCGTCGATACGCCGGTCGTGTCCTCCGGCTCCCTCTCGTTGGATATCGCGTTGGGGATTGGTGGATTGCCACGGGGTCGAGTCATCGAGATTTTTGGTCCTGAATCCTCCGGGAAGACCACCCTGTCGCTGCACGTGATTGCTGAAGCGCAGAAGTCCGGGGGCATCGCTGCCTTTATCGACGCCGAGCATGCCCTGGATCTTGGCTATGCACGCAAATTGGGCGTCAATACTGACGATCTGCTGGTCTCGCAGCCTGATACCGGAGAGCAGGCCCTGGAAATTGCTGAAACATTGGTTCGCAGCGGGGCTGTTGATTTACTGGTCATCGATTCCGTGGCAGCCTTGGTGCCCCGTGCGGAAATCGAAGGGGAGATGGGCGATGCCCACATGGGATTGCAGGCGCGCCTGATGTCGCAGGCGCTGAGGAAATTGACGGCGGCCATTTCGAAGTCCCAGACGATGGTCATTTTCATTAACCAGATTCGCATGAAGTTGGGAGTGATGTTTGGGAATCCCGAGACCACAACGGGCGGAAATGCTCTCAAGTTCTATTCTTCTGTCCGGCTCGACATCCGTCGGATTGAATCGATCAAGGAAGGCACTGACGTGACCGGTAGCCGCGTCCGTGTCAAGGTAGTCAAGAACAAAATGGCTCCGCCCTTCAAACAGGCGGAATTCGATATCATGTTTGCGGAAGGCATCTCCAAAATGGGCGAACTGGTGGATCTCGGGGTCGAAAAACGGGTTTTGGAGAAATCCGGAGCCTGGTATTCCTATAAAGGAGAGCGATTGGGTCAGGGACGGGAGCAAGTGCGGGATTATTTGAAGAACAATCCGTCGACGGCGCGTGAGATCGAGCAGCGAGTCCGTGAAGCATCCGGAGTTGGGACAAAGTCGCCCGACAAGCGGACCGACAAGGATGACAAGAAGACCGACGGAAAAAGCGAGGAGAAGGAGCGGCGGTCTCACGCGGTGCGGGGGTGACGCTCCTCCAGAATCGCGCGACGGGACATGGCCGACCATGGCAGTGATGCCATGAAGGGCTCCTCCTCGCGGCGCCGAACGGTATTCGCTCGGCAGGACCCTGTTCTCTTGGCATTCAGATACTTGTCGCAAGGGGATCGGACCGTCGCACAGGTTACCGGGTATCTACAACGGCGGAGCCTGCCCGAGCGTGCCGTGCGTAAGGCCGTCGAACGTTGTATCGAACTTGGGTATTTGAATGATCGCGCGTTCGCCTTGCGATGGGCCGAATCACGGCTTGCGCGGCGCCCGATGGCGTGGGTGGCCCTCGAAGCGGAATTGTTGGCCAAAGGCTTCGATGAGCCCTTGGTCGCTGAGACACTGACGCGCTTGTATGGACGAGGGACTGAACGGCGGTTGGCATCCCTGGTCATGCAGGAACAGAAAGCAAGAGGGCGAGCTGGGTCGCAGGCGCGTCTCGCCTCTGTTCTGAGGCAACGCGGATTTAACGAGGATCTGATTGTCGAAGCCCTGGGAGCGGAACGTCTGCCCAACAAGGACGTTGACGGCGACTAGCTGGATGTACGGAAGGACTGTGTCATGAATCACACGACAGAAGCTATCCGCCGGGCGTTTCTTGGGTATTTTGAGCGGCAGGGCCATCAGGCTGTAGTCAGCTCGCCCCTGATTCCCCAGGCGGACCCCACCCTGTTGTTTACGAATGCCGGGATGAATCAATTCAAGCGCGTGTTCCTCGGCGAGGAGCGTCGGGCCTACAAGCGAGCTGTGACGGTGCAGAAATGTGTGCGGGCAGGCGGAAAGCACAATGATCTTGAGAATGTCGGCTATACGGCACGGCACCACACTTTCTTCGAGATGTTGGGGAACTTCTCGTTCGGGGACTACTTCAAAGCCGAGGCCATCGAGTTTGGGTGGGAATTTCTGACCAAGGAAATCGGATTGGCCCGGGATCGGCTCTGGGTCACGGTCTACCAGGACGACGATGATGCGGCAGCTCTTTGGAAAAGAATCGGCGTGCCGGAGACACGCATCATGCGGTTTGGTGAGAAGGATAATTTCTGGCAAATGGGCGATACGGGTCCCTGTGGTCCCTGCTCGGAAATTCACTTCGATCAGGGAGCGGCCGTGCCGGGCGACGACCTGCCGAACGGAGAGGGCGATCGCGTGATCGAGATCTGGAACCTCGTGTTCATGCAGTTCAATCAAGACGAAAAGGGCGAACGGCAGCCGCTTCCCAGACCGAGCATAGATACCGGCATGGGATTGGAGCGTCTGGCGGCCGTCGTGCAGGGGAAGCACAGCAACTATGACGGCGACGTCTTCGCGCCGATTCTTGACGCGATCGCGGCCAGGACCGGAAAACGATATGGGGCGAGCCTTGCGGACGATCGGTCCATGCGCGTCGTTGCCGACCACCTACGGGCCATCGCCTTCTTGGTGGCCGACGGGATTTTGCCTTCGAACGAAGGCCGCGGATATGTGCTCCGCCGGATTCTCCGGCGTGCCGCTCGGCACGGTCGTTTGCTGGGTGTTCCGGAACCGTTCTTATACGACCTGACCGGCTCGGTGGCTCTGTCTATGGGATCGTTTTACCCGGAGCTGAGTGCTGCGGCCGGTACGATCACCGAGGTGACGCAAGGGGAGGAAGAACGATTTATTGCCACGCTGGACCAAGGCTTGCCGATTTTGAATGACATGGTAGCGAAGGCCAAAACGGCCGGTCAGCCGGTGCTCGCGGGCCCGGAGGTATTCAAACTCTACGATACGTACGGCTTTCCGATGGATTTGATCGCCGAGGCTTGCCGTGAGCAGGGGCTCACCGTCGATCAGGAGGGATTTGACCTGGCGATTGACGAGCAGAGGACCAGGGCGCGGAAATCCGCCGCATTCGAGGTCGAGGCCGTCAACCCGATGTTCGAGGACCTGGCGGCGCGGGTGCCGGCGACGCAGTTCGTCGGGTACGAACGGTTGCAGACCGAGAGCGTGTTGCAGGCGATCGTAAAGGCTGATCGCCTGGTCAAGGAGGCGGTGGCCGGCGAGGACATCGAATGTGTGCTTGACGTCACACCGTTCTATGCGGAAGGCGGCGGTCAGGTAGGGGATCAAGGGGTTTTGGTGGGACCGGAAGGTCACATCGAGATTATGGAGACTGTCAGACCGTTCCCAACGACAGTTGTGCACAAGGGCAGGGTCCGGAGCGGCCGAGTGTCCGAAGGAGATCGGCTGCAGGCCCAGGTGCGAGTCAACACGAGGCAGGATGCTGCCCGCAACCATACGGCGACGCACCTCGTCCACGCCGCCCTCCGAGATCTGCTGGGCCCCCATGTCAAACAATATGGTTCGCTGGTGGCCCCGAATCGACTGCGGTTCGACTTCGCACATTTCAAGACGTTGTCCGACAAGGATATCGACGAGGTTGAAACGGTCGTCAATGACCAGATTCGCCGCAACGAGCCGGTACGGACTGAGGTGATGGGCATCCAGGATGCGGTTTCTGCTGGTGCGCTGGCCTTCTTTGGGGACAAATACGGAGAGCAGGTCCGCGTCGTGACCATCGAAGCATTCAGCAAGGAACTGTGCGGCGGAACTCACTGCCGTCACACCGGTGAGATCGGCCTATTCCGGATCCTGTCCGAGACGGGCGTGGCTGCCGGGGTGCGCCGGATTGAAGCGCAGACAGGGGTGGGGGCGTTGTCGGCATTGAAGCGGCTCGAAGCGGACGTTCGCGAGATGTCTGAAATTCTGAAGGTCGCCCCGGCGGATCTCGTCGGCCGGACAAAAAGGATGGCCGCGCAGCTCAAAGACAAGGAACGTGAACTGGAAGAACTGAAGCTCAAGCTTGCCAGCGGCGCGTCGAGTGATGCCCAGGTCCGCTCGATCGGCCTGGTGCAGGTTCATGTGCAACGGACAGACGGGATGGACATGAACGGGATGCGGGCACTGGCCGATCGGGTTCGTGATAGGCTCAAATCAGGCGTAGTGGCGCTGGGTGGCGTGGCTGATGACAAAGTCTCCCTGCTGGTCGCGGTGACCAAGGACCTGACCGCCGCGATCAAAGCAGGCGAGCTGATCAAATCCATGGCGGCCGAGGTCGGAGGGACCGGGGGGGGGCGGCCGGAACTCGCGCAGGCCGGAGGCAAGCAACCTGAAGGGTTGCCCCGCGCCCTCGAAAAGGTCTTTCCGCTGGTGGAGAAGGCACTTGGACAGTAAGCTGAAGAGCAAGCGGATTCTCGGGTTGGACTACGGGACGAAGCGGATCGGAGTGGCGCTCAGCGATGAGCTGGGTTGGACGGCGCAACCGTTGGAAACCTATCGGCGGAGAACACTTGAGGCCGATCTGGCCCATATTACAGCCCTCGTGCGCGACCATGAGGCGGGAGGGGTCGTGCTCGGTTTGCCAATCCGTACCACCGGGGAGGTTGGCCCGGAGGCCGCGGCGGTCGAGGATTTCCGTCGCCGTCTGCAGCCGCTGCTTTCGGTCCCGATCGTGACCTGGGATGAACGCCATACCACCCAGAGCGCCGAAGCGTTGCTGATCGAAGCCGATCTGAGCCGCGCCAAACGCAAGCAGGTGGTGGATCGCGTTGCGGCGGCAATCCTGCTGCAAAGCTACCTTGCCAGCCACACATCCGCGACTTCCCACTCGGATTCCCCCGATGCGTCGGGTATGGCATTGGCCGATGACTGGCCGACGGATCCTGAAGATTCGTGGGGTGGGGGAGCGCCGGCGGGATAAGGCAAACCGATCTCGACGATGTACGGACGACTGATGCTGCTGGTCCTTCTCGTTGCCTTCCTGGTGACGGGTGTCATCGGCTATCAGATGATCCGATGGGCCGACTCTCCGGTCTCGGGTGATCCCAGCCGAGCCCAACCGAAGCTTGTGATGATTCCTGATGGGGCGACCTTCCAGCAGGTCGCGGTCCAGCTCGAACAGGAACGGCTCATCAAGAGCCGCTCCCGTTTTGTGCTGCTGGGGCGCTCCAACTCAGCCGATCGGCGAATCATTTCCGGCGAGTATGAATTGCATCAGGGGATGACCCCGCAGGAGATCCTCGACAAATTGGTCGCCGGCCAGGTGGTCTTGCATCCGATTACAATCCCGGAAGGGTATTCGGTTGCCCAGATCGCGGAGATGTTGGACATCGATAATCTGGTTGACGCGCGGGAGTTTCGGCGCCTCTGTATGGACCGCGATTTCATCCGGTCGCTGGAGATCAATGCCGTCAGTCTGGAGGGATACCTCTTCCCGGATACGTATCATGTTGCCAAGGGAACCAAAGCCAAGGATTTGATTCACCTCATGGTCTCGAAACTGTGGCAGGTCTTCACTCCGGCCTGGCGGATACGGGCCACCGACATGCGGATGACGACGCACCAAGTCCTGACGCTCGCGTCCGTGATCGAAAAGGAAACCAGCGTGGGAGCCGAGCGCGAGTTGATCTCGGCGGTTTTTCACAATCGATTGAGGCGGAAGATTCCCTTGCAAAGCGATCCGACGGTCATTTACGGACTGGAGCATTTCGATGGAAACCTGCGCAAGCGAGACCTGTCCAATCACAGTCCTTACAATACCTATCGGGTGCGCGGACTTCCGCCTGGTCCCATCGCCAGCCCTGGGGCCCACTCGATTCGCGCAGCCTTGTATCCCGCCAACGCGGCCTACCTGTACTTTGTGTCGCGGAACGACGGTACCCATTATTTCTCCTCGACGCTGGAGGAACATAACCATGCGGTGGAGAAATTTCAGAAACGACCGTTTCGGCGGCTGACCGGGACTCGGTTATAGAGTCGATACGGTGCACACCCCTGGCCAGCATTATTCACGATGGCTTCTACTGCAACCGCCGTGCGACCCGTTGCCGCCAAGGAGCAACGGGTGCCCCGGCTGCGATAAGCCATGACAGCCGAAGGTGTTTCTCCGGCGATGACAATGAGGACGGGCTTCGCCCGACGAGCCGCCGGCTCACACGAAGTGTGGTATGGCGGGCAGGCTCGCCCCTCAAGGTCTCAACATACTGTTTCAAGTACGCATCAACTTCTTGTGGCTCTACGTGGTGCCTGTCTCGCTTGGCGTCTTGTCGGTTTCGTGACGAACCCTCGTGAATGATGCGGGCTGGCCGATCGAGCGGTCGTCCTGGAAGCCGCTCAAGGAGATGGCGGATGATGGTTCGAATGGATCGGGTAGCCGGATTGATCGACCATACGATTCTTCGCCCGGAGGCCACACGAGGCGATGTGCTTCGGCTCTGCGAGGAGGCGAAGAGCCTTGGGTTCACGGTCATTTTTGTGCCGCCCTGCCAAGTTGAAGCGGCCGTGGCGGCAGTGAACGGTGCGAACATTCGCGTCGGGATGCCGGTCGGCTTTCCGCTCGGCGGTCAGACCTTCCGTGCCAAGGTGGCAGAAGCCTGCGAGGGGGTGGAGATGGGCGCGACCGTGCTGGACATGGTCTTGAACGTGAGCCGGCTCAAGTCCGGCGATCTCGATTACGTTCGGCGGGACATGGCTGAGGTCGTCCGTGCGACCCCTGGTGTGGAACATAAAGTCATCCTTGAGACCTGCCTGCTGACTCAAGAGGAGAAACGAACAGCTTGCCGACTTGCGGTGGAGGCCGGCATGGACTATGTGAAGACCTCCACCGGCTTTGCGGCTGGTGGCGCGACGGTAGAGGATGTCCGGTTGATGAAGGACGCTGTGGCCGGCCGGGCCAAGATCAAAGCGTCGGGTGGAATTCGAGATCTCGTGACGGCCCTGGCTCTGCTCGATGCGGGCGCCGATCGAATCGGGACCAGCGCGGGCGTCAAGATTCTTGCCGAGGTTGCCGAGCGGCGGCCGGTCACGGGGCGAGTGGCTGGATGATGATCGCCCCGCGGTCTTTTCGGTCCCCGTTGCTTCTGCTATAGTGCGCGCGTGATTCAGCGGATCATTTTGCTTCTCGTGAACGGTCTGGGGACCGGCCCTTCTTCCGAGTCCGAGCAAAAAAAGCTGGAACAGCATCGGAGGGGGCTCGCAGCGGTGCTCGGAGCTGTTCCCGATCTCTCCCTTCCGACGCTGGAGGCCTTGGGACTGGGCCATGTGGTGAGTCCTTCCCGTCTGCGGCGTGTGGACCAGCCGGAGGGTTGTTTCGGACGGATGGTCTCGTCCGTGTCCGGGGCCGATCCGCTGACGAGCCTCTGGGAACTCTCCGGGGTGGTGCCGGCTGAACCGTTCCCCTCCTATCGGGACGCGCTTCCGGCTTCGCTCAGGGAGGCGGTGGAGCGGGCCGCCAGGTTGTCGGTGCAGCCGATCACCTGTCCCGACTTCCACACCCTTCTGGGCCAAACGGTCGCCGAAGCGCTGACACGCAAGCAACTACTCATTTGGGGTGATCAGGGCGCGACCTGTCATGTCGCGGCACATGACAGTGTGTGCTCTCCGCCGGACTTGTTCCGCGTGTGTCGCGATGTCCGGAAAGCTGTGCAAGCCCTTTGTCCGATCGCCCGTGTAGTGGCACGACCGATCGGAGGACCGCCCGGGGCCTTCCGGTGGCTGGATCAGATGCGGGAGAGCTGCAAGGCGGCTCCTGGGCAAACTGTGTTTGAAGCGCTGGTGAGCGTGGAGCAACTGGTGACGGGGATCGGAAAGGTCGGGGATCTCTTCAACGGCAACGGCTTCACCAGAACAGTTCCGGTCCGGAGCACGACAGCGGCCTGGAGCGAGTTGATGAAGACGCTGACCACCACCCCGAGAGGGTTGATCGTCGCCGGGCTGTTCGACGACGTGGAGTGGGGAGGCGCCGCCTCCTTCGCCTTCAACTGGGTTCAGGCGTTGGGGAGGCTCGATACCGCTCTGTTGGAATTTCAGGCCAAGCTCAAGCCAGGTGATCTGGTGTGCATGACCGCCGACTATGCGCGGGATGTGCTGGGAAGCGGAGAAGCGGGCAGCGATCCGAGGCCAGTGCTGCTGTTCGGCCCCCGTATCGCCAAGGGCGTGAATCTGGGTACGCTCCGAACCTTCGCGGATTTGGGACAAACGATTGCAGAGGCGTTCGGTGCATCGCGCCTGCCGACAGGCGAGAGCTATTTGGCCGCATTGAGGGGCGGTTGAGAGTGCAGCGGCCGTTGAACAGCCGCGAGAAGTGGGAGGATAGAGCGATGTCCTGGGAGCAACGTCTCAAAGAGTTAGGCATGGAACTCCCTGCCGCACCCATACCGGTGGCCAATTATGTGCCAGCGGTCAGGACGGGGCGACTGTTGTTCTTGAGCGGGGTGTTGCCGATGCACAACGGCCGACTGTCCTCGACGGGCAAGCTGGGACGCGACGTGACGATTGAGCAAGGGGTGGACGCGGCTCGACTGGCGATGCTCAATGCCTTGGCGATTGTCAAAAGCGAGCTCGGCAATTTGGACCGAATCGCTCAGGTCGTGCGCCTGACCGGTCATGTCGCCTCCGCCGAGGGATTCGTCCAACAGCCGGCTGTCGTTAACGGGGCCTCAGACCTGCTCGTGGCCCTGCTTGGAGATCAGGGGCGCCACGCACGGGTAGCGGTCGGCGCGGCCGAATTACCCTTGAATGCTCCGGTTGAGCTCGATCTGATCGTCGAAACCGTGCCAGATACGTAGACAACTCGTCTTCTTCCGGCTGCCTTGACACTCAAAAAAATGCCTTGTTATAGTCCGATATCATCCATCGCCTCGCGATAACTCCATCTCGAACAGCGATCTCTGTTGCGTGGGGAGTTAGCGGTATGCGCAGGACTCCAACATCTTCCACGCAGCAGAAGCTCACACCATGTCGAACCATCGTTGTTCAAGCGTTCCAGCGACCTCTCGCGGGATCTTGACGATCAGCGCGGTGGTTGGGTCGATTCTCGTCCTTACGGGCGTGGCCGGTCTCGCTGGAGAAGCGTTCGCAGCAACGTCGAAAAAAGCCCCCAAGCAGCAAAAGCCGGCCGTGCAGCTTCAGCCATCCAGCGCCGCTCCCGGTGCGACGGTGTCTATCGTCGGAGGCGGGTTCGGGACTTTTCAATCGACGGGGGTGAACCGCGTCCTTTTCGGCGGCATACCGGCTCTGATTCAACGGTGGGACCCCAGCTTGATTGAAGTCAGGGTGCCGTACGAAGCGAAGGACGGAGCGGTTGAGATCCAAAAGGGTAAACACAAGATCGCGGCCGGGTCCTTTGCCGTCCAGCGCCCGATCATCCGAGAAGTTGTTCCTGCGAAGGCGGAGCCGGGCGAAGTCGTGCAGTTACTGGGAGAACATTTCGGACCCACGGCGGGACCGCGCGACCCCAATTCCATGTTCGGCGTTAATGATGTGGTGATCGGAGGCGTAGTCGTCCGGTCGCGCCGTTGGCGGGACGATAAGATTGAAGTTGAAGTTCCCGCGAATGCGGCCAATGGAGACATTCATATCCGGCTGGCTTCGTCGGATCCGCTTCCTGACGGGTCCTGTTGCGCGACCGTACAACATGTACTCAGCAACAGCGTTCGCATTGCGTTGATGCCGGCGGTTCGTGTCGATCCCTTGGCCGGTCCGATTGGGACGAAGGTGGTGTTGTTCGGGTTGGGGTTCGGCAACGGCAAGGGCGCAGGCGACGCCGTGTTGTTCAACGAGCATCCCGCGGTTGTGGCCCAATGGAAGGACTCGGTCATCGTGGCCCACGTGCCGCTCGGCGCAGAATCGGGCCCGGTGGTCCTCAAGACGGGCGGGACTGCCCGCACATTGGCACAGTTCACCGTGACCGTGCCGAAGGTGACCAAGATCAAACCTGAGAAGGGACCCATCGGCACGCTGCTTCGGATCACCGGCGAGAATTTCGGCTATTACTCGGAGAGCGGGGAGACTCCCTATGCGTTTGCCGATTTCGAACCGGGAGACAATGCGGTTGAGATCGGCGGGGTGCCGGCCGTCGTCTATCGATGGCATCAGGATAGAATAGACGTCTGGGTGCCGTTCAGCGCGAAAGACGGGCCCGTCGTAGTGAAGCGTGGAGCGGTCAAACCCAATCCCGATGGCAGTTGCTGCGCCGAGCGAACCGTGCTCACGACCGAGGCCGGGCATTTCACCGTCGTGACCCCTCAGGTGACGTCCTATGAACCTCATTCAGCCGGACTCGATGAAGTTGTCACGATCAAGGGGACCGGCTTCGGGGATTTTCTCATCATGCGGGAGGCCATCCAGCTTGGTCTAAGCAGTCAAGCCTACGTGGGGGATCGGTTTCAGGTCGGCGAAGATATCTCCCGGACGGAAGTGCTGCTGAACGGGGTGGCCCTGCACATCCTGTCATGGTCCGACAACGAAATCAAAATTGTGGTCCCGCGGCGGCATGTGTTCGGTGTCGGAAAGCCGGGAGAGTTTAACCCCGACCTTTCTAAGGGCACATTGATGGTGCGCCGAGGGTCATGGGACGTCTTGCCGGACGGATCTTGCTGCCAACCGAAGCAGTACGTCACCGTTCCGGTCGGAGAGTTCACCGTCGAACACCGTGGGCTTCCGGAACAGGGCATGTTCGAGGAACATGGTATGGCCCCCCTCGGAATCAAGGAGTGAAGGTGATCGTCTCTCGTATGTCAGCCGATCCGCGATACCGTATGCCGGGCTTCAGTCCTGATCGAGCGCCATGCCGGTAATGGGCTGGGTCTGGGCCATCCTCCTCCTCTATTCGCTGGGTTCATTCTCTCATTCAGCCGAAGGCGCCGAACGGGTGCGCGTGACCCCGCAGAAGAGCGGGACCACGAACACCCTGATGGGGGTGCAGGCTCGATCCCCTCAACTGGGCTGGGCCGTCGGAGCCGGTGGGACCATTCTGAAGACGACCGACGGTGGAAAAAAATGGAGAACGCTCACCAGCGGAGTGCGGACGCTACTGGCCGGAATCTTCTTTGCGGACGATCGTCGCGGATGGGTGACGGGGGCCAACGGGACGATCCTGGCCACAACCGATGGAGGAGAGACCTGGACTCCTCAGCCGACCGGCACCCAAGCGACCCTCTATGCCGTGACCTTTCTCGGCGGCCAGCGAGGCTGGGTCGTGGGTGATCGTGGCGTCATCCTCCATACTGAAGATGGGGGCCGACATTGGGTCGAGCAATCCACCGAGACGACCGCCAATCTCTACGCCGTCACCTTCCTGAACGAACAGCATGGGCTGGCGGTCGGAGCCCTCGGGACGATTCTCGTCAGTCATGACGGCGGCGTGACTTGGGAGGCGCAATCCAGTCATAGCGCGGGAACGTTTTTTGATGTGGCGTTCCTGGACGAGGTCAACGGCTGGGTTGTGGGAAACGCGGGGATCATGTTGCAAACGAGTGACGGTGGGCGGCAGTGGGTGGATCGCTCGATTTCCTGTGTCGGGGGATGCAAGCGCGTGACGGATTTCCTGAAAATCCGCTTCACAGATTCGAAAACCGGATGGACGGTGGGGGAGGGGGGGGCGTTATATTCGACCGTCGATGCAGGAATCACCTGGTTGCCTCACCAACCGATTGCCAAGCATTCGCTGTTCGGGTTGTCTTTTGTCGGGAGTTCGCCGCGAGGCTGGGCGGTCGGGGAGAATGGGACCATTTTATCTCTGATCCCCTAAAGGCGATGCCGGCGTGAAGCGCCACGCCTGCGCTAGCGAAACTGTCCCAAGCGCCCCTGAAGAAGCGTTAGACCTGCCAGGGCCGCCGTTTCCGCCCGAAGGATTCGTTCGCCCAGACTCACCAATCGAAACCCATTCAGGTCGGCGGCAGTCGCCTCCTCCTCTGTCCAGCCTCCTTCCGGCCCTATCGCCAAGACGAACGGATGGTCGGCTGAGTCGGAGAGCGCGATATCCGAAAGAGCAGCCGATCGGCGGCGTTCGTGCAGCATCAATCGGGTGGCGGCGGGGGAGAGGGCGGCGATCCACTCGTGCCAACCTTGAGGGTCCATGACCTCCGGGCTGTCCCAACGCTCCGCCTGCTGAGCGGCTTCGAAGGCAATCCGGTTCCAACGGTCTCGTTGTGTCCGGATGCGCGTGCCGTTCGGCCGGACCACGCCTCGGCTCGTGACGAGTGGCACGATGACGGCGACACCCAGCTCCGTCGCCTTTTGAATGACCCAGTCCATCTGATCGTGTTTGAGTAGGGCCTGCCCAAGGATCACCGTCGGTGCCAGTTCAGCAGGCCGCAGGGAGGTCTCGATCACGATTGCGGTCAGTTGTTCCGATGTGACCGAGGTGACCTGAACGCGGAGGCGTCGGGTATGATCCTCGGTGAGACTTAGTTCCTCGCCTGGTCGAACCCGCAGGCTGGCACGAAGATGGCGCAACAGCTCGCCGCGGATGATGACGGTTGTCCCGACCACCTGTTCACTGGTGACGAAGAAGGCCGGCATGCGGAGACGATAGTGGAGGGCAAACCAGGGTCCAGGGAGCGAGCCCGTTACTCGAAGAGCGTCTTGACCTTATCGAAAAATCCATCCCCTTCCGTCGCCGCCGTGAGCCCGCTCTCCTTGGCAAACTCGGCCAAGAGATCCTTCTGGCGCTGAGAGAGCTTCGTGGGGATGTGGATCTTGACAATACAGACTTGATCGCCGGGCTGCCCGCCCTTGAGACTGGGCACGCCGGCGCCTTTGATGCGAAACTGCTTTTCGTGCTGGGTGCCGGGAGTGATCTTGATCATGGCCGTTCCATGAAGGGTCGGCACCTCAACCTGTCCGCCCAGGGTGGCCGTGACGAAATTGATCGGCGCGTCGCAGTAGATCTCCTGTCCCTTGCGAGAAAAGACCGAATGAGGCTTGACTGAGACGGCGACAAAGAGGTCGCCGGGAGGTCCGCCGTTGACTCCGTGTTCCCCCTCATTGGCCAGCCTCAGGCGCATCCCACCTTCGATGCCGGGAGGAATATGGACGGCCAGCAGTCGTTCCTTGTAGACGCGTTGGCGTCCCTGGCAGCTCTTGCAAGGATCGGTAATGACGTGGCCGGTCCCGCCGCAATGATGGCAGGTCCGGCTGACGCTGAAGAATCCCTGTTGGAGGCGAATCTGGCCGGCGCCTTGACAACTCGGACAGGCCTTGATGGAGGCAGCCGATTTGGCACCGGTGCCGTTGCAGTCGTGGCAGACCTCCCAGCGGGGAATCTTCAGCTTGGTCTCCTTGCCGAAGATGGCCTCTTCAAACGTCACTTCAAGATTGTATTGAAGGTCGGACCCTCGCTCTCCCCGCTGGCGTCCCCCGCGCGTCCCGCCGAAGAAGTCTTCGAAGATGTCGTTGAAGATATCTCCGAAGCCACCGCCTTGTCCGAAATCGAATCCTTCGAAGCCGGCTCCGCCCTGAGCGCCGCTATGGCCGAACATGTCATAGCGCTTGCGCTTCTCCGCATCGCTCAGGACCTCGTACGCCTCGTTGGCTTCCTTGAATTTCTCTTCAGCCTGTTTCTTGTCCTTGTCCGCTGCATGGAGGTCGGGGTGATGCTGGCGGGCCAGCTTCCGGAACGCTTTTTTGATCTCGTCGTCGGAGGCGGTGCGTTCGACCCCGAGGACGTCGTAGTAGTCGCGTTTGCTCACAGATGCCACGGCCGGTTGGAAAGTCGGTCAACAGGAGGGGCCGACCTCCGGTTTAGAGATCGGCCCCGGTCGTTGTGATTGTAAACTACTTCTTATCCTTGTCTACTTCTTCAAATTCCGCGTCCACAACCTTTTCATCTGTTTTGCCGGTTGCGCCACCGTTGCCCTCCGGTCCGCCGGCACCGCCTGGAGACGCGGCGGCACTGGCCTTCTTGTACATCTCTTCGGCCAGCTTGTGGGAGGCGGACGTCAGCGTTTGTGTTGCGGATTGGATGGCGTCGAGGTCGTTGCCCTCCATCGCCTTGCGCAACGCGGTCACCGCGTCCGTGATCTTGGTCTTCTCCTCGTCCGAAATCTTATCGCCGTGCTCGTTCAGGTTCTTCTCCGTGCCGTAAATCAGCGTATCGGCCTGGTTGCGGGCTTCGGCCAACTGCCGGCGCTTTTTATCATCGTCCGAATGGCTTTGCGCGTCGCGAACGAGCTTCTCGATCTCGTCCTTGTTGAGGCCGCTTGAGGCGGTGATCTTGATGGACTGTTCTTTGCCCGTACCAAGATCCTTGGCCGAGACGTGCACGATGCCGTTGGCGTCGATGTCGAACGTCACCTCGACCTGCGGCATGCCGCGGGGAGCCGGCGGAATGCCCACGAGATCGAACTGCCCGAGGAGCTTGTTGTCGTTGGCCATTTCGCGTTCCCCTTGGAACACCCGGATCGTGACCGCCGTCTGGTTGTCCGCGGCGGTCGAGAACACCTGACTCTTCTTGCTGGGAATCGTCGTGTTCCGTTCGATCAGGTGGGTGAAGATCCCGCCGAGCGTTTCGATCCCAAGGGTCAACGGAGTTACGTCCAACAGGAGAACGTCTTTGACTTCGCCCTTAAGGACGCCGCCTTGAATGCCGGCGCCCACCGCGACCACTTCATCGGGGTTGACGCCGCGATGGGGTTCTTTGCCGAAGAAGTCCTTGACGGTCTGAATGACTTTCGGCATGCGGGTCATGCCGCCGACCAGCACCACTTCGTGGATGTCTCGTGCGGCGACTCCGGCATCGGTCAAGGCCTTGCGGCAGGGTTCGATCGTGCGCTGAACCAAGTCATCGACGAGTTGTTCGAGCTTCGCCCTCGTCAGTTTGGTGACGAGGTGCTTCGGACCGCTGGCATCGGCCGTGATAAACGGGAGATTGATTTCGCTCTCTTGGGACGAGGAGAGTTCGATCTTGGCCCGCTCGGCGGCCTCCTTCAACCGCTGGAGCGCCATGCGGTCCTTTCTGAGATCAATGCCTTGATCCTTCTTGAACTCCTCGACGAGCCAATCCATGATCCGGAGGTCGAAATCGTCGCCGCCCAGGTAGGTGTCGCCGTTGGTGGACTTTACCTCGAAGACGCCTTCTCCGATTTCAAGGATCGAAATGTCGAAGGTACCGCCCCCGAGATCGTAGACGGCGATGCGCTCGTCTTTCTTCTTGTCGAGGCCGTAGGCCAGCGAAGCGGCGGTCGGCTCATTGATGATGCGTAACACGTTCAACCCGGCAATCTGTCCCGCGTCTTTGGTGGCTTGGCGCTGGCTGTCATCGAAGTAAGCCGGGACGGTAATGACTGCCTCGGTCACTTTCTCTCCCAAATAGTCTTCGGCCGTCTGCTTCATTTTTTGCAGAATCATGGCCGAGACCTCGGCGGGGCTGTATCGTTTCCCTCGAATCTCCACGTGCGCGTCGCCATTGTCGGCTTCCAGCACCTTGTAGGGCAGACGCTTCATGGCATCCTGCACCTCGCGGTTGCGGAACTTCCGCCCCATCAGGCGCTTTACAGAATAGATCGTGTTCTCGGGATTGGTGATGGCCTGACGTTTGGCGATTTGGCCGACGAGTCGCTCGTTCTTATCGGTGATCGCGACCACCGAGGGAGTGGTGCGGCTTCCCTCAGCATTGGCGATGACGGCGGGATCGCCGCCGCTCATGATGGCCACACAGGAATTCGTGGTTCCCAAGTCGATGCCGATAACTTTCCCCATGGGTCTCTCCTTCCCTCACGAAGCGATGGAGTCACCCGCCAACCGGATTTCAGGTCGAGCGGACCGCTTCGTTTCCGTTGCATCAAGAATCTTGGCCGGACTCCGAGTCTGAGGCGGAAGCGGCTGCCGCCACGCTCACCATCGCGGCCCGTAAAACACGGTCGTGCAAGACATAGCCCTTTTGGAACTCATCAACCACGCACCCCGGCGCAATGCGTTCGCTTGCGACCTGGGTCACGGCCTGCTGGCAGGTCGGATCGAATGGTTGACCGATGCAGGAGATCGGCTTCACCCCGAATCGGCCTATCGCCTCCTGCAATTGTTTGAGGGTTAACTCCACTCCTTGGATCAAAGCATCGGGGCCGGCGTTGGTCTTGGCGGCTTGGATTGCTCTCTCCAGATTGTCGATGGCCGGAAGGAGTTCCTTCAGGATGGATTCGTTGCCGTAGCGGATGCTCTCCCGCTGCTCTCGTTGGGAGACTCGCTTATAATTTTCCAGTTCTGCTACGGCTCTGAGGTAGCGATCTTGGTTGGCCTTGGCCTCGTCGCTCTTGGTCGCAAGGCTGTCACGAAGTTGTTGTAGATCGCTGACCTGTTGGCCATCGTTCGGAGCGGTCTCGGTCATGTCCTGGTCTGATAAGTCATTGAGACTGTTACCGTTTTCCATGTTGTCATCCACTGGGTCTACCTATGGTCGTTTGTAGATAGCCACCGGATGGGTAAAGTCAACAGGAAGTGGGCAGAAAATCTAGCCGAGTCAACGATGCGAGCGGAGCATGAGAGGAAGGAAGGGGAGGGGAAGATTCAGCTTGCCGATGAGGTCGGGTCTTCGCGATCGACGAGGTCGCCTCGATTGCGGCGATGGAGGAGTTCGAGCCCTTCGAGGGTCAGAAAAGGTTTCACCGCCTGGATGCGTCTCGATTCCGGTGCGATCACGGGCGCAAGGCCGCCCGTTGCGATCACCATCGGGATCGTGCACAGTTCCCGCTGCATCCGATCCACGATTTCATCCACAAGGCCCGCGTAGCCGAAGATGAGGCCCGATTGGATGCTGCTGGCGGTGTCGCGTCCGATGACGGATTTGGGGCTCACCAGTGCAACCTTGGGCAGCTTGGCTGTTCGTGACCAGAGCGCCTCCGCGGAGATCCCCAAGCCGGGTGCAATGACCCCGCCCAGATATTCCCCCTGTCGCGTGACTGCACAGAACGTGGTCGCGGTCCCAAAATCGATGATGATCAGGTCCGTCCGGTACTGGGCATAGGCCGCCGCGGCGTTGACGATACGATCGCTTCCGATCTCTTTCGGATTGGGGTACCGGAGCTGCAAGCCAGAATCGGTGTCGGACGAGACCAGATAGGGGATGCGGTGGAAAAACCCCTCACTCATCGTCTCAATTGTCGAGGTCAGCGAGGGGACGACGCTGGAGATAATCACACCGTGGATCTGTTCGACCGTGAAGCCGGCCAATTGTGACAGCCCGCGTAGCTCGAGTCCGTATTCATCGGCCGTCTTCTGAGGGTTGGTGGCAAGTCGCCAATGACCTTTGAGCCGGGTCCCCTCGAAAAGTCCGCAGACAAGGTTGGTGTTGCCGATATCAATTGCGAGCAGCATGGATAGGTGCCTATGGTCCAGCCTTCACCGTAAGTGGACCACATCTCCAACCCGAACTGCAACAATCCCCATCCTCCGAGGGTCGGACCCGGAGGTGCGAGGCTGAACGAGGAGGGCCCCATCGGGCGCCACTGCCTTGGCCGATCCGATCAAGGGAGGCGTGGCCGTGAACTCGATGCTGACCTCTCGACCGATCGTTGAGCTCAACTCTGTATAGGCCGAAATGGCCTGCGTGATCTCGCCGTCCAGCACCGGTTCGAGCTGTTCCTCCAACCGCTCAAGAATATTGGAAAGAAGCCGCGCGCGGTCAACCGGCCTGCCGGTAGCCGAGATCAACGACGTGGCCGTGCCTAGCAATTCCTCCGGCATGTCTTCCTTCGGCAGAGTCACGTTGAGTCCGATGCCGACGATGAATAACGGCGGGGACTGAGTCGTCAACACGCTCTCCGAAAGGATACCTCCCAGTTTGCGGTCGCCAAGGAGCAGATCGTTTGGCCACTTGAGCGTCGGGGTAACACCGATGGTGTCGGCGATACCATATGCCACCGCCGTGCCGCTGGCCAGAGGGACCCATGCAGGCCAGTGGGCATCCTCGGATAAAAGCCGGCGGCCGCGGAGCAGTACCGAAAAGCAGAGACTGTGGCCCGGACGAGAAACCCATGTCCGGCCTCGACGGCCGCGACCGAATGTCTGGTGTTCAGCGCAGACTACCGTCCCGTGCGGGGCACCGTCTTGAGCCAGCTTGAGCAGGGCGGAATTGGTCGAATCGGTCTGTTGCAAGACCTGTAACCGGCGTCCGAAGGCGCAGGTTCGAAGCAGGGAGGCGACAGCTTCTTGGGTCAGATCACTTGACAAGGGAGGCGGTGCAAGCAATGACACAGCGTGACCGGGCCAGATCCTCCGATCTACACTGGGCTGAGGTCGAGGCTGATGTCCACCGCGGGCGCCGAGTGGGTCAATGCCCCGATCGAGATGAAGTCGGCCCCGGCCGCGGCATAGTCCCGTACCGTCGCCAAGCCGACGCCGCCGGAGACCTCGACCAGCGCCCGGCCCTTGATCAGATCAATAGCCTTACGCACGTCGGTTGGGACCATATTGTCTAGAAGGATCACGTCAGCGCCTCCGGCGAGCGCCATGGGGATTTGTTCCAACCTATCGACCTCGACGATCATCCGCAGTTGATGAGGGGCCCGCTCTCTGGCACGGCGGCAGCCATCCGCCAGCGACAGGCCCGCCTGCGCGAGCAGCGCGATATGGTTGTCTTTGATCATGATGCCGTCGCTCAGTGAAAACCGATGGTTGGTCCCTCCACCCAGTGTGACCGCCCATTTTTCCAAGGTCCGGAGACCTGGCAGGGTCTTGCGCGTATCGAGAATTTTGGCCGGATAGCCGCGGATCGCGTCGCAATAGGCTCTGGTGAGCGTGGCGATCCCCGAGAGATGCTGCAAGAGGTTCAGCGCAACCCGTTCCGCCCTTAGTATAGATCGGGCGTCTCCGGCGACGGTGAGGATGGCAGCTCCCGTTTGCGCCACCGAGCCGTCCGATAGGTGCTCGGTGACAGTCACGCCCGCATCAACTTGTTGAAACGTGCGGATCGCAACCGCGAGGCCCGCCACGGTCAGGCGTTGCTTGGCAAGGATAACCGCAGAAGCTGGTACAGGTTCGGAAAATAGAGCCGTCGTCGTGACGTCGCCGAAGGGCGCGTCTTCCTTCAGGGCCCTGATCACGACCTCGCGAATCTGTTCAGGTGAAACCGGCTGCATTGGGTTATCGTGTCAACATGCTCGTGAGCTGGCTGATGCTGCTGTCGAGGATGGTTTGATTCTCCTGAATCAGCGCTAACCGTTGGTGATGGTCGGCAACCACTTCGGCGGGCGCCTTGTCGACAAAGTCCTTGTTCTTTAATTTACCCTCCAGGCGACGGGCTTCCTGAGTCTCCTCCTCGCGCTGTTTGGCGATGCGCGCGAGGGCTTTCTGCAGGTCCACATCTCCCATCACGGTGAGGCCGATGGTCGTGCCCTGTCTGGTCAGGCGCAGCACCTTGTCAGTCGGCCGGCTCGGGGATACGACGACTTGCGCCGGTCCCTTAGCCAAGGACGAGAGATAGGAAGTCATGCGGGACAGAGCGGCGGTATTTCCGGCCTGCTGGCATTCGACAAAAAAGGCGACCTGGGCGGCGGGACTATAGTTCAGCAACGACCGTGCGGTACGGACCAGGCCGACTGTCTGTTGAAGGAGCGCGATGGCCTCCTGGGCTACCTTGTCCTCCCAGGCCGCATCGGCGCGAGGATAGCTCTGAATCATCACACTGTCGCCTTCGTGGGGAAGCGTCTGCCAGATCTCCTCCGTCAAGAAAGGCATGAAGGGGTGCAACAGCCGCATGAGTACTTCGCTGGATTCCGCCAGGGTCTGCTTCGTGGATTCGGCTTCAGGTGCGTCCTGCTGTTGCAACGACACCTTCGCGAGCTCGAGGTACCAATCGCAGTACTCATGCCAGACAAACTGATAGAGGGTCGAGCAAGCTTGGTCAAAACGATAGTGTTCCAAGGACTGCGATACGGAACCGATCGTTTCGCTTAACCGTGCCAGAATCCATCGATCCGGCAGAGAGCGCTCTTTGGCCGGTACCGATGTTCGTGGTTCTTCCAGATTCATCAGGATGAACCTGGCGGCGTTCCAGATCTTGTTGGTGAAGTTGCGGTAGCCCTCGATCCGCTCCTCGGCAAGCTTGATGTCACGGCCCGGTGTGGACATGGAGGCGAGGGTGAAGCGTAAGGCATCGGTGCCGTACTGTTCCATCACATGGAGCGGGTCGATGACGTTGCCCTTCGACTTGCTCATCTTTTGCCCTTCGGCGTCGCGGACCAGTGCATGGATATAGACCTCGCGGAACGGCACCTCGCCCATGAACTTCAGCCCCATCATGATCATACGCGCGACCCAGAAAAACAGGATATCGAGCCCGGTGACCAATGTGGCGGTCGGGTAATACTTCTTCAGGTCGGCCGTCTGCTCGGGCCAGCCCAGCGTCGAGAAGGGCCAGAGGGCGGACGAAAACCAGGTGTCGAGCACATCGGGGTCCTGGACGAGACTTCCGCTGTGACCCTTGAGACAGGATACCGGTTGTGACCTGCCAACGATGGGAACCGCGTCAGATGGAATGACCGGAACTCCGTCCGAGGATCGACGAGTGAACGCCCTTCCATAACAGGTTTCGCAGTACCAAGCGGGAATCTGATGCCCCCACCAGATTTGTCTGGATATGCACCAGTCCTTGATGTCTCGCATCCAGCCGAGATAGTTGTTCTTCCAGGCTTCCGGAACAATCGTGATGCGACCGTCCACGACGGCCTGGATGGCCGGTTCTGCCAGCGGCTTGATCTTCACGAACCACTGGTCTGACAAGAATGGTTCGACGACCGTCTTGCAGCGGTAGCATTTGCCGAGCGCCATCTTGTGCGGATCGACCTTGTCGAGAAGACCTCGTTCGGTGAGCAACTGCTCAATCTTTGGACGGGCCTTCGAAACCGGAAGGTCGGCGACGGCTTGAATCACGTTCTGGTCAGCCAGCGCACCTTCTGCGAGGCGACCGGCCTGGAGCTGGGCATGGATATCCAGGATCTTGATTCTGGAGAGCCCATGCCGCTCGCCTGCTTCAAAGTCGTTAAAGTCGTGGGCCGGCGTAATCTTGACCGCGCCGGTCCCGAACTCGCGATCCACGAGGATGGGGTCCCCGACGATTGGAATGGTCCGGCTCGTGAGGGGCAGCGAAGCCCGCCGGCCGATGAGAGCTTTGTAACGATCATCCTCCGGATGGACGGCGACTGCCGTGTCGCCGAGCATCGTCTCAGGGCGGGTCGTGGCGACCAACAGAAATCGTGACGGATCGCCGGCCAGCGGATAGCGAATCGTATAGAGTTTTCCCGTGATCTCTTCATGCTCAACTTCGATGTCCGAGAGGGCGGTGAGGCAGCGCGGACACCAGTTGATCAACCGTTCGCCTCGATAGAGGAGTCCGTCTTCGTGGAGGCGCACAAAGACCTCGCGGACCGCCTTCGATAGCCCTTCATCCATCGTGAAACGGGTGCGATCCCAGTCGCAGGAGGCGCCCAGCCGTCTGAGTTGTCGCAGGATGGTCCCGCCGGACTGTTCTTTCCAGGCCCAGACCCGTTCGATGAACTGCTCTCGTCCAAGCGCTTCGCGGGAAAGGCCCTCTTCCGTAAGCCTCCGCTCCACCACGTTTTGCGTGGCGATCCCGGCGTGATCCATTCCTGGGACCCAAAGCGTGTTGCGCCCCTGCATCCGTCGCCAGCGGATGAGGATGTCTTGCAATGAATTGTTCAGCGCATGTCCGACGTGGAGCGAGCCGGTCACATTAGGCGGAGGAATGACGATGGAATAGGATTGCGCCGGGTCCTCAGCGCGGGCATGAAAATAGCCTCGCTTGGTCCAAAAATCGTACCACCGTTGCTCGACCTCATGCGGGTCGTAAATCTTGGGAAGGTCGCGATGGCTCATGGAGGTTTGTGGCAGATTGAAGGAAGGCATCTTAGCATGCGTGTGATAGAGCGACAAGGCGCGCATCTCGGCCCAGTGGTGCTTGTACGCCCGAAACTCCTGTGCTATAGATCGGGCGCCGTCCGGCCGGTGGAGACGGCGGCGTGGCACTTAACCCGGAGATGAATGACGATGCCCAGAGGACGAGAGAAGGATCGGAAGGTTAGACGGAAACATCGGAAGAATGTGCAGCGGATGAAAGGGTTGGCTCGGGCGCGGCGGGCGGCGGCAAAAAAGACGAAGAAGTCCTGAGGGCTCGGATTCCTGCGTGCAGGCGGCTATTCGAGCGCACTTAAGCGTTTGATCTCTTCACTCACCTGAGTTTCCGCCACGGCGGGGACGATCTCTTGCACGGCCTGTTCGATCCGTGTCTGGGCGATGTCACGTGCTACCCGTTCCAGTACGTCTCGCATCAGGCTCCCGACCATCTCCTGGATCGTGCTCGTGACCACGTGATCGAGGTCGCCGAGCTGTCGGTGCACGGCATCAGGCAGAACCTTTTGGACAGCCGGTTCAATCGCATTGACGGTGGCTTGCTCTACGGCGGCTTGGACGGCTGATTCTATGGCGGGTCTGGTGGTCTCCTCCATCCGATGAAGGACGGTCGGCTCCAGGGAGACCAGGTGGCTCGAAATCTGCTGGCTGACCAGACTGGGCAACTCATGCCGCACAATTGGCTCGATGGAACCGGTTAAGGCGTCCGGCGACAGAGTTTCGGCGAGGTGAGTGCGCACCGCATCCTGGACTTTCTCATTGACCTGACGTTCCACTTCGCGGGACACGAGGCTTTGAACAGATGCCGTGAGGGACTCGGTCACCTGTCTGGCAACGCCCGAGGCCATGGCATCGAAGAAGGTCTTGCTGGCCAACTCCAAGTGAGGCGGTGCAACGGGAGGTCTCGACGACGATGGGGGTTCGGAGGAACGGGCGTCTGCCGGTTGAATATGGGATAGGGGACGAGGTTGACCCGGCGTCCCCTGATCGGCCTGAAGTCTCGGGGTTGGCGGAACGTCCGACGGGGTCGGGACAGACTCTCCACTGGATTTGACCGGCTCGAACGAGAAATTCAACTCTTCTCCGGCCTCGATGGGACTCTCACCCTCTTCCAGATCGGTGGCTTGGGAGGTAGGAGGCCAGGTCCGTCTCGCTTTTCCCTTTTTGACAGCCGGTTGTCCGGCTGTGTCCAACGCCCGGAGGGTTTCTAATAGGTTGCCCGGTTGGAGCGGCTTGGTGAGGAAGACGGCCACACCGAGCGAGCGGTACAATCCTTCGTCCGGGTGATCGGCTGAATCGATCAGCGAGATGATCGGGGTGTCGGTGAGATTGTCGAGCTTATTGAGCTCCTTGCAAAAACTGGAAAAGGTGATCTTGTTCAAATGGTAATCTGCGATGACGGCCTTCGGAGGCATCTTTCTCGCGGCCTCCAGGGCAGCGGGCCCGTCCAGGAAGCTATAGACCTCGTATCCCTGGTCGGATGAGAGTTGTTCGATCATGCGGCGGACGGCCGGGCTGCTGTCGATGACAAAGAGTGTGGACGCCATGAGAGACCCCTTGTTGTCAATGGAATCGACGCTAGCAGAGGGGGGAGACCTTGTCAAAAGAAATGCCCGATTTCACGTGGTTATCGTTATGTTTCTCGACGTGATGCCCGAGGTTCGTTTGATCGAAGCGGAGCTCTGTCGGTGATGGTATCGCCGGGCTCCTTGATCAATGTCGTGTTCTTCGATGCTGCCGGGACGCTGTTCCGGGTGAAGCGTTCCGTTGCAGACATCTACCTCGAGTTGGCGGTTCCATACGGCTTCCGCCGAGGGTCGGACTCGCGCGAGGCGATCACGGGAGCGTTCAAGCGTGCGATGCAGGATGCGCCGCCGCCTGTCTTCCAGGTCAGCGATCCGGCCGAGATCAAACGGTGCGAGCGGCTCTGGTGGTTCGACGTGGTGCACAATGTTTTTTATCGTGTGGGCCTGTTCGAGCGATTCGACGACTTTTTTGAAGAGGTGTTCCGGCGATTCGACGGCCCGGAGTTCTGGGAACTGTACCCGGAAACGATCGACGTATTGAAAGGCCTGCGGGATCGTGGGGTGGAGTTGGGCATTATTTCGAACTTTGACAGCCGTCTATTCAATGTTCTCAAGGGGCTTGGAATCGCCGACTATTTCGATACCGTCACCATCTCTTCGTTAGCTCGATCGGCGAAACCGGCGCCCGGAATTTTTCGATTGGCCCTGGAAAAGCATGCGCTCGATCCGGAGGAAGCCCTGCACATTGGGGACAGTCTCCGGGATGACGTGATGGGCGCACAAAAGGCCGGCCTCGCCGCAGTGCTGATCCGACGTCAGGGCGATCAGCCGGACCTCGCGCCGCCGCAGGGGATTAATCCCTATCGAACGATCAGGAGCTTGTCCGAACTGACAGGACTGGTGGGATCTCGGTAGGTTGGAGGGATGCTGCGCAGAGTTCTGTCAGGAGATCAGCAGTGGGACCAGATCCTTGGCTCGTCCCTGCAATGAAATATCGACCAGATTGCTGTTGGGGGTCGAGTCGAGATTGACCTCGACCACGAACGCGCCGGCAGATTTGGCGATCGGAGCGAAGGAAGCGGCCGGATAGACGAGCCCCGACGTGCCGACGATCAGCAAAACCTCGCAACCTTCCAGCGCGGCATAGATTCGATTGATGTCTTCCGGTGCGAGGGATTCTCCGAACCAAACGATGTGCGGTCTCAGCAGCGATTCGCAGCCTGAACAAGAAGGGAGCAGGCGCATCGGCACATCGCGATTGTCCGCAATCGTGCCGCAGCCGGTACAGCGAACCTTCCAGATATTGCCGTGAATCTCCGAGAGCTTGGTCGAACCTGCTGCCCGGTGCAGACCGTCTACGTTCTGGGTAATCAGCCAGAAGTCTTTGACCTGCCTCTCCAAGATCGTCAGAGCCTCGTGGGCCTGGTTCGGCTGCTTGGTCGCAATCAACTCCCGCCGCCAGTTGTACCACTCCCACACCAATCTCGGATCGCGCTCGAACGCCTCCGGCGTGGCCAGATCTTCCGCGCGGAAGTTTCGCCAGAGCCCGTCTGTCCCACGAAATGTGGGCACACCGCTGTCGGCCGAAATGCCGGCCCCCGTGAGCACGGTGACTCGTCTCGCTTGTGTCAGTCGCTCTCTGACTTCGGAGATCCTGTTGGTCATGGATGAACCGCATTATACCTCCGTGCCGAGGTTTTCTGCTCCGTGCTATAGTACCGCCCTTATCCTGTCTCGTCGGGGGGATCGATCATGCGCAATATCCTGGTAGTAGGGGCTGGATCTGTCGGCGGATTTTTCGGCGCCCATTTGGCTAAGGCCAATCCGAACGTCTCGTTCCTGTTGCGACCCAGGACGCTGGAAGCTGTGAAGGCGCGCGGTCTGACCGTTCGCAGCGCCGGTGGAACGTTCACCGTTCATCCGCCCGCAGCATCCGATCCCAGGGAATTGCCTCCGCCGGACCTCATCATCCTCTCGGTCAAGGCCTACGACCTCGACGAAGTGACGGCGAAACTGGCCCCCGTCATCGCCGAGAGGACCGTCCTGCTGACATTACAGAACGGTGTGGATACAGAAGACCGGCTGATCGCGCGGTTTAAGCGGGATTGTGTCGTCGGCGGGGTGGCGTTCATCTATTCTAAGATCGCCGAGCCTGGGGTGATCGAGCACTATAAGAAGGGCGCGGTGGCCATCGGCGAGCTGATGGGCCACGAGAGCGAGCGGCTCTTGAAGATCCGCGACCTATTCACAGCAGCCGGGATTCCCTGTCAGCTTTCCAAGGACGTACGGCGAAGCAAGTGGGAGAAGATGTGTTGGAATTGCGTGTTCAATCCGCTGACGGTCCTGGTCAACGACCGGGTGGCCAAGGCGTTGGATCACCCGGAGATGTTGCGGGTCATCCAACAGATCGTCCAGGAGGTGATGGCGGTGTCTGCCGCGCTGAAGGTGCCGCTCGCGCCGGACATGGCCGATCGGGTTGTGACCTGGACGCAGGAGCTTCGGGATATCCACACCTCCATGTATGACGACTGGAAGGCCGGTCGCCCGACGGAGATCGACTACTTGAACGGCTACATCGTGCAGAAGGGGCGAGCACTGGGCATTCCGACGCCGGTGAACGAGGCTCTGACGGCCATGATCAAGGTGATCACGACCACCGATCGGACGGGGCCCGGCGTACTCCGTATCGATGGAGCCGTGGTCCAACCGGTGACTCTTGATCGACAGGCGGTCGGTCAATTACCGAAGGATCTTCAGGTGGCCGAGGTCGGATCTGTCGTGTCCGGGATGAAGGGGCGGGCCATTAAAGTGAGTGGGCTCCTCGATGTGCCGGCGTTGGCGATCGAGGCCGATCATGTCACGTTTCATTCTCTGGACGGCAAGTATGCCGCCACCTTGACGTTACAGCAGGCGCGCGCGCATGGGCTTCTGATTTACGAACTGGACGGCGAATCGCTGCCTGACGCGAAGGGCGGGCCATTCCGGCTTGTCACGCCGGGCCTGGGAGATCTCTGCGCCAATGTGAAGGGCGTCGGGAGGATTGAAGTTCGTGTCGGGACCGGCAAGGATACGAGACCGTCCTTGGCTGAGCGGACACATTGCTAAGGAGACGTGGCGTTCGCATGAAAAAATCTTCGTCAATTGCTGCCCATCCGTACAGTCGTGCCGTATGATGAAGTAACGACCTCGATATCCTTGTGAAGTCCCTCTTACGCGTCCTCTACTATCTTCGTCCTTACCGATGGCTGGCGATCGCCACCGTGCTCTGTGCCGCCTCGGCCACTGCCATGGAGTTGGTACCGCCCTGGTTCATCAAGATCGTCATTGACGATGTGATCCAGGCCAACCAACCGTTGTGGCTGCCATGGATTCTGGCCGGGTTGGTCGTCGCCTACGGACTGAAAAACCTCTTTGCGTCCTTGCGTATCAGGCTGAACAACCGGCTGGAGCAGCAGGTCGTTCACGACCTGCGCCAGGAAGTCTTCGCCGCGCTCCAGCGGTTGTCGATCAGCTATTTCGAGAACCGTTCCACCGGCGAGATCATGTCCCGCGTCTCCAACGATACGGAGCATGTGGAGCGGATTTTTATCGACGGATTGGAGGGAGTGCTGACGGCCTGCCTGACGCTAGTAGGCATTATGATCATGCTGGTGAGTTTGAATTGGAAGCTTGCCATGCTGGCCTTGGTGCCCATTCCGATTCTTGTGTTCTCCGCGAGCCACTTCACGACCACGGTGCATGGCTACTATCACCAGGTGAGGAAGGGCCTGGCCGAGCTGAACAGCTACCTGCAGGATGCGATCTCCGGGGTCCGCGAATCGATGGGATTCAACCGGCAGTCCTATGAGCAGAACCGCTTCAATCGGCTCAGCCAGGAGTACAGCCGGAGCAACCTCAAAGCCATGTACCTCTGGTCTGTTTATTCACCCAGCATGATTTTCGTCGGGAGCCTGGGGACGGTGTTGATCCTCTGGTACGGCTCGGCCGAGGTTCTGGCAGGACGATTGACGCTCGGCGAGCTGGTCCTGTTTTTGTCCTATCTGGCGCTCTTCTATGTCCCGATCAACCAGATCCATTCCGTCAACCACATGCTGCAACATGCCCTGGCGGCGAGTGAACGCGTCTTCGAAGTGCTCGATACGCGGCCGGAGGTGACGGATAAACCCGGAGCGGTCGCTCCCGCGGCTCGTCTTGAAGGCGCCGTCCGATTTGCCCAGGTCCACTTTCATTACCGGCCGGATGTGCCGGTCTTGCGGGAGGTGACTCTCTCGGTCAGGGCAGGGGAACGGGTGGCGCTGGTCGGGCCGAGCGGCGCCGGCAAGAGCACCTTGTTGAAGTTGCTGATGCGGTTCTACGACGCGAAGGGTGGTTCAATCTCGATCGACAGGTATGGTATCCGCGACCTACCGTTGGCCTTTCTTCGCAGCCAAATCGGGCTCGTGCAACAGGAGCCGTTCCTCTTCAACGGCACGGTGCGCGAAAACATTGCCTACGGCGACCTCTCGGCCGATCAGGTCCGAATCGAGGCGGTGGCGGAAGTGGCACGGGCGCATGACTTTATTCGGAAGTTGCCCGAGGGTTATGACACATGGATCGGCGAGCGTGGCGTCAAACTCTCCGTGGGGCAGAAGCAGCGGGTGTCGATCGCGCGGGTGTTGCTCAAGAACCCCCCGATTGTCATCTTCGACGAAGCCACCTCGAACATCGACACGGAAACCGAAGTGAAAATCCGCGAGGCGTTGAACGAACTCACCAAAGGGCGCACCACCTTCATCATCGCCCATCGGCTCTCGACCCTGCATGATGTCGATCGGATCGTCGTGCTCGACCATGGTCGGATCGTCGAGGAAGGCACCCACGATCGGTTGATGGAGCATGGTGGCGTCTACGCAGGCCTCTACGACGCCCAGTTTCAGGTGTAATCTACCGATCGGCCCGAAGCTGCCGCAGCGCCTTCTCCTACCAGGCGGTCCTCACCGCATATTGGGTAATCAATGGATCGGGCGTGAGCAGCGTCAGCTCATGCTGGATCGTCTGGCAGATCAACATGCGGTCGAAGGGGTCCCGATGAAGCGTAGGGAGGCGATGGAGGTAGAGCGCAGCCTGCTCCTCCAGCGCGAGTGGCGCAATGGCATGTCGTTCGCGTTGGTCCGGAATAAACCGTTCCGGCGATTCAGGGAGCGGCAGTTTTCCGAGACTGAACTTAACCGCTATCTCCCAGACTGAAACAGCACTGAGATAGGCTTCGTTGGCAGGATCGGTGAAGAGGTCCCTTGCTCGGTCCGACAAGGTGTGATCGTCTAAAATGATCCAGAGAAACGTACAGGTGTCGAGGAGGAGCTTCATGTCTCCTTCCCGGAGAAGTTGTCTAAGAGGTCGGCCGGCAACTCATCGAAGAACTCCTTGGGGATGGTCATGAGCCCCTTGGCCAGTCCAATCGGACGCTTGCGAGTGGGAAGCGCCGGCAATGGACGAATCTCCGCGATCGGCTGATTACGATTACAGATCACAATCGTTTCCCCTTTCCCTTTCAATTTCGCCAGGTAATAGGAAAGATGGGTCTTCGCCTCGTGTATGTTGATCTTAATCACGACCATATACTGGATCATGATAGTGACTAAGTCAAGCCCACAGAATGTCCGTCTGACCTTGCGCAACCGATCACGTTGACGTCGAGCTAGACACGCTATCGAATCACCTTGATTTGCTGCCACCGCTCGGAACGGTAGCGCCAAATAAGCAACCCCATGCGGACGGTCCAATCGATGACCATGCCCCACCAGACCGCGATGACCGTGCCGGGCAGCAGGTGCGACATCGCATAGGCGACCGGAATCCGCACGCCCCACATCCCAACGAACGTCGCACCCATGATGAAGCGGGTGTCGCCGGCCCCGCGCAACGATCCGGAGAGGACCATCGTCAGCGCCAGCGGAATCTGAATTAAGGCGACGATCTGAAGAAACGACGTGCCCAGCTCGATCACCCCTGCCTCGTCGGTAAAGAGACGGAGTAGGGCATAGGGAAAGAAGAAGAAGACGATGCCCATGCCCGCCATCATGATCGCTGCCTGGCGGTTGGCCTCCCAATTTTCCATCTTGGCGCGCTGATACTTGCCCGCGCCGATGCTTTGCCCCACCATCGAGGCGGCTGCGACCGCAAAGCCGTAGCCGGGTAAGAACGACAGGGCTTCGATCGACAGGCCCACTTGATGCGCGGCATAGGCGACCGTCCCGTATGCAATCACGAGCTTGGTATAGAGCAGGACGCCGGCCTGTTGGACGACTCGTTCGCCGGAAGCCGGGGCACCGACCTGCCAGGCGGAGCGGAGCAGGTCCCACCGGATATCACTCGGCCAGTTCAAGAGATGGCGGCTGCGGCGGAGGAGAAAGAGCGCGCCGCCGAGCTCGGCGACGGCGGCGCCGATCGCCGCGCCCTGCACGCCCAGTTCCGGAAGGCCCGCCTTTCCATAGATCAAGGCGTAGGCGAGAGAGGCGTAGACGGCGTTCACCATGATTAGTGCAACGGCCGGCGTGCGGGTGTTGCCCGTGCCCTGTAGGACTGATGAGCAAATCTGAATGGTCACGGTGATCGGCAGGATCGCGAAGATCACGGTCACATAGGGGCGTGCCAAGGCGACGACCGATGGCGCTGCCCCCAAGAGGCGCATCAACGCGGGGCTGAGCAACGCCCCAAGCACGGCGAGCAGGCCGGAGACTGCCAGACCGATCAGCAGCAGATGTGTGGCGGCGGCCCCGGCATCGCCGGTTCTGCGGGCGCCCCAGAGTTGTGCCACCAGTACGTTGCCGCTGACGGAAAATCCGGCGAGCAAGGTCGCAGCGATGAAGATCAAGAGCTGGCTCAGTCCCACTGCGGCAATCGGCTCGGCTCCCAATCCTCCGACCAGGAACACCCCGAGAATCCCTTCGGCCCGTTGCAACAGGCTGCTGACGGTGACTGGAAGCGCCAGGCTCAATACCGACCAGCGGATTTGATTCACGCGACCGTTCACGAGATCACCATTTTACGAACCTGATTGTGCACACTGAGGCTGGACAGCGCCGGCGCTCTTTATTCATGATGGCTCGTGCGGAGCTGCAAGGGGACGGGCTCCGCCGATTGCGGTGGTGTCCGCCCTCTTCCGTGTCCGTCCGAGTCTCTTCTATGACACGTTTATCCAAGTCTCGCTACCTCGCCGGCCTTCAATGTCACAAACGACTCTACCTGATGATTCATGAGCCAGAACTTGCCGCGCCACCGAATGCATCCAGGCAGGCCATCTTGGACATGGGATCAACGGTCGGCGAAACCGCCCGAGGGTATTTCCCCGGCGGCAAGCTGATCGAAGCCGGTTACCGACAGAGCCAGGATGCGCTCGACGAAACGGCGGCGCTGATGGCGGACCCATCCGTGCCGGCAATCTTCGAGGCAGCGTTGCTCTCCGAGCACACGTTGGTGCGGGTGGACGTGTTGCTGCGCGAGACACCGGAGGAGCAGGGATCACGCTGGCGCCTGATCGAGGTCAAATCCTCCGGCCGGCCCAAGGCTCATCATCTCGATGACCTCGCCATCCAGGCCCATGTCGCCATCGGGGCCGGGCTCCCCCTCTCAGGGGCATCGCTGATGCACCTCAACACCGAGTATCGCTATCCGGGCGGAGCCATGGATCTCGCACGGTTGTTCACTCTGTGCGACGTGACCCCACTCGTCATGGAAAGGCTCAAGGAACTGCCGGCCCGCTTGTCCGAGATGCGGACGATGGTCGAGGCACCAGCTCCTCCGTTGATCCAGCCTGACGCCCATTGTCATATGCCCTACGAATGTCCCTACTGGGATCACTGCATCAAAGGAAAACCCACCCGGTGGGTGTACCATCTGCCGGGCCGGAAGACAACGGCGCAGGAGCTGATCGATCAAGGAATAGAGACGATCGACGAGGTTCCCGATTCGGTATCGTTGACGGTGATCCAGCGCCGGGTCAAGGACAACCGGGAATGGATCGGTCCTGCCCTAGCTGACAACCTGGCTTCAGTCCAGTATCCCGTCCACCATCTCGATTTTGAAACGTTCATGCCGGCGATCCCCTGTTATCCCGGCACGCACCCGTTTCAACTGATCCCCGTCCAGTGGTCGAATCATGTTGAGGCGGAAGCCGGCCCGCTTCTCCACCAGGACTATCTCTCGGAAACGCCGGATGATCCTCGGGAGGAGTTCACGCGGCGCCTCTTGGAGTCGCTCGGCGACCGCGGAACGATCTGTGTCTATTCCCAGTATGAGCGGTCGGTGCTCGAACAGTTGGCCGAATTATTTCCACATCACCGATCCGCATTGCAGGCTGTCGTCAAACGGTTGTGGGACCTCTTGGCGGTCGTGCAGGACCACTACTACCACCCGGCCTTCAACGGCTCCTACTCAATCAAGTCAGTCCTGCCGGCGGTGGTGCCGGAACTGGCTTATGACGATCTTGAGATCGGCGAAGGAGCGGTCGCGGCCCGCGAGTACGCGCGAATGGTCTTCGAGATCACCGACTGGGTGGAGCGGCAGCGCATCGCGGACGCGTTGCGCGCCTATTGCGCGCGAGACACGTTGGGCATGGTGGAACTCAGGCGGGCGCTAGGGGAGAAGAGTCGGGGAGGGAGGCAGGCATAGGGAGCAGAATCAAGCAACACCGAAGATGTGTATTTGGCGACGGCCATGAGGAGGACCTACGTCGGCTTCTGCAGTGCTGAGACGGGAACGAGGGGACACCTTATTTGCCGCCCAGGCCACTCTGCGCGATTAGACGCGCTTTTCGTGCGGCGCCTGCTGCGGTTTGCTAACGGGAGCAAGCTCAAGCCATTCGTAAGCCTCTTCGAGGGTTTCACAAACCATGATCTTCATCCCTCGATTGAGAGCAACGATTTCCCCAAACCTTCTCGGGTCACGAAGAGGCTCACGAAGAAGATACGCGAACCGCGGAGAAAGTTTGGTTTCGTTGTAAAGCCTCTGAGTTTCTTGAGCTGCGAACTCGCCGTAGTAGAAGCGCTCAAAGTCTTTGGGATTGCCCTTCACGTTCCGACCATCGATGAGTACTTTCTTTGCCCCGTATTGAGCAACAGCTCCAAGCACTTCCAGGAATGCCCGTGTCGCCTCTTCTAGCGAGAACAGCCCTGTGGCCTCTACGCGGAGAAGCCCGGATTCAAAATGAATGTCCTGCCGCATACTCATTGTGTCAGCGATCTTTCAGCCAAGACCGACATCATCCGCTCTCCCTACTGGTATAGGCTCGCGATCGGAATCTTCCATCCAACAGAGCATGATTGTGAGCACGAAGACATTTTTGGGTGAGGTCTGAGATCTGGAGGAGAGATCATTCGATCTGGAACGACTGTGAAGATACGCTCAACTGTGACTATAATCAACCTGGTCCCAAGAGATCGATTTGTGAGTCTTGCCCCGATGTTTCTTTGCCGGTGGCGAATCTGTGGCGGAAAATCCTTTCCGATCCATTTGTGGCTGTTGCCTTCGTCCTTCGCTTCGTAGCTAGCTATTAATAGCTAAGATGATCAAAGTATGGTACTGACAGCAGGCTCTTGGGTCAATGGAGTAAGACCGCTTGCGATTTCTTTCCGGTGGCATCAGTTACGATAAAGCGAACAATAACACTGGTGGTGTTTCTCCGCGGGCGACAATGAAGAGAGCCTGCGCCTGGTGAGCCGCCGGTTCACACGAAGTGCGGTATGGCGGGCGTGCTCGCCGCTTAGTCCCTCGATGTACTGTTTCAAGTACGCTCGGTCTCTCGCGGCTGTGCTTGCCCGTCTCGCTTGGCGACTTCACGATTTTGCGACGAACCGTCATGAATAATGCAGGCTAGTGGCACCTGGCGGTTGGAACCTACGCGGCGGTGGGCCGTGCAGAGCGGCGATTCCCTTTGCGATCGAGTCGGACGGCTCCATTTGCAGGGGAGCACATCCAGAGGCCCCGAGAAGAACCAGAAGGACGAAGGCTGGCCTTTCCATGGTGTTCTCTGCTCAACTCTCTCCGAATCGGCTACGCATCAGAGTTAGCGATAACCCTTGTGATTGTCACAGCAAGGTCTGAAGTTTGCTGAGTGTATCCGCGATCACGCCGACCGGCGCAGTCCCTTTTTTCACCGCTTTACGGGCTTTCCAATCCAGACTCTTAACCTGGTCCGCGAGTACGACACTTTCATGATCCGGTTCGCCTGGAACTACCACCTCGAAGGGATAGCCCTTCCGCAGGCCAGTCATCGGGCAACATAGCATGAGCCCGCTGCGGCGATTGTAGCTGGCTGGAGAAAGCACAAGGGCTGGTCGATGTCCGGCCTGTTCATGACCCGCTTGGGGACTAAACCGCAGCCAGACGATGTCACCACGGTCCGGCACATAAGGCCGCCGGCTCTTCACAACGCCTCTCGGCCCACTGGCCCTTCGAAATCAATCTCCTCGTGGATGTTACGCGGGGTAATGCGTTTGACCAGCTCCTCCAGACGATAGACACGACGCAGGTGCGGCCTTAGGACAAGCGCGCCTTTTCGCACTTCGATCTCCAGATCATCTTTCACCCTAAGCCCTGCCTGCTGGGCGATGCTCTTCGGTACTCGGATGGCCAAGCTGTTGCCCCATTTCTGGGCCGTGGTTTTCATCTCTGCCGTCCTCCATGCCCTAGAGTAGATACGGTGTAGATACTACCTGAGATCATCAAGCGGTTCAATCCAGGCTAGTCGACCAGAGCAATCCCAATCAATGTCGGAACGGGAAGAAACCTGAGCTGGCCCGAGTTTGACCGACACTTCAAAAGGGAACACGATAGGTTCTACGAGGGTGCCACATGGGCCAACGACGACGGTTCACGCCAGATTCAAACGACGGGAAATCGGGTTGCGGAATTCAATCGTGGTATAAGATTGGGAAGGATCTTAATGGTGTTTCCCGGCGGGCGACAATGAAGAGAGCCTGCGCCTGGTGAGCTGACCGAACCGTGCAAGCGAGGCGGCACGGACGATTCGTGGACACCGTCGCGAGGCGTTCGAGACCGACGTCCGCCGAGGGTGCTCGCAGGTGAGGGCGCTGCAGGCGTACCCACCGTGGTACGTTGAGGAGACCGAACGAGAACGCCCTCGCCGGGCGAGAGAATCGGACGCCGCAGCAGGTGTCGCATGGATCGTGCGTGCCGGTATGGCGGAGAAGGGAGGGATTTGCCGTCGCACTCGGAGAAGCTCCTCGCGCTCCTACAGAGTGTCCTGCGCGGTGAGGCTAAGAGCCCGCCAGAGACCTTAACTGTTGGCACGGCCTTACCGTACATTGAAGCTTTGTACGTTTCCACCAGTGACCAGGGGACCGTTGAGCTTCGTGCTTGTGCCTGGAGTTGCGAATGGCACGCGATAGAGCTCAACCACCCCTGCTGTTGTCTGGTCAGCTTGGTAGAGGACGGCACTGGCGTCCGGCGTCACAGCTAAAGGGGCGAATGGATAAACGCTCCCTCCCGCGACCATATCTCCATTCAGCTTTGTGCTCATGCCGGGCGTGGAGAAAGGCACCATGTACACTTCGCTGGTGTCCGTTTTCTCTCTTGCGACGTACACGGAAGCGGAACCATCTGAGGTAATTGCGAAAGCTCCATTGATTGGAGAAACTCCCGTGGTGCCACTTAATGGACCGTTGAGCTTTGTGCTCAATCCTGGTTCGGCAAAACGAACCCGATAGAGCTCAGTAGGATAACGCGATGAACTGATCGATACGCCGATCCCGTTTCCAGCGAATACCGCAGCGCTGCTATCAGGACTTACCCTGAAGTGCAAGACATAAATGTCAGGTGGGTTGAGTTTGATTGTTGTTCCGGGGTTCGCAAGCTGTACCCGAAAGAGTTGGCGTCGGTCACCATTGTTGTCGGCTGTGGCGTAAACCACGCTGGAGCTGTCAGGAGTGACTTGGAAGGACAGGATATAGGAAATGGCAAATGGGACGAGTGGGGCGCTGAGCTTTGTTGATATGCCGGGTGCGGAGAAGGCAACTACGTACAGTTCTGATGTCAGATAAACGAACTGTGAGCCCGGCGACGTAGGCACATACTGGCTGACTGTATATACAACGCCCGAGTTGTTGGGGATGATCGACACGAGAGAAACATCCGCATCGCTCGGCAGTGTAGCATTCAACTTTGTGCTCAGACCCGGAGTAGCGAAAGGCACGCGGTACAACTCGACGGCAGCCGGACTTTCTTCCGCAGCGGGGTAAACCACAGCGGCATCGTCAGGTGTAATAGCAAAACCAAAAAAGACGTTGCCGCCTGGCGCGAGTGGGCCATTGAGTCTTGCGCTAATTCCTGGTGCGGTGAAGGAAACGCGATACAGTTCGTGTACCTCATCGGCAGCCTGGTCAGCCACATAGACGACGGTAGCGCTGTCCTTGGTAATTGCAAACGAACTCACGTCCCCGCCGGATGGAAGAGGACTGTTTAGTTTAGTACTTACTCCTGGCAGGGCAAACTCTACGCGATAGAGCTCGATCATCTCGTCAGTATCCTGGTCTGCGCGGTACACGACGGCCTTATTATCAGGTGTTATTTTAAAGTCGACGACGCTCTTTCCGGTCGGAAGCGGGGGGTTCAGCTTGATGGAAGATCCGACGAGGTACAACTCGAATACTTCATCGCGATCCTGGTCGGCGATGTACACTGTGCGCTCAACGTTAGGAGAAGGAGGAGGGGGCACGATGGGAGGTGATGGGCTACCTTCCGAGTTAGAAGCGCCGGATGTAGTGTCATTTCCTCCCGAACACGCGACCAGATTCAGAGGTGCGATAACGAGAAGAAGCAATCCCACATGAAAAAATGGGCCGTCCTGTCGCATGCTCTCCACCTCTCAGTAACGAAGCAACGAGAGCGGGCTCTTCGGCGACACAAAGGTAAGATGCGGTGAACTCAGATGTCAATTGATCCTCTATGGAAATGCGTGTATTCATGCGCGTTCCCCCGCGCCCGTGGAGCATATGGTAGCCGTCACCATGACTAGGAAGCCTGGGTTCTATCCCGGTTCCACGGATACCTGACCTAAGGTCCGCAACGGACCGGGAGAGATATCATCGGCGCACGACGGAAGTTTTCAGGGAAGGATACGCGTGAAACGGTCGCGATGCTTGAGGTCTCGAGGTAACCGTAACCCAAATCGCGGCCGAATTGGTGTTGAGGTTACTATGCTTGGACGATGGCGGCATGAGCCGCGGTCTCAGCCACAGCAGGTCTTTGTGGATAACGGGCGATCGCGTCATGAAGCGATGAGCCAACTCCGTCGCGACTTGACCCGGGTCATGAAGAAGCTGGGAGGAGATGCGCCCGGTGAGGGGTTGAGGTATGCCAACCGGAATGGAGAGAGACTGGTGGTGTTTCCTGGCGGGCGACAATGAAGAGAAGCTTCGCTTGAAGAGCCCGCCGTTCACACGAAGTGCGGTTCATAACAAGGGGAGGAACACTGGAGGTATTTCTCCGCCGGCGATAATGAAGAGAAGCTGCGCCTGATGAGCCGCCGGTACAACCGAAGGTTGGTATGGCGGGCCGCGCCAATGATGATAAGCACGACGTCTGCATTTTCAACGTCACGTCATCGTTGTATGACAGTGCGCCTGCTGCTGGTCGATAGGGACAATGTCACGGGTGTCCTTGACCGTCGCATGCGTGCGGCAAAACATTTGATCCAGCGCTTGTGGGACCACCGACATCGAATATGCAGGCAAGGGGCTCACCGCGGGGCGTGGGTGGGAATGACAGTCGGATGTTCCCAGCAACTACTTGCAGGCGGCAGAACTGGCAATGTGTACCATGGAGTGGTACACTCGATCAGCCTTGGAACCACCACATGATCGTGAGTTTTCGTGATGAGTGGCTACGGGCCTTCTTTGTCGAAGATATGCGGTCTCGAAGCATTCCGCCTGATCTTGAAAGCCGCCTCTTTCGGAAGCTCCAGATGATCGACGATGCGACGACCGATCAGGACTTGCGGGTGCCACCCAGCAATCATTTCGAGAAGCTGAGCGGCAATCTGTCGAGGTTCCATTCGATCCGGGTCAACAAACAATGGCGGCTGATCTTTCAGTGGGATGGCGGCCGAGGTGAAGCCACGGGGGTCTATCTCGATGGCCATAGCTACAGGTGAGGTGAATGATGCTGACGACGAAACGCAAACCGGCGACGGTTGGTGAGATTCTCACCGAAGAGTTCATGCAACCGATGGGGCTGACGCAGGGTGCGCTGGCCGAGGCGATGGGCGTCCAGCGCAAGCATGTTAACGAGCTGTGTAATGATCGGCGGAACGTGACGGCGGCGACGGCGCTCATCCTCGCACGTGTGTTCGGCAACAGCCCTGACTTTTGGCTCAATGTGCAGCGGCGTACCGATCTGTGGGAGGCGATGCACAGCCCTCGCGACCGCAAGCGGATCGAGCGAGCCCGTCGGCTGACCGATGCCGCCTGAGGGCCGCCGCGAGAACGTCGGCGTCAGCGGAAGCCGAGGGTTCTACCCGAGCATCTATCGGATAATCGTGGCTCGCGATCATGTCCGGATGGTGCTTGCAGTTACCGACTGGGTGGAGTGGTAGCGCATTGCGGACGCGCTACGCGCCTAATGCGCGAGAGACACCTTGGGGGTGGTGGAACTCCGGCGGGCTTCAGGGGGGAAGAGTTGGGGAGAAGGTTAGGGGAAGGAGACAGGGGGTGAGAGGGGAGACATCGAGAGTTGATGGTCCGGAACTGCATTGGGATAAAAACATAGTCTTGAGAACTCGTTTGCGATCATGAGAACTGCGCAGATTGCTGGTAAGGGAATGCTCCACACTACTGACGCCAGACATGCCATGAATAAATCCAATTTACACAAGTGAGCTATGTCAGAGGTGCCCTAAAAGTGGTATTGCTTGCATGGATGACGGAGGTCCAGAATCCCCACTCTTTGGAGGGTTCCGAAACCTGGGAGACCCGAAACCGTCTGGTCCCGTTGTCGGAAACTATTTGCGGGGGGGGAGATGCAATCCAAGCGAATGGCCTCTGTCCCGGTCGTGCTGGTTAATGCCTTGTTGTACATCGCAGGATGTAGTAGTGGAGGGGACCAAGGAACAAGCTCTCCGCCTGCTTCCACAGTAACCGCCGAAGGGCTCTGGATCGGGAACACGACCACGGCTCGAACTGTCAGAGGCATTGTCCTGGACAACGGGAGTTTCTGGGTTCTCTACTCGGCGCCAAACAACAGCTCGATCATCGCAGGAGGTGTTCAAGGCTCATCAACCTCCAGCAACGGCGTCTTTTCCTCTGCTGATGCACGAGACTTCAATCTTGAAGGGGCTGGAATAAATAATGCCACCATTGCAGGGAATTATGTTGCAAGGCAATCGCTGAGCGGGACCATTTCGTATCCGTCACTGAACCAGACCGTTGCGTTCAGTGGCGTATACGACGCCGCTTATGATCTTACCCCTTCTCTTGCCACGATCGCGGGTTCCTATTCAGGAACCGCTGCTGTTGTCGGGAGCATCGGCGAAGCCACCACGGTGACGATTTCACAGGCTGGTGGCATTTCGGGTCTTGGGAGTAGCGGCTGCACCTTTACGGGGACCGTCACTCCGCGTGCAAAGGGTAATGTGTACGATCTCTCGGTCACCTTTGGTGGGGGTGTGTGTTCCAATGGAAATAGCACGGTTACCGGCATTGGGTATTTCGATGCGGGATCGAATCAACTCTATAGCGCCACGGTCAATAGCACCAGAACGAATGGGTTCATCTATGTGGGAACGAAAAACCCAGACCCATCTCCGTCAGCGAAAGTTATTTTTGGTCGTTCGACCAATGGGAATCTCGATATGTTCCTCAGCAACAGCGATGGCAGCGGAGTGGTCACGCTCGCGGCTGAGAGTACAATCAGCGAGCGGTTCTTTCGCGTAGTTGGGAACCAAGTCATCTATCATACAAGTCCCGTGGGACCTCTTGTCCCTCGTGATCTCTGGATGGTCAATCTCGATGGCACCGGTGCGGCTCCGTTGGTCAGCAGCGGGGCCGATGAATTCGCAAGTGGTGCGACAGCAAGCTGGCTGGTGTATGGAGTTTCCCAGACGGTCGGCGGGCTCAGAGATCTGGCCAGTGTGAGCTTGGATGGAACAGCACAAAGGGCCTTGGCCAATAGTGGGGATGATGAATACTTTAGAAGTATTGTCGGTGAGCGGGTTATTTATGAACGCCGGGTCGGGAGCCAAGTCAACCCGCAAAGTAACAACACGGACATCTACAGCATCAACGCTGACGGAACCGACGTTCGTCCTCTCGCTACGACGCCCTTGGAAGAGTTCGATCAGGCCACGGTGGGAAACCGGCTCATCTTTGTGAGACGGATTGATCCCTCCTCTCCCGCTGATCTTCTTATCGCGAATATCGACGGCACAGGTACACCGATTACGTTAGCCGGAAGTCCGGACAGCGAATTTTTTGGCGGCGTAGTGGGTAACCGCATGATTTACATGCGAGGACCAGCAGGTGGCGGCCAGTTCGATCTTTATGCAGTCAACCTGGACGGTACGGGAACTACCCCGCTCTCCGTCAACCCAGGCAATGAATTCTTTGCTGTGGTGGTTGGCGCTCGTGTCGTGTACGAACGAACTGTAAATGGCCAAACTGATATCTACAGCGTCAATCTGAATGGCACTGGAGAAGTTCCCTTGGCTACCGGTCCGGGAGATGAATTCACGGCCGGGATCGCTGGCGACAGCATCATTTTCCGCCGCGATAATGGGGGGCAAGATGACCTCTATGCCATCCGAGCCGATGGCACGGGAGGAGTCGTAGCCCTGGCAACCAGTAGTCTCGATGAGTCATTCGCGGCTGTCGTCGGCACTCGCCTCAATTTCCAACGGCAACAACCAGGCACCTCGCTGCTTGGTCCACAGGACCTTTATAGCGTGCGATTAGATGGAACGGGGTTGACACCTCTCGCGGCAAGCCAGGACCATGAAGACTTCGTGGGATCTTTCGGCAGCGTAATCTTTTATGAACGACGCACTGGCGGGTTAATCTCATCAGCTCCCCGGGATTTGTTCACCATTCCGGCAGACGGCAGTTCAGCTCCAACCTCCTTTGCCAACACGAGCGCCGATGAGTTTTTTGCCACTGCCTTTTGAGGCTAGGTGTGGTCAGAAAATGATAAACAATACTCAACCGGGTGACCTGTCTCCGTTCAGTTAGGACTCGGGCATGCGTCTTGATAAATCACTCGATCCGCTATAATCCCGGATTCCGCGGTGGCCAGTGCAGCCAAAAACCTAGTTCGCGCCACCGTTGAGTAATCAATGACTTGAGATGCTAAGGAATCTCTGATTTATTCTCTCCGTCCGATATGCTACGGGTAGCGCGGCACTGATGAGGAGGCGCGCCCCATGCAGCAACAGACGTTTGCAGAGGTCACGTTTGAACCGTACCGGAAGCCCACCCGTCGAGAGCGGTTCCTGGACGAGATGGCCCGCGTGATTCCGTGGGGAGCCCTGGCAGGGGTTATCGCGCCGTTCTATCCCAACCCTGAGGGGGCCGGGCGTCCGCCGGTGGGCGTGGACCGGATGCTCCGCATTCATTTCCTGCAACATTGGTTCACCCTGTCGGACCCAGCAGTGGAGGAGGCCCTGTATGACTCCCGCGCCATGCGGCAGTTTGTCGGCATTGATCTGGGCCGCGAGCCTGTGCCCGATGAGACGACCATCTGTAAATTTCGGCACCTGCTGGAAGGCCACCAGTTGGGTGAACAGCTGTTTGCATTGATCCGGACGTATCTCGCCGAGCAGGGGCTGCAGATCAGCCAGGGGACCATCGTAGATGCCACGATCATCAGTGCCCCCAGTTCGACGAAGAATCGCACCAAGGAGCGAGATCCGGAGATGCATCAGACGAAGAAGGGAAACCAGTGGTACTTCGGCATGAAGGCCCATATCGGGGTGGATAGCCGCACCAAGTTGATCCATTCGGTGACGGCCACGGCGGCGAACGTGCATGACAGTCAGGTGTTGCCGGATCTCCTGCACGGCAACGAGACGCGGGTGTGGGGGGATGCGGCGTACAGCGGGCACCGCGAGGTGATTCAGCAGCATGCCCCTGAGGCCAAGAGCTTTATCCAGGCCAAAGCGCATCGGCACCGACCGCTGAGTGAGGCGGAGCGTGCCCGGAATCGTACCAAGTCGAAGGTTCGTGCGAAAGTCGAACATGTGTTCTTGGTGATGAAACAGATCTTTGGATGGGCCAAAGTGCGCTACCGGGGGCTGGCGAAGAATACGAATTGGCTCTTTGTCACCTGCGGCTTGACGAATCTGTACCTGGCGCGACGGCGCCTGTTGGCGGGAACGTAGAGGGCGTGTGTCGGCTGGGCGGACGTGGGCTGTCGGATGAGGGGCAAACCCCGACGAAGACGCTTGCGGACCATCTGATTCCCACTTGATTGCCCGTGTTGACCAACCCATGAATAGCTCGCTCAGTGTAAACGTGAATTAATCAGACCTTCCCTAATTCTGAACTGCGCCGCAGGTGATTTGGTGAAAATCGGCATCGCTCGTTGTGCAGCAAGTTCTGCGGATGGGTTCTAGGATAGAAACACGCCTCGTATTGCAACTGCGGAATCCGGGATAATCACGTTGCCCAACGCCTGCACACAGTGCACAGATGAACAAATCTATGCTCTTGACTGTTGCCTCCATCCTGACCTTCTCAGGCCTTGCAATTTTCGCGTATCTACTCTGGGAAAGAATTCCCGTTCGTACAGGCTCATTGACCTTGGGCGACATCACGAACCTTGCAACCCTTGTTGTCGCGATCGTTTCGTTATATGTTGGCATCGCTGCTTATCAACAGGCTGTCAGGGACAGTAAGGAACAGCAAGAGAATTTGGACGCCAGCCGGAAGCAGCTACAGGCAGTTGTCGATGCTGCGACGAAGCAACAGGAGATCCTTGGGTATAACCTTGAAACATCGAAGGCCCAACAGGAGCTATTAAGTAAGAATCTGGAAATCTCCAAATCCCAGCTAGGGCTGCTAGAGGAGCAATGGAGACGAGAACAGGAACGCCAATCAAGAAGACCTATTGCTGAAATTGCCCTGCTAACGACCGCGGGTCCCAAGCTCATAGACGATCTTGAAAAACTGCCTGAAATTGAATTTCCCCTTGAGAAAGACAAGCAGTGGGCAAGGGCAATCTTTCTCGTATCAAACAAAGGGAAAGTAGAGATCATCCGGCCGATTGTCAGGATTTATGCTATTCCGAACGTGGTCCATGTGGACGAAGCCGATACACGAATATCAGAGAGAGCTGACCACAATGCATTCCAGTTCAGCGGGCTAGGCGTTAATGACATTGATCCCGTTCAAATGGCAGGGGGACCATATAAGTTCGCCGTGGATGTTACCATACCTGACGCAACCAATGCTTTCGATTTGACCTTTGCTATACAAGGGAAAAATCTACCTCGTAAATCATATACGCTGCATCTCAAAGTGGTTAGGCCACATTCCTGACCACCGCTTGCCGCTGTTTGCCGAATAGTTGCCGTAACTGAGGCGAAACCATCATTCCGATCCGTTTGTTATTGGTTCCCCAGTCCCATAGGATTCGCCTGTTGGTTCTGGTGCACGAGAAGTTCTGGGTAGATCTCGGTCCATAGTCTCGGGAGACCAGAGGAGCGAAGTCACTTGAGTTGTCTCTCCGGTTGCATCAGTGAGAAAAAATGCGGAACAGTTACCGGCTCAAGCGAAGTGCGGTCTCAAGAAGAGAGATCAGAAGGATGTTAAAGGTGTTTCTCGGCGGGCGACAATGAAGAGAAGCTTCGCTTGAAGAGCCCGCCGTTCACACGAAGTGCGGTTCATAACAAGGGAAGGAACACTGGCGGTGTTTCTCCGGCCGCGACAATGAAGAGGGGCTTCGCCCAATGAGCGGCCGGTACAACCGAAGGTTGGTATGGCGGAGAGGGAGGGATTTGAAGTCGCGATCGGAGCATCTCCGACCGCTCCTACAGAGGGGGCCAGCCCCCTCGTATGCTCCCCATGCGGGGGACACATCCCCCGCAGACCCCCTGGTTCAAATCCCTCCCTCTGTACTTGCTTCCCGGCGATGAAATGGCTCCAATGGCGGCTAGCCTGGCAGGCGGCGCTTTGGCGGAGAGGGAGGGATTTGAACCCTCGGTCCAGTTACCCAGACACCGGTTTTCGAGAGCAATCGGATGAAGTATTAGGGGATCATACAGGTATGCAGAAAGATGAGAAGAGCCACACCGGGAGCGAAGATTAGCCGATTCTAAGGATTGCATCGCGTTGCATAGCGTGTGATGGGCATGAGGCCCAACGGTGACACTTGCGGTTACACTTCCCGGACAGCCGATACTGGCAACACATGAAGGTAACGGAAAAGTCGCGGCTGAGGGGTCGCCTCCCACAATCATCTGTCCCGCCGCAGCCGCCGGATGGTTCGCGCTATAGGGGGAGGGGGGGGCAATGGGGGGAAGGAAGGGGGACCTGATGACGAGTATGTTCTACTTGGCCAAGACCTTTTCACAAGCCTCAGCATCATAGAACCGACACGCCATCTGCCACGCCCTATGCTCGCGTTCCCTATCGTCCATTTGATGAAAGGCATCCGCCATCACTCGATAAACATTTCCCCGAGTCGGGGGAATCCCTGCATAGTCCGGTCCATCCCTTCGGATTGTTGATTGAGGATGGGGCCATTCAGGTGCAAGCTCAACTGCTATAGTGAGATCCTCGATGACCAGCTCATACCGATTCAGGTCCTTCTTAACTAATGCTCGTCCATAAAAAGCATTGCATAAGACATTCATACTGGGGACGGTATTCATCTCTCGTTCAATGCTGATAGCCTTACTAAAGTTCTCATCTGCCTCTGCATACCGCTTCAGCATGCGTAGCGCACGACCCTTCCAGACATGAGCCGCTCCGGCGGCGCGCTCCCAAGCCCAATGCGAAAATGCATTGATTCCTTTCGAGAAATCAGCCAAAGCCTTTTCGTATTGGCCCAAGCAGTAAAGTGCTCGTCCTCTGTAGACATAGCCATTGGCATGATATGGGTCCCTGGCAACATCCGCTGAGAAATCATCCGCGGCCGCTTCGCATTGAACGAGGTCCATGCTTGCCTGACCGCGAAGATAATGGGATCGCGCCAGATATATCCCATCAGACAGCCCCATGGAGTTTGCACGCTCCCTTACTCCTTGCCACAAAGCGTCACGTGCTTCAAAAGCGGACCTTTGAAAGTCCTTCGTGGAAAACAGTTCATCCCGCATCTTTCGGTATTCCTCCGAAGGTTCCGGCGCGAGACGAATCGCCTCGGTCATGTCACGATAGGCGAGATAGAGTTCATCAACAAGGAGGTAGATTGTTCCTCGTTCGAACCAGGCTTCATGGTAAAGTGCGTCATAGTGAATTGCCAAAGTGAGTAGCTCAATCTGCCATGCCAACCCACCTTTGCCCTCGCTTATCTTTCCCCATGAATGTGGCGCTGTCGCCTCCTTAACTAACTGCCTGGCCCTCTCTGGCGCTCTCGTGGATAAATCATCATGTGCCTGTGACAAATTAGGTGCACAGACCAGGTACAGGACTACAAAATGAAGAAAACCGAAACACTTAGGCCGCAGCCTGCACTCACGTGACATCATCGATCCACCACAGCTGTTCGGGCTCTTGCTGCCATCACAGTACATGGTGCCATGATCCGTGCGTTTGAATGCGGTCGTTGCTTCGGCGAAGTCACTCCAGGCCGATTGAGCAGACAAGAAGAAACATAGCGGGTAAGCGATTGACCCCCATGTACCCGAACAACGATGCGCTCGGCGAAAAACATCTGTTCTCCGGCCATGATAGTCCTCGCAAAGCTTTGACCCGTCTCACAATCGATGCGCTGCATCTCCTGTTAGAGCCAGTCCTCATTACTCCAAGGCAAATCGCATGAGAGTCTAAGTAAGCTACCCCAAAATTTCAACCTGTCACCGCTCACAAGATCATGCCCGATTGCGCCCCTGCGTTGCCAAAGATCGTGTTCCGTGTAGAATGGATTCATGGCAAGGGATTATTCGTGGGCCCGTCAGACGATTCCGCGTGACTGCTTGACCGTAGGTGAAATTGCGCTACTGCTCGGTGTCGGACGGCATGCGGCCAGGCGTCGGCTGTTGAAGGCCGGTCTGCCCGCCAGGCTCGTAGTCCGCCACTGGCGACATGGGGGCCAGCTATACACACGTCGGTGCTGGGCGATTCCTGAAGTGGCGGCCATGATCCTCCTTACAGAGTCCCAACGGACGCTCTGCCGGCGAGCGGGGAAAGTAGGTCGGCCCTTCCTTCGCAGGATCGATCACCAGCTCGTACAACTACGATCCCGCCTCACCCAACACACTGATAATCCTAGGTAAACCGCTGAGTCTGCCCGGTTCGTTTGTCATTCGCGAGTGGGCGTGCTAGGGATAGCAAGAGTCCGCACTACAGGGGTGCTTCTCGGCTGGTCATCGGACGCCTCGCGCCACGCTCGATCGCGAACAGTACACCCGACCTCGCGTAGGCCACCCGAACGCCGCTGACCCGAGACGGCTGGCCGGGCTCCATTTCGGGATGCTCCAACGGGAGGGGCTGATGCCGGACAACGATCGCCGTAGAATCCTGAGGAAAAGCGAACAACTACAATTTTTCCAGACCCTCACTGAAGGACTGGAAACACTTCTCAAGCAGCATGATCCTGACACGTACAAGCGGTATCGGGTCTGGGTAGAGGAATTTCTCCGCGAATACGCTGCACGCCGGGGCCGAGATGGGCAAACCGCCGCTCTGAAGTGGGCACTCCAGCAGGCCCGAAATCCCCGCTTGCCAGATATGAGGGCGCGCCGGGCAGATGCTAGAGATCAAGCGATGTTAGCGGAACAGAAACATCTTAAGGAGACACTTCCTGGAATCTGGCGCAACGCCAGGCGTATTCGCAACCAGATCGCTCGAACCAGGGAGTTGGCCGATGCCCTTACAAAGCTGCTGGGTCGTCGAATCGCTGCGGCGGACCTCCAAGGCCTGAGCACGCCTGTCCAAGTACGGCGGGCGTTCCTAGGCGCGAGTGACAAGAGGCTGTATCGAGCCAGGAAACGGACACATAGAATCGCCTTAGAACACTTGCGACATGCTGTGATGGCCTTGCAGGCTGCGTCAGTAGACACGGAGGACCGTGGCGCTGCCAACAAGGCCAAGAGGGCGCTCCAGCACCTGAAGGACAAGGGACCTGAGATTCTTAAGGGCGAGTTTGCTCTCCTGTTCGAGGACAGGCGCTCCACATAGACTGATCCCGTTAGCAGATCCCCCCGCCGCCTTGCCCAAATCTTAGACACTTTCATTTCTCTTATCTGTCCATTGTTCCTTCTCTGAAAGGAACTATCATCTACCTTGTGAACGATCACTACAACTCAACGGAGGTGTTTCATGCTCAAAGACATTCACGCAGTCAAATCGGAGTTGCGGGTAGGTGAGAGTACGATTCGTCGTTGGATTCGGGATGGTAGGCTCCCCGTTGTCAGGTTGGGCCGTCGAGTCCTTGTCAGGCCCGAGGATCTTAGTGCGTTTGTTGAAACCGCCAACAACAAGAAGTGATCGGGAGGGCAGCCGTGACCATCGACGACTTCCTTTCACGACTCGGAGGACCCACGCGCCGAACTTCCCGCGGTTGGCAAGCGCGGTGCCCGGCGCATGCGGATCGCAACCCATCGTTGTCAGTCGCTCAAGGGGAACGCGGGTTACTGCTCCGCTGCTTCGCGGGGTGTGAGCTGTCCGCCATCTGTGCAGCCCTCAACATCCGGGTTTCCGACCTCTTCCATGATGCCGCACTTCCTCGCGGCTCCCGCCCGCCGAACCAACCGACAACTGCCCGGTTTGATCCGGTGCGGACCGCGTTTGAATTTGAACAGACCGCGCTTGATCTGCGGCAACGGGCTGAAGCGGTGCTGCGCGCAGCCTCTGGACTCGACACCTCAACGTGGACAGATGAGGACTTCGACTGCGCAATGGATGCCGTGGCACAGGCTCGTCGCGATCTGGAGCGGGCGACGATTCTAGAGGACGTGGCGGATACGCTGCGGTTTCGAGATTACGATCAGGGAAAGGCACGCGATGCCAAACAACATGAACGCCGACGCACTGCGGCTTAAAGAGCTATCGAAGGCCGCCTTGAACGGCGTGGCCGATACTGATCACGATCAGGCCTCGCAATACAAAGACCTGCTGGACGGGACCGAACCGACACCACCCCCGCGGCTTCCACAGGATTTTCGCGAGGGCAAGTTGAGTCTGGGTGTTCGACTGAAGGGTGCCGCGCATGTGGTCCTGTCGGATCGGACCATTCTGCCGGCGGAAGCGTTTGGAGCGATCGACTATGGCCTCGGATCGGGGCCACTGTCGCGAGACGGTATCAAACGCTTTCTCAAGGGGGAACGTCCGAACGGAGCGGAGCTGATCGCCCATCTCGAATCGCTTGTCAACCGGTTTGTGATCCTGCCTCCAGATGCCGGGCTCCTGGTGGCGGTTTGGATTGTCGGCACCTACCTCTATCAAGCCTTCGAGTACTTCCCGTATTTGGTGCTTCGTTCTCCCGAAAAACGATGCGGCAAAAGCCGTCTCTTGGATGTGGTGAGCCTGTTGGCATTCAACGCACACCCCCCGACGGCCTCCCCAACGGAAGCCCAGATTTTCCGAGAACCGAGAGAAGATGGCGGGGTCCAAATTTTTGACGAACTCGAAGGCATGACCCATGACCGGGAACGGTGGAGCGCAATGACCAGCGTACTGAATGTCGGATTTCACCGTGGGGCCGTGGTCGCTCGCTACAAGAAAGTGGGCGGGAATCAGGTCAAAGAGCAATTTGAGACCTATGTGCCTCGGGTGATTGCCTCGATCTCCGCGCTTGAATCGACGCTCGAAGATCGGGCGCTGATCTTGTTCCTCCAGCGAAAACCGCCCTCCGTGCGCGTGGACCGATTTTCTCCTCGCCATCTCTCGCGGTTAGCCCAAGCTGCCCGTGACGTGTGCGCGGCCTTCGCGCTCGATCGCGCAGCGACGATTGAGGGGTGCTACGAGAAAGGCGACTTCGCCGGGTTGGCGAACTTGGACGATGACCGCGCCGTGAATCTCTGGGAACCGCTCGTGGCCATCACCTCCGTAGCCGATGCCGAAGGCGGCTCCTCGCTGACGGATCGCCTGATCGACCTGGCGGCGCGGATGGGCAAGGATCGGGCGGCTCTTTCCGGGGATGAGCCCTTGATCGGCATCCTGGAAGTCCTGCGGGACACGCTCGGGGAGTGCCCCCATGTCAGCATTTCGACCCCCGACCTCATCGAGAAGGTGAAGGACCGGCTGGGATGGGAATCCCTCTCGCCACGGGCGCTCGCCTCACGGCTTCATCCGCTGGGGCTCCGCCCCGCCAAGTGGCGTGACGGAAAAACGACTGTGCGAGGGTACGACCTGAAGAAGAAGCTGATCGACGAACTGGTGAGCCGCTATGTTCCGCTTTCATACCCTGGGGAAAGCGCCACACATGGGACATCCGACACAGGCGGCGTAACTGCAAGTTATTGAAAAGAAAACCGCTGTGGCGACTGTGTGGCGTGTGGCGGCCTGTGGCGGTTCATAGGGGTAAGGAGAAAGAGAGGCGGAATGGACGATCTGTTGCAGCGGGCGCTTGAGATTGCCAACCGTCCACGGAAGGCCGAACGAGTCGGGCACGCGATGGACGAACCGACGGTCAGCAAGCCAGCCCGCCGGATGGAGCCCGGCCAAGCGGTCCGGTGGACCAGCCCGCTCTTTGGGCCCTGTACGGGCGAAATTCTGGCCACCTATCCCGATGGGGCGGTCCTGGTCTGGCATCCTAAGACCGAGCGGCTGGTGAAGATTCCGCTCGATCTGGTGAGGCGGCTGCGATGAGCGGGGCGAACGGTCCCGATGGGCAGAGCTTAGGGACTGGCCAAGTCATCAAGAGCCGGTACCAGGCCAAAAGACTCTACACGCTTGCCGAGGCAGCGGCTTATTTAGGCCGGTCTACGTGGTCGGTTCGCCGCTTGATCTGGGATGGGGCGCTGCCCTCGGTACGGGCAGGGGGTCGGGTCCATGTAGACGTGAGGGATATGGACGAGTTTATCGATCGGAACAAATTCTGTGAGGAACTGGGCCAGGCATCTTGACACCCTGCCAGACAGTACTGTATAAAGTAATTACTGTATAGAGGGTATATGCCGTGCGCCTGAAAGCGGTTCGCCAAGAGAAGGGTCTGACCCAAAAGCAGTTAGCCGACAAGGCGCGGATGAGTTACACCTACCTTTGTAACTTGGAGAATGGGAAAGCCAATGTGTCGCTTACTACATTGCGTCGGCTTGCAAGGACGTTAAGGGTGAAAGTCGCTGACCTGGTTGCAGACGAGTAGGGAGGGTTAGGCAATGGGGACGCTCTATCGCCGCAAGAAGAAGGACCCGGCCACTGGTGCGCGCGTCGAGGTTGGCCCCTGGTGGATGAAATACTTCGACAATGGGAAACCTATCTATCAGTCTACCGAGAGGTATGACAGGCGAGCGGCACAGGCGGTTTTGAAGCGGGCTGAAGGCAAGGTTCTAGACGGACAGCGGGTAGGCCCGCTGATTCAGCGGACTAAGTTTGAGGACCTTGTTGAAGACCTGAAGCGAGACTATCGAATTCAAGGGCTGAAGACATGGGACAGACGGGAGTACAACATCGAGCGACTTAAACCCGTTTTCGGAGGAATGCGGGTAAGCGCAATCACCACCCAACGTCTACAGCAGTTTGTGGACAAGCGGCTAGGGGAAGGGGCTGCGCCTGCCTCAGTCAATCGAGACCTTGATGCCCTCAAGCGTATGATGATTCTGGGACAGCGGCAAACGCCTCCCAAGGTAGGACAGATTCCGCATTTCCCTCGGCTGGCGGAGAACAATGTGCGGGAAGGCTTCCTGGAGCATGACGAGTTTTTATCAGTTCGGGGCGCCGCGCCGGATTACCTCAAGGTCGCCATGACCATTGGCTACTATACCGGGATGCGGATGCGAGAAATCATCAGTGAGAAGGGGTTGCGCTGGGAGCAGGTGGAATTAGGCGAGACCGAAGGCTGCATCCGACTGGCGGCCAAGCAAACCAAGACCAATCAGCCCCGCGTGATCTACATGACGGGCGATTTCCTCCGCGTGATCCAGAAGGCCAAGGAACTGCGAGACCGAGACTATCCGCATTGCCCCTATGTCTGTCACCGGAACGGGAAGCCATTCAGTAACCTCGTACATGGCTGGCAAGCGGCCTGTCAGCGCGTAGGCGTCGAGAATAGGACCTTCCATGACCTACGGCGCACCGGAGTGCGAAATCTTGTCCGTGCGGGCGTTCCTGAGACCGTGGCCATGAAGATCAGCGGCCACAAGACGCGCTCCGTATTTGACCGATACAACATCACCAGTGAGGAAGACCTGAGGCAGGCTGCCGCGAAGCTAGGGGCGTACATTCAGGAGAAAAAGGTTACATTTCCGGTGACACCTGAGGCGATTCTAGGTATCACCCCCGCTGAAACAGCGTCACAAGCTATTGAAAAATGGCGGAGAGGGAGGGATTTGAACCCTCGGTCCAGTTACCCAGACACCGGTTTTCGAGACCGGCACGTTCGGCCACTCCGTCACCTCTCCGTTGCGGCCGTGGGAAGTCGTGAAGATAACCTGGCGCGACGACAATTTTCAAATGGTCGACGCGGACGACCGGTAAACCCGTGACGGCCATGCCAACCGAACAAAAACGGAAACCCGCCAAGCCGGTTGAGAGACCGGCGCTGGATGCCCGCTCAGTGCACCTGTGGACGGCTGATGTCAGGACGTTCCGTCGCGATCTTCAGCGGTTCACGGCTCTCTTATCACCGGAGGAACGGAAACGGGCGGCGCGCCTGGCTGATCCGACTCATCGGATGCACTTTGTCCTGGCGCACGGATTCTTGCGTCTGGTCCTCAGCCGGTACCTCGCTATACAACCCGAGCGACTCCGGTTTCAGGCTCACGCCAATGGTAAGCCTCAGATGGTGAAGGTGGCCGAGTCACCGCGTCTGGAATTCAACTTGGCCCATTCGGCCGACATGACGATGATTGCCGTGGCGAGTGGCCGGCCGGTCGGTGTGGATGTCGAGGCGCTGACTCGACCGGTTCGGCCGCAGGCCATCGTGGAGCGATATTTTTCTCCGGCAGAACAGACGCACTTTGCCTTGTTGTCCCGCCCGCGCTACAAGGCAGAGTTCATCCGGTATTGGACGGCGAAGGAGGCGGTGCTCAAAGCCACCGGGGTGGGGCTGGCCAGAGGACTGTCACACTGCGAGGTGATTGGTCATCCGGGTGGCCATTCCGCGACGGTGTGGCTTCAAGGGGAGATCAAAGGTCGGTCTTGGCTGGTTCGCTTTGTTCCACTCTCGACAACCTACCTTGGTGCCGTGGCGGCGGAAGGAGTGGAATGGCAGGTGCGGCGCTATCAACCAGACCTTCGCCTAGTCCGTTGCTGGTTGGGAGAAGGGAGTTGAAAACAGCCGGAATTGATCAGAGGCCGGGGTCCAAACTCATCCGCCGCTCGTCCTTTTCGCGCAGACTTCGGAAAAACCTCTGAAGCAATTCCTGGCTCTCTCGTTCGAGCAACCCGCTTACGATCTCGACCCTGTGATTCAAACGCCGGTCCTGCGTGATGTTGAACAGCGAGCCGCAGGCGCCCGCCTTGGGATCCGGTGCGGCGAACACCAGGCGGGGAATCCGCGCCAGGACAATCGCGCCCGCGCACATCGAACAGGGTTCGAGCGTCACATAGAGCGTGGTGTCGATCAGCCGCCAGGTGCCTTGCTTGGCGGCTGCCTCACGGATGACAATCATCTCGGCATGGGCCGTCGGGTCCTGCCAGAGTTCTCGGAAATTGTGGCCCTGGGCGACGATCCGGTCCTCTGCGACCAGGATGGCGGCGATCGGGACTTCGCCGCGTGCGGCGGCGAGTGTGGCCTCATCGATCGCCAGTCGCATGTACTCGAGGTCTTTGTCGAAGGGGCGTTCCATTGCTGGATCTTCCAATTGGCAGGCATCGTACCATGGCACAGAAGCACGCAGGAATACGATCATTTGAATAAGGTAAACCGAGACGAGAACCGCGAAATGTAGGATCTAAGGCGAGTCAGTCGCCAGGGGGCCACGGCCCAGCCTAGCTCAACAGATCTGCGTAGGTAGGCCCAGAGCAGCGCCGCCGAACTGGAGACGCCGTAACGCCAGCGCATATACTCTGGCGAGGGCCAGACGAGTGAGCCCGCGTAGCGCAGTTTGGTGAACAGATCCGGTAACGAGGCCAACTGCGCCCATTCTTCGAACGGACCAATTTCTGCGAGAGAAGCGCTCGGCAAACCGGACTGAGTTCCTCGATCGAGCAGCCATTCCGGTAACGGCGTCTCATAGAGGTCTCGCAGTTCCATAAGAGTCTTGCACACAGCCGGGCACTGTCCGCTGTCGCGGGCCAGTTCACGAACAAGGTGCCAGTCGAGATTCCGGTTGCGGCGGATGAGTTGATCCAGTTCGAAGAGCCACAAGATCGGTCCCCTTCCGCCTTTATGCTGCCAATGGGCGCATAAATGGATCAGAAGGTCCGGCAGGCTGATCGACCAACCGGGTGCGCGATCAAACTCCCTCTGTTCGGCTCGTTGCCAGACTCCCTCCATGTCGATGCGATCGTGATGAGGCGGGTAGGCCAAACTCCAATGGACGTCCACGCAGAGCGGAACCGGCCTCAATGCGACGAACGATGTCGCATACGAAAATCGCTGTGCAAAGCCCGGGCGCTGTTCGATCTGGCGATACCCCAAATCTGCCAACAGGACGACCATAGTGCCAAGGAGTCGTTTGGGGATGAGCAGATCGATATCCTCCATCACCCTGGTGGACAGGGAGGGGGCAAGCATTGAAGTCAGCGCCGGCCCGCGGAGTGGCGCACAGGGAATGGCTGCCGCCTTGCATCGTTTGAGGATGGCGGTCAGGCCGTACGTCAGCGACAGTTGCCGAGCAGCGATCTCGGCGAGCCGGCTCCGTAATGCCTGGTGAGCGGAGTCAGGCAGGGTCGAGAACAATCCGGTTTGGAGCAGGTGGTCATGGAGCAGGGGAATCAGGCGATATCGCTCGGCCTGTTCGATCAACTTCGGCCAATCGGTGGTGACGAGAGGGATGGCTTGGGCGGTGCACCGAACAATGCCGAGCGCGGCGGCGAGCCGCGGATGGAGGTGGTCCATCCTCATGCGTCGTCAGGTCCCTTGCAAGTCCTGCCGAACGACCTCGCGAACTTCGTCTAGGCGGTCATAACGATGCGGCACGGTCAACCGTTTGACCGGGACTGCTTCCACGATGGGACTCAGCGCCTCCAATTCTCGAATCAAGCCGATAGGGTCTGTCATGTTCACTCGGCGCAGAGCGGCAAGCAGGTGTACCAACCCCTCGCGGAGACTCAGTGTCGTCACCGTCGCGCGGGATGTCATGGGCGAGCGACGTTGTCCGTTTGGGCGGATCACTCCAGCCGAAAGATGGTAGATCCTGCGCACCGGATAAGCGAGGCGAGTTCGTCCGGCTGGGACCAAGACCGAATGTTTGATGGACGAGCCGAACCGGACCGGCTCAGCGGGTTGAGGCGGGACGAGATGTCGAAGCGAATCGGACCAGAGCCTTAGACTCCGATAGGTGGGCGTCACCCAGACTGATCCGTTTCGTTTGGTGAGCATCACGCAGTCATCGCTGAGCAGCTCAGCCCCATCAGCCTGAAAACTTGCAGCGAGCGTCGATTTGCCGGAGCCGGAAGGGCCGGTGAACACACAACAACCATCCCGAGTGACAACCGCCGAAGCGTGGAGCACGGTCTTCTGTCTGAGCGAAAGAGCAAGAGGCAGCACATGGTCCAGCAAAAGATGGGCGACTCGCCGCTTCGTTGTCCGGCCATCCGATCTCCCTTGGATCCATCGACCCGAGGAATCGAGCAGGAAATCTGCGATACCGAGGAACCGAAGCAGGTAACCATTTTTGGTCAGACCCAAACACATCCATGGCCGCCGCCTACCCCCGATCCGGACCAGCCAGCGGTCAGGCTGGGCAGCCAGCGGCGACCGATTTGAGAAGGTGACTTCGAGCGGAGCCTCCTGATCGGCTGGCTGGAAGGAGTTGGAGGACAACGGAGGGAGGTCGGGCAAAGTCGTATTGCTAGAGAGGATCAAGTCGGCGAACGAATAGCGATAGGGGATGTCCGGATGACGACCCACGGCCCTCACCGGCTGTATCGGGTCACGACCTCGGCGACGAAGATGGAGGCCGCCGTGAGATTTGGAAAGAGATCCGGGTGACTCCGCAGGACTTCCTGTTCAATCATGGCGAGCGGAAGGTTGCCGTCGCAGTAGGAGAGCACGGTCTGCCGCGCCTCTCCCCAGGGAGTCAGGCGTGGCACAAAGTCCGGCCTTGTGCGGTGAAGGTCTTCCCGGCTCAATAACATGCCCTGCATGGTCGAATGGGTGGACTCGGTCAGAAGGGTCCGCCGGCCAGGCTGGGAGGGTGTCGTCGTCCGCCAAACCTGGACCTTCCAGGACACCACCGTCTGCGAGGGCAGAATCGTCATCGTGAGGTCGATCCGATCATCCTTCTCCACTGAAACCGGCTGAGCGACGGGGAAGAAGGCGTTACGGCGATTGACCCGCTGCGCGAAAAGCGGCGAGTTGGACATCGTCACGCCGGGGGCAAGCTCCGCCACGAACCAGCCGCCGATGCCATGAAATACTCCGGCCCGTCCCACCGTCAGGTCCGTATGAAACCGCATCGGTTCCGGCGCCTCGGCTGGATCGAACGAGGCGGCCATAGCCGAAGGACCAAGGAGGTGGTCGGGCTGGAGTTTCACCGGGTATCCGCTATTCAGGGCCGGCAGATGGACCGGACTCAAATCGAATTCGATGAGGCCCTGTCGCGGAGCCTGCCGCCAGAAATCCACCTGGTCTCGGAGCGCTTGGTGTTCGAGTGGAGCGACATGGAGGGCGATTCGCTTCGGGATCGTCTGTCCGGTCGGCTTCAAGAAGCGCGCCTTGGCATCTCGAAAGTATAAGCAGATGCCGGCCTCGAAGCCGAAGTGGCCGATCTGATCCGCGACGATCAGATCAACCTGCTCCGGCAACTCTATCTGGGTAGACAATCCTTTGATGAACCTCATCCGGTCGGCAAAGCCGTTCGCTGAACACAGGCCTCGCGCGACCTCGATTACGCCGCCCTCATCGACGGCATAGACCCTCTTGGCGCCGGCGCGGCAGGCCAGCAATCCGAGAATCCCGGTGCCGCAACCCAAGTCAAGGACGACCGAGTCCGGCGTGACGAGTTGTTCCAGCGCCTGCCGGAACGCAGCCAGGCGTGGTCTATCGCTGAGATACTCGCGATGTTCATCGATAATCGTGGACAAGTTCGGCTCTCCGATGCTGGGACCTCGGGCTCATAAACACATCATCATGCCGCTGGTTCCCATCATGTTCCCCATCATCCCTCCGTCCGCTCCGCTGCCGAATGCGGTGTGGGTGAGCTTCGCGATATTACCGTACTCCACCAAGGTAGGCGGCTTGTAAGTTCTCCTGACCGTCCCCTGCCTCTTCGGAGGATCGTCCTCTTCCCTCATGGAATTGCACTCCTTCCGGCTCGGTCAACGCACGGAGCCACAGTTCGATGCCATAGACCATCCAGAGCGGCCAGGTTGAGCTGGCATACCGCTGATTGCCGATTCGGTAGTCGTTCTCCATGCGACGATACATGCGGCGGATCTCCTCGCCGTTGATCCAACCGAGTTGCTCCGTTTGCAAGGACTCGAATAGGCGTGCGCCGCCCTGACTTCTCAGCGCCTGAAGAAAGATGTGGGAGAAATCGGCCTTGGTGTTTCGGTTCCTCACCGATTCCGGCAAGAGCCCGTTCATGGCTTGGCGCAAGAGAAACTTAGGCTTGCCGTGACGCCATCGTTGCTCCTCCGGAATCGCAAAGGCGAACTCGATGATCCGGCGGTCGTTGAATGGCGACCGTTGTTCGATGCCGCAGCGCGCCAACGCTCGATCACCGGCCTCGTTCCCTTGCGCCTGCCACCCGCTCCACAGGGTACGATACAGATCCTCCTGGGCGAAGGAGCGGCCGCGGCGTGGACCGGGCTCAATGCCGAGCCGATCGAGCAGGTCGATTCGACGGGCGAAGTCCGGCAAAATCCATCGGGGGAGACCCCGCCTCCCGATCATGCGGCGGAGCGAGACCCGGAGCCAACGAGGCAGGTTCGGCCAGATGCCTAGACGAAGGATCGAACAAGGGGGAAAGGCGACGCTGAGAGCCCGCCGGTCGTCCCACAGGCGTCGCATAAGGCTGAACAGGCGGCCGGCACGCACAAGGTCGGCGTAATGGTAGTAGCTGCCTCCCAGCCATTCATCGCCGCCGGCCCCATTGAGAACGACGACTGCCCCTTTATCGCGAGCCTTGGCGAGGAGACCCATCGACATCATGCCGTTCGGATAGTCCGGCAGGTCCAGGTCTTCGCGGACCAGTGCGGGATAATCATGCGGGTCGGAGTCGGGCACCACTTCCAGCGTTCCGCGCAGACGCCACTGGTGCATCATGTCCAGAATATACGAGGTTTCGTCGCAGGCTTTGCTTGGAAAGGTCAGGGACAGGGTTTCGAATCCTTGGCTCGTGATGGAACCGTCTCGGATCAGCGAGCAGGCGACCGCCACGATCGAGGAGGAATCGAGCCCGCCGCTGAGTTCGGCCCTGACGGGCCGGTGGCTTCTGAGCGAACAGCGCACCGCCTCTCTAAACAGATCCAGAAAGTGTGCGGCATAATCCCCGTCACTCCGATAGCAGATCCGGCGGCGAGGATCGGGAGCCCAGTATTGCCAGATGCGGATCGGTTCCTCGGGCCGGTCTGTCTGAACGGTGAGGCAATGGGCGGGGGGTAGACGCTTGATCTCCTGGAAGAGCGTATCCCGGTTGTTGGTGATCGCAACCGCAAGGTATTCGCCGATCATGCCTTCATCCGGCGCCGTCCTCACGTCAGGATCTTCGAGTAAGGCCCGTGGTTCCGACGCCCACAGCAAGCGGTGTCGGTGACGAGTATAGAAGAACGGCTTGGTTCCGAGGACGTCGCGCGCGAAGAACAACTGCCGTTCACGGCGGTCCCAGAGGGCGAAGGCGAAGTCGCCGATGATCCGTTCCGGACAGGCCGTTCCCCAGCGCTCATAGGCCAGGAGGAGGAGTTGGGCGTCGGACAGAGGAGTATCGAATTTGGACCGGTCGGCCAAGAGCCTGCACAGTTCATTGCGGTTGTCGATCCGACCGTCGAGCGTCACAGAGAGAGTCTGAGATGAGTCGGAGAGCGGCTGTCTTTCGGCAAGCGATTCGGGCGTGCTGTGTAACATGAGATGGCCCATGCCCAGCGGGCCGCTGACCCAGGTGTCCGATCCGTCCGGTCCCCGGTGAGCCAGCCGGTTCGCCATGCGGGCCAGCAACGATCGGTCCGCCGGCGCGCCATCAAGATTGAGAGTTCCGATGATTCCGCTCATGACAAAGAGGCAAGGTGCCCATCGTGAAAGGAGGTCGATCGTCAACCGCCGTCTGGATCAGGCAATCTCACGATTGACGAATGACGCGGGTGTGGCCTTCCGACGGCCAAGATCCAACGGATGTCACACTGTCCTTGTTATGGGCCGTCACGGCCCACGTGGATCGGCTCGGCCGCCAGGAGGCCCTTGTGCACGAGCTGTTGGATGAACTGATCGATATCGCGACGGAGGCGCGGTTCCTCCACGTCATAGTCGGCGAGTAGGGAACTGGTCACCGCTTCGGCGGTGCCCTCGCGGGCGAGGACCGTCCAGATTTCGGTGCCGATCCCGTCGAGCCCGAAGTAGGTACCGGTTGCGAGGTTCAACAGAATTGCCTCTCCGCCGACTTCGCGGGAGACCACATCTTCGGGAATGCGATAGCGCATGATCTCGTCGACTGACGGGAGTGAAGAGGAATGCCGGCTCGGGGCACCTTATCGACCGGCCAAGGGCTTGTCAAGCGGAAGGATGACCGATGGTCACGAGAGAGAGTCGGCCAGCAGAGCTGCGGCTTGCGCCACGCCGGAAGGCGGAGGCGGATCGCTCGGATGGGGTGCCTGCCAGGCTGTGTTGAGGGCGGATTCCCACCTTCCGGATGAAAAATCGTCAAGGCTGAGCTCGGCACCGCGACCGTACCGGTGGAGATATTCGACCAGGGAGGCCTCATCTCCGAAGTGGTGCCGGCGGACATAGACCACCGGCTTGCGCTTATCGACCGCCTCGACGATGGTGCTGTAGCCGGGCTTGGTGATGACGAGGTCAACAGAGGCCAGCACCGTCATGAATTTCATGCCGAGGTCCAACGCCGAGTGAAGACGTTGAAACGAATGAGGAGGCCGGCCGTCGATGAGGAACCGATAGCCGATCATCCGCTCCATCTGTTCGTAGGGCAGGGACGTCAGGCTGATGCCACCGAACCCCACCAGAACGAGCCGTTCGTCCGGGTTGGACCCGATCGCGTCCCGGAGTCTGGCTGATTCCGGCGTGATCGTTTCGATGATCGGCCCGACATCGACAATCTGCTTGAACGCCGGCAGGTCCATCCCGGGCGTGGGTCGGATCAGGGTCGAGGCCGCTTCGTAGCAGCGGCGGATGTGTGCGATGGTTGCATGGTGTTCGGCTGCGGCAGGAGAGCCGGAGGACAGATACCCCTTGAGAATGGCATCCCAGGAGAGCGAGCAGAGTGCAATCGAGCGAAGGCCGGACCTGGCTGCGGCGTCGATGCTCAAGTGCGAAATATCGGAGAGCACGAGATCCGGCTGGACTGAAGCCATTTCCCGCCGTTCCCGTTCGACCAAGTGCTCCCAGTCCTGGTGCAATTCCGCATGGGCCTTCCAGGTCGCGTCGATGTCGATCACCAGCGGACCATGCTGAACACAGCCGATGTCCTGTCGAGCCGGGCTCAGGTTCCAGGGGATGGTCAAACGGGCTTCGAAGAAAGAGGCCGGGACCGTCGTGCGAAGGATGACCCGTAAATTCGGGAGCCTGACGCCCAGCTCATTCAGAACCGGGGTGACTTGGGCCGCGTGGCCGAACCCGTGACCGGAAATGCTGCACCAGATGAGAGGCAACCGTCGTGACCTGGATGGAGGTGAGGAGAATGGATTAGACGTTCGAAAATCCGGATTCGTAGGGCGTAATGTTGTATAGCAGTTCGAGATCGAATTCATCGATCAGTTGATTGGCGGCCTCGTGCCCCTGATCCGACCGGACTTCGTTGATGACGAGCTCAATCGCGATGGCGGCGCGGGGGCCGAATTGGGCGATGGCGGCTTCAATCCGTTGTCTCGCTTGCTCATCCGTCATGTCGGGTCCCCGCTTCGAGTCACCGGCGGAATCATAACATGTCAGGTTCATCCAAGCTACCGTCCAGTCTGCCGAATGATCGACAGGGTCGGTTTCGCCTTCAGGATCGGTGTGCCCGTTTGAACGACCGGCGCGCCGGTCGATTCAGTCTGGCGCTTGGCCACATAGGCGGCCTGCACGAACTCTCGGTCCTTGACCAGCTCCCGCTGCAGTTGAACGAGGCAGTGTTCGATGACCTCGTCTCGCAACTCTTCGATCGCCAATGGTGTGGCGCCGAACAGGTGATAGTAGGCGGTCCCCTGGGCCTGGGCCTGGTAGAGATGCGACGTCCCGTCGGGCCGTGCGAGTTCCAATGTCATCAGGGTCCCGTAGTCGTATTCCAGGGGAAGCAGGGGAGTCAGGAGAAACATTGAGGCTCCGATCACGATTCCCTTGAAGGCCGCTCCGCCCGCATGGGGATCGCTGTGTGCCTCCACGGTCAAGGTGGCCCGAACATGCTCGCGGGAGGGCGCGTCCTCGGCGTACGCCGGATACAACAGTCGGCCGAACAATTCCGTCTTTGCCAGGCGGTCCAGCACCCGGCGTTCCAGATCAGGCGTGGCGGCCTGGCGCGTGCCGTTCTGAGTCACCACGATGCCGGTGATGACGGCAGGGATCGACCCCGGCTCCCCGGCCGTGTGGGCTGCCGGAGGGAGGTCAGTCGGCGCGGCGCCGTTGATCTGCATCCAGCGGCTGCAACCGGTGAAGGTGACGGCCAGAAGCATGAGCAAGGTCATGATCATGCGAGCGCGACGAGGATGTAAGGAGTGTGTCACGAGTGCGCTCCCAGGTGCGAGGTTCAGTAGTTAAACGAAAATCCCACGAACGGCAGACTGGCGTTGAGACCCATGTTCGGCGTATTGGTTCCTGCGTTGGAAATGTGGTGGAAGCGGTAGCCGACATTGAAGGCGGTTTGTTTCGTGATAAACCAGGCGAGACCGAGTCCGGCCGTGACAATGAAATTGAACTCCGAATCTGATTCTTTAATGCGAACTTGATTCGTCAGATCCGTCCAAAAGGGCCCGCCGGCGAATTCGAAGTAGGGCCGAAAGCGCTCGGAGAAGAGCCAGGTCCATTTGAGTTTTGGGGTGAAGCCGACTCCGTGCGAAACTGTCGGCTCACGAAATTCGATATAGACCACCTCCGCTCCGATCGAGAACTGCCCTCGGTACCAACTTTTTCCGACCGGATCGGTGATGGTGATGGTCCAGGAGGGCATCACGGCCGGTCCGGACTGTTTTGTTGTCCAGGCATCGGCCAGCCGCTCGGAGATCAGGTATCCGGCGGTCAGGCTGACCTCCTGCGTGCCCATAGGGAAACCCGGTCCTTCGATGGAATGTTCCGCGCCGGCCGGCAAGAGCGAGTGGCTTCCGCTCCAAACAAACAACAAAACCGCGGCCACCAACCAGTGCATTGAATGAATGCCTGTCGAGGGGTTGAACAGTCAGGTGTGACGACTCTGCAACAACTGTAGCAAATGATTCGCACCTGTCCAGGAAAGCGCACGACGTACGTCCGTCAATTTCTTGACGATGCCGATGGGATAGGCAGAGGGAAGGAGACGTGCGAGATTTGGTCGGACTGCTCAGGCCGGACGCTGTGGCGTGGTGAGGAGTGAGGCAAGTTTTGTGCGGTCGCTGTCCAGGGTGGGGAGGCGATAGCGGCGGCCGATGAGCACAACCCGTTCAAGACAACGCCGGGCCCCGATCGATTGTGCGGTTTGGAGATACAACTCTGCCAGCACCCTCAGTACTGCCGCCTCACCCGGCTCGTCACCGAGCTTGATAAAGTGTTCGGACGCGTTGTTCAAGCAACGCTCGGCGCGGCGGAACTCGCCCATGTCGAAAAAGGTCCTGCCGAGTTGGCTGTAGGTGGTCGCCAGCCCGGCTTCGTCCCCGACCTTGCGGTGATACTCCAGCGCCCGGGTGAAGGATTCCACCGCCTTGGCCGATTGTTGCTCGGCCGCGTCCAGGAGTGCCAGATTGGCGTAGAGGAGTCCGAGCGACCGATCGTCTTCGATGCGGAGCAGGAGGTCCAAGGCCTCCATATAGTGGGCCCGCGCCGGTCCGAGTCGTCCGGCGTCCTTCTGCAGGTTTCCTAGGTTGACCAGAGTTTGACCAATCGCGAGAGGGTCTCGACGCTCACGCTGAATGGCCAACAATTCCCGGTAGCAGCCTTCAGCTTCTTCAGATTGTCCGCAGAGCGCGTACACGTTGCCGAGGTTACCTAAACTGTCGGCCAGTGCGGCCTCGTCACCTTCGGTTCGCGCGCCCTGGACGGCCTGTTCGTACCAGTGGCGGGCCTGATCGAGATCGCCTCGATGGAAATAGATGCGAGCCCTCTGAGCGGCGTCGGTGTGCATACCGTCCAGGATACTCAGGACCTCTCGCGGAATCTACGGGTTCGACCCCGCACGAGACCGGTGTCCCTCTACGAAGGCGGCCAGCGATCAACGGGTCCATATTGTTTCACCCCCTCGGCGTGGTATCGTGTGCCTCATGGTGGCTCAGGAGGCTGCTCGACCAAGATGGCGTCGTCTCCATGGTGGGCCGATCCTGTTGCTCTCGATTCTCTGTGCCGTCGCCGGATGTGACGGGAACGGCGACGGAGGCACTCCCGCTCCAAGTGTCAGCGGTGGAGGCGTGAGCACGTTCTTTGGACAAACTGAGATTCGCGACCTCGGCACTGCCACGCTTCCGGCCAATACGAGTGTGGCCTTCCAAGTCCCTGTGGATTCTTCCACGTTCATGTTGGTGGCCGATGGGGGGCGCGCTCCCGATATCGATATCGCGCCGATCATCAATCCGCTCGGCGCCACGTGGATCACCGCTTCGTATAGTGATCTCGACCCCATTGGACGGACGACGCTCCAGGCCTCTGGACAATCGGTTGCAGCCGGCCTCTTTCCCCACAGCACGACCTATGCCGTCCCGCTCGGGACCTATCAGTTTTCGGTCCTCAATTTCAGCGCCTCGACACAGAGTGCCAAGGTGTATGCCCTGTTGAACCGGCGCCAAAATTTTTCATCCGGCTCGATGACCGTTAACCTGCATTTTTGCGGCCTAAGCGATCTCAACGCCGGGAACGCGATGACCAACCCCTCGTTCGGGGTTCTCCTCCAGGAGTTCTCGCGAATCCTGTCGCAAGCGGGAATCCAAGCCCAGGTGGCGGGAACCTATGATTGCCCGGCATCGGACCAGGCGAGGTTGGCCGTGATCGACGTTGTGGACGCCAACAACAATGGGGTGTCGGATGAATTGGAAGACCTGTTCAGCCAAAGCGGGGTCGTCGCCACCAGAGGTCTCAGCATCTTTTTTGTCCAGCAGATCGACGACGACGACGGCGATGCCACAACCTTCATCGCCGGGATCGCCGGCGGGATTCCAGGACCGGGCCCGATCGTCGGTACCGTACAGTCCGGAGTCGCGGTGACGATTGCGTCCAACCGCATCGGACTGTTGTCAAACGAAGCGCTGTTGAGACGTGGGAGGACGATGGCGCATGAGGTCGGCCACTACCTCGGCCTGTTTCATACAACCGAACAGTGCGGGTCGGATGCTCCCACGTGCGGCGGATCTCCCATCCCGTTTGCCGCGCTTAACGTCGATCCCATTCCCGATACACCCGAGTGTCCCACTTCATTTGACCTGAATCGCGATGGTCAAGTGACGGCCGATGAGTGTCTTACGGCAGACGGGCTCAACTTGATGTTCTGGACCCAGCCGTCCCCTCCGCAGGTCAGGGATCAAATGACGGCGGGGCAGGTCTTTGTGCTCCAACGAAATCCGTTGGTTCAGTGACGAGAAGCGGACAGGAGTTTGCATCGATGGCGGACAGACTGAAACCGGAACCGGAACAGGTGGACGTCCCCATGGGGCGGGTTGGGATCGGGCTTTTCCTCGCGCTGTTCTGTATCGTGACCGTCACCGGTTGTCGCGACATCGCTCAAGCCGAGCCTGATACGAGAGCAGCCCTGCGTGCGCTTCTCTCTGCCGAAGAGGTGACGGTGACGCCGAAGGCTCTCTCCGACATGGGGAGCGGTGTCCCGCCGCTGCTCATGGAGGTCGCGCAGAATGCCGAGGAGGATCCATTGCTGCGGAGTCGGGCACTCTCGCTGCTCAGATATTATCCTGATGATCCGCGCGTGGCTGCCTTCCTGGAAGGGATGGTTCGTCAAAAGAGCCTTAACCCGGTTCTGTTGCGATCGGCCCTGCATTCGCATGGAACGGTATCGGGACAGAAGGCGGTGTCTGCCCTGGCTCCCTACCTGTCGTCCGATGACCCGCTGATTCGTGAGGCTGCCGGAAGAGCCTTGGCGGCCACGAAGGACCAAGGAGCCATGGCGATGGTGAGACAGGCGGCCGAGCGTGAGGACGATCCCTCGGTCAAGAAGACCTTCCGACGTCTTGCCGATCAGCCTGCAGGCGAGACGAAGAAGCCGAGCCTGGACAAGGGACGGCCTTCTCCGCTTGGGCGGTGATCTCTGGAAGCTACCGAGTCCCTTGCAGGCATCTGGTCGCGTGCCGAATCACGAAAACCGGGTGATGGGTAATCAGTCTCCGCCTCTTGGTGTGTCCCGCTCATAGTCGTTGGCAAGTTCATCGTGGTCGGCCAGCCCAAGTCCCTCCCGAAACGAAAGACGCAGCGCTTCCACCTGTGAGCGTGTTTGGGCGCCCACGCCGTCATGCTCCCGGCTCAAAAATCGATCGCAGAGCATGGCGCCCCGTTCAAAGTGCTCTGCGAGGGTTTCCTCCGTGACCTGCTGCCACGTGATGTAGATCAGAAATTCTTGGAATGCCGACGCTCCCTGATGTCGCTCGCCCAAGCCCACGAGGCGTCGGTAGGCCTGAGAGGCTTCGGCGCCGGCTGATGCGGAAAATGACTCTTCCAGTTCCTCGGCCAGATCCCATTCCGCGCCGAGCTCGTGCGCCGCTTGGGCCCGACGAAACGCCAGTTGGGCTTCAATGGCAGGATCGAAATTCATGAACCGTCAACGGGGGTGGAATGGGTGATAGCTCCGCGCAGTGTACGGATCGACAGGTCTCCCGGTCAATCGCCTGAGACGGCTCCTGCTTCCCTCGATACGTTTACTTTGCCTCAAGGCTGAGGCTAGACTCCCAGTCATCGGAAGACCATGGAGAAGACCACTGCAAACCGGCTGCCGCGCCGATCCGAAGGGTTGACGCCTCGCGAGCAGGTGATCCGCTACCACGAGGAGACCAAGCATCAGTTCATGCGCTATGCCCGATCATTGGGCTATCTCGACTGGGCCAATCAACCGGACCCCTTTCGCCGGTACCAGGGGGCGCCCCTGTTCCGGCTTCCACTGTTGGAGGCCCAAGAGCCGCCGCCTTGCTACGACGATCTCTATCGCCATCAGGCTGTGACGCCGGAACCGCTGACATCTGCCTCGCTCTCGCGCTTTCTTGAGTACGCGCTTTCGATCACGGCCTGGAAACAGGCGGGGGAGGTCCGGTGGGCGCTTCGGAGCAATCCGTCAAGCGGCAACCTGCATCCGACCGAAGGCTATGTGCTGATCGGACCGTTGGCCGGATTGGCGGACCATCCGGCGCTCTATCACTATGCGCCCAAGGAGCATGGGTTGGAGTTACGGGCGGACGTACCGGAGGACGTGTTCAGGAGGCTGCTCGCCCCGTTTCCCGTGCATTCCTTTCTGGTTGGCGTGACATCGGTCTATTGGCGGGAGGCGTGGAAATACGGAGAACGCGCCTTTCGCTATTGCCATCACGATACGGGCCATGCCATCGGAAGCGCGAGGATCTCCGCCGCATCGCTCGGATGGCGGATGCGGCTGCTTGATGATCTTGCGACCGAGGAAGTCGCGGCCGTATGTGGGGTCGCCCGCCGGAAAGATTTTGAAGGGGTCGAGGCGGAATATGCGGATGTGTTGGCCGTCGTTTGGCCGGCGGTGGATACCATCGCTCAAGCCGAGGAGCACCGGTCGATTCCTCTCGGCTTGGATGAGGAGTCGATCTTGGCTATGGACCGAGCGGTGTGGCACGGTCACGGCAATCGACTGAGTCCCGACGAGCCGGTGCGGTGGGATATCATCGACGAGGTCTCCGAGGCGACGGGCAAACCCCGGACCCAGGGCCGGCCGCGTGAGGGCGGTCCGACAGCTTCCTTCCCACCACCTGTTTCTAACCGATCAGCGACCGCCCATCAACTGATCCATCAGCGTCGCAGCGCCGTGGCCTTCGACGGGAAGACCTCGATCACCGATCAGACCTTCTTTCACATGCTGGAGCGGGTGATGCCGGTGACGACCGAGGCCGCCTCAGGTCTCCCTGCGATTCCATGGGATGTGTTGACCTGGGAACCGAGGGTGCACCTGGGTCTGTTCGTTCATTTAGTGGATGGGCTCGCGCCGGGACTCTATTGCCTGGTTCGCGATGAGGCTAAACTCTCGGTCCTTCGACAACAGATGAACCGGGATTTCCTGTGGGCCCAACCCTCCGGTTGTCCACCGTCCCTTCCGCTGTTCTGCTTGGCCGAAGGAGATGGTCGCCGGCTTGCGGCGCAGGTCAGTTGCCATCAAGAGATCGCCGGCGCCAGCGCCTTTTCGTTGGGCATGTTGGCTGAGTTCGCGGATCCATTGCAGACGATCGGCCCCTGGGTCTACCCGCGGTTATTTTGGGAATGTGGTGTGATCGGTCAGGTGCTCTATCTCGAAGCGGAAGCCGCCGGCGTCCGGGCGACCGGGATCGGGTGTTTCTTCGACGATCCGGTCCACGAGGTGTTCGGGCTGAAGGACCGGACGTTTCAATCCTTGTACCACTTCACCGTCGGCGGCGCGGTGGAAGATCAGCGGTTGACGACCCTGCCGCCGTATGGCGAGAGACAACCCAAAGGTTAAGGCTGAGGGTGAGAACAGATACGGGTATGTGGCGCTGCACCTGTCTTCCTTGGCCTCAACCTGAACCTCAGTCTGTGTTCGGAGGAACATGTTCAAGATCAAGAAGAAAGCCGTTCAAACCAAGGCCCCGGCTCTTTACAACATCATCGAAGACTATACGGAATTCGATGCGCCGGGCAATGTCACCGTCTGTGCCATGACGGAAGAGGAGGATCTTACAGGACATGCCAAGGTGCTGGCGGAAAGTTACGAGGTGCCGCTGGACGAGATGACGAAGGTCCTTCGAGAGGGAGGACTCTATCATTATCCGCAGGATGGCTCCTTGATCACGAGGGGGGTGTTTGTCTGCCGGATCGATCCGACGGGAGAGAAGCCGAAGCAGACCTGGCTGTTAGACCTCATGCAGATGTGTGAGGCGGAGCAACTGGCCCGGTCCGCGGCAATCTCGTTGTCGGAGGCGGCGGCCCGGGTCTTCTACCGGACATTACCTCCCGAGCTTCTGACCAAACTGGATCAGAAGAACCTGGGGCTGGACTATCGCAAGCTGGATCGGTCGGTCTCCCGCGGGGGAGACATCAAATACATCGATTTTCGGAAGGATTGGTCGCCGCACTTCAAGCGCCTCTGCATTATGCCCGACGGTCAGCTTGTCGAAACCGGGGGGCTTGCGGAGTTTGCGCAGCTCCACGGCATTAGCGTGGCACAGGCCCGTACCTTGATCGAACAGGGAGGTGTGCTTGAAGTGGACGGCGAGGTGTTGGCCTGCCAGATCGTCAACAATCAGCCGGCGGTGGCACGGTTCAACCACATGCAATATGCAAAGGCCAAGGAATTAGCCAAGACCAGAAACCTGCACATCATGGACGCGCTCAGCGAAGTAGGGCTGAGCGACCCGCAGATGATGAAGGCGCTTCGCCGCCGGGAACTCCAGATCCCCTCATGATGATCCGACTGCTGATCGACCGGCGCGGGCGCGCGGGCGCGGCGACATCGCTGTTGGCTGTGGCGGTCATCCTGTTGGCCGGCTGTTCTCGTTCGAAGCCGATCCTCTATCCGAATGCGCATTTCCAGGATGTTGGTGAGACCGTTGCCGAACAGGATATCGAGTTCTGCGGGGAGGCTGCCGAGGCGGCCGGTGCCGAGCCGGATTCGGGCAAGACCGGGGAGACCGCCACCAGAACTGCCACAGGAGCAGCCATGGGATCGGCGTCCGGAGCGGCGGGCGGAGCAGTGGCCGGCGCGATCCGCGGCAATCCGGGACGAGGAGCCATGACCGGCGCGGCGGCGGGCGCGGCCGGCGGGGCCACGCACGGCTTGCTTCGGTCGCTGTTCAGCCGTCGCCAGCCCAGTCAGGTTTACAAGCAGTACGTGAATCGCTGTCTCCGCGAACGGGGGTATGACGTGGTGGGATGGAAGTAAGCGATTCCCAGCGAACCGCCAACGCGCCGATCCAGGCTCCGACACCATTGCACAGGACGTCGGTCACCGACGGCGTGCGTCCGTGCGCCTAGACCGACATGATTTCCCTGAGGGGATCATCGCCGACCCAACAGGGCGTCCGTGATTGTCTTGCAGGAACCGATCGAATTTCTGGCAGATCATGGTTATTGGGCGAAGGGGAATAAGACTCTTTATCGTAAGAGCCGTCGCATCGCCTCATTCGCGGACCACTCGGCGGGGCAAGGAAATAGAGGCCAACGTAATCTGCCTCCAGTGCAATTTCTTTGCGACAGCGCCAATGTGAGTCGGCGTCGAGGTTTCATAGAATGCCGGAGGACTTCCGCCGCGGATTTTGTTTTCGGTGCAAAAGACCTATAATGCGAACGCTCCTCCTGGCGGAGCGTCGATGCGACAGCCTCAGCGCTCAGAAGCAAGTTTTCAGATCGACCGCCTGTTCGAAGACTATCGTAAGGCGGCCGGTGCGTGTCTGGAGCCGCTCGTCCGCGCGTACTATCCCGAGCTCTACCGAGATCGTCGCGACGAATGCCGAAAAATGATGGAACTAAGCGCGAAAATGACCGTTGTCGGGCACGCCTGTTCGGAAATTTGTGGGTATCCCTACGACGCGCGACGGCAGAGGATCGGCAGCTTGTTTGGCGGCTGCTGTTTTTTAGCCGATAGTTTTCTCGACGATTTTGGGAATGACGCGGCGAGGGACTACCTGGAACGGTTCGAACTCCTGTTGACGACGGGATGGTTTGAGATTCGAACCCCACGCGAAAAGCTGTTTTATGTGATCATCTCGCGATTGTTTGCGGAACGGGATGTCCTCGATCGGTTCCTCCGGCAAGCCATTCTTCTCTTGCTCAACGCGCAGAAGCGGGATGTTCAGGTTCGTCTTGACCGGTCCTCATTTGATGATCTGCCCCGACATCAACAACTTCATGTGCTGCGGGAGAATGCGAGGAACCGGAGTGGCCATGCGATCTTGGTGTTGACTGGTTTCTTGGTTCCCGAACTCCCGCTGCGGTACGCAAGTCTGATCTTTCTGGCCGGCTCCCTCATCATGTACATCGACGATCACGGCGATTACTATTCGGACCTGTTTTACAATCGGCTCACTTACATCAATCAAGTCGCTGATCCTGAACGAACATTACGCCGTCTGTTTTATGTCTACATGAAACGCCTGAGCGATGGCCTGCCGGAGGGAAATGGGCGGGACGTCATGATCGGATTCATGACGAAGTACTATCTCACGAGGCTCAGAAAGCATCGGCTTCAGAAACCTCAACAGGAGTTACCTTGGGCCGTCTATGAATAACGATCAGAAGGCGGCTACCGGAATGTTATGGGCTGATGCATTCGCGATTTCGCTCCAGGACTGGCATGCGGACGGAAAGCTAAGCGGAAGGTATCCGCTCTTTCGGATTGATTATCGCGATGAAGCCGCACAAGCACCCATGCAGTTCGACCCTGTCTGCGGACGGCTGCATCGGAGTCATTGCCCAGCAATTCCGGAGTCTTCCCGGTCGGCCTTGTTTGCCCGGTGGTCGCTGACGCCCGACGAACGCCCGCTTGCCTGCCCCATTTGTCAACCGGAGCCCTTCGCTGATGAAAACTTGGAAAGGAAGCTGTCGGTGGATCTCCTCTATGGTGTGATTTCCATTCTGGACCAATTCGGAAACATTCTTCGCGAGCGAGGAAGAGAATTCCGAAATTCGCAAGAAGGCCGTGATCTGGAGAAGAAACTCGAAGAGCTGTACGCCACGTTGGATAAGCAGCAGCGAGAAGCGCTGGAGGTCCTGCTCAGTGCGCTTGGCGAGATGGTAGATGTCCTGCAAGAGTGCGACAAGAATCTTCATGAGAGTTCGCGCATGAATGGGAACGGAAAGCCTATGAACGGTATGCGGCGTGAAATGAAACCTAATAGTGCAGAACAGGTATCACGATCCGGATCCGCTCGAAAGTCGAAATCAAGGCGGTGACGAGGGCGACGATGCCGGGGTCTGACATATGTTTTCTTCGAGAAGGGTGGTAGAATGCCCGCCAACATGATACTGAGGATTAAGCTTGGCCCTTTTGTCTCGTTCGAAATTGAAGGGGCCAACTGCGAGGAGATCGCACAGGCGTTGAAGGGGTTTGAAAAGCTCAACCAGCGTGTCGATGCGATGTGCAGTGATCTTGTGGGACGTATTTATCCGGATGGCATCCACGCAGCGGCGGCCAATCAGCAGGAGGAGCAACAGTGAAGCTCAATTCTCAGATCCTGATGGAAAGCGAGCCCGAGTTCAGTCTGCAGGCGATGACCGCGCCGATCGCTTTTGAATCCACAGCGACGGGGGCGCTTAGCGCGACGGTCAGTTGCATCGCCGTCAAGGTCGACGAGATTCCGATTAACCTGGCGATCCCCTTTCTCAAACGACGCGGTGGTATGCAGATGATCGCGTCGCTCGGTAGTTTTGGCGTGAAAGTGGCCCCGTTTTCGGTGACGATTGAAGGCGCCAGCGTGCGGCTTGAGGGGATCTTGGGCACCAAGGGTGTGCAGGCTGAAGTGAAAGGGAAAGTGGGATGTAAATCCAAGCTGAACGTCAAGGGCAAATTGTTTGGCAAGATAGCGAATTGTGCCATTGAGTTGCCTGACGGCGATTTCGAAGAAGGTGTGGAGGCGATGTAATAACTCCACCCTCGATCGGGTAGGCCGATGACCCCGTATTCCCTGTCCAGACACGTCATTCCTTCTGCTGTTCACGTGTGGCACGAGATGCTCTGCGAGCATCAAATAGAGGTGGAGGTCTGGCCGGAGAATGCCGAACTCTATTTCCAGGATGAACGATTCGTTGATCCGGTCAATACACAAGTGCGGTTCGACGCGGTTGTGTACAACGGATCGACGTCCAAGGTCACTTGGACCGTCCAAGACCTTGCCGGCAATTCCGGTGCAGGCTCCATCGATCCGGCCGGGCTCTACGTGGCTCCTCCCAAAGGCAGCCTTCCTCACGGGTTGACAGACGTGGTTGTGGCCACCCCGGTTGAAAACCCCCTTCGAAAAGCCTTTGCATTCGTCACCCTTATCGGTCGTGGTCCCGAGCCGGTATCTCAGCCATCCGTCGAGATTTTTCCGAAACGGATCGACCTGTACTATCCGCAAGGGCACGACAATTCATATATCGATGCCAGTAACACGATGCAGATGTTCAGGGCCTTCATCCGTGACAGCTCCTCACAGACGGTTGAATGGCTGGTGGATCATGCGGTGCAGCCCGGTGCGGGGGCGGATCCGTGGTTTCTCTACCAAGTCACTGGGAGCGGGAGCCTCACTATCAGGACGGTCACGGTGCGATTGCAAAGCCATCCGACAGTTCAGGATGAGGCCAAGGTGATTCAGATGAACTATGATTGGCCCGGTCTGGTCTGAGGAGCGGCTGACGGAAGGATGAAGCCATGGGCGACATAAAAATCAAAGAAGCGAAAAACATCGAGAAGCTGAGGATCAGCGAGCTGAGCAACATCGATCCCTTGGTCATCAGCGAGGTCCGTCATATTGCTCCGGCGGCCGTTCACATCAAGGAGCTTAATCACATCGACCCAATCTCAGTGGAATCGCTGCGCGTCAATGAGGTTCGAAATCTGGACCCGATCCGGGTGGAGAAGTTCAACGTCACGAATTTACCGACAGTCAATCTCTCCCTGCGCCAACTGCCCGGGGTCGACCTGAATGTGCGCCGGTTACCTCCGGTGTCCGTAGGATTGCATCAGGAGTTTTGTCTTCCTTCAAGCTATACGCTGCGAGGCAAACTGCTCGGTATCGAGCTGTTTCGCATCAACATCGACGGGCACACCGTTCTGACGCCAAGAGACCGCGCCCGTCGCGAGCAGTCCCGGTCTCTGCACCGCAGCTTTCCGGAGGTAGCCACGGCCGGAAATCCGGCAATTCCGAGCAAGGTCTCGACCATGTCTTCAAAGGTTGTGATGCCATGCGTGCCTCATCCACATGAGCCGATTGGCCAAAGTACGCATCACCGGAGTGGGACAGGGATGGCGCATGCTGCCGGCCATGCGACCGCCGGGAGGACCGCAACCGGTCCAATGCCGGGCGGAGCCGCGCGGTACCATGGAGGGTTATACGTCGGCGACCCTGCGAATAGGTTCTCGATGGCCTCATCGGTTACGGCCGTGGAGACCGGGTTCAGTTCCGTCAGCGGGGGAGAGTGATCCATGAGGCATCGACATTCAGCTCACGACCTTGGGTGTCATGGACAGGGACTTGTCGACGCATTAGGTCAGACGATGGGATTGGCATTGAGCGCGGTACATACAGGGGTATGGTTGGTCGGACGCATAATCGGAAGCGTTATACCAGGACGCGGGCATTGGGATTCCGGAGGCGCTCATGGCCCGTGCCATGGTTGCGGTCCTGCCATTTATCACCATTGCACCGTTACCTGTAAGCCGTCTTGCTCTTGGTGCGGATGTTGTCGATGACGGATAGCAACGCGGAAAGATCGATGGAAAAGACGGCGAAAACAGAAGCCAAGCCGGCTGGTTACCGAAAAGGCGGACAGGCGGCGGGTAGGCGACCGCGGGCAACCAGCAAGAAACGCCAACCTCACGCCTCGCAGGAGCCGCCGAGGACCCCGCTCCTAAATAGGGCTGACCAACTCGGCGCGACGTTGGCGAAAGGATTAGATCTTGCCGAAGCGGGACTGAGCCTGGGCCTGACGCTGATTAATCGGTTTGGCTCGATGGTCCAAGAATCGATTCTGGCATCTGCCAGTGATCGTCCTCAGCCGAGCGCTCAACCTCAACCGGGCTACCACGGGGATGGACCTGAACCAACGGCGGCTGGACGATCATCCCAAGATCCGGCGGGAGCGGCTGAAGAGAGCTATTGCATCGCGAATCGATTACCTGTGACACCGGGGCAACGTACGCAGGTGTCGTTTTCGATCAATAACGATTCGCCCAGCGCGGCACGGCAAGTCAGGTTGGAACTTGATGGTTTTGTCGGTCAGGTGAGTGGAACCAAGTTTTCCTGTACAGGGTTTATCGTGAAACCCAACGCGAAGACTATCGCACCCATGGATTTCGAGAAATTTGTGTTAAGAGGTGAGGTGCCTCAGGGTATTCCTTCTGATGTGTATCATGGGAAAGTGATCGTTGTCTCAGACCAGGCATTCGAAATTCCCGTGAAACTTCTTGTGGTGCCCCCGGGCTTGTAACGGCAAGGATGCCGGGTAACGAAGGCCAAACAGCACAGTTCGCGGATGGTCGTCCGCTATGATGTACGATGTCATCGTGGTTGGAGCGGGTCCAGGCGGCAGCAGCGCCGCTGCGTTCGCGGCGCGGAAGGGGCTTTCGACTCTTCTGCTCGATCGCGCCGACTTTCCAAGGGACAAAGTCTGCGGCGACGGTCTTACCCCGCAGACGATCTATTGGCTCGACCTGCTGGGCTGTGTCGATGAAGTCCTCGACCATACGAAATCCTGCATCAAGCGCTGCGATCTCTATATCAACCGAGAGCTGGTCCTGACCGGCGGTTTTCCTCCGAATACCAAGTACCCCGATTTCTGTATTCTCCTCGATCGGCGGCGTTTCGATCATATTCTAGTGAACAATGCGATGGCCTCAGGAGCCCGCTTTGAGCCAAACTGTCCCGTCCGCGGAATTGTGCATCAGTCCGACTCAGTCGTTGTTACCGTGGACAGCGGCAACAAGCAGGTCGACTTCAGAGGCAGGATGGTCATTGGTGCCGATGGAGTGAGCTCGGTCGTGTCCCGCTCGATCGGCAATGTGCTCAGGGACGGGGCGACCGCACTTTCCTTGCGCACGTATTACCGCAATGTGAAATATCAGGGATCACAGATCAAGGTCTATTTCGACGAGCGCTTCTTCCCGGGTTACGGATGGGTATTCGTCGATGACGAAGGCTTCGCCAATATCGGGCTGGGGTATGCGTTTGACAAGACCTTTCCTGTGATTCAAAACCTCAAGGAGACGTTTCAAGCCTTCCTCAAAGACGACTTGGCCGACTTGTTAGGGGAGGCCTCTCAGTGCGGCGGCGTCTCCGGCGGGGCTGTGGCGTTTTATAAGCCGAATCGGATCGTGGCCGATCGAATCATGCTTATCGGCGATGCGGCGAATCAGGCCGATCCTCTGAACGGGGGAGGAATTCACAAAGCGATGGAAAGCGCCTATTGGGCCTCCGAGGCGGCGCGCCGCGCGGTCTCAATCGGGGATTGTTCCGTCGAGACGCTCCGATGGTACCAGGAGCAATGGGAAAAGCAATTCGAGTTGGATTGGCGCACCGCCGAATTGTTTCTCTCGATTGCCAAGAATCCAAATCTGAAAGAATTTTGTTTGTTCGTACTCAAGAATATCGCGCGGCTCACCATGCGAGATCGGCAGTTTCAAGAATTTTGCAGTGGCGTGTTCAGCGGAGTGATTTCCCAGAGCGCCTGCCTGGTGCCCAAAGCCTTGTTTCATGCGCTTCCACGAGATCCAACGGCCTGGGGGGCGATCCTACAGCTTGAGGAGCGTGGCATGATGGGTCCGCTCGATCTCACGGTCTCGGCGTTCAATAGTATGGCAAAGGCCTCAGGACGTATGGCCTTGGAGCCTCTGCAAAGTTTCAATTGGGGCCTCGAAGTCCTGACCAAGGGTGTCCAGCTTCTCGACGGTCATCTGGGTGGGTGTACCTCGGGTCGCGCCTCCCAGCATGCGGAGACGTTCTCGCGGAATTGAGCCCGTGAGCGTGTCCGCATCAATATAGGAAAGGATGCATGTATGGCCACAGTACTTGGACAAGTCACGAAACTGATCAACCAAACGTCTACACAGATCCTCGACAATCAAATTCCCAAACAGTTTGCCGATCTGATTACCTCGTTTGTGAATGGCGGCTTCCAGATCGTCGAGGATGCGCTGAAAATCACTAAGGAGCTGACTAAGGAATCGTCGCCATCTAACCAAGGAGACACATGATGTATCATCCCTATGCCATGTGGCATCCTGCACTCTGCCATCCGTGTTTGTCATCTCAATACCCGGGGTGCCGTGGAGGGAGTCCCGCGATGTACGCCATCCTGGTACCGTATGTCCTGATCCCGACCTCCGAGGCGGGGATCTGGAGCGGCATGACCTACCCGATGCTCGTGCCTCAGGAAGTCGTAGTCGATAACACGGTCACGACAAAGGAGGCCTTGATCGGTGGGTATGGGTCAGTCCATCTGACGTTGGAGTACCTCCCGAAGGAAGGTGCTACATCTGCCTCTATTCAAGTCAGTGTGACGCTTGCGGGTAATACCGTGACCTGGCAGGAGACGCCGATTGCCGGCGGCTATCATGTCAAGACTGATTTCAGTGCAGCGGCTCCGGGTTCGAAAGTGACCGTAGAAGCCACAGACGTAATGGCTCGGTTACGATGGTGTGAACGGGTCTGTTGTTAGGACCGAGTCAAGAAAGGAAAGGTTGACGAGATGACGCATGGACGACCCTTCTATTCCGGTTCTTCGGCATTGTCCTACCCCGGGATTGCGTATGGTCCCTTTGGCTCACTTTCCTTCCCTCATTCTGGCGCATCCGGGTTTTGTAAGAACTGCTGTCATCCCGCCGGCAAGTGTTGTTGTTGGCATCGTGAGTGTCGCAAAGAGTCCAAGGAGTTATTGGTGCAAGCCGACACCGCGCTCAATCAGAAGACCGATAAGGCCGGGGAGATGCTCCAGCATCTGAAGGTCGCGGCGCCCATAATCAGCCGGATGGGGATGGAAGAGGTGGAGGAAAAGGGAGCAGGCGGCGACCTGAAGGCGGGGAATCAAGCTCTTGAGATTGGAAAGGCAGGGATGGGCAACGCCTTCATCGGGGGTGGCTGCTGTGTGCATCTTTCGATTGAATATACGCCGACCATTCCGTCCCCCAATGTCCCCGCGCTGGTGTTTGTGTTGGTACGGGATAGTGAAAACACGATACTCGCCTGGGTCAAGCAGGCCGGTCCTCAGGATGGGTACCAGATCAAAGAAGGCATTATCACCACCAAGCCTGGCGCGCATGTGACCGTGCTGGTTCTCAACATGACCGCGCGGATTCGATGGTGTGAAGTGTTTAGTTGCTGATCATTGACCACAGAGCCCAGGAGAACCCTATGGCCACCCGTCAGGCTGCAAAAGATTTGTCTCAGGAGAAAGAGAAAAAAGCGAAGGCTGAATTTCAGGAGTATAAGAAGCGTGTCGAACAGACACGCGGGACGCCTCCGTTCGCCCATGCCACCGGACCGACTTTCGGGTCATTTCCCCCTGAGGGAAGAGCTCCGTGGCCGTTCGGGTTTTCTCATTCCGCCGGGGCATCCATTCCTGGTCAAGCGGTGCCGTTCGCCACGTCTAGTTGGAGCCCAGGACCATCCGAGACGGGGGGGTCATTATTCGACCGGTTGACCACGACCGTGAAGTTGGGAGTCGAGTTGTTGAATTCCGGACTTCTAACCGGCACTCGTTTGCTGCAAGGGATTGCCGCGGGACCATCTTTTGGGGCATGTGCGTGCCCGGGCTGTCCTGCATGTTCTTCATCGAAGATGACAAGTTGTTGTGCCGGAGGGTGCTGTTCATATCACGATTGCTGTGCTGGCATGGGATCCGACTGCGGATGTTGCACGCCTAGCGTTGGGACCTGCTGTTAATTCCATTCTGTTGGCATCGTCAGTCTGGTGTCCGCCGAGATTGGACTTCAAGGGCGGTTCGGGCCCCACGCTTCCGGTGCGAGCCCCCTGAGCCGTCCGGTCGCCCTGCTCTCTTCTCTATTCGCTGTACCATGCGCGGACTAACGTCGACAGGCGCTGATCTCAGCCCTGCGCCGGTATGGGCGCGCGATGCGGTGATCTACCACATCTTCCCAGACCGGTTCGCTAAGGGAACCAACCTGCGGGAACCCGCGGTACGTGCGCGGTGGGCGGTGCGACCCACGCGGCATGGCTTCATGGGAGGGACACTCCAGGGCATTATCGATCGTTTGGATTACTTGGTCGATCTTGGCGTGAACGTCATCTATCTGACACCGATCTTTCTTTCATCCTCTAATCATCGGTACAACACGTTTGATTACTACACCATCGATCCGCGGTTGGGAAAACTGGAGGACTTCCAGACACTTATCGCCAAAGCTCATGCGAGTGAAATCCGTGTGCTCCTCGACGGTGTCTTTAATCACTGTGGCCGCGGCTTCTATCCCTTCTACGACGTCCTGGAAAACGGACCGCGATCGGTATATCGGAAATGGTTTCATATCGATCGGTTTCCCATCAGACCGTTCTGTCGAGGGCCGGCGAACTATAGAGGATGGCAGGGCCGGCCGGTAATGCCGATTCTTAACCTGCAGAATCCGGAGACGCGCAGATACTTCATAGACGTCGCCAACTATTGGATGGGGCAAGGGATAGATGGGTGGCGCGTGGATGCGGTTGGTGAGGTTCGAGGCCATGCCTTTTGGAAGGAGTTATGCAGAGCGGTCAGGAAGAAAAACCCTGAGGCATATCTGTTGGCAGAAGTGTGGGGCGATGCCGCTCCATGGGTTGGAAATGGTCAATTCGATGGCGCGACGAATTATCTCCTTCGTGAGATCGTGCTGGACTTTTTTATCGCTCGTGCGATCGACGTCCGAGCGTTCTCGGCACGGCTTCGTAAGCTCGTTCATCACCATCCGTGGGATCATACCATCGTCATGGCTAATCCTTTGGGTTCTCATGACACTGAACGGATCGCCACGGTTGCACGAGGTGACTGGGAACGTCTGAAGCTCGCGCTGCTGTTTCAATTCGTCTATCCGGGGATTCCGATTATCTACTACGGCGACGAAGTTGGTCTCACGGGAGGACGGGATCCGGACAATCGGCGGGCCATGGAATGGGATCCAGAGAAGTGGAACCATGACCTGATGGAATTCACGAAGCGAATGGTGGCCGTCAGAAAAACATGTATGCCCTTACGCCAGGGTGACTGGCAGGAGATATTGATCGATACCCGTCAGAACCTGTGTGTTTTTCTGAGACAGACTGTGAAGCACCATACAGTCCTTCTCTTCAATAACCAGGATCAACCCGCGTCGGTGACCATCAATCTCGGAACCAAGGTGCTTGGGCAAAGTGCGGTCGCCTACGTCGATCCGTTCAGTAACAGGCCCTATCCCTGTAGGCGAGGGTGCTTGTCTCTGACTGTGCCGGGAGGTTCCGGCCTGTTGTTAGTTCCGCTCCAAGATAACTAAGCCGTCGGATGTTTGTCTCCCTCCCTTGGATCCGATCTCCTTCTGACTGGAGAGTGCGATTCGCATGTCATCGCGGCTTAGAATGTAAGGGAAGTGTGTAACATGTGCCTCTCAGGTTGTGAGGGTCACGTTCAAAGATCTCCAGTTATGGACCGATGGCCGGCGGAGCCACGCACGGCTTGCTCCCTTCAATGTTCAGCCATCACCGGCCCAGTCAGGTTTACAAGCCGTACGTGAATCACTGTCGCCGAGAGCATGGGTCTGACGTGGTGGGATGGAAGTAAGCGATTCCCACCGGGCTGCCAACGCGCCGATACAGGCTCCGACACCATTGCACAAGACATCGGTCACCGACGGCGCGCGTCCGTGCGAATAGACCTGGAATAACTCTACAGAGAGGGACAGGATCACGCCGAGAACCACGGCTCCTGGGATGCCGCTCCGTCCCAGGCGCGATTCCAGATGTAGTTGGGAGTACCCTAACGGAACGAACAGGAGGATGTTGCCTGCGAGATCGGTCAGGTACTCGAAGGACAATCTGAAACCCTGAAGCGGAATCCACTTGACGATGAACCAATGGGAGTGACCCACGAATACGTTGCCGGGGACGGTGGTGACCCAAATGATGATGAGCAGAGCGGCACACCAAAGGAACCGCCAATGCCCCACCATCATGTCGATCCAGTGCCACACAGAAACTCCACAGATGGGCAAGAAGGGGATAGCAGGTCAACGACGCCGAGCAGCCGGGCGAACCGGTACCGGCCCGACTCAGTAGTAGTAAGTGGTGGTCGGAGAGCCGACGATCAGGGCCGGAAGATCCCGGTCGGTGCCGAAACACACGTATCCTTTGTAGAGCGGCCACAATAACGTGTCGCCGAAGAACCAGCCCTTGACCGAGACGGACTGCAAGGTCATGCCGAGTTCGTGGGCTTTGTCAGTGAGGTGCTCGCGGCAACCGGATTCCGTGTAGGCGCTTTCTTGAAGAATCATGGGCGAGCGCGTCCCGCTGTTGAGAGTCACCGACTGAGGGCCGCAACCGCCGACCGCGAACAAGAGGAGGGCCCCGGCCACAATTACGGAATAACGAATCGGGTCATGAGGTGAATCTGCCACGTGTGGTCGAATCATGATTGTGCGGGCGCTCGTTCCCAATTCTGAAGAATGTCATTCCGATCAAATATCAGCACCCAGACATAGCAGGCTTGATAGACCGGACAATCCTGGTAGATCCACTGAGACATGCCGTGTGACTCCGGGATCTTGTGTGTGGGTCTCCCGAGATCCTGCTCGATAGTTCCCTTGCCGGCCTTTCCCGTCTGATCGTTCAGATAGCTGCTTCGCCATCCCCCGCATCCGGCTAGGGAACCGATCAACACCACCGCCAGGATGATCCAGGCGCGTCGCTTCATCATGACGAAGTCCAGACTCCTTTGCGCGATGCGATCTGCCCAAAGCTTAGGTGCGGGCCGCGGGGATGTCAAGGGATTCGATCTCATGGAGTAAGAGCCGGTAGAATGTCGAGTGGACAATGGAGAACCGGTCACGTCTCGCCGGAAGGGACTTGAACCGTACTACCGGCCGTTCGGTCCTCCGTGACTCAGACGACAACAGAGCCCTCCCTCGCTCTCCGCCATCTTGACAAGATAGTCTGTTAGGCATAGCGTCACCTCGATGCGTTCCTGCCGGTTCAGCTCGAATGCATGCCGGCCGTCCAGATGCTCGAATCGCGATCATCAACAGGGGGAATGCCTGATTACCTTCACGTTCCATCCGCAAAGGAGATTGCCCATGATCGTCCCGCTGCTCGTCATATGCCTGGCCCTCACCATTCCGGGCCACGTCGCCGCTGAATGGGCCTTCGACATCTACGGTGGCGCCACAACAGGCAACATCAATATGGACGTCCAGATCGGCAATGCGGCCGGCACGTTTGATGGTCTCGATACCGATACCCGATTCACCGGAGGGGCCAGAGCGGGCTACTGGTTCTCCTCATTGCCTTTTTTCGGTGTGGGCCTCGATGTGTTCTATATGGAGCCGGACATCAAAGACCAGCAAGTTTCAAGCGGGGCGCTCACTGGACAACTCTTCCAGATGGACATCCGGACCATCGGCATTGGCTTCGATGTGGTCAAGCTCCGTGTGCCCTTGGCGGTCAGCGACAAGTTTCCACATGGACGAATTCAGCCGTCATTGGCACTTGGGCCGGCCCTGTTCGTTTCAGAAATGAAAGACACCAGCAATTTCAATCCACCGAATCAATCCCAGAGCGATACCCGCGTCGGTTTCAAGGGCAATGCCGGCGCCACGCTGATGTTGACCAAGACCATCGGTCTTTTTGCCGAATACCGCTTTACCTATTATCAGGTTGATGCGCCGTTCTCGATCACCGGACCGCTACCCGGCACCATCAATGTGGGCACGTCCAGTGATCTGATGATGCACGCGGCGATCGGCGGTATCACGTTTCGTTTGGAGTGATGCTGACGAATCGTCGGGTCGGAAGTGCGAGGGGACCTCTTTGCGACTCAGAGGGCTGAAATGGCGCGCCCGACAGGACTTGAACCTGTAACCCCCAGATCCGTAGTCTGGAGTGTTGTGAAGAAAAGAAGACCTAGTGTCAAGGGCTTGTGTTCTCATCTTTGTCGGCGTGTGTAAAATGACGACGGCCGGCGGCGGCTTTCTGCTTTCTAGCGGCCTGCGCCTTCTGGACCAGTTGCCTGGCTTCTTGCTGAAACACTGTGTTCGGAACGTTCTTGAGTCGTGAAATATTCAGACCAGAGAGAGCGATTCGCTGCTCCTCTAAGTCTGGACGCAAATAACGAGCAGTCGTGCGGATATCGCTGTGTCCCATGATCTCTTGAACGGTCTTTAGACTTGCGCTCCCTCTTTGGAGCGCGTGAGTACCCCCTGATTTTCGTAATCTGTGTGGGGACACTACAAGGCCGACCCGCTTCCCGGCTTTAAAGAGCACGTGGTGAACCTTGCGACGCTTTAATGCGCGGCCTTCTCGTTCAATTCGTGAGAAAACGTATTCGCTCGCACACCGAGACTCAGCCTCGTTGATGATGTCCAGAAGTTCTGGTGTCAAGGCGACGTATTTGTACCTGATGCGCTTGTTCTTCCGCTCCTTCGGCCTTCGAAATCGGATCACGCCCTCCTCGCGGAGAACGTCATCTCTGCGGAGATTGCAAAGCTCATCGATTCGGCAGAGAGACTGATAAAGGAAAAGGGCTACAAGCTGCCAGCCTCGGTCGGGCAGGGCTGAAAGCACATCAGCCAAGCGGGTCTGCGCCACAGGCTGGAGCCGGTGTGTATCCTCGAAGTCCGGCACCTCGCCCACTTCGACGAAAGGATTCTCATCGACCCACCCGCGTCTCAGGAACCAATTCCACATGGCTCTAAGAGTGGCCCGCCGACTATTCCACGTGGCTGGGGCATGGTTCTCAAGAAACCTGGCACGGTAATTACCTATCTTGGTTGCATCGACCGTATGAATCGGAATGTCACCAAGTAGCTTGATCAGATGCGTCGTCGCAGGGCGTTCGACGCGCTTGATCGTTGCCGGACTCTTTTCTACAGCCATTGTACGGAAGTATTCCTGCGTTGCGACACTGATCGTCCGCTTTGCGTCGGGATGGGCGACCGGGAGCCGCAAGGTTAGACGCGCTCGATCTTCCTCCTGCTTTCGCTTGAAGTCTTTGAAAAGTTCCTCTGCAAGGCTGGCATCACGTGTTCTGAGGGAATGGTGGTGGCGGAGACCGCCAGAAGGATGGTTTGGGCATCCTGGGAGGCATTTAAATTCGAGCGTCCAAATACCACGCTGTTTTTGCAGACGTGCCATAGGCGGTATCACCAGGATTTCCCGGAAGTCTAAGCTTTGAACGGTAAAAGTGCAAAGACTATGAAGCGGCTCGCAGCTCGCGTTTCGACAATCTATGCGCGATCTTCCGTGCCTCCAGCCAGGCGTCGAGTTCTCGGGCCCTGAAGAGGATACGACGGCCAGCGCGATGAAAGGGAATGCGACGCAATCGAATCCAGTCGCGGAGAGTTCCAGGCTTTATCTTTAGGTATTTGAAAGCCTCCTGAAAATCCATTACATCGCTCGTTCCAGTCCGGACCGCGCGAAGAGACGCGAGATCGGCTTGGATTTGCTCCAGGCGAGCTAGGATGACGTGGGCGAAATCTTCAGTCATGACGAGCCTCAGATAAGAAGTCAGGACGAATCCGTTAGCTCCGTTGACCCCATCTCTTCCCCGGATGTACGCACATGTCTCTCCTCTGTATTACTGACTTGCGGAAACAGGATTCTGGAGGATCGAAGTACTCGCACCGATGAAAGGACGTGAACACGTGTGTGTCAGTCCTAGAATGAGAGTTTTTATAGATTCGGAAGGGGCGGGTTTTCCGGAGCGTGCTTGTTGCTGATGATGACGGTGAATCGAACGACTTTGTGTTTGACCTTCCTAATCCCTTCTCGTTTTTCCATTTGGGCGACAGCCAGGCGCAGGGCGGTAGAAAGTTTGTTGGCCTCCACGTCTGCCAGTTGCTTCGCATGCTTGGCCAGCGCTTGGTGAAATAGCCCGACGACATGGAACCGTTTCATGAGAGCACCTCGCGTGGTGGTTTGTGCCCCTCTTCAACCTATTTCTGTCCGGACATTGAACTGGAGGACCGTCAAAATCAGGTACTCGGGTTGGATGGGTGCCATTTAGGAAGGACGGAGCAGAGATCAGGGGAGACCTGGTGTGACATTCTGTTAGAGGACTAATCAAGGGACGCCCAGTCGTACCGGAGAAGTTCCTCCTCGCTTTTCTTCTCATTACACAATGTCCGTAGGGCATAGACGGGGCGGCGAGCCCAGACATGAAGCGTGAACCTGGTGTACCGTCTCTGACCCTCGATGCTTTGGAGGCAGACCCTGTATAGTCTCTGTCCCTGTTGATTGATCCACCGGGTGCGTCGGTAGGAGGTCCACCCCCAACTGACCGGTATTGTTGAAGGAGGGGTGCTGGGCATCGCAGCCTCCACCTAGCGGACCGGCATGATCACGTGCTTCCAGCCAGTCTGCCTGCCAGGGCACACGAGGACACAAGGACTGAGCGGTTCCTTCATATGCAGTTGAAGGCGCTCGCCTGGACAGGTCCGAAGCGCGTCCAGCAGATAGCGGGCGTTGAAGCCAGCCTTGAATTCCTTGTCGGCGACGACAGCCGGGATACTTTCAGTTCCTTCCCCGACGTCCGCATTCTGGGCATGGATCGTAAGGGTGTCAGGCGTCAGAGCCAGACGCACGGCTTGGGTATGGTCGCGGGACACCACAGCCACTCGGTGGAGCGCCTCTTCGAAGATTTCGCGGCCGATCTCCATACGCGCACCGTTCACGATCGGGATCACTTGCTGGTAGTTGGGATAAGTCCCTTCGACTAGGCGGCTCGTCAGGATGACGTTCTTGACGGTCACGCAAAAGAGTTTCTTGGAGACGGCGATGGGAACATCCAGCGCATTTTCCTGAGCGAGCAGCGTGGCGAGCAACTGAGCGGCTTTCTTGGGAATGAGGGCGCTGAGCTGCTGGGGCGTGGAGGTCATCCACCTGCCGGCGAGTGATTGAGCGATGGCCAAACGGTGCCCGTCGGTTCCGACGAGTTCGATCGCCGGTGATTCCTGTGCAGGCTGTGTACCGATGGTGACGAGCACGGACTGCAGGACGAACCGTTGGTCCTGATCGGGAACAGCGGGAAGGACCTGCTGCAGGCATGTGAGGAGATCGGTGCTGGGGATGCTGACCTGAGCGGGCTCATCAAACGCAGGGAGCTGGGGATAGTCATCCGCGGGCAGGCCGTGGAGCGTGAAGCGGCTGTTCCCGGACACGAGCCTGATCACGTGTTTGTCGTCAGCCTGCCAGGTGATGGGATGCTCGGGATCGAGTTCCTTGAGCACATCGCAGAGGGCACGAGCGTTGACGGTGACGCGTCCGGGTTTCTGGATGCTGGCGTCGTAGGTGCCTTGGAATCCGGTTTCGAGGTCGGTGCTCAAGACCTTGAGGCCCGTGGGCGTGGTCTCCAGGAGGGCATTGGCAAGGATGGGGAGCGTGGACCTAGTCGAGGTGAGGCTGAGCAGATTCCGGATGGCGCCCAGCAGGATGCCGCGGGTGCACGTGAACTTCATGACAACCTCCACGTAGCTGGAGAGAACGTGATTGATATTTTGGAATCGTCACGCGAAGCAATCGAGAGGTCAGGCGGCTCTATGATCAGCATCATCCTGTGAGGCAGTCTGCAAGGCTTTTCGGACAAGGCCGCCGTTGGTGACGAGATCCATGAACCAGAACTGGTCCACTTTGCGCAGCTGGAAGGCCAGGGGATGCTCGGTGATGAACCGGAGCAGATCCGCATCGGTCACGTACCATGCGTCGTGGGCTCGGTCGGTGCCGCGTCGGCGGGTGTGGAGTTTCTCCTCGCGAACCTATCCTTCGATCACCCGATGATCGCAGCCGAAACAGAGCTCAAGCTCGCGCAGCGTATAACCCTCTCGGTACCGCAGGCTCAGCTCCATGTGGCGGCATTTCATTTTGACGGACGTGACCGATCGCTGCAGCTTCCTGGCGATCCAGGGCAGGAGGCGGCTGCCCACGTGTTCCAGGAGAAAAGCCACTTCTTCTTTGGTCCACGGCTGCGAATCGACGTGATACGTGAGTCCGAGCTCGGCGGCGCGGCGTTTGATCACCCAGGTCGGCCATCCGAGCATGGCGGCGATCTGGGCGGCGCGCCCTTTGATGGTGCCATCGTACCGATCACGAAGTATCTGCTCTCGCTCTGCTGTCCAGACATATTTCTTCGCCGTCGGCCCTCGATGCTTCCATCGGCAACAGGGGCCATACTGGGCCGTCTCGGTGCCCAGGAAGGGTCTGCAGCAATCCTTGCAGGATCGCTCCGATTTGAGTGCGCGCTTGCGGGTTCGTGTCAGGGGACTGGGCGTCTGGCAGTTCTGGCTGGTGAATGGGTCGTTGCTGGGGATCATGGTGTCTCGGGCGCTTCTCCGCGATGATCGCTGCAATTGACGATGATGTGCTGGCCGTAGGTGGATCCTTCGGTGATGTCCCAGGCCTGGATCTGCGGCACGAACATTTCGATCACGCGCGTCACGGTGCGGGTCTCGCGTCCCTTCTGGGTCTCGTATTCTTCCTGCTCAGGCGGCAGTTGCCTGGTGGTCTTATCGGTGAAGCCTTTGATGATCCAGCAAGTGGGCCCGGTCGCGATCGTCTGGTTGTTCAGCATGCCCGCCGCGATCATTCTCGCGAGATGCCCTTTTCTGAGCGGCATGAGGGGAATGCAGGGGCCAGTGACGGGGAAGTGGAGCCCATCGTGGATGCGGGGGTCTTGCCAGATTCCGTACGCCGAGGCCTCGGCGAGCTGGTCTTCTGGAGAGACCCAGTGACTGCGAAACTCGATCGGTCCAGCAACCACTTGAGGAGGGATGGCATAGAGTGGGGTGAGGTCGCCCTCGAGGGACTGGTAGTCAATCACCTCTGCCGCCAGTGCATCGATGCGTCTGCGATCCTGTAAAGGCGAGGCGGTCTTCATCCCGAAGATGACGACCTGGCGAAAGGAGAGGTACTCCGGATGAGGAAACCGGAAGAACGCGACCTGTCGAAAATGGGTGGCCAGATAGCGGCGGATCTCCTTCGTCACCCGTGGCTCGGGAAGGATGAAGACGAGCACTCCTCCGGATTGCAGGGCCGGGCTGAGCAGCCGGAGCCACGCGGGTTCGCTGCGCTGGCGTTTTCCGGCATCGTCATACGGAGGATTGAGGAAGACGAGGGACATGCTCTGCTTCTGGATGGTGGTGGCGAAGGCGTCGGAGCGGAGCGTGTCAGTGAGGAGGAGCTTTGAGGCCTGGAATCGGGATCTCTCCAGTTCGATCCCGAAGCTGAGCAGCCCCAGCGACTGGGCGAGGGTGGAGGCCGGTTGCCCGAGTCCGCAACAGGGATCGCAGAGCCGGCCGGGATGGCGAGAGGGGTTCTGGATCAGCTTGGAGATGGCCCGGGTGACTGGGTCCGGTGTCGGATAAAATCCCGCCTTCGCTCGTGCGATCGTTCTCATGGTGTGTGGCGCTCGTGTGAATGGTGGACGATGGTTCCCCCGCTCAGTTCAGACGGGAACGGGTAGCGCGCGGGCTTGCAGTTGGGTTGTGATGAACTCCTGCACGGCGGTCCGCGGAGGATGGACTTCCCAGGCCTGCAGCCTATGTCCGTTCAGGCGACTGATCCATCCTGCCTCCAGTCCGAATTGCCACAGGGCCTCGGCCCAGGGAGCGAGAATCGGAAATGGCAGTAGCCGGTCGAGCAGTGGGATGAAGCCGGACGGGGTCGCGGGGACAGTGCCACCAGGGGCAATGAGGTACGCGGGCTTGTTGGGCTCAATCCCGTAGGCCGTAGCCCTTTTGGGCAACCAGAGGGAAGAGATGAGTCCTGAAGGGAGCCGCCGGTGAAAGGACTGGATCTCCAGGTCGGAGGGCCTGGGCCAGGACAGCGAGCCGACCCCGTCGATGTCGACCTGATGGCCGAGACTCATGTTGGCACGAATCGCTCGCATGCTCGACTCTCGAGCGACCAATGAGAGGACTCGCAGTGACAGACAAGACTGCAGGTCCTGGTAGGCATAGGATTCGATCAATGCGTCGAACCCGTTGACGCGGAGCATCTTTGGTTCGTCATCCACCGTACTCGAAGGGTCGTGCGTCATGTTGGCCTCACGGATGAGCCACAGGATGAAGATGAAATGGGTCAGGCGGCGAAAAGAGCGAGTTGCGTGGAGAGATCCGGGAGTTTCGCGGGAGCCGGCTCGGTCGTCGCGATGATGACCGCTTGTTCCCCTGCCGGCGCTGTGGCCACGTGATGGAATGGAGACTGAGCGGGTGACGCGCCGATGACTTCCCGTTGGTCCTTATAGGCCCGAGCGAGGTCGCGGAAGGCTTTTTCCGCGCTCATGAGCTCAGGATTCTGGTCGAGAATGAATCGAATCAGCCCAATAGTGATGTCGTCCTCTTGATTGAATGCCGCCATCGCCTGGCTGGTGATGTCCCCCTCGGTGTAGAGGCTTGCCTTGATCCCGCTGGCGATCAGGGACCAGGCCCGTTCCTGAGCCGTACCGGCATACATGAGCGGTCGCACGTCCACCGGGTGCTGTTGTCCCGGTCGCCAGGAGCGGCGAGCGGCTTGCCGGACCGTCAGGATGTTGTAATCGGATTCGAAGAATCGCAGGCTGGGAAAATCCAGGAGATCGAGCCCGGTTTGCACGAGACGGGGATTGCAGATCAGTACGTCGAGGCCAGCCTTCACCCGGTCTTCAATCCATTCCTCCCTCCGCTCGGCTTGCACGGAAGCCGTGAGCACGGCTGTGCGGAACCCGGCTTGTTTCAGGATGAGATGAAGGCGCGGCGTGATGTCGCGCGTCCCGGTGTGGGTGCAGTACACGAGGACCCGACGATGCCGGTTCAGGTTGTCCTCCACCTGTTGAAGGAGCAACCGTTCCTTCGGATAACGGACAAGCTCGGGTAACGGGGGAAGGGCAAGCTTGACCTCTCCGAATTTATTGGTGATCCGTTCCTCGTTGGTGCAGCGGTCTGGATAGGCCACCAGCGCCTGAACGACCGTGGACAGCAAGTGCCCGTCACGGGATTTCCTGGCCTCCCGGATCAACGGCTTGGCCGCTTTGAGGAGCTGCTCGTACTGCTCCTTGAGTTGGCCTTCGAGTTGGCAGGTCTCGACATGCTCTTCATAGGGAGGGAGCGCGATGTCCAGGTCCTCCATCCGGAGGAAACAGGCCTTATCGACCAGTTGAGGGATCAGCCTGGGCGAGATACCCGGCCGTTCCAGGATGGTGACGTAGACTTTCCGTTTCGACTGGGTCCCCTGCTCGACGACCTGGTCCACATCAATGGAGGTGGTGCGGGTCTCACGGACGCCATAGACATCGACCCAACGGGATTCGTCGTGGAAACGATACGCCGACTTGAGGCCGGGAATCAGACGCCACAGCAGATAGAAGAGCGACGTGCTGCGTCCGTTCGACAGGGTTCCCGTCAATGCGATGACGCGGTCCGTGACCTTCATGAGGTTCGCAAAGGCGATACCCTGCGCGGTGGCTTTGCCCTTCAGTTCATGGACTTCATCCACGACCAACGTATCAAACAAGGTCGGGTGCTTCTTGCAGATGTAATCGGCCAGGGAGTACCGGCGTGGCCCGTTCGGATCGAAGTCGTACAGGGGAGAGCGACAGGCGCGACATGTGGATTTAGCCGGTAGGGTCTTAGGCGTCAGCGGCGTGTCGTCGGCGTCCCGAACCTCTGCACCGCAGTGGGGACAGCAGAAGCGGTCGAGGAGTCCGTGCTCGTTTTTCCAGCGTCGCAGCACCAGGGCTGGTTTCGTGGCGTACGAAAGCTTGGCCTTTTCGCGAGAGATGATCGCAAAGAGGGGACGATTGTTGAGGAGGGGAGCCCGGGCGACGAGATCAATGCTGCTGAGGGATTTCAGCTGATGGACCGCAGCATCCGGCAGCACGCGTTTAATCTCTCGCTCCCACTTGCGGAGGAGATGGGGCGGTACCATGACCAGCACGCGTCGGGAGCCATGGATGAGACAGGCCCCCACCGAGGTGCGGGTCTTCCCCGTCGCCATTTCTCCGACGATGAGCGCGCCGCGATGCTGTTGCAGCACCAGGGCGGTTGCCGCGGCGACATCCGCTTGCGGAGGCCAGAGCGGTTCCTTGAGTCGATTCAAGATGGGCTGGGCCTGGATCCGGTGCTCTGGTCTGAAGATGGGCCTGAGCTGCGAGGCGGCGGATTCACAGAGGCTCGCGCTGAAGGTCTCGATAAACGCCGTGATCGGAACCTGGCGCGTGTCCATGGAGTCTCCTTGCAAGATCAGGCTTGAGCGATCTGGTGCTGTCACGCGAAGGTGAATGACCCGCGCGGTGAGGCCCGGTGGTGAAGGCCGCTCTCGGTGAGGCGGAATGGCGAGATGCGGGTCGGAATCCGAAGCAGAAGTTTGTGGAGGTCCTTCACGCCTGCCTGATGGTGGACTCGGACTTCCACCACGTGCAGGCCAAGTCCGGTGAGCAGCGCGATCGCCTCCTGCTGGGCTTTCGGACCCTTGTCAGGCTCGGGGTCATTATCCAGCGCGAGGTAGACGATCTTCGCATGGAGGCGCGTCAGGTACTCTGGAAGTTTGCCGACGTTGCCGATCCCATTCAGGGCACAGAGCGTGAACGTGGGGCCGAACAGCGCATCTCCGGCTAAACAGTCCAGAATGCTCTCCGTGACGAGGACTGCCGCGTCCTTGCGCTTCACGATCCAGGGAGATTTGATCCCGATCGTGGTCCGAAGGAGCTCGTGCGGAACCTCATGGAGTGCGCGGCATTCCAAGCCCTGCATGAAATGGGCGTTCGGGCCGGGAAGCGGAAATCCAATGTAAGGAGTGTTGGTCTCGCCGCGGGCGATCCAGACCGCGCCGAGCTGGGGATAGTACGGGACCTTGCGAGAGAGGAAATACTGGCGAAGTTCTTTTTCTTTCTGGGGAGTCATGCTGGCTTTGGCTGTGTGATAGGCCTGCCGGGCCAGGTCGATACGCCGTCGCCGCTCCCGGTCCGAGTTGTACGGTGATCGGCTTGGCCCATGAGTGGGGGCCATGGAGTCCCCAAGCAGCTTGCACACCGCTTCGGGAAATGTGAGGTGGAATGTCTGTTGGATGAACTCGATGCCATCGCCGTGCGTGCCCGGGCCAAAGTCGTACCAGACCCAGGCGCCATTGACACGGGAGACAGAAAACGACGGGTGGCGGTCGTCACGCAAGGGAGAGTGGAAGAGGGCATGGTCTGGGCGGCGGGACACGGGCTTGTGGCCCAGCCCGATCAGGAGCTCGATGAGGTTGACGGAACGGGCGCGGCGGATGTCGTCGGGCGAGAGCTTCATGACGGGTTGTGATCCTTGGCGTGATCATGTGATGGAGACGCCGGCAGAGAAGGTATTACTGTGACGAAGATGCCGGAATGGGAAGCGGCATCTCGCTCCTATTCATCCTCCAGCACGTAGACGCGCGACGGCTTCTCGACCAGTAGCTCATCCAGCTGGGACTTGATCGCTCGCATCCCTTCGCGAACGACCGTGGCCACGGATTCGTCCTTCCGGATGCGACTCGGTTCCATCCCGGAGAGGAGGCCCTCGGCCTGATTCACGAGCTTCTGTAAGTCCAAATCCTGGCTGAGATTGCGCGCATCGAATCGGTTCAAGAAGTCCATCAGGTTGGTCACCGTGCCGGCCTTGAAGGTCTTGGCCTTGCCATTGGCGTTGGGCGTGAGTCGCTCCATCAGGTGATCGACCAGCTCGGCCATCGCCTCGCGCAGCGTGGTCTTGGCATCATCGAGCATCTGCGTGACTTTTTGTGAGACGTTTTCGGTCTCACGCGTCAGCAGCCGCTCGCTGAGGGTACTCAGGGTTCCGGGAAGGTCGAACGTCAGATATTGGCATTCGAAGAGAAAGCCCGCCTTGACGGTGTCCACGTCCGGGTAATCCGCTGGGTTGTAGAGGTCGGCCAGCTTGAGTTGGGCTTCTTCTCTGCTCTTGGGGTAGACCTGCACAAAATAGTCGATCAGGCTCTCCCGTTTCTCTTTGAAGTTCATGATGAGCTCATCGACCTCTTCCAGGAGCGCATTGGGAACGAGGTAGATCCCCGGCCTGAGGGAAGACGGCAGCGTATAGCTGGAGAGTTTCTTGCGGATCTGGGCATCCAGCTTCGTGATTTCCTTGTATTCAGGACAGGCCAGGATCGCCTTGGTCACCTTGACCAGGGCGCGGTCGGTCTCGATGGCGAGCACGTCCTGGCGGACGGTCCGCTTGATGCCGAGTTTCCGTAACGTGAGGACGAGGCAAACCGCGTTTTTCCAGAGTGCGGACAGGGAGGCTTGTGGGGTGTCCATGGGGAACCTCATGCGCGATGTGAGTGGTGAAGGTGCGAATGGTCGTCGTGCTGTTCATGGAGGAGGCGTTCGGGCCGCTGAATGGATTCGGTCTGGCCGCCGGCGAGTTGGTTCAGCAGGTTGAGTAAGTCGTCTGCCTCTCGGTGGTTGGGCATGCCGATGTCGTCCGTGGTGATCGTCAGGGTTCCGTCCTGTGCGATGTGCACGTGAATGGCGTCAGGGCTGTGCATGACGGTTCCTTCCTTCGCGAATATCAGAATTTGCTGAGGACGAAATTGGATTCCGAGCTGTCGGTGGATTCGAGTGTCCAGCCGAATCGGGAGGCCACGCTGTCAAGAATCTGGTGGGCGTAGGATCGTTGGAGCGTCGTGACCAGTTCTTCCTGGCCGCGGGGAACTACGGCCGACTGGGCGGACACGAGGAGCGTCATCCCGTCGGGTGTCTGGATGCGAAGGACCTCTCCCTCGGGAATCACGGTCCAGCCGAGCCGTTCAGCGGCCTGTGTGAGGAGCGTCTGATCGGCGGCTTTGAGTTCGACGGTGGTGGTGACGGTCATCCAGCAAGGCATCGGGACCTCATCGAGACGAGAAGCGAGAGAGTTTCCGCTAGGCCACGTACATGCGAGGGCTCGGTCCCTGGGCCGCTTCGGCCTTGTCCATGAGATAGGGGCCCGGGTAGCTAGCGGAGAGGTACCGGTAATTGGCTTGCGAGCGCAGCTCCTTGAGCTGGTCCGCGGCGCGGATCGAGACGGGGATGATGTAGGCGCTGGCTTCCTCCAGGGAGCATCCGAGCTGCCAGCTCAGCTCGCAACAGGTCCGGATCTCATCGCCGGTCCAGCCCTGGTCTGGCGGCTGGGCCATCTCAGCCGGGATCCGGAACTGTTTGCGATAGATGCCCCAGATGCTGTCCCGCTCCGAGGCGGAGGGCAGGTCGAAGAACATGATGCCGTATTTGAAGCGGCGGAGCAGCTCCGGGGGGAGGGCGCTCACATTGTTGCTGGTAGCGATGAACAGCACATTGTCTTCGGCGACGGCGCTGACGACGCTGAGCGCTTGCCGCAGCTGGCCTTCCGATTGACCCACGAGCGAGGCTTTCATGGCGCCGAGGTCGAAGCAGATCGCTGGCACCCCGGCTTCCGTGCCGCTGGCTTTGGCCACCATGGATTTGCAGGTCCCTGGCGGGCCGACGAAGATGATGCCTCTCGCCTTGTGGTCTTGCATGTAGGTGAGCAGCGTGCCCAACATGGAGACGGTGACGCCCGACGTATCCTGATTGGAGGACAGGGAGCCGCTGAACATCTTCTCGATCTCATCCAGGAAGACGACGGCCTTCGGTGGAGCATTGCCGGTGAAGAGCCTGACCAGGAAGTCTTTGGCGGCTTGCACGCCGCCGATATCCTGAAACCGTTCGTTCCCGCTCCACACGGAGAGGCCGGGTGTCGCGTTGATCATTTGCCGTTTCCGTTCCCAGAGCCGCGCCAGGTTGAGGCCCTTCGCTTTGCCGAGCGAGAGGGCCACGACCTGTTCGGCCGGAAAGGCGGCGAGCCCCTGGAGGGCTGAGACTGCCTGAGCCATGACGTCTTCGGAGGGAGGCTCGATCTGCGCCTGGACGCATTGGTCCTTGATGGTCGCGGCCAGTTGCTCCCGGCCTGGCAAGGTTTCTTCCAGGACCAGCAGATCATGGAAGAGTTCCGTCGGCACGTCGATGGCGGGAGCCAGCAAGACGAGGATCGCCGGTTTCCCTTTGAAGACATCGCGCAGATTCCAGATCCCTTGCGAGACAAACTCGTTGCGAATGAAGCGGTGGGCATTGTGAAAGAACACCACGCTCTTCGGGGGCACATTCGCGAGGAGCTTGAGGGTTTCCGAGGGATTGATCGTGACGTTGGCTTTGCCTGTTCCCAGCAGCGCAGCCAAGGCCTTGTCCGCCGCGCTGTTGACCGGCATGAGCCCTCGGCTGACGTCCCAGGAAAAAACGGGGTCTTCCTGATCGGAGCCGGGACTGCGCAACCCGTAGGTCCGGATCAGGCCGATCGTGGCGGCAGGATCTGGTGTGGTGATGGCGAGCAGAGGAACGGAGACCCTGCGGGCGCGGACGAACTGCGCCACGAGATCAGGCATGGAAGTCTGCATGGCATGCTCCTTCGTGATGGGTCGATGCGAGAGAGACTGAGGAGACGGTTACGTGGGGGAAGGATCGGATGACTGTGACGGTCGCTGGGCGGCTCGTTGAGATGGAGCACGCTCGCCGGATTCGGTGGAAGCGGTTTGTCTGGAGACGGGAGCGTTGACGAGTGCGACGACTTGGCGCGCGCACTGAATGAACGATTCGTCCTGGCCGCGGACATAGGCCTTGTCGCATTGGTTAAGGAGTTGCATGATAGAAGGGAATCGTGGATCGTTGCTGGTGATGCCGGCGGTGAGTTCGGCCAAGCGGCGGAACCGTTTGAGCCACCGGTCCGGACCGGTGAGCACCGGGACAGTGGCGGACCTGGTGCCATCGTAGCCGTGCGGGTTGACGGTCCAGGCGGCGAGGCAGTGGCCGGCTTGATCGACGGCCTTGACGGCGGTGATCTTGGCAATGGGGAGGGTGACCCCGGAATCCAGATTGACGCGGCCGTTTGCGCTCGGGTCGAGGATCTCGATGATCCTGCCATCCTGCAGTCGGTCGTTAGCATCGCGGTAGACCACGGTCCATCCGACCTGAAGCCCGACGTTCTGATCCGTTCTCGGCGTCATGGTCGCCGCGTTGAGCGGGACGGATGGTGGAAGCGACTGGGGAGGCATGACCGACCTCTCTATATAATGGGTAAACCGTCAGCTGCACTTGGTCCAGCCGCATTGCCGGCACACGAGGCAGTTCTCCTGCCGAATGGTGCTCTGGCCGCATTGCGGGCAGGGAGGGAGGCCGTTGCCGTTCTCTTTGACCAGTTGGCTCATGCGGAGTGCTCGGATGATGGCGGCTGGGATGCTTGCGACCGATCCGTATCGTTGGTTGGCTTTTTCGAGTTGTTCGAGCAAGGCCTCCACGGGCACCCCCGATCGTAAGGAGATGGAGAGCACCCGCGCAAAGGATTCGTAGATTTCAGCGTTGCTGGCCTCGACGGGCGTGTGGATGAAGACCTCGATCGGCCTGGTCCTGAAGGTCGAAATCGTGACGTAGACGTGACCATCGGTGGTGTTCACATGCACGCGCTTCGCGTCCAGGACATCCGGTAGCTCGAAGGGGTTGGCGACAGGGAGGTCTCCGTCCTCCGCCTCGCTTGCTCCGTGATCGCGAACCTTCCCATCGCTGTCCGCCTTGCCGAGATTCAGCACCTGGTTGGCGCGGCTCCCATCGCGGTAGACCGTGATACCGCTGCAATCGAGTTCCCAGGCGAGCAGGTAGGCGTGGCGGACATCTTCTATCGTGGACGTGCCTCGCAGGTTGATGGTCTTGCTCACGGCGGTGTCGCTAAAGCGCTGCCAGGCAGCCTGGACCCGGACATGCTGCTCAGGGGTGAGATCGTGAGCCACGGTAAAGACGTTTTGCCAGTGGTCAGGGACTTCCTGGAGCCCACGGCAAGACCCGTGGTTGGCGGCGATCTTGTCGAGGAGATGATCGTGCCACCAGCCTTCGCGCCTGGCCGTGGCTTCGAAGAGGTCGCACAGGTAGGGGAGCTTCTTGCCTTCGAGGACCTGCTTGAACCAGACCAGCGCGAACTCGGGCTCACAGCCCGCGCTCGTATCGGCGATCATGCTGATGCTGCCTGTCGGCGCCACGGTCGTGACGTAGCTGTGGCGGACCTTTCTCCCTTCCTGTTCATGCGTGCTTCCATTCCAAGCGGGATAGACGCTTCGTGTGTGGGCCAATTCCTCTGACGCTCGCCAAGCCATGGCTTTCATCCGGTCCGCGGTCCGCTCCGTAATTCGGAGGGCTTCTTCGCTCCCGTAGGGAAGGCCCAAGGCCATCAACAACCGGGCATAGCCCATGATCCCGAGGCCGATGCGGCGGGTGTGTCGCGTCATGCTGTTGATCTCGGGAAGCGGATGGTCGTTGGCATCAATGGTATTGTCCAGGAATCGAACCGCGAGTCGGATCGTCTGGTCGAGGCTACCCCAGTCCATCTCGTAGTGGCGCTGGCCGGGCTGGAGACGAAGATGTTTGGCCAGATCGATCGAGCCGAGCGTGCAGGCATCGAAGCCATGCAGAGGGATCTCACCGCAGGGATTGGTCGAGACGATTTCGCCCATCGCGGGAATGGGGCAGGCCCGGTTCGCGCGGTCAATGAAGAAAAGCCCGGGATCGCCGGTCTTCCAGGCCTCCTCGACGATGCGATCGAAGACCAGCCGTGCGGAGACTTCCTGGACAGGGTGCTTCGTGCGGGGATTAATCAGGGCGTAGGGCCTGTCCTCCTTGACCGCTGTCATGAACTCGTCGGTGGCGGCCACGCTGATGTTGAAGTTGCGGATCTGGCCGTCCTGAGTCTTGCAACTCACGAAGTCCAAGATGTCCGGGTGCTGGACGTGGAGAATGCCCATGTTCGCCCCCCTGCGGGTTCCACCCTGGCGTACCTGTTCGGTGGCGCCGTCGATGATCTTCATGAAGGAGACCGGGCCGGACGCCACGCCGCCCGAACTCCTCACGCGATCGCCCTTCGGACGCAACTTAGAGAACGAAAATCCCGTACCTCCTCCGCTCTTGTGAATCAGCAACGCGGCTGTCACGGCGTTCCCAATGGACTCCATGTCGTCTTCGATGGGGATGACGAAGCAGGCGGAGTATTGTTTGTGGGCTCCGGCGCGGCCGGCGTTCATGAGGGTGGGGGAATTAGGCAGGAATTTTCGAGAGGCGAGCAGATGCCTGAACTGCTCCTGGACCGAGTCGACCTCCTCGGCCGTCGCACCGTACAAGGTCTCGACAACGGCAATCTCGCGAGCGACGCGCTCCCAGAGCTGGTCCACCGTCTCGATCGGAGTCCCATGATCGTCCTTGGCCAGGTACCGTTCGCGGAGGACGGTGAGAGCGTTCTCCGAGAGGGGACTGCGTTCATGGGTGGCTCCTGGCACGGAATTCGTGGTGTGGGTCGTCATCAGTAACCTGTCGCTGTGTTGAAGGTGGTCGGATATCGAACGGTGAAGGCTCCCTATCCAGAATTACTTCCTGTGCATGCCAGTCTGCGTGTTCGAGAACATCAGGGTCGATGAGGTACCAGGGCCGCTCTCTGGTTCAGACCGGAATGTGGGGAAATGATCGGGCGTTCTGATGGGTGGGAGTGGGAATGGGGCGTCATGGAGATCGGGACGGTGGTAGTACCGGAGTATGTCGGGATCAAGCAACGTGGCCGCGAAAACGGCGTCTTCGTTGGAGCTACTCCGTGCGCTCAACAGCAAGGGTCGACTGCGACCAGTTCATCCAGACCTGACGTTGTTGGGATTCGGCGCCAATCTCGACGACATTCGGCATGAAGGTGTGTTTGCGATTCGGGATGCCGATCGGAGTGGCCATTTCGGGTGTCTGGGAACCACGCGGGTGGGCAAGACGCGCCTGATGGAGAATATCGTCGAGCAGGACATCAGGAAGGGCTACTCGGTGGTCGTGGTCGATCCGAAGGGAGATATCGAGTTGTTTTCAAAGGTCGTGCAGACAGCGGCCGAGTGCGGGCGGCTCGAGGAATTGATGCTGCTCACGCCGATCTTTCCCGATGAGTCGGTTTACCTGGACCCGTTGTCGAGTTACTACATGGAAGACGAGCTGGTGAATCACATCGTCTCTGGGATCAAGGCGCGGGAGGATTTCTACATTGCGATTGCGACCCAGGTGGCCCAGGTGGTGGTCTCGGGGCTGATCGTGCTCGCCAAGGCGAAGGGGATCCTTCCTCAAATCTCCTTCTACGACGTGAAGCTTCGGGTGGGGCACAAGGATCTGATGCAATTCCGCGATACGTTGCAGGCGCTCCCCGGGACGGAGGAGCTCTGTCTGGCGATCGATCAGATCACCCACGGCCCGAATATGCAGGACTTCTACGCGAAGGTGTCCGCATCGCTGCAAACCATGTTGTCCGCTCTGACGTTCGGCACGACCGGACGGATCATCGGCAAAGCGAAGACGAACGAATTCATTCGGCGGCTCGAATCCGGAAAGCGCGTGATTCTGGTGTGCAATACCGGGACGCTCTTGACGCGCCGGACGGCGCATATTATCGCGAAGGTGTTCATCTCCATGATTCAGAGCCTGGTGGGACGCCTGTTTGCCTCCGGGCGTGCGCTCACTCCGCCCTTGTGCCTGCACATCGACGAGGGCCATAACGTGCTCTACCCCGATATCAAGGAGCTGTTCAATAAGGGCGGTGGGGCCAATATCTGGATTCATCTCTATACGCAGTCCCTGGCGCAGATTCAGGAGGAAGTGGGGCCGTACGTGGCGCAGAGTATCATCGACAACATCAGTTCCTGGGCATACTTCCTGCTGAACCATCCGGAGACCGCGCAATACGTGGAGGATTCGACGCCGCTGGTCACCAGACCTGAGCCAATTATTACGCTCGGCGGAGGGGTAACCATGAGAATGGCGGAGCAGCGTCAGGTGCTGCGTGATCGTGTGATGTCGCTCCCGAAACGGTGGTTTTATTTCCGCACGTACGGGCAGACGTATAAGGGCCAGACCTTGGATACGACGCCTCTCTATGCAAATGTGAAGTTCCCCGTGGTCAGTCCCCTCATGTCGGCCGAGTCCCCGGCGGCTTCCCCAGACGCCACCAAGCACGGTCCCGCTCAGGCACCGCCGCTCTCATCCGCGTGATGGCGGACCGGGTGAGCAATCCGGGAAACGTGGAGCCATCAAACACAAGCAGCTGATCTCGCCCGCGAACCAGCATGCAGTCCACGGCCTGTTGCACCGAGGAATTGCCGGCGATCGTTATGTTCGGACTCAGCGGAACCATGATGTCACTGACAGGAGTGTCGTCGGGGTCAAGCCAGCGAGGATGGTCGTCCACTGATCGCGGCTCATGCCGTGGTGCCGTTGTCAGCGAGGGCAGGACTCCTCCCACAGTCCAGCGCTGCTGTTCCCCCGATCCCTTGGGGGACTACCACAGCGTGAGGATTGAGCGGTTCCTGCTCAGCCGGGATGGCGAACCCGGCGGATTCTGCCCTTCGCCGCGGGAATCGCGTCTGGCCGTGAGAGTTCGTCAAGGAGATCCGGTTTGCGGTGATCCATGTTGTCTCTCGACAGGGATGAACTGGGTGATGGCGTCCACTCAAATTGCCGCGGTTCCCCACTGACCGGCTCGCCGTGCCAATCGCTCCGCACTTTATCGAAGACCCAGCCTCCCTTCCCAAGGTCCTCGACCGCGAGCCGGCCGGCGAGATAGTTGCCGACGCGAATCACGTCATCCAATTCGTCCGCCAACGCGACCAGGATCAGTGTCCCGGAGGGGGCGACAAGGAAGAACGCGCGGCTGTCGCGCTCTTTCGTCCGTCCGCGCTGCGCCTCGATGATGTCCCCGACCGACGCGGTGAACGTTCCGGTGACCTCCGCGTGAAAGCGGCCTTTTGGCTTCCGTTCGAGCGGCGCGTGTTCGCGATGGATCTTTTGTTGGGTGAAGTCCCATGTGACACGAGCGACAAACGCGGGATCCTTCCTGAAGACGGTCGCGTGGAAGGTGAACGCGAACCGCGTCGGGCTCTTGCCTGCGGCGGTCATCGGTCCTGCTCGCAGGAACAGGCGAGTCGTGTCCCCGAGCAGAGTAGGCGGAAGATCATGGCGATCTGAGTCCAATCTACCCATGTATTACAACGCGACGGCAGGTGGAGCGGCACTCGCGGACGCCCCTGAACGAGAGGATGGCGCCGGGCTCCGACAGAACGAGTGGCTAGATGATGGGACGGTGCGGTAGAGGGGCGGAGTCGGAATGTTCAGGGCAGTCGATCTGCAGGTCCCGGTCACCGAATGGGGCATCGACAAAGGCGCAATGGTGCGGCTTCTCCGGATTCTCCGGGTATTGCCTGGGCCGGAAGTGCCGGCAGGTGAGACACATCAGACTGGTGGGGATCTGCCTGGCCTCCTGAAGCTGCAGGAGGGTGTTGAGCAGGTGGGCGTACAATTCCTCCTGGGTGGCAGGACTGAGTGATTCAAGGACGGAGTCGAGCACATGGGGCCATTGGAGGAGGCGATGGGCGGCGAGCGCTCCGGCTGGTTCCAGAGTCAGCAGCACGTCTTTTGAGGGAAGGTCGGTGGGATGCACGTGAATGAGATCCTTGGTGACGAGCTGGTGAATGGCGTCGTCGAGGCTCGAACAGCACACATCGAGCGCCCGCACGAGGCTGCTCCGGAACATGCTGTGGAGCTGCGAGGCGAGCAGCAGCGTGAGGATTTGTTGTTCAATCAGCGAAGAGGGGCAGGATTCGGGTTCTTTGGCGATCTGGTTATAGATGCTGATCTTGCTGAGGGCCACACGGATGCGCTGCAGGAGCGTGGTCTTCGCCAGCGTGGCGTTGGCGACACCGTGGCAGGGAGAGCGCGTTGATGTGTCAAGACAGTCCATCGAGCAACGTGGCTCTGGGTCAGGGTTTACACGGTTGTGATGGTGCATGGCTCTTATACCAGCAAAACGATCCTCTGCACACCTAGACATTCGTAGGGGGCAGCCTAGCCACTTGGCTAGGTCCTGAAGCCCTCTGTCAGCATTGGCCCCAACGGATGGTCACCCGTCCAGTGATTTGCCTCTATCCCTTGGCCGTCCAGTGTTCGGTTTGGAGGCACCGGCCCCAACCACGCTGAGTTTGGGCGTCCCGTTCCCGACGGGATGAGCGTCCTGTCCCCTGCGGGTGGCCGCCGAAATGGCCTGCTGCAGCAGTCCGAGCTGTTGCTCTACTTTGCGCAAGGTCTTCGCCGCATGGTCCGGGGTTCCAGGATTCCAGGTCGTGATCGTCTTCGCATAGACGGCCAAGGTGGCAAGGATTTGACTGGCACAATCGAGTCCGTTGGACAGGAGTTCGGGGCCGGGGATGTGGCGGAGCGAGTCCTGGAATCGGCCGACCGCCTGCTGCTGTTGGAGCGCAGCGGCTTTGACCTCTGCCTCCATGGCTTTGATACGGTTGCGTTCCTGCTGGAGTTGCTCTTCCAGTGTCTCCTTGTCCTTGTGAGCCGCTTGCAGCTGCTTGGAGAGGTCCTCCAGTCGTTGTCTGAAGTCCTCAAGCTCGGTCTGGAAACGGCTCTGCACGGCATGATCGACGGTCGCGTTGGTTGCCTTCTGTTTCGAGGTCAGGGTCGTGGCGAGGGACTTCGCCTGCTTGAGCGTTTGTTGGAGTGCGGTGATCTGGTTGTTGAGGGACTGGATCTGGAGCTGTTTCTCCTGGACTTGCTGCCGGAGATCGTGAATCAACGAGCTCTGCTCGGCAGCCGGGGCGACTGGTGCAGCGGAGCTGCTGTGAGCGGTGAGCCGTTGCTGAAGCTCCGTGAGATAGGCGCGTTGCCGTTCGGGCGAGGCGGCGGCGAGGGTCAACTTGATCTCGCCCGGAAGATACGGAATCAGGGCCTGCAGTTCCGGGATGAGGCTTTGAAGGGCCTTGCGTTTCCAATCGGCCTCGCACTGCCGAAGGCGCTCCTGGTCCTGGGGTGACAGGTGGCGGCGATGGACGTTGTCGAACAGGGCGGCGATCTTTTCTTCCAGCGTGGTGGCGATGCTGCACGGCACCTCGCCGTACTTGGCTCGGATGGCTGCTTCGTAGCGATGGTGACCGGAGAGGATCGTGTACCGGTCACCGGTCCGCTCGACGATCAAGTGGCAGAGGATGCCGACTTCCGCGACGCTCCGGCAGAGGTCGTCGAAGTCGGGGTCAGCGAGCGGGGGAAACAGGTCTCTGTACTCGGGGTTCACGATCAACTGGTTGACTGGGATCATGACAGAGGGTTGCATACACGCCTCGCAGTTTGATGGTTCCGACCGCTTTCCGAACAGCTTGATAGTGAATGGAGAAGCCTTCCTGCAGTAAGTGCCGATGGATTTCTGTCGACCTCAGTCGGGGGTTGGTTCCGAGCAAGGTGCGGATGGTGTGGATCAACGTGTCGTCGGAGATGTCCTTGCGGACAAGTTGGTTGGTCCGGACGAAGTCCTGGGCGTCCGGCGAGAGAAAGCTGAGAGGGATGGCGTAGCGGCGCCCGTTGCGCCCGCCCCGGCCGCGCGTCCGGAGGAGATACCATCGCTCCGGTGCGTGGCAGAGCAGAAACTGGAGGGCGGGCGGAAGATGGGTGCGAGGCAGGGGGAGCCAGAGGCGGAGTTGCTGGGTGGTATGCGTGATGTGGAACCGAGTCAGCACCTGGCGGAAGGCGGGCAGTGAGATGTATGGGACCTCCCCGAGCGCGTCGATTCGCGGGCAGGTCAGGCCATGGGCGATCCCAAGTTCTCGGGCCAGCGCGTGGAACTCCTGCTTCGAGGTGTTAACGAGCAGGCTGGTCTTCACTGAATCGCTCCGAGTGCCGTGCGTCCATCCATGCCGGGATCGAGTCTCCGACGTCCGGGGATGAGACATCGATCTTGTGGACGTCATCGGCGAGACCATCCTGTGAGCCGGGTACCTCCTGAGAATCCTCACTGGCCTCGTCTCGCGCATCCTGGAACGAGGTCTCCTGGAATCGCTCGATGCGAGAGAGGATGGTGGTGCGGTAGCCAAGCTGCTGGAATTCTCGCTTCCGTTTTTCGTAGGTCGAGTATTCGATGAATTTGAGGAAGGTGCCGCTGGGATCCTCGACGAGCACGATTTTGTCCCTGCCCGGAACGAGCCGGTGGAACTCCTTTTGGAGGAATCGGTAAATATAGCTGCTCAGTTGGCAGTGCGCCCCTTTCGTGAAGTCGTAGTTCGCCAGGCCCTCAACGAAGGCGATGAACGATTGTTGCTTGAGATCTTCTCGGCTGACGGCCGGATCGAGGCAGTGGTAGCGGTCGATGACCGCCTCGATGAGTCTGTCGTGCTTCTGCCAGAGTTCGAAGATGGCGTTCTGAGGATTGGCGAGGTGCAACGAAGCGTTTGAAGGCACGAACATGATGATCCCTTTCCCTTATGGAGATGAACAAAGTGGCAGACATGAACAGCGCTGTGAACTGAAGAGACTTGATCGAAAGGAAGACTGGTACCTCTACACCGAATGTTGCAATTCTCGGCGGAGAAACACGGATGGGTTCTGGTCTCATGGAGAAAGGCTGGCAGACGCACAGGAAGGCAGGCGCGCTGGAGGAAGGTGGGTTCCGGAAACTGATGTCGTAGAAAATTGGATGGAGCCGTACAGATGACTCGATCAAGCCGGACGAATGAATCGGGGCACGGTGGGCTGAGCGAGGGTTCGCGTGTGTAGATTCTTGAAGTTTCATGTTGACTGCGCTTAAAGCGAACTCCAGCCTGGAGTTGAAATGGTATTGTATGTAAACTAGTTAACAGAGATCAAGAGGGATACTAACTACAGTAACCTGTCGCTTCCTGAGTAATACAGATTCAGGCATAATGATCGTAACTAATTGAAAATACAAAACATTAAAAATTGATGGTATTTTGAGATAGCCTGTTCTTTACACGCATGACTAACTTTGTTATACGTCTATCAGTTGGTTTATAGATAAGGAGTCAGGATGGCCGAGACGGCCCTGTGGAATTTGATTCGCGAGGTGCGGACGCGGGCGGGATTGAACCCGAGAGAGTTGGCTCGCCAGCTCAAGATGTCTCCGGCGCACCTGTACCAGATCGAGGATGAACAGAGCGGGGCGTTGCCGAGCGATGAAACGCTGCGGGCCATCGCACGGGTTTGTTGTGCGGATCTTCAGGAGCGGGCAGCGGTGACGCATAGCCTCCTCCTGGCGCGTGCGCGATTGATCGTCTCTCCTGAAGTCGCGGCCCATCTTTCGCCTCGAGGGGAAGAGAACATGCCGGAGGAGTTCCAACGGCGGGTTCAGGCTGATCTCAAAGGACGATCGGAAACCGAAATCAGACTCTTGGATGCGCAGTTGGGCTTCAATGGGCGGCTTGGGTTGGTGGCGGCAGGGCTGGCGGGCTTGACGAAGAGTGAGGTGAGAGCCTTGGCTGTGGCATTGGACCAGCCGGTCGAGGACTACCTGGTTGCAGCGGGATATTTCCCGGATTGGATGCTGCCGCTTGTGGGAAAAGAGGAGGGGGAGGTTGGGCTCTTCGATGCGCTCCGGAACATTTCAGGGAAGGCCTTGGGGGAACTCGCTAGTGTCCTGCCGCCCGCTTGGATGAAGTTGATTCAAGGCTTGCAGGCTGCCAAGGTCGAGGTCGGTGAGAAAAAATAAGCCGGGTGTGCAATGAAGCGGGCTGACGGGAGTGAGATCCTGTCAGCCCTTCGTATTTTCAGGCCCTGCGGTCTGTCGCATGGAAGTGCCTGCCGTATCGCTGATCCTTCAACGGCACTGGCGGTGTGAAATGCGAAGCGGTCTCAGCCACTGGAGGACGGCCGCCTTTCGTTCGAGGGAAAACTTGCCGACACGACCATCTTGACTGGTGACGCTTCGGCGGCTGCGACATGCGCGATCATGAATCTCACGCACCAGAAGCTGTGTTTAGGACCTCGTGAGGTATTGCGTCCAATCGAGGGTCTGCAACTGAAGCGCCGGATGCATGGCTTCGAAATCGGCGTCGCAATGGATCAAGGTAACGCGGTGCTCCACCGCGACCGTGGCGATGAGACAATCCGCAGCTGTGGGCGACACTCCGTGTTTTCTTAGTCGACCCGCATTCTGCCAGGCCTTTTCCCACCAGACCACCTCGAACGGAAGGCGTGTCACGGGAGCAAACCACTGCAACAAGGTATCCGGATGTTCGGACTTCGTGAGGCCCGTCATCAGTTCGAGGAGAATCCACTCGGTGATCGCGGTGTCCCCGCTGAGGATCAACGGCTTGAGTCGTGCACGGATTTCGGGATGACCGGCTGGACGCAGGGCATGGATCCACACGGACGTGTCAACGAGATACATGCGAGGTCCGTTTGCGCCGTTGCTGTCGCAGCTGGTCGGGCGTCAGGTCGAGGGGAATCGTCCCGAGCGCATCCGCGAGTTTCTGTAACTGACCCTGGCGGATGACCGTTCGTAGACTGGCTTCGACGGTGCCTTTGATGGTGTCCGTGCCAAGCGCCTTCTGAGCCTGTCGCAGGAGATGCTGATCGATTTCGATAGTGGTCTTCATGTCATCCTATGCCCCTATGAGTCCCGATTGATGGCTATATCGTACTTCAAAATAATATGGGTGTCAAAACGGTTAATGTATATATAGAATGGCGTGAAGATTATGTAATCAGTTTCCACAAGTTTGGTCGAGACACCGTCCTCTTAGAATTCGACTCCTTCCGTATTGGGAAGGAAAGGGGGGACCCCTCCGCCATCTGCCACTGGGGCTTCACCGTCTGCTGCTTGATCGAATGCGGTCGCGTCGCTGCTCGTCTTGAATTGGACGCGGGTCATCGGGGTCAGGCGCTCGTTGGCCTTTGGCGTTCCGTTCGCGCGGGGTTCCAATACCTCAGACCGCGGACCCGAAAGTGCTGGCGCCGTGGCCGGAGCAGCGGCGTCGAATAACGAATGGTCCTGGCGGTCGAGTTGGGAAATCAGTGCCGACGCCTCTTTCTTCGTCAGGTGGTGGATCTTGGCGAGAATGAGGTCCTCGGCCAATCCCGCTTCCTTGGCTCGTCGCAGAATGCGTCGTTTCTGGGGCTCGGTCATCGGTGGCGCTGCCGGCGTGTCGGGAGCGGCAGAGGGGGATTGATCGGCCTGTTCCACGGCTCGTGCCGGACCCGAGGTCGCCGACGGCTCGGACGTGGCGCTCTCGGCCTGCTCAGAGCCGGGTCCGTTCAGGGACAACGCCTTCGGGAGGTCGTGTTCGAGGATCATCGTGGCATTCGGATCCATGGCCGGATTGGTGTCCTCCGGTTCCTGGACTTCGATGGAACCCAGCTTGCTGAGGATTCCCGCGTTCTGCTTTTTCAACTCCTCGATGTCGGCCGCCGACCCGTCGAAGCGGAGGGCGAGCGGGTAATGGGTGCGGGGCTGGCCTTTGTGGGTTATGTGGCGCGGGACCCGTCGCAGTTTGAGCTGGATCATCGCGAACCGCCCGATGTGGGTATTCATCCAGTCAAAGTAGGAGTTGATGTCGATCATGCTGTTCGAGCTGCCGATGTCGATCTGATAGAGACCGGCCATGCTGATCCTGGGAAGCATGACGAGCAGCTGCGCGCGCTCCGAGCACTCTCCTTTCTCAAGGAGTTCGCAGGGGCATTCGCGCGGCTCGAATCGGAAGGTGCGTTCGTCGAGGCGCTGGGCCTGTTTCCTGTTCCCGATGCATTTCAGCCCATGGGAGTTTCCGTACCATCGGAGGGATTGGGGAAAAATCAGATCCGGACTGTTGGAAGGAAACATGACGTCCAGCTCGGTGGGTTTCTCCCCATAGAGTTCTTGGACCTCCTTCGGCACGACGAAGTAGGGGGTTTCGACGGGATAGCTGCCGCTCTTGCCGAGCGCTCGGATGCCCAGGCGAATCTTGCCGATGATCGGGTAGCGACGGCGGTTGGAGAGGCCGTTGATGCGCGTGAACGGAATGAAGGTCGTGGTCATGGCGATGTGCCTCCTTGTGATGGACTTGGGACGAGCGATGACGTGATGTTGGCGGACGTTCGGCGGCCCTGCCTGGATCAGGCGACCCGAGGGTCGGGATCGGCCTGAAGAGTCCGGCTTTCCTGGGCGACCCTGCTCACCGACAGTTTTTCGATGGACAGCGTGGTCTCAGCCAGCTCCTGGACATAAGACGGCAACAGCTTCACGTCATGTCTGGTCTGCGTGGATTGGTTGATGCGGACGATGAACCCGTGCCCCTCTGCTTCGCTGGCTTGCTGCGTCTTGAGGCCGGCTTTCAGCAGCTTCTTCACCTGGTCGAATCGTTTGGTGAGGGGCTTGATCCTGGCGTCGAGATCAAGGTACTCCGCAGCCAGTGCCGCCATGTCGGATGAGAGCAGAACCGTATTCGTGAGCACCGGAGCCACGTGGCCTTCCCAGCACCGGCGTGAGTAAGGGCAGTACTGGCAATGGTAATTGGAGTCGTCTTCGTAGGGTCGGTCCGGCAAGGTCTGGTCAGCCCGATGCTGTTCGATCTGCGCGAATCGGGCGAACGCTTGCTGGTACAGACCGATGACGTCCTGTTTCGGGAAAGAACGCTCTCCGTTGGAATGCACGACCTCGACCACGTTGAGTCGGTCGTTCGGTAAGTCGTAGTGTAGTCGGTATTCGAGGTAGGCGCTCTGGTTCTTGTTCTTGATGAGGAGCAGGGCTTCGTTGATGTCCGGGTTGAGTTTGGTGATGCCGTGTAAATAGAAGCAGACCTGCGCGAAGTAATCGAAGGGATAGTCGCCCTCCGCGTACCGTTGGAAGGTGAAGTGTTCGATGGCCTTGTGTTCCAGCAGTCGGTCGATGCCGAGCAAATCCGTGACGATCCCGTCGATGTGCCCCAGGATGGTGTATGGCTCCCCTTCGAAGACAGTTTCTCCGCAGATGACCTCCGTCTGGCGATCCCGCAGCTGAAACGCCGATTGCTCAATCCAATTCAGCGTGAGCTCTTCGTGCCAGGAGCTATCGTCCAGCACGACCAGGAACCGGCCGTGGGCCTGTCTTCGGGGGAACTCGCGCGCGTGGTAGACCAGTTTCCGCACACATTGGTTGGGACCGGCGCTGGAGGGACGGGGCCGATACGGCCAGTCCTGTGCTCCCATGGCAGCGAGGGGATGGATCAGTTCGGCGAGCATAGACCACCTGTCGAGGGCTCATATTCGGAAATACCGAGAAGAAGAACCGTTGCGGGTCTATCCGGTCGTGGCCGCCAGAATGAGGGGAGGGGCGTGGTCGAGGAGGGCAAGCAGCACGAAGTCGATGTGCCAGAGTGAAAATAGAGGCGTAATGGTCTCTATATTCACAATGGAAAACAGAAGCGAGTCCCGGGGGAGGGCGGGGGACTCTTTCGCTAGTTCGGACAGTACCGTTCCGTCCGGTGGGTTGTGAAGGGCAGGGCGGAACATTTGCGACGGACCTCTGGAAAGAGTATGTCGGAAGACAACGCGTGACGGGGGCAACAGCATGGCCCGATCCACCAGGAGGCGAGGAAGTTGGAGGAGGTGAGCGTTCCACCGGAACCGACCGTAGCTGGTCGTCGGGAGTGTCTGGAAGAACTCTTGCTGGATGATTTGGAGGTCATGGATCGGCACCCGCTGAGGACGCTGCGAATCACATGGCTCTCCGGGGTGAGTGTGTTGTTGGCAATCATGCCGAAGCATCGGGCACCTGTGTGGTTCCAGTACGTGCTCGCTCGCATGTCTCGCCATCCGTATTTGATGAGGTCGGGGGTTGATCGAGCTCTGGCCTGTTGGCTGGAGTGGCAATTGAACCAACGCGAGCGATTCCAGCATGGAAGCCAGTGAGCTCATGGGGTCGGAGCGATGGCGGCGTCTGGATCTGGCCGATCGAATTGCGTCAGGAAGGACTCAGAGACACACCCGGTCTGTGGTTGGAGAGCGCGATCGATGTTCCGTGCGCCGGTTCAAGGGATGGGTGAGTGGGGTTCACCTCGCGCGGGTCGTGCATGAGTGATGAAGTGGGGTCTTTCAACTGGTCGTTTCTCTGTTTGAGACGAGCCAGGTGCGTAGGCAGAGTGGGGAGGAGTGAGCATCGGTGGATCAGGAGCGAGTAGCTGCAGGCTCGGATATCTGTATCGAGGTGGAAGTCTTGCGGGCTCTGTACCGGAAGGCTGAGACCGGATTTACCGTGTTATCCGTGCGCGAGGCTGCAAAGGCTGCGTCCGCGCTCGATGGGCATCGGGTCTTCAAAGTGGTGGGCCTGTTGCGGACGCAGCCGGTAGAGTCTCAGCGCCTGCTTCTGGTGGGCCGCTGGGAGTATGGCACCCGGGGCGAACAGTTTCGCGTGGCAGCGGTGAGCTGCGCGCGCCCTCATACGTTGGAAGGGATCAAGGCCTATCTCGCGTCGGGAGTGCTGTATGGCATCGGGCCGGTTCTCGCGCAGCGGATCGTCGACCGCTTCGGCAGAGATGCATTGACCGTGTTGGATCTGCACCCCGAACAGCTCATCGAGATTCAGGGAATTGGCGAGTCCACGATCGAGCATCTCGTCAAGTCCTGGCAGATGCAGAAAGGACAGGCGGCGGCGCTGACCGAGTTGTTGAGCTTGGGCTTGAGCGTGAGTCTGGCGCATAAGGCCTTGCGGCAGTTCGGAGAGGAGGCTGCGATGCAGGTCCGGGCCAATCCGTACTGCCTGGCGGAGCTTCATGGAATTGGGTTTCAGCGGGCGGACAGCATTGCCAGGGGACGAGGCATGGCAGTGAACGATCCTCATCGGCTGGTCGCCGGCCTGCACTATGTCCTGAAGCGGGAAGCAGGAAGAGGCCATAGCTGTCTGCCGCGCGAGGTTCTGACGAAAGAGGCGCAACAGGTGCTCGATGTCGAGGCCACTGAGTTGGAGGCCGCGGTGGCGAGGGCGAGCGAGCGTGGGACACTGCAGGAGTGGGAGCGCACCCTGTACCTGCCTCGGTTCTATCACGCGGAGCGAGATCTTGAGGCGGGGTTGCGGAACCTGGCCAGGCAGACCTTTCTCCCATCCCGGATTGAGTTGGCGGCCGTGGAACGCCTGGCGCTGACCCCAGTGCAACAAGAGGCGGTCGCGCGGGCACTGAATCATGGTCTGTCGGTGATTGCAGGATTACCTGGGACGGGAAAGACGATGGCCGTGGGATATCTGTTGCGCCAGGCGGTGCGGCTGGGATTGAAGGTGGCGCTCGCGGCTCCAACCGGGAAAGCGGCGAAGCGGGCGGGGGAGGGAACCGGCCTGGACGGCATGACCATCCATCGGTTGCTGGAATGGCACCCCCGGGACGGCTGTCGGTTCAATCGGCGACGGCCGCTGCGGATCGATCTGCTGGTGGTGGATGAAGCACCAATGATGGATCTTGAAATGGCGGACGCGATGGTCAATGCGCTGGATCCGGCGAGGACCAGGCTGGTGTTCGTCGGCGACATCCATCAACTGCCTGCGGTGGGAGCGGGACAGGTTCTCCGCGATGTCATCGCGGCCAATATCTGTCCGGTCACGGAGCTCGTCGAGATCCAGCGCCAGACGGCCGGGTCGCGGATTGTTCGTCTGGCTCACGACATCCACTTCGGGGCCGTGCCGTCTCTGCTCTCAGGCTCGCGGGGCGAATGCGAGTTTCACCTGCGGAACGAGCCGGAAGAAGTGCTTGCGGCGCTGCGGGATGTCCTTCCGAGGCTGCCGTTTCGACCACAGGAGATTCAGGTCCTGGCTCCGATGAAAAGGGGGCCGTTGGGGACGGTGGAGCTGAATCGAGTCCTGCAGGACGTCATGAATCCCGGGACCTCGGTCGATGGCGTTCCCTTTCGCGTCGGGGATCGAGTGATCCATTTGGACAACGACTACAAGAAGCAGGTGTTCAACGGTGAGATTGGGTCTATCACAGAGGTGTCAGAAACGGAGCGCGTGCTCCAGGTCGCCTATCCGGATCGCCAGATTTGTTATGCCGAAACGGAGTGGGATGAGCTAGCCCTGGCCTATTGCATGACTGTGCATAAGGCTCAGGGATCGGAATTTCCCTGCACGGTTGTGGTGATGCACTCGAGCCACTACCCGATGCTGACACGGGAAGTGTTGTATACCGCGGTGACCCGGGCGCAGAAGCATCTGGTCTACATCGGAAGTCCTCAGGCCTTTTACACGGCATTGAAACGGGATCACGCGTCCGTTCGCCATAGCCGGTTATTTCAGCATCATACTTCATCGCTCTGCTCGTCCGTCTCGCACCAGCCACTGTCTCTGCGTTAGAGCGCTGCCGCACTCTCCTTCGCGCTCACCATCAGTCGGTAATACTCTCGGTGAAATCGTCAGGGTGGCGGAGCGTCGTGCCTTCTAGAGTGACGCCGCTGCGAGACCCTGCTGGCGCAGAAGGAGTGGTTGATGCGATGGGGAACGATGAGTCTCTTAGCGGCGGGCGTGCTTGTCTGGTCCGCGGTCGCTGTCCAGGCGGCAACAGTCGTCAAGCTGTGTGAACGGAAGTTCCTGCTTCCCAGTGGAATCGTGATGGTGAAAGAGACTCCTCAGTATGTGCTTGGAACGGCGATGACCTGTCCCGAATCGGATCTGCTCTCGCCTCTTCCATCCGCTCGGATCCTCGATCCGGCTCCAGAAGCGCTGTCATCACTGTTGAAGACAGTCAGGTCTCTGCCCGTGTTGTTGCCGAAACAACCGTCTGGCAGTCGGCCCACCGCGATCAGCAACGCGGAGTCACTCGGAGGAGATCATGGAGCAGGAACGGATCTCCATCATGGGACGGTGCGGTTAGACTCTGGAGCACGCGTGGGGCGACGGAACGATCAAGGGAAATGAGGCGAATCGCGGGCGGTGCACTGCCGTACTTCCGAGGCTGATCCGACGTTCCGTATAAAACGGCTGGGGCCGGCCACTGCGATGCAGAAAAGAGAGGTGACTCAGTGAGCAACTAAGACGGTCTGGTGACCTACTTTGTTCGGCATGGCTGCACGATCAGTTGTTTCAGCTCTGAATGATCCGAGGATAGAACGGGGAGGGTTCCACATGCGTAACCTCGTGAAGAAGATGACAGCGGTTCTGGGCATGATAGCGATGGTGCTCTTCGCCAGCCTGGCGATCCTGGCGGTTCCGGCGTTTGCGGGAGCGGATGCGACGTTCGGGCCGCTGAACACCCTGTTGACGGGCTGGATGCAGGGTTCGCTCGGCACCTTGCTGGGCCTGATTGCCGGGGCCATCGGGCTGGGTTCTGCGATGGCCGGCCGGTGGGGCTACATGTTCACCGGATTCGGCGTCGCAGCCGGGTCCTTTTATTTGCCAACCGTGATCCCGACCATTACCACGGGACTGATGTAAGGCACAGGCTCGATCGGGATGGGGTTGCACAGACGACTCCATCCCGTTCTGGTTCACGGCGACAGATCCGGGTCCACGGGTCAGCGGGTGGGTGTCGGTACGGAGGGTCACGATGCAGGTCTTCATCCCGAGATATATGGACAGTCCGCCACAGATCGCCTGGTGGGAGTTGGATGAACTGATCGTGCTGATTCTCTGCGGCTTCATCGGCATCCTCACGCGGCAGCTGACCTCTCTGCTCGTCGTCGGCCTCCTGTGCACGTTCATGATTTCCACGCTGAAGAGCGGGAAGAGCGACGGATTCATCTTCCACTTCGCTTATTGGTACGGGATCCCGGGATTCGACCTGCCGTTGGGGCCGGATGGAACGGTTCGGGAGTTGATCGAGTGAGGAGCGCATGCATATCGGACGCTATGTGAAGGATCTCTACAGCACGCGGGCCATCGCGTTCTTCCTGCTCCTGGCCAACATCGGATTGGTGCTGGCCTTGATGGCGAACGGCCTGTATCGCCGGGTGGAGATTCTCCACGTGGTTCCCGCGTCGGTCTCCCAGGAATACCTGGTGACCTCGGACGGGAATGTCTCGGACGAGTACCGGCGGCAGATCGCCCTGACCTTGCTGCCGTTCGTCACGAATGTCACGCCGAGATCCGTCGAGTTCGGCCACACGGTCCTGCTGCGTTACGTGGCGCCGGAGCAGTACGGGATGATGTCGGAAGGATTGGGGGCCGAGCGGATCTACATCGTCGGGAATAACCTCAATCGGGTGTTCTTCCCAGACGCGACGGAGATCGTCGGTGACGACGTGATCATCAGCGGGTTGGAACGCCGGTTTTCGGGGTCGATTCTGGTGGCGGAGGAGGAGCGTGAATACCATCTCACACTGCGATTCAAAGACTTCAGGCCTGAGATTGTGGCGATCAGCAGCCAGCATCGCGATCGCGCTCGCGCTGGCAAGTCCGCCGTTCAGTCAGGCCGATCAGAGACTGACCGTCGAGGATAGCCGGACGCTGCGGGCGGCGGTGTCGCTTCGTGACATCAATGTCATCGAGCTGCCCGAAGAGGTGACGTCCGTCTCTAGCTCCAAACCGGATCTGGAGGCGAAGGCGCAGGGCCGGTATGTCATGGTTCGCGTCCGCACGAGCCCGGCGGATCTCGTGGTGATGGCCGGCAGACAGGCCTACGTCTTCGAACTGGTGGCCAGCGAGGAATCGACGCAACGGATCACGGTCCAGGACGATCGGGCGGAAGGAGGGCAGGGGGAAGACGATCCCGTCAAGATGGCGACGGACTACGTGGATGGGCTCGTCGAGTTGATGCGGCGTGCGGCGTTGGAAGACTTGCCGCGAAGCTGCCATTCCGCACCGATCGACCCGGAGCAGTACCCCAAGTGGATGGAGCTCGAGGTCGTCAAGGGGATCGAATCCCGCTGTCCACGCTATCGCGTGATGGCATACCGGCTGGCGAACAAGACGTCCGGGACGCAGACGCTCCGTGAGTCGGAGTTTTTCACGGGAAAGGAGCTCGCGATCGCCTTGAATCGCCACGTCATCGAATCGGGCGAAGAGGTGCGAGTCTTGTGGATCGATCTGGTTCCGTCTCCGGCGGCGAAATAGAGCGGCACGGTCGGGCTGTACTCCGGGGGAAGGCTTGTCCGCGCCGAGGCGAAAGAGGATGACGACATGAATCCGATGCAGCAGAAACCAACAAGCCCAATTCTCAATCCGGGCGGTGATCCGAACCGGAAACCGAAGACGCCGCCGTCGAAATGGCTGATCGGGCTGATCGGTCTCGTCGTGCTCGCCGTCGGCACGGTGGGGCTCAACCAATTCCGGACACCCGGCAGTCACGGGGCCAAGGCCCAGGCGCAGTCCAAACCAGTCTCGCTGGATGCGGCGAAAACGGACCAGGAGATCTGGCGTGCGGAGGCGGGGAAACGGATCGAGGCGCTGTCGCAAGAGAAGGAGGAGTTGCGGCGGATGATCGATGCGCTTCGCGTGCGCATGGAGGCAAAGGAGAAGGAGCCGCTCAAGCCTGAGTTCAGGCCGACGGGCGACGGGCGAGCGGACAAGACAGCCGTGCGAAACGGGGTCCTGCCGCCCCCGCTTCCTTCGACCTGGACCCAAGGGCCGGATGCCAGTGACCAGCGCTCCGGCACTCCGCCGCGGGTTCCAGGCACGGCCTCCGCGCCCATCCCGGCTCGCCAGGTCGGCAGTGAGAAGAAAGATGTCATTGTGGCACCGACCGATGGCATCCGCACCTTCCGGGTCGAGCCGGTGTCCCTTCGGACGAATCAGCCCAAGAAGTACTGGCTGCCCACCGGCACGATCGTGCCTGTCAAATTGCTCTCCGGCTTGGATGCGCCGGCGCGGACCGCCGGCGCTACGGGAGGGGGCGGAGGCGCGATGGGGAACAGTCCCTCTCCCATCCTGATGCAGATCCGGGATCTGATGAAACTCCCCAATGACTTTCGGGTGCATGCCACCGACTGCTTCTTAATGGGGGAAGGGCTCGCGGAATTGTCGTCGGAGCGCGTGCAGATCCGCGGGGTGAATATCTCCTGCGTCCGGCAGAACGGCACAGCGGTGGACATGACCATCAAAGGCTTCGTCGCCGGCGAGGACGGCAAAGCTGGTATGCGCGGGCCGGTGGTGATGAAAGAGGGGGCGATGTTGGCGCGCTCGCTCCTGGCCGGATTCGTGTCGGGCATCAGCCGCGCGTTCATGCCGTTTCAGCAGGGCTTCGTCATCTCCAGCAGTCCGTCGCAAGCCTTCACGTTTCCGCCGGCGGGCCAGCTCGCAATGGCGGGGGTGGCGGGCGGAGCGGGGAACGCGGCGTCGTTGCTGGCTCGCCACTACGCCGTGATGGCCTCCTCGATTTTCCCGATCATCGAGATCTCAGCGGATCGGGAGGTGGACTTCATTGTGTCGGATGGAAAGGAACTCGAGGAGTTTTTCTTGTCCTCTGCTCCATCCAGCAGCGTGTACAGCCCACCGGGTTCGTTTAACCCGTCGGCGGTGCCGATCCAATAATACCCGAAGGGAGCAAGTCGATGACCGGACTATGTTGGAGTGTGCTCATGCGAACAGCAGATCTTCTGGGACTCTCGATGAGGGTCACTCTGGTCGTAGTCGCGATGCTCTGTGGCTCAGGGCCCGTTGTTGCGGAGGAACTTCCGGAAGGGGCGGTCAGAGCAACATTCGAGGCGAAGTTCCCCGGAGTGACAATCAAGCATCTCTCGCCAACCGAGATCGCTGGCTGGTATCTGGTCGAGACCGACGGAGCGGCGTTGGAGGCGAGCATCCTGTATGTCCATGAGAGCGGGCGGTACGTCTTCTCGGGTGGCCTGTTCGACCTGGCTTCCGGACGGAACTTGACCAGGGAATACTTGAGGCGCAAGCAGCAGGAGGTGCTCTCAGGCTTGGATCTCTCCAAGGTCATTCTGTTGAAACCACAAGCCGAGGCACAGAGGGAGCCTGCGCTGCGCCCGATTGTGCTGTTCGATGATCCGGATTGTCCCTTCTGCCGCAAATTTCATCCTGAAGTGAAGAAGATTGTTCAGGCCGGTGTGCCCGTCGCGGTGGTGCTCTACCCGCTGGTGCGTCCGCACCCGGATGCCTATCGCAAGTCCGTCGCGATCTGGTGCGCGGAGGATCAGGTGGCCATGCTGGATCACGCCCTGGCCGGTCAGCCGGTCCCATCTCCGGAGCAGCCCTGTGCCCATCCGATCGACGAGAATCTCAAACTGGGTCACGACCTGCATGTGTCGAGCACCCCGTCGATCTTCTTGCCGAACGGCACCCTTATGCTCGGGCATCGTTCCGCGGAGGAGATCCTGGGCCAGGTTCGGCCGAATCCTGGCCCCTCGGCTGGACAATAAGAACCGTGGTTCGCGAAAGGAGATTGAGTATGCGACGGATCGGCGGAAAGGTTGGGACTGGCTCGATGGCGATGGCGCTCACCCTATTATGGGGGTGCGGGTATCAGTCGCAATTCAGTTGCAAGGGCTATCCTGAATCCGCCAGTTGCCGGTCGGTCTCGGAGAACTTCGATCGGAGGTTTGAGCCGTCTCCTCCATCCCAGGATCTCGCGCAGGAGAGTCACGGTCGCAATCCGACCGGCCCCAAGGAGGGGTTTCCGCCAGCGCCACCGTTGGCGGGGACGATCGATTCCTATCTGGGCAAGCCGGTCCTGGTCCCGGCGGACGTCCTGCGAGTCTGGATCGCTCCTTATCAGGATGCGAAGGGCCGGCTGCACGATTCGGCTCAGCTGTACGTCGTGCTGAGCGAGGCGCATTTTGTCTACGGCCACCGGCAAGGCATGCGTCGCGTCCCGCACGGCGCTCGGCCCGGCGCCGATTTCTTGCCGAAGACGTCACGGATGGTTGAACGAGCGAGTCGCGGCAAGACCGGGGGGACCGGCGCTGCCTCAGGGACAGGGTCGGGTCCCAGTCCCTATCAGGATCTCAACCTTCAGGACGAGAGCCGTCATTCCATGGCGCAGCCGCGAGTCAACGGTATGCCAGGGGCTCCGAGCCATCCGGGCCCATCGCCCATGAATGGAACGCCGGCCTCGCCCGTGGATTCCTATGGCTTCGGGCCGAATTTCCCGTGAGCTCCGGCTTCCGGAAACGATCGGCCTGTCATTCGGAGAGAGAGCGTCATGTCGACCCTGCTTGAGTATTTTGCGAGAAAGATGATCGCGCGGACGTCGATTAGTGACTGGCTGCCGCACCATGCCTATGATCCGGACAACCAGGTGTACCGGCTGGCGGACGGCCGGATCGGCTGCGTCTGGGAAAGTCCGCCCTTGTTGGGCATGGGACCGGACACGATTCAGAAGCTCACGAACCTGTTCGAATCGAGCCAGGCGCCGACCGGCACCACCTACCAGCTCATGATCCATGCCTCGCCGGTGATCCAGCCCTATCTGGATGCGCACGTGGGATTGAGCGATCGGGGGGATCCGGACTCCCGGTTCCTCCGGGATGCGACACGCACGAGGGAGTTTTTCCTGGAGTCGCAGGGAACACGGTTGATCCCAACATCGGGCATCAGGCCCCGGGACTTCAACGTCTATGTGTCCGTCACAATGCCCCTGAAAGAGGACAATCCGAACGGGATCGAGTTCGAGGACATTGTCGAACAGCTCGAGGGGGTGGAGCAGACGCTGCGCAACGTGGGGTTGCCGCTGGTCAGAGTCCCTCCGCTGGAACTCATCTGGCTGCTCCATACGCTGCTCAGCCCGGGCCATGTCTGGGAGGAACGCCCGCCTTCCTACAACTCGACGCAGTTGATCAGCGACCAGGTCGTGGCGCGGGATACCTACGCGAAACTCCACGCGCGCATGTTCGAACTCGATGGGAAGTTCGTCAAGAGCCTGACGGTGCAGCAGTTTCCCGAGGAGTGGCACGGATCCAAAAACCGGGAGCTGATCGGCAGTCTCCTGCGAGGCATGGACCAGATCACCTGTCCGTTCTTCCTCACGCTCAATGCGGTGAAGCTGGACCAGGTCAACTCGGTCGCCGCGCTCCGGAAGAAGCACGTCGTGGTGACGAACCAGGCGGTGGGCTTCATGCTGAAGCTCATTCCCATCTTCGAGAAGAAACTCCATCACTTCAACCGCATGATGGCGCTCGTCGCGGAAGGCAAGCAGACCATCGGGCTGTACGTCCAGGCCGCGCTGTACGCAGACGATCCCAAGGAGTTGGAGAAGCACAGCTCGGCCATCAAGGCGATCTATCGCACGCACGACTGGTTGCTGCAGGACGACCATTTCATCGGGTTCCGCGTGTTCCTGTTCGGCCTGCCGATGGGGCTTCCCTCGAATGTCCCACTGCTGCGTGATGATCTGCGCCGGCTCAAGACGGTCCACTCGGACGTCCCCGCGCACCTGGCTCCCATCGTCGGCGACTGGAAGGGCATGGGGCAGCCCGTGATGCTGCTCACGTCTCGGTCCGGCCAGATGATGAGTCTGGATGTGTTCGCCAATACGGAGGGGAACTTCAACATCTGTATCGCCGCCGACTCGGGGGCGGGCAAGAGCTTCTTCGCGAATTTCTTCTTCCGGTCCTATCTGGCCACCGGCGGCCAGGCCTGGGTCATCGACGCCGGCAAGAGCTACATGAAGCTGTGCGAGCACCTCAAGGGGCAGTTCATGCAGTTCTCGCGCGAGGCGAGGAAACTGTGCCTGAACCCTCTGTCGCGCGTGATCGGCCGCTATGACCGGAAAGCCGAGTCGCCGGAGGAGGAAGCGGACCGCAAGGACGAGCTGGCGATGATCAAGGCGATCTTCGCGCAGATGCTCTCCCCCTCGCGGGCGCTGACCGATCTGGAGCTGTCCTGCCTGGAGCAGGCCTTGATCCAGGTGCTCGCTGACAAAGGAGGCGAGTCGACGCCGACCGATGTGGCGGCGGCGCTGCTGAAAATGGGGCAGGAACGAGAGGATCAGCGGATCAAGGATCTCGGCACCCAGCTCTTTCCCTACACGGCGGCCGGAAACTATGGCGATCTCTTCAATGGCCCGAACAACATGCAGTTCGAGCGGGACTTTTATGTGCTGGAGCTGGACGGCCTCGATGCGCTCCCGGACCTGCGCTCGGTGATCCTGCTGCAGATGATCATGAACATCCAGGTGGCCATGTACCAGGGCGACCGGGCCAGGCGGAAGATCTGCGCGATGGACGAAGCCTGGGACCTCCTGTCCCAGGGAGGCAACGTGTCGGCGTTCTTCGAGAAAGGCGTCCGGCGGGTCCGGAAGTACGGGGGATCCATCATGACGATCACCCAGGGCATCAACGACTACTACGACAAGATGGGACAGACCGGGGCGGCCTTGCTGGCCAATTCCGACTTCGTCTTCCTGCTCAAGCAGAAGCCGGAGAGCATCGAGTCCATCAAGCAGCGGGGCCGGCTGATCCTGAGCGAGTTCGAGTATCAACTGTTGCGATCCGTCCATCGCGGCGCCGGCTATTCGGAGATCTTCTTCTATACGGCCAATCACGGCCGCGGGATCGGCAGGCTGACCGTCGATCGGCGCACACAGTTGCTGTACTCCACCAAGGCGGAGGAACTGGCCTTGATCGATCGCATCGTGAAGGCGGGGGGTCCCGAGATGACGATTGATCGGGCCATCGACCTCATCCTGGAGCAGGAACATGAAAAGGCTGTTGCAACGGGTGAACGAGTGGCATGACCGGCATCCGAAGCTGGCGCTCGCCATCCTCGGGATCGGGCTGATCTGGCCGGTACTGGCCCTGGCGAGTCCCTGGTATCAGCTTGCGCTCCGGTCGGACGACAGCCTGCCGGACTACCGGCTCTTCCTGATCGAGAAAGGGCGCGAGCCGCAGCGGGGCGATCTCGTGGCGTTCGTGATGGCGCAGGCCTCTGCCGATCGGGTGGAGCCGGCTGCCCCAGCCAGGCCCTACACGAGGGTCGGGATGCTCTGGACGAAGCGCCTCGTCGGGGTGCCGGGTGATCGGGTGGAAGTGCGAGGGAGGCAGGTGCTGGTGAATGGTGCAGTGGTCGGAGAAGGTCTGGAGCGTGATCGACTCGGGCAACCGATCCGGTTGGCGATGCTCGAGAGTCCGATTCCACCGGGCCAGTATTACGTGGCCCTGCCCCATCCGCGATCCTTCGACTCCCGGTACTACGGCTATGTGAGGGCGGAGGATCTCCGAGGGGTGGTCACTCCGATCTGGTAGGTGGCAGTGATTCAGAGAAGGAGGTCGTCTTCATCATGATGGGAAAGCGGGGACTGTCGGTGCTGGTCGTGGCGGGGCTGCTCTGCGGCGAAACCCTATCCTGGTCGAGTGCGGGCGAGTCTTCGAGGAAATCTCAGGAACCAGAACGGTCACCCCGCGAGGTGGCGGAAGAGATTGCGCGCTTCTCCCGGACGGTGGGGCAACCGTTCCAAGGCCGGGAGCCTCGCGAGGTCAATCGGGATGGGATCTATCTGCTCCTGTCCCTGTCCATGCCGGACGAAGTGCTCAAGGGATATTTTGTCGAGGCGAAGCTGCTCGGCGCGCGCATCGTGATCCGGGGTCTGCTCGATGCGCCTTCGTCCGCCGACGGGCCGGTCAAATTGTCCTTCAAGGCGACGGGCGAACGGTTCCGGCAATTGATGGGCAACGATGAAGCGCTACTGGCATCGGTCTCGATCGACCCGGTGCTCTACGGTCGGCTTGGGGTCTCGGAAGTCCCGGCTCTCGCGATCGTGAAAGCGGACCATGATGCAGTGGTGATCGGCTCGACGTCCGTTCGCCACCTGTTGGAGGTTCTGGTGCGGGAAGAGAGACCCTATCGTGGACTCGCGGAGTGGTTTGACCGGCGCCAGCGAGGGTTTTTGCAAGGAGGCCCGACCACTGAAGCGCGGCCAAGTCTCCCGATGCCGAGCGGGCATCGGCGGATCCGGACGGATTCTCCGACCTGGTCGATTGCCGAGCGCGATATGAAACAAGTGTTGAGCGAGGCGGTGGCGAGGGCGGATTGGAACGCGATCAAGCGCCGTGCGGAGGACGCGACGGCTCGGAAGATCAATCGAGGTCCGCATCTTCCCTTGCCGGAGGTGCAGCAATCTCGCAGCTTCCTGGTGGATGCGACCGTGCAATTTCCTGATGACGTGACGGATCCAAAGACCGGCACCCTCTACATCAGGGCCGGCTCGACCGTGAATCCGCTCGACAAGGTGAAGCTGCTCCATACGCTCATCTTCTTCAATGGCCACTCGCAGGAACAGGTGCAATGGGTTCAGCGCTACCTCCTGGCTCACGAGGACCGTCCGCTGAAACTGCTCGTGACGGAAGGGGATGTCGGTCCGCTCGCTCGGCTGTTGCACCGTCCGGTCTACTGGGCGAATCAGCTCATGTATGAGCGGTTCGGCCTGGTCGCGGTCCCGAGTCTCGTGACGCAGGAAGGCAATCGATTCCGGGTTCAGGAGATCGTGCCATGAGACAGGAACTGCCAGAACGCTTCTGGCCGGCTGATCGGCAGGAGCGGGCATCGGTTCAGCGGCGCTCCAGGCCAGCAACCCTCGCGGCGCTGCTCCTTCTGTTTGCGGTTCTCGTGGGAGCAACGGTACCGGACACCGCAGAAGCCGTCTGTCCGAAGAACACGAATATCCTCGCCGATACCCTGGTGAAGACCTGTTGGGAATGTATGTTTCCCATCAGTCTTTTCGGGTTCACGCTCACGGAGGTCGGGGAGGACTCGACTCGTCCCGCCGTCGGGCCGGGGATCTCCGCCGTCTATCCGCCTCAGCTCTGCGGCTGCCTCTGTCTCACGCCGTACCTCTGCGTCCCGGGAATTCCATTGGGGCTCTGGGAACCGGTCCGGCTGGTCGAGATCGTCCGCACGCCCCTGTGCTTTCCTGCTCTCAACGGGATTACGCTGGGGCCCGAGTTCGTGTTCGAGGGACGGGGCTCGGCCAACACCAATATGGATTCCTCCGACCTTGACTTCACCTTCTACCACACGCACTTCTACATCTTTCCCCTGTGGGCCATCGTGGGGATCGCGGTGGACTGGGCCTGTGTCAATCCCACCGCCGTGGGCGACGAGATCGACCTGGCGTACCTGTCCGAGATCGACCCCTCCTGGAATGATGATCTGCTGGCGCTCATTCTGTTCCCGGAAGCCCTCTTGTTGGGGAATCCGCTCACCGTTGCGGCCTGTGCCGCCGATTCCCTGGCCGCATCAGCTGGTTTTCCCATCGATCCCTTGTTCTGGTGCGCGGGAAGTTTCGGATTGCTGTACCCGACGACGGGCAATGTGTCGGAGTCGAGCGGGCAGCTCAAACCGGCGGCGCTGGCCATGTCGCGCCTGCTGGCTCGGCTGGCCCGCTTCGGTACCGAGTTCTATACGGCGGGTGACGGGCCGTTGATCTGCACGGACTTCCCGACTGGCCTGATCGTGAAGAGCCAGTACAAGTACCAGCTGCTCTATCCGATACCCAATGTTCCGGCTCCCTGTTGCCAGCCGATCGGTCGAACGGTGCTGATGTGGGGGATGGGCAAGATGGTGCCGGTGATTGGAGAAGACTTCGTTTTTCTCCTGTGGAAACTGCAGCGCTGCTGTTTGCTGTAGCGAGCCCTGCTGGACGTGTCGTTTTAGTTCATGGCTCTCCCGCGATGGGCGACTGTGCGAGGGTTACTCAGAATGGAGCCTGGTTTCAGGTGGAGTAGGAGTGTGAGGAAACCAATCCTGCGAGGATTCATCGTGCTAATCTGCGCGGCACTCGCGCCGGTCGTTGCGTGGGCTGGCTCTCTCCCTGACCAGCATCCGTCCTCGTCCCGGTTGGCGAACCAGTTTTATGAGCGAGCCAGGGAGGGCTGGTTCTGGTATCAGGATCCGGTCGAGGAAGAAGAGGAGGCGGTTCGCTCAGCGGTGACGCTCGCCACTCTTCCGCTCGAAGCCTGGCTGGACCCAGCGAAGTATCGGAACCTCCTCAAACAAGTCCCCATCGAACAGGAAGATTTGGGCAAGCTGCCGGCTGGGATGCTGAGAGAGCTGGCTTCAGCCAAGCGCGAGGCCGCTCTGGATGCCCCCACCCCAGAGACCGTGAAGACCTACATCATCGCGCAACGGGCCGTGTTCAAACGCTCCGAGGACTTCACGACCATGTGGCAGTTGGCGATGTTTACGAACCCGCAGCTTGATTTTGCGACCGAGCATCCGACCTCGCAGTTCGGCCACGACGTGGAAGCCCAGGCGACGCAGGAGGTGGACGAGCGGCTCCTCTCATCCGCAAGGGCAAACCATGTCGGCCTGTTCTTCTTCTTCACGTCCACCTGTCGCTTTTGCCAGGAACAGTCGAAGATTCTGAAGCTGTTCTCCGATACTTACGAGATCGAGGTCTTTCCCGTCACCCTGGACGGGCAGGGGCTGAAGGAATTCCCGAAGGCTGCGGCGGACAACGGCATGGCCGAACGCGTCTCGCTGCAGAAAGTCCCGACGATCTATCTCGCGATTCCCCAGGAGAACTTCCTGGTCGCGATCGGCTCCGGCGTCATGACGTTCAACGAGCTTCGCGAGCGCGTGCTCACGATCCTGAAGCAGCGCCCGCACTTGATGACAAAAGCGGGCGATTCGTAACACCCTGAAGAGGTCGCTATGACTGCGCGGACACTGCGGACCCTGTTCATTGCCGGCGCGATGGTCTGGATGCCATCCGTGGCCTCGGCGCAGAGCCTCAACGATTCCCTCCAGACCATGTTCGATAGCTGGGGCGTCGTCAGCACGGCGACGCCAGGGGCCTATGAGAGCCAGAGCCGCGGGTATCTCGCAGCGGGCGCCTACTCGATCCGGCTGAACAACGACAACTTCTCGCTCTGGAATTTCAGCCCGCCACGGTTCCGGCGTGGCTGCGCCGGCATCGACACCTACCTGGGCAGCTTCTCCTACGCCAAGCTGAGCCGGTACGTCGATATGCTCCAGCAGTTCGGCGGGTCCGTGGTGCTTGGCTATGCCTTCCAGTTGGCGATGAAGGAGCTCTGCGAGACCTGCTCGAACGTCCTCAACATGATCGAGACCGCGTCGAGGACGTTGAATGCGCTCGGTCGGATTCAACCGTGCCAGGCCGGACAGGAAGTGGGGGAAGCGCTCGCCCAGAGCATGAAGGATCCGGACAAGCTCAACCAGTTTGCGTACAGGAAATGGCAGCAGTTCAAGACCCAGACCGGCATCACCGGCGATCCGTGGGAAGATCGGGACAGCGCCCAGGACAATACCTCGGCCGATGCGGCAGCGGCGCTGAAGGGCACGGAATACGACATCACGGGGAATCTCGTGTGGAACGTCCTGAAACAGGCGGGGGTGGAAGATCAGACTGCTCGCATCATTATGTCGACGACCGGCACGATCATTGTGAATGACCAGGGCCAGTCCGAGTATCATCCGCCCACGATCAAGTTCTCGGACCTGATCGACGTGGTCCCGACGGAGACCGTCCGGGTCTATGCCTGCACCGATGATCCCACCCAATGTCTCCAGATCCAAGCTCAGAATGAAACCGCCATGGAAGGATTCAAGAGCCGCACAGCGACGGCGCTCCAGAACATCGTGACCAATATCTACAGTAAGACCGCGATGAGCGCGGCGGATGTGACGCTCGTGAACATGAGTCCGATCCCGGTGCTGAAGATCCTGACGGATTACGGGCATCCGAATGAAGTGGCGACGCAGTTGGTCCGGATGACAAGCGACGTGGTGGCCATCGAAATGGCGATCCAATGGATGGAGTGGGCGGTGAACAACGCGATCCAGCAGGGGGCCAAGATCAAACAACTCAAGCCCAGCTTCGCCGTGGATACGGCCGAATTTCGGAAAGAGGCGCACGAGGTGCTCGCCGAAGCCTACGCCGAGGCAGCCAAGCGTTCGGCCCACCTGCAGAATATCTACAACGTCACGAAGATGGCCATCGAGCAGGGACAGTATCGCACGGCCCGGTAGGGTGCCGGTGAGCTGAGGCCGGAGCGGACAGCCAATGTGGCAGATCTTTACGTTCGGGAACGGGGATGTCATCGCGGCGGTGATCACGGGCCTCAAGCTGATGATGACCACGGGGGCCTATGAGAGCCTCTTCAGGTTCGGTCTGCTCGGGCTGGCGGTCTTCGCCCTGCTCCATGTGACCTTCAACCGTCGCTTTCTCGGTCCCATGCTGATCGGCGCGGTCGGGCTCTTGTACGCCTCGGTATTCGTGACGGCCGACGTCGCGATCGAAGATCAGGTCAATCCTGCGGTGCCCGACACGATCGTGACCGGCGTACCGGTGCTGATCGCGTTTCCGGCCTACGTCTCCGGTCAGGTGGGGTATCACCTCACTGCCCTCACCGAGACGGCGCTCTTGTTGCCGACCGGCTATCGTTCCACAGGATCGGTGATCAACCGGCCGTTGTTCGAGACGCAGAAGATGCTCGACTTCACGCTCCCCGACAGCGATCTGTGGAAGAACCTCGTCCAGTACCTCATGAACTGCACGTTGAAGGAGATCGACTACAACCAACTGAACCGCACCGCCGTGGAGAAGTCGACCGATGCCCTCGGCGCGATCGCGGCGACCAATCCCGCCTTGAGCTCACCGTGGTATCAGAATGGCAATATCCAGCCCGCCGCGCAGCTCTGCACGGACTTCTATGCGAACATCATCACGCCGGGCTTTACGACACCGGCGCCCGAATACCTGGAAGCCACCCAGAAGCTGCGCTCGGCGCTCGGTGCGGACCCCACTGTTCCCGGAGACGAATTGCCGCTTATCGATCAGCTCCGGACGACCCTGCTCGGCGTGCCGGGACAGACCTCGGACCAGGTCCTGCGGAATATCGTGATCGGGAAGGCCTGGAAGGAGGCATGGGCCCAGCGGGCCAAGACGATGAACGATGTGCCGTCGGCAGTGAAGCTGGCTCAGGAGGCCACGACACAGGATTTGAAGTATCAGGCCTATACCAAGTCCTACATCGCCGCGAAGTTCCTTCCCGTGCTCCGAACGGTCGCGGAAGGCCTGGTATATCTGGTCACCCCGTTCATCGCCGTGATGGCCCTGTCGGGCTCCATGACTCGGGTCCTCGGACTCTACGGCCGGAGCTTCGCGTGGCTTGCTCTATGGGGACCGCTTTACGCAGTGGTGAACTTCGTCATGTATTTCGAAGCCAACGCCAAGGTCAAGGACCTCGTCATCAATTCGGGGTTCGCCGACGCCATCACGTTCAATTCGTTCGACCCGATCAGAGAGTACATCGTCGGCATCAATTCCATGGCGGCAGATCTGACGCTGGCGGTGCCGGCTGTGTCCTGGGGCCTGGTGTGGGCGGGAGGGAATCTCGCATCTTCGCTCACCGGGAGTCTCTCCGCTCCCCTGTCTACCGCCAGCCAGGAAGCAGGGCAGTTCGCTCGTGGTCAGGGGCAGGTCATGTCGGAAGCGTCGTCCTATGTGATGGAGCCGGTTCGGATGGGGACCGCAGCTCGTCCGGGATCGCAAGAGAGCTATACGGTACCGGTCGGCATCGGCGGCCTTCGCGTCGATGCGCAAACTGGGGTGTCCACCCTGCATCACGCTGATGGCGGGACGACCCGCATCGGGGCGAACGGCATGGTCACGTACCAAGGGCCGACGGGAGGGTTCTCGCGGCGAGCGAACGAGAAATCGCCCACCGGAGGTTGGTATGACAGTGGGGCCTTCCGTCGCGAAGAGTTCGATCATGCGGCCGGCCGGATGGTGCAGAAACAGTTCGAAGTCCGCGGGGCCACGATCGACAAGAGTTTCAGCTACGAGCAGGATGGCGTCTTCCACTCGGTCCGGGAAGAGTATAACCAGGAAACGGGAAAAACCGTCCGCCGCGTGGATGCCTCGATCAAGGATGGCGTGAGCCGGGTCGAGACGAGCACGCAATGGGGGCCGCAACAGGTCAGCGAAACGGGTCCGGTCATGGCCTGGGCGGTCCATCCCGATGGCCGGCAGGAACCGGTCACCGGCACCCTCTCACGGTCAGGTCTGCGCCTCGGCCACGAGGACTTCTGGGGCGAAGGGCAGCTGGTGACCTCCGGCGACGGCCCGACCCGCGAATACAAGGGACGACTCACCGGACAGAAGATCAACGGGATCTCGGTCTTCGCCGTCTCGCAGGGCGGCTATAAAGAGGGCGTGGTCGGGGAGGTGCTGAGAGGTGATGCCAATCTCCGCTACTACCACAGCGTGGAAGGCGACACCTTTTATACTCGTGATGCGGCGGAGAGCATTGGCGTTCGGAAGCTGGACGGGGAGATGGAGACGATTCAAGGCAGGGCAAGGGAATTCGGCCGCGTCAACCTGCGACCGGATGGGAAGTTCCAGCACAATCCCCTCACCTATGAAATCGAAAGCACGAAGGGCGACCGCAAGGCTGCCTATTCAGGGGAGATCCATGTCGATGCAGAGGGAACGAGGGTTCTCCAGGCGACGGCGGGTGGCACGGAGCGGAGCAACAAGGATCGCTTCGTCGATGCGGGGATGGAGTATGTCTATAAGACCGGCGACAACGGCGGCAAGAGCTACACGGGGGATGGCGTGAGGCTCCAGAGGGTCATCGGCCTTCTTCCTGAAAATGAGGCGGTGACCAGGCAAGTGGCGACACACGAGGAAGGGAACGTGATCCAGCTTCCGGACGGGCAAGAGCGGCGCGAGCCCACCTCGGTGAGTCTGTCCTACTCGATTCCCGGAGGGGTGACGAAATCCTTGACCGGCAATTACGACCACCAGGGAGATTTTCACATCGCTGCCGGGCAGAGCAGGGAAGGGGTGGAATTCCTGACGCTTGACCAGTATGGCGGGCAGGAGGTTGCCGTCCGGGGCGTGAAGAGCAACCAGACGGGAGAAGCAATCTTCAGCCATGCTGAGGGGGGCAGAAAGACGGAACTCTGGGATTATGTGTCAAGCGTCATGGGATGGCAGGAAAAGGAGCAATACCTCAAGGATAAGCCGATCGAGTGGAAGGACGGGACGACCGGGCAGACCCACAAGGGGCATTTCTTCGGGCTATTCGATAAGGAGGGGAGTCTCCTTGAGGGAAGCGTGGTCAACGATCTGCGGAGCCAGGCGTTCGTGATGAAGCAGAATCCGCTGACGAAAGAATATGAGACCGGCTTTATCGACATGCATCAAGATCCCGATTCGCATGCCTCCGTCGCGACCTACACGACGCTCTCCACAGAACAGATCGGTGCGGATGGGACTGCTCGGACCTTGACGCTCGGGCCGCAATCAGGGGATGGGACGAGAGAAATCCTGTCAGACATTGGAACGGGAGGGAGGAAGACTGACCTGTTCCATGACTACACCCATGAAACAGGCGGACGTTTCGTTGAGCGGTTCGAGCAATTCCATCGGACGCAAGGTGGGACACTCTCCGAACTGCATAACACGCGCATGTTCAGCGGGACCAAGTGGATCCCCGATCCAGTCCATCAAGGGCAGCACCATCCCGTGCAGATGCGTGGCTTCATGGATGAGCAAGGCAGCGTGGTTTACGCCGAATTCCAGAGCGGCCAGTATGGGAAGACGTGGAACTACAGGGTGGTCGATGGAAAAGCACAATGGGGCGTGGCCGAGACCGCTCAGCCCACATATGGTGGTCCGGGGGTGACGAATTTCCGTTCGCTTTCCACGAACGAGGTCGAAACGAGCGGCTTGGCCTCAACCCAGGTTATTGGGCCTGATGGAAAGCTGCTCTATGAGAAGGGGGATAGCGGCATACAGGTGATCGAATGGGATGTGTACAGGCAGGAACTCCACCGACGGGTGAACATCGGTGCCGAGTATCCTGTGTTTGGGCACTGGGATCCGAAAGAACTCACCAACGAAGACAGTGGGGCGAAGCAGACATTAAGAGCGATCGGAGCTGGCAAAACCGCCGTTGACATTGTAACGGGTGCGGGTAATTTGGCCATGACGGGTCGGCGACTGGGCGGAGCCTTCGGAGGCGGAACCGGTGCCGCGGGTCTCAAAGGAGGACCACTTCCTGGAGGAAATCCCAGTGATCGGTTGGCCAGGACGCCCGGGCCCGGTGCTTCGCCGCAGAGGATGGAGGATCTCCAAAGGTTCGAGCAGGATCTTACTCATGCACTCAAGAAAAGCGGGATCGACATTAGTGGGCCTAAAGGCTCGGGTAGAAATCCGCAACCGTGACCCCCTCGCCAGAAGATTGGCCTTGATGTGTGTCGCGGTATCGGAACACTATTGGTTGTCACTCCGACGGCAGCGGGAGATAGCGACTCCTCGTCAAGTCAAGTAAACTCTTGCCCTGAGAAGGTCTAGGTGCACTCATTATGATGGGGACCCGATTAGCGGTCTTGTGGCAGCAGCTGGAGAACTGGTGGCACGGCCTTGGATGGGGGCCATCTCAACGAGTAGATGAGTTGGATCTGTTGGATCCCGATCCTGAGTCCAGCGGGAATGAGATTAATCCTGGAACTGGTTACCCGATGCTCGATGATATCATCGATGTGCATGGTAACACCTATGGCAGAGGAGAAAACGTTTTCTGCGATGATGATTAGCGTTCCCTCGATGTGATGACTGTTGCCAGTTGTTGTGAGTATTGAACGCGTTTCACACCCATGGTACTGGAGCCCCGCTGACCGTGTCAGGCTCCGACTGGTCGGAGGTGGATATACTGCGGGCCGATAGCCGGATAGACTGCGGAAGTCGCAGTATATCCCAGTACGCGAAGCACGACGAAATATTGAATAAGTATTGGATTTACAAGTAGACTTGCCTTCAAGTGCAGTGCTTAGGCTGCCGCGCTATGCTGCACGGGTAGGCCGCAGCAGACTTATTAGTTAGGCGCATTCATCACGTCAGGAGGAGGACGCCGTGACGGAAAAGCCGGATGACCTTGAAGCCGTGCGGAAACTCGTTGAAGTTCTATCTCCTTTCGATGCGGGAGAGCAGGAACGAATCATCCGGTGGGCTTGCGAGAAGCTTGGGCTGTCGGTGCAAGGTCCGGCTCCAGCGGGGATACGAGGGCCGCAAGCGGGCTCCCCCACCGGAGGAGAGGGCACGGGTGGGGCGAAGGACATCAGAACCTTCGTAGCCGAGAAGAACCCGACCAGCGACAATCAGTTCGCTGCAACGGTGGCTCATTACTATCGCTTCGTCGCATCCCCCGCCACAAGGAAGGAGTTCATCACCGCCGAGGATCTCCAGGAGGCGTGTCGTCTTACAGGGCGGAACCGGTTGCCGAGGCCCGCGCAGACCCTGATAAACGCACATACCAATGGGTTGCTGGATAAAGGCACCAATCGCGGGGAGTACGTCATCAGCACGGTTGGCGAGAACCTCGTCGCTGTGAGCTTGCCGGGAAACGCCACGGCCGCAGATGTGCCCAGACGTACAGCGCGCCCGCGGAGGAAGGGCGGGAGTCGCGACACGCGCGCTGCGAAGCGTACGCGCAGGAAATGAGCGCCCGATGCCCAGCGCAAATGATGCGATCGGCGATGCGATGCGCGAGATCGATCGCCTTCGTCGTCTTCTGAAGAGGGGACAGTCCAGACAAGTTCAATCAGCGGATGACAAGGACGTGATTCGGGCGACCTGCCTTACGTGGTTCAACAATCATAGGTCTGAGGTTCGGCAGGTCGTCGGTGATGACCTTCTGGAGGGCACTGACAAACTGTACAAGACGATTCTCGGGGCAGCAGATCGGGCCACGGCCAGGAGCACATACGATGCTTGGCTGAAGGAACTTCGCACTCTGCTCTCTGAGCTGCGGTCAGCCGTAGTTGCACCCTCACCCGCTACCAAGCCGACTGCGGACAGTCCACCAAGCTTCGATTCCTTGGTGGCTGATCCGGCAATGCGAAAGGTCCTCGCCCGTCGTTGGGAGGAGTGCACGAGATGCGTCACGGCCGGCGCGCCACTTGCCGCGACAGTGATGATGGGCGGCCTCTTGGAAGCTCTTCTCCTTGCCCGGGTCCATCGCCTTGGCGACAAGTCTGCCGTATTTGGGGCTTCGTCGGCGCCCCGCGATAGCAAGACGGGAAAGCCACTGATGCTCCAGGAGTGGACGCTGCGTAACTACATCGATGTCGCGCATGAGCTGCGTTGGATCTCATCGTCCGCAAAGGACCTCGGCGAAGTCGTCCGAGACTATCGAAACTACATTCATCCGCACAAGGAACTGACCCATGGCGTTAACATTAGCGACCACGATGCACGACTCTTTTGGGAGGTCGCGAAGGGAATCTCGCACCAGCTTCTTGAGGGAAGCGCCTAACAACCGGTTGCAGCGGGCGGTGCGCGGCGTGGCCCGCCGCTGAACCGGAACATTAGGCGCACTGAAATGCGCGTTCTCTTTGTGTGCACCGGGAACACGTGCCGAAGTGTCCTTGCCGAGTACATCTCGCGCGGGAGGTTTCGAGGGCAGATTGATGCAGAATCAGCCGGAGTCCAGCCGGGTTCAGTTGAGGACTCAAGCAACGCTATATACACCCTGAGACAGCACGGGATCGATGCCCGCGCACACAAGCCACGCGACGTCAGAGGCGTGAACATCGCAGAGTTCGACTTGATCGTCACTATGGACAACCAGGTCGCAAGAACGCTGCACGAGCTGTTCCCGGCTCTGCCGAGCGAGCGATTGAAGAAGTGGCGAATCAATGATCCGTACGGTGACGATCTCGCGGAGTACGATGAATGTGCCAAGGTCATCCACCGCGAACTTAAAAGGATGCTCTCCTCGGTTGCCAAGCGGCCGTCAACATGAGTGCGCCTAACCGGCGCTTCCACCGGACGCAGCAGCCTTCCGGCGGCTGTTCCCTCGCTCGCTCACGCTCGCTCGGCGCCGGTGAAGCGCGGCGTTAGGCGGCATTAACCTCGGGCGGATGAGTGGATACTAAGTTCTTACCTCTCTACGTCGCTCTGATTGCGGGAGTTTTCGCAATCATTGGGGCGATTGTGGGCTCATTCACTACGTCGCATTTTGCGTTGCGTAATCAGGTCAAACTGGCGCAGCAGCAGGACCGGCAGCGCGCATACGCTGAGATCATGGGCAAGAGAGTCTTGCTTATGCAACTACTCGTTTCTCGCTTTGAGGCGTACATCCACTCCGACTACCACGAGTACTTGTGGAAAATCGCAGGCCGGCCAAAAGAGTCCATCGATTTCACCGAAGCTACGCGGTGGATGCACAAGAGCGAGGATCTTGCCCTGGAAGTTGCGCGCACCCGCCAGTCGCTCTATGAATCCATCGGCCTCGCGAGGGCAGTTTTTTCGCCCTCGCCAGAACTGGATCGGCTTACCCAAGCCATATACCACTTCAAATCGCCGAAGATTGCTTCGCCATCACGACCGAATGACCCAACAGCAGTTGCGGCGTGGAAAGAGCAGGCCGTCGCTAATCTTCAGATGCTAGTGGAAAAAGAATATGGTGCGCCACTGGAGGAGTTGCTCAACCTGCTTGAGAAGAACCTCCGCGTCGACAAATGATGCCGCCTAACCCCGCGTTCGAGACGGACGCGGTTCAGCGCCGCGCGCTTCACGGCGCCGCTCGACGCCGACGTTAGACAACGCCATGAACAAATTCGTCATCACCAATGTTGCCACTTACAAAGCCATTGCACTTGATGCACACAAGGAAATGCATGAACACATCAACTCCGGACGAAGACCGAAGGATGATGGAAGCCCGGGCTGGATTATCACCTTTGATCCAGAGCGAAGGAGCTTCAAGAAGGCCATGATCGCCATCGTATTCACAGGGATGTGGCTTGAAGCACTGCTTCATCTTTTGATTGTTCGCGATCACGGGATAGAGAAATTCAAGGAATTCGATTTCAAATCTTATGCAGACAAAATGCGTTTACTTGGTTGCTCAGATCAGAGGGTTCTTGATGCTGCTGAGAAATTTCGGAAATGCCGAAAGGAGTTGATGCATGAAAAGGCTCACTTCGATACCGGTGAGATCAAGACAGCACAAGATGAAGCCGACAATGCGCACCAATTACTATTGGCAGTCGATTCGTTGTTCATGTCTTAACACAGGTGCCCGCGTTGCCTAACCAATCGCTCAACTCGGACTCGGCAGCAAGCGGCCGAGCCGGTTACCTCGTTCGTTAGCAAGACAGAACATCTGTGCCAGGATGACCGCGCTTCTGGGTGGTAGGTGATGGCGAGTTCGAATCCACTTCGAGTTCTGACCGCGGATCATGATATCAGGTTCAATGCGGTGCTCGACCACTGGACAGGGGTCGGCGACTTTCACGCAGCCGGGTATCGGCAGGCGGCAGAAATACTGCTCCGGCGATTGCTAGCGGACCCGGAGGGAACCGCAGGCGAACGAGACAGTGTCGTACTTCCGATACTCTTCCTCTTTCGGCACTATCTTGAACTGCGCTTCAAGGACATCATCGTCTACGGGCTGGTGCTATCGGGTCAACGAGCCGAATGGCGACACGGACACGATCTTGACCGACTCTGGACGGAGGTCCATCAGCTGTGCGGCTCGCTCTACGGAGCTTCGTTGCCCGCGCAATTCGTCACAATCGCAGAGTGCGTCAACGATCTCTGCCAGCTCGATCCAAACTCGGAGAGCTTTCGCTACGGCCGTGATCGCAACGGGCGCCCCATCTTTGACCACCTGGTTATTGGTCTCAAGGCACTCGGCGCAACGGTCGCGTTAATCGGCGATTGCCTCGACGGCATCAGCATGGATTTCTCGGTCCGAGTTCAGGACCTGCCGTGACAGATGCGCACGAACACCGGACGGCTTGCTAACTACAGGATTCACCCGACGGCCTACGGCCGCGGGTAATCCTGCGCGTTCGGCACACAACAGGGCCGGGTCAGGTGGGAGCAGTGAGGGATTGCTGAGCGCAGATTCAGATGGACGTGATAAGCTGTGCCCGCTGCGGCGCAGTCCTCCCTGGAGTCGACGTCGAATGTCCGCCTGGCCCCTTGTACCCACTGGGCATCGAGTCACCAGATCCCGTTCGTGTTCTGTTCGTTGGTGTCGCGCCACCAGAGAACGGTCGTCACTTCTACACGGATCCGTCTGATAACTTGCGCCGCGGCCTATTTGACGTCCTTAGGCAGTTGGGCAGACCATGCCCGACCGTAAACGCCTTCATCGGGCGTGGCTTCTTTCTGGTGCACACTGCCAAGTGTGCGATCAAGGCGCACGTGAAGTCACTCTTTTGTAGGCTCGGTCTGCCTATGTGGCAGTCGTGATGCCCACGGACTTCCTGCTACAGCGGACCGGGGGGCTCGCCTGCTTGCACCCCAGCCACTTACGGCAACGTTAGATACACACGATTTTCCATGGCTAAGTCATGGGAAGGATTCTCAGTTTCTGCAAGGCGTTTTCGGGGCATGGGCGGTGAGGAGCCGCAGGTCCTCGGAGAGTATTGATGCCATAGGGAATGCGGTCGTGGGAGTGACTGGCAGGCGGATCGTTCCAAGGACTTCTGCCGAAGGGACCGTCGATACTTGCAGGACGACTTCGGGTGCGGTCTGGGTGGTGTCGAGACTGCCAGTGATCAGAACGGTGGCCGGGATCCATTGGCCGAGCGCGACTTGTTTGCTGTCATGGACCCGGCCGCTAAGTTGGAAACGTTGTTCTTCAGTGATTCTCGCCTTCGTGGGATCATCAGCGACGAAACAGATCTGTGCCTGCAAGAAGTTTCTGGCAAGAGCTGCCTTGATGACTTCTTCGAGGACAGGAGGCAGGCCTTGCAGCGTACCGACCTGAACGACGAGCGGATGAGGCCAGCGCTCGGCCGCAATGGATTGGGTCGCGGACTTGGAAGCTTTGGTGAACTGTTTCCGTGAGACGTCGAGCATCGTTGTGGCGGTATGTGGTCCCTGCCTATAGTTCACTTCCAATCTGCCTGCTTGCGCTTCCTCTGATATAGGCCGCCCCTGATCGTTCCGCACGAGATGTGCCAGTCGAAGGACTGGTACCTCGACGGAGATCGCATAGGTCGCGAGTAGATCTGTCTGCCCTTCCCATTTCACGTCTATCGATCCTCCCTTAACCGGTTCCCATCGCTCCGTAAGCTCGAGGGAGCGGTGAATGTTGCTGGGCAGAGAAATGGATCCCTGAAGGGGTTCTTTCATGATGAGCCTCCAGCAGCCGTAGCGCATCGGCTCGTCCGAAGCGTAGCCGAGCGTGAGCGCGTACTTGATCAAGCCGTAGGGACATTGGAAAAGTCCGGGAACGATCGAGAGGGGCGAAAAAACGTAGCGGCGGTACTGCTGTGGCGTTTCTTCCTGGATGGCGATGGTGACGGCTGTCGCTTGTTCGATGGCGAGCGTCCAGCCCAGATGATCTGGGTGCACTTCTGTGCTGATCCGAACGTGGCCGGTGGGATAGCGGTCGAGCTCGAACGTGCGGGTATGGGGAGGGCCTGCATCCTCAGGGACAAGTTCTGCACATCCCGCGAGGAGGAGGCTGATAAGGAGGGGAAGGAGGCGGCTGGTGGTCATTGTGTGATGAGCCATCCCTCACGCCTCGCATGATTGTGGCGCGCGATATCCCCCTGTGGGCGACCTGCGGGCATCACGATGTCGAGGATCCGGGCGCTCATGGTGTCGAGAAACTCGGCCCACTGTCCGGGCGGGGCTTCCACGAGGAGATGAGCGAGAACCTCGCCGGTCTCGATGGAAGCGATGCTCGTCGTAGCGAGGTAGCCCTGCTCGTGGAGATTCCGGGCAGACACGTGAACGAGAAGGGTTGCGCCAGACCATTGCCCGATTCCGTTCCGCGCCGAGTCCCTATAGCGGCCTTGTTGTTGAGCCGTCAGGAGGTCTTCGGATTCGGCGAGAAGCTCGTCGCGCACGACGACAGCCAGACCCGACCGAGCAAGGTGTCGTAGCAGATGCGTTGCGAGCGCGCGCGTTTCAGGAGCAGCACCCTTTCCATCAGTTTCCACGACGGTTCGGATTCTGATCGCCGATGGCCACCGGCCTGCGGGAGCGCGTGCCGCTTCCTGCTCGATTGCGGCGCGGAGCATCACGGTGGTCAACGGGATCGGATGAGAGATGAGAGGGGCTCCTGGTTGCTGTAGCTGAACCTCTGCGTGGCCGGAAAGCTGATCGGTGATCTCGATGCCCTGCCGAATAAGCAGGTCTGCGATCCAGCGAGCCCGGAACATGATTGTGGTCTGCTCCGGGCTCAGAGGAATGTCGATGCCGAGAGGATCCTTGCCAGGGAGTTGCCACACGAGCGCAAGAGAACCAGTCGTCACGTGCTGATCCTCCTCTTCAATCCGGCGATCCAGCGTGACATCGGTTCGCATCATCGTTGATTCGGAGGAGTAGGCCTCACCCCCGCTGGCCAGCGAGCAAGGTTCATAGAGGGCCGATCGGCGCCACATCGGGGCGCCGGGTTCAGCGAAGGCGAGTCCCGTCATCCCTAAAATTCCCCACGTCGGACATGTGACCCATCCTGCCACGAATTTTGGAATTCTCCAGGTTTTCGCAGCCGGATAGACCCTGGTTTTCCACGTTTCCTGCTGCGTCACATCGACATACCGTCGGATCCGTTGAACCGGCTGGACGGACCACCCAAGGCCATCCGTATGCGCGGAGATCCGGAGTTCCGGAGGGCCTAGAGGCTCAGTGTGGTGAATGACCGGCACCTGATGAACGTGGTCGAGGCTGACGGGTGTTTCAATCGGCCCGCAGTGCGTCAGCACCAGCGGAATGAACGCCAACCAGGGGAATAATGTCTGGAGGACCCGTAGTTGCTCAGTGGAAACCTGATTTTGAGGACCCATTGGTGCCTCGATCGCAACCCGACGATGCGTTGCTTCCTCCAGAACTAATACAGGAATGGATGTGCAACGCAAGCCAGCGCCGAAGGGTCCGTGGGCAGGCAGGGGTGCATCGTGGTGAGGAAAGTCCCCGCGAGCGGCGGGAGTAATACAGGGGTTGGGGAAGGAAACTGGCTCGATGGAGAAGATCGGGGACTTCGTGCTGGGTCGGGTTGTGAAGGCCTTACCGGATCGGGACAGTTACCTCATCCTGATCAACGGCACGCAGCCTTTCGCCGTGCTTCCGAAGCAGTATGCTGACCGGCCCTATCGGGTCAAGGACACGATCTCAGCAGCGGTGTACCGGCTGGGTGAGATGTATCCGGTCCTGTCCCAGCGCTGTCCCCATTACATCCGCCGTATTTCGGAATCCATCCTCCGTCCTGTGTTGGAGGCTGGTGAAGTCCGGATACGTCGGGTCGCCACGGGCCTCGGCTCGCCGTTTGTCAAAATCGCCGTGGAGAGCGAAGAGGGAGTGGATCCGGTGAAGTTGTGTGTGCCTTACCGTCAGAGCTACGCCAGCTATACCCGACTGATGGTGTCGTTTGTCCGGTACTCGACGGACCTGGGCCGATTCATTCGCAATGCGCTGGCACCGGCACCGGTGGATCGCATCCGAAGGATCGATGTGTTCAGGGAGGAGCAGATGGCGCGGGTCCTGGTGCCGGCCGAGTGCAAAGGATACTTCCTGGGCAAGGGCGGCATGAACGTCGCGCTCGCGAGCAAGCTGACGTCGATGGCGATCGAGCTGAGGACAGAACCGTAACAGTCGGTCCGGGAGAGGAGGATTCTTATGGCAACGGCAATACAACAAAATGGACAACCAGGTTCGTCGAGGAAGGAAGAGCGGGAGCCGAATGGGCGGGCAGGTCTCGCTGGTCAGGGAAGACGCCCGATGCGCGGACGGCCCAGCCCGGAGGAACGGGCCGAGCACAACCGCGAACGGCTGCAAGATCCCCAGAGCCTGTTGCTCCTGCCTCGCACGCCTGAGGGGAGGGTCATCGTGGGGATGCTGTTTCCTTTGGATAAGGCCGTCAATCGGCTCCGGCTCAGCGCGGGGCATTCCCTCTCCGTCAGTGAAGTGCAGGGGCAGCTGGATCGTATCCATGAGTGGGTGAGCAGGGGACAGGAGTTGTTAAAGGCGATGGGGGTCAGTGAGCAGGATTTCGGACCGGCGCCGGCCCTGAACTATCAGTATCGGCTCACCCTTGCCGGACAACGGAATGCGCGAGTGATCACCCCGCGATCAGAAGAAACGAAGAAGGTGTCGCGGGTGGCGGAGAAGCTGGATGGGGTGATTCTGCATACACGCATGAGTTGCGACGATTTGGCGCAGGCGGAGCATCTGTTCACGAAGATTCACGAACTGATCAGGCGCCTCCACGAATTGATCGCTGAGTTCTGCGCACTGGTGGAACTGCCCTATCGCACGCCACGCGAAGCGGAGGACGTGTTTCGTGAGCGTCCGAACCCAGACGCTCAGACGCCCGCAACTGCGGGAGGACCTGTTCCTCCTCGGGCGACGACGTGAGCCGGACAGGAGTCAACATCGAGACCATGTGATGGTGAAGAAGGGGGAGGAAGGCATGATGCGTCAATGGATCTGGAGTGTCATTCCGATGCTGCTGGTCGGATGCGTGAGCAGTGGGGAGTATGAGCGCGTCCAGAATCAGTACGAGCATCTCAAGGAAGTGAAAACAGAGTGGGAAACGGAAAAAGACGATTTGCAGCAGCGCGTGGATGCGGTTCATCGGGCCTACTCGAACGTGAGCAAGGAGCAGGGCACGCTGCGGCTGCAACAGGACCAGACCAAGACAGAAGTCGCACGTGCTCGCGATGACGCCAGACTGCTCACAGGCAAGCTGGCATCGCAGGAGACGCGGGTCTCTGCGCTGGATCAGAAGTTCGGCAAGGTGCTGGATCAGCTCAGCCTGCTAGCCGAGACGAATGTGATGCTCACGAATCGGGTCGAGTCCTTGATCGCCAGGATGGGCGCCCTGATGGTCCGGCTGAAACCGGTGGCCTCGCGTGATCCCAAAGCCAGAGCCCCGGAGCTGCGCAAGGAGGCCGGCGTGAAGGACGGAGAGGATAGGGCCGGGAATGCGCCACAGGAAACTGTCTCGAAGGCGGGCCCTAACACCACGGCTGGGTCTGACACCGGGGATGAACTCAAAAAGGGCAAGAACACCGAGTCTCCCGCCGTGGAACAGGCGATGCGGCAACTTGGAGTAAAGGCCGACCCGTCGGTCGTCGGGAGAGGAGCCGGGAAATCCGCTGCGCCCGTCAAGACCGGTCCGATCACACCGGCGTCCAAGATTGCTCAGGGAACTGTCGATGGCAAGGGGCCGCGCTCTCCTACGGAAACAACCGCGAGTGCCGTCCGAGATCAGGGGATCGAGAAAAGCGAACAAGAGAGGAAAGCGGCCGCCCAGGCGGTTGTGGGTCCGAAAGACGGCACTGCGGCGAAAGGGATGTCTATTCCGACTGATGGGTCTGGCTCACGGATTGGTCCTCCAGCGGAGCCTCTTGCCGCACCGCCACCTGGGACACTGACCTTCTCGCCTCAGCCGGCTGCCGACAGCACCGTCCCGGAAAAAGGGGAGAAGAACGGTGATGGCAAAGCGAGATAAGAAGGACATCGAGTTCCTCAGTACGCAGAGTTATCTAGGCCGCGAGGTCGAATCGTTAGGGCTGGTGGTGGAGATCCTCACGGTGGGATTGGGAACGTTTCGCGACTATATCGCGCGGATTATGGACATCTTGGGTGGCCGGGTGAGCACGTACGATAAGCCGGCTCGCAAGGCCATGGAGAAGGTATTCGATGGTCTGCAGGACCAGGCGTGGGAGCTCGGTGCCGATGCGGTGATCGGGGTGGTGGTGGAAGTCTCACCGGTCCCGTTCAAAGGGATGGCCATGACCCAGGTCTTGGGATTTGGAACGGCCGTACGATTTATCAGGCGAGAAGTGGGTGAGTGTGAGGCAAGAGACGGTGTGCTTCCGTTGTCGGAGGAGTCCAAACGAGTCGTGAGCGAGATGACGGCGAGTTCCGCGCGAGCGGCCGTGCGGCCGACGATACCGATTCTGAGAAGCTAAGGAAGGGCTCGATGCAGCGCCTGCCATTCCAATTCGTCTCGGGCAGATCATCATTGCCTGCCGTACCGCTCAGCCGGTCAAGATCGGTCATGGTTGGGGCGGCGCTGTCCGCAAGCTGCGTGATGGCCTTGGTGACTCCGGCCACGGGGGTGGGGCCATGCGACAGCATCGCCGATGCCTATACACGGGCTCAATGTGTGTTGGGCGAAATGCAAGGCGCTGGTTCGGTCAGCACTGGAAACTTGGCGCCGAATATGACGAAGACACCTCAGTACGGCGGCGCTACCGGCTGTACGAGCTCCGGCTGTTCGGGAGCGCCGCAGGAGGGGTATTTCAGCAACAGCGGGGATATCGCCCCGCTCAATGCGGATGCAACCAACGCGACGGTGACGGATCCGACTTATTCGACGCTGCAGGACCAGAAATCATCAAAGGACGGATGGGATGTGAGCACGACCGCTCCGGTCAAGACCGCCGAGGCGGTGGCCTCCAGCATCACCCCGTCACCCGGACTCAGCGGGACCTGCGTGGACGTCCCGACCTGTGTGGAATACACGGCTGGACCTGAATCAGTTCAGAGCTGCCAAAGTCCCGGTGTGGAAACGGCCGTGTGTGAGGTGAATACCTTTGTCTCGATCACGCACAAGACCCAGACCGGCAGTTTTGGTCCTGCCGGCTGGTGCAGTGATCACTACCTCTATGCCCAAGTCCGCCAAATTGGTCCCGGCAGCTACTCGGTTGAATACTTGGACATGGGCCCGGAAGGAATCTGGCATAAGAACTGTGGGCATGGAGGAGGCTGGCATGTGCTGGGCACGTTCAATTACGCCGCGTCCTTAGGCTCCGGTGAGACGATCCTCACAGAATCGTTCTCTGCCTCCATCAGCGGCTGGCAGAACGGTGGCTGCACGGGGTTTGGAAGTGCGACCCTTGGTCCCGGACAGTCTGCTCTGCTCGCCCTCTGCCCTGCGGGCGGAGCGCAATCCGGTGGCATACAGATGACCCTCGCCTATGACGTGCAGGTTCGAAAGGACGTGATCACTGATAGTTGTGCCCCCTTGAGGTCGTCCTGGGTGTTCGAGTCTTCCCGTTGTCTAGACTCCGCCGCTCGTCAGATCACGAGTTCAGACGGAACGGTCTTTACGATCACAGATATTGCCTGCTGGAGGGAGCAGGAACAGTGGATGACCAGCTCGTCTTCTCCGGACACTTGTCAACCTCTCCTGGAGAAGGGTTGCAGCCAGATCAGCTCCACTTGTGTTCCTGACAGCTTCGGTCGGTGCCAGGTCTATGAGAATACCTTCTCCTGCGCGTCCACTCCTACCTGCAGTCGGACGGTGACGATGGCCCAGTGCAACCAATGCGGTGTTCCCGGAAGCTACGTTCCATTCTGTGTCGATACGTCAACCCCTCCCAACCAGTATCTCGCCCTCTCTGCCACCTATCTGCAGTTGGTCAAAGATGTCGAGAACGATTGGGATACCACCAACCTTCGCGTGTTCAACGGAACACGGATGGCCTGTGATTACAACCCGATCATTCGGCCGATCATCGACTGCTGCGATGCCAGCGATCCGACGAGATTACTGGGCAGCTGCTCGGACGAGGAAGTCCAGTTGGCGAAGGACCGGCAGCTGTACAAGGCGCACTACGTGGGGACTCGCTGTGTGGAGTGGGTCAGTTTTGGATTCGCGAAGGTCTGTACCAGGAAGGAGCAGGTGTACTGTGATTTCAAGTCGGAATTGGCCCGCATTGTCCAGGAACAAGGCCGCGCGCAAATCGGTTGGCCCTGGGGTTCTGCCGACGCGCCTGACTGCAGCGGGTTCAGCATCGCGCAATTCTCCTCGTTGAATTTTGCCGCCATGGATTTCACGGAGTGGTACGTGCACGTCAACGCGAATATCGATCCTGCGGCTGTGGCCTCCGACATGAATGCGAAGATCTGCGCCTACAGCGGAAAGTGTTAGTGCAGAGGCCCGAACGGCATGGTGCACATAGTTCTGGTTGGTGCGCTCCTGGTCATCGCGCTGGTTCCAATAGGAGCCGAGGCAATCGGCGGATCACGCCTCGGTCGGGACACCTACTGGTACGTGAACCATCGCTGCATTCAGGAGGCCGCGCAGCGATACCACGTCTCGCCTGTTCTTCTCGAGGCTATCGTGCACGTGGAGAGCGATGGGAATCCCCTTGCGGTCGGGGTCAATCGCCAAGGCGTGGGCGAGTCTCGCGGCAGACTGTCTTATACAACAGCAGCGGAGCTGGTCAGTCGCTTATGGCAGCAGGGGGCCAATTTTGATGTAGGACTGGGGCAGATCAACAGTCGCAATCTGGAACAGTATCGCGTGCATCCCGTTTATCTTCTGGATCCCTGTGTCAATTTGCAGTGGGCCGCCTTCGTGCTCCGGCAGAAGCTCGATCTGTTTGGAAACACCTGGGTGGCGATCGGACGGTACAACGGCTCGAAGCAGCTGACTCAGTACGTGTGGAAGATCTATCGCGCGCTTGTTCATCTGGACAAGGTGAGGAAGACACGCCGATGACCTGCGATCAGGCCGGTCTTGCTTCTGCACTTGCCGGACGGGTTTGACCAGCTCCAGCGCATGATCGCACCTGTGTCCGGGAGGCCGGCCAATCTAAGCGGGTCGTAGGAGAACAGTCTATAGACGGCCGGACATGAGCTTGAATGGTTGAACAGTGACTGGCGGCTGTCGAGGCGGGTCGGTGGAAGACGCGGAAGTGAAGGTCGTCGGGATTGAGGTCGTTCCAGGCCATGAGAATCGGGTGATGCGATACCTACAGCGACTTGATACCGCACGGATGACTGAGCTCGTGAAGGGCTATGTGGTGTGCCAGTTGGATCGGACAAAGATTGAGGCGGTATCGAAGTTTCCTGGTGTCAAGAGAGTGCTGCCGATCGAGGATCTGTGCGATGTGGGGGCGTTGGCCGCACCAGCCCGTCCTCGTGAGGGATCGTTCGCTCCAGGAGACCTCGTGCGCATTGCTCATTGGGTGAGTGCGCCGGTGATCGGGTTCTTGCGAGTGTGGGACGGGGAACAGGGGGTGGTGGACGTGGCCCTGTTCGGGCGAGCGATTCCCGTCCGCGTGACGCGACGCGCGATTGAACCTGTTCCGTTGCCTGAACAATGGGCCTAGCCCATGGTCAAGCGATGGCTGAGTGCGGTGGTAACCCGATTGGGATGGAAGCAATCAGTCAGCTTGGCGCCGCCGTATCCTCATGGGCCTGACCCGATTGAAATCGATTTGTCCGAGCTCGCCAAGGACCTGTGGCTACCTTTGAACGTCGATTTCATGAGGATTGAGGTCCAGCCGGAGGAGGGGCAGGCGAACGATCACGCGATGGAGACCGAATCGGACGTGGCTCTGGATGGTGATACTCCTGAATCGAAGGAGGACGCCTCTTCCGACATGCCTCCGGATCAATCCCGACCTGTGAGCCAGCCTCTCCGACCGGAAGCCCTTCAGTCCTCCGCCTTGGTGCGGGATCTGCTGGCGCCGCATCAGGCCATTCTCGAGGCACAGCGTGTGTGGGTGCCCCTCATGGAAATGGTGAAGGTGCTGGAGCAGTACGGGCACTGTCCGTCAGTCGTTGTCACTGCGCCGGAGAAGGATGAGGAACACAGCGATCTGTACAGTATCCGCGACACATTGGCGAAAGTGACGCTGAAGGAGCACACCCATCGCGTCACACTAATGGCGATGAAGAGTCTCAAGGAAACGTATCGCGACTACGAACCGCTGGTCCCGAAGATGCTGGTGGCCGCTCTGGGCCATGATCTGGGAAAGATTCCGGTGTTCCGCGCAAGTGGGATCTACACGATGGGTGACCATCCCGCCGTGAGCGCGATGAAGGTGCAGGAACTCTTTGCAGGCTCTGACCTTCCGTGGCTGAAGGAGTCGTTGGATGCGATCCGAGGTCATCATCGTGCGAGCAAAGGCCAGTTCGACGCCCTGCTGCGGCAAGCCGATGGACGGGCGCGAGAATTGGAAGTGGCAGCCTTCTCCAAGGAATTGAAAGTGCAGCCGTGGGAAAGCTGGTTCTCGGTTCCCTGCCTGCTTGAACTGATGGAACCGAAGATCAACCAACTCCAGCGGGGCGGGAGGTGGTCCGCCATCTCCATAAAGGATACAGTCTACGTGCATCCCGACCTACTCCTCGACGCGGCTCGGCGCTTGTCCACGGAGCGCAAGGTGGTCGATCTGTCTTTGATCCGGCTTTCCGATCGCGAGAAGGCATTGCGTCGCATCGTCGATGATGTACGACGTGCTGACGTCCTTGCAGTACCGATCGGGGAGGGATTCTATGGGCGGAGCTATCAGATCATCATGAACAATCCGAGACGGAGAAATACGCTCCCACCTCGAAATTATTTCGTCCCGATCAAGCTCGAAGTCTTCAATGTGCCGGCATCGGACCTTGAGGCCCGCAAGTCCGGGATCCTCCAAATCGTTGTCGAGCTGCGAGCGATCTCCTAGGAGCACCCGCAGGTCATGGAGAATCTCATCGATTATCTGAACCCGCTCTCCTACATGACGCTGGAAGAATATCTGGCCTGGTGGGACTGGATCTTCGTGACCTTGTTCCAGGGTGTGGTCGCTCGGGTGCTGGCAGTGACGTGCCTCGGGTTCGCGTTCTGGTACGGAGCCTACAAACAGCGGCTGGCAATCGGGATCTTCTTCTATGCGCTGACGATCCTGCTCGCCTATGTGACTTCGGTCACACGATTTTTCGGCGGGGGGTGAGCCATGGAGAAAGGGGGACGTCCGGGGCCATTGTTTGCAGAGGGCATGGCCAGGGCCAAGCCCCGGAGCCTCATCGAGGCGATCTCCGAGATTCAGATCCTCGCGACGGTCGTCAAGACGGGGCGAGAGATTCCTGAGAACTATCTTCTGCTGGACCGGCGGATCGCGTATTTTGAAGTGGGCGTGAAAGGGGCACTGGCAGATGGTTTGATCAGCGCCTTGTTCGTGCCGGTGAGTATGGGGGTGTTGTCGAATATGGTGCCGATCTTCGGAACGCTCACCCCGAACCTATTTGATCAACTCTTCTCCGTCCTCATCGCGATGGCGTACGGATTGGGCTACAACGTCATGATCGGGGTCAATCTGGGCAACTGCTACTATGGGAAGGCGTGCCGGCAAGCCATCGACAGCATTTACAGCGCGATGGTCATGTTCAATATCCTGAAGGTGATCCTGATATTTCTGCTCTTCCATGGCTTGCACGGCTTACTCACGCCGGATTGGGTGCATGCCAAGTCCGAACAGTTGTGGCCGGCGTGGCGGGTCCTGATGAATCAGGCTACCGCCCTGGAGGTGCAAACGTGGATCCTGAATGTCCGCGAAGTGCTCCTTCTGTCGAGCTGGTTCGTCGTCTTCAGTACCGCTGTCTCCCTCATCATCCCCCGTATCTTCTTCGTGCGCGGGTCAAAGCAGGCCGAGCTCGAACATCGCCGCAACATGCTCTACGACGGATACTGAGGAACTATGATACGGTGCCAAAGCCGGGATTTGATTGTGACCAATTCAGCGCCTTCAATGTTTGCGCGGGCTTCACACGTTGTCTTGCAGAAACTCAACGAGTTGTGTGCAGAGCAGGAGTGAGATCAAGTGAGATAGAATAACCCGAAAATCGCTCGGCTATGCGACCGATATACGACCGGGGAATTCCTCGACCTCCCTAAGAACAACCCTTAACAGTCTCCCGCCCTTATTGACCGCAATCCATACATCTCCCTACCAATAGAGCTGTCGAATTCTTTGGAATTTTGACTTATGCTACGGGCCGGTCCAAGAACAAATGGTTGGCTGTATCCAAAGTCGACGGTATGTTTTCTTTGCGGCAGAAGCACGGGGATTGAGGGAAAATGCATCTGAGTGCCGAATTGACAACAAGATTGCTGGGCGCGATCGAAACCAACTCGCTAATGTTCCTTTGTGGGGCCGGCTTGTCCATGCCAGCGCCGAGCGACCTTCCGTCTTCCATCCGCATATCACAAACCTGTTATGACGCGTGGTCCCCGAATGAAACCCTCGATCCAGTATTTCGGGACGACGTTAATCAACTTGCGGGGCATTTCCACGCGAGAGGGGACTTCAAGGTCTTCATCGGACTCGTACCCTGGAACGATCTGGTTGGGCCCCCCAATAAGGGTCATGCCGCGATCGCCGATTTCTTGATCAGTCGTGGTGCGCATTCCGCTCTGTCCGCGAACTTCGATGCAATGATCGAGCGCTGGGCGGAGGAACAGAGGGTCGCAATGCAGGGGGCCCTTTCGGGACTTGAAGCCGGTAAATTCACTGCCTGCGCTAATCCTTTAGTCAAATTCCATGGGTGTCTCCAGCGCGACCGTGAAAACACGTTGTGGACGCAGAGCCAACTCGCTGAGCCGGCCATTCAGGACCGATTGTCGAGTTGTTCGCAATGGATGAAACTCAACTTGCCTGGGAAACACCTAGTCGTCGTGGGCTTTTGGACAGATTGGGGATACTTGAACGACGTCTTAGCCGAAGCGTTTACGATTGACAACGCGAGTTCCGTCACCGTGATCGACCCGAGCCCTATGGCCGGCCTGCAGAGCAAGGCGCCGAAGCTCTGGGAGAAAATGTACAATTTGAGCCGAGTATTCGAGCACGTTCAGGCGTCAGGCGTCGACGCACTCGAAGAGTTGCGTACAGCGTATTCCAAGGCCTGGGCCCGAAGGTTCTACAAACTAGGGAAAGACTCGGTGGAGGCGGATGGGGGAGTCGTTCAGGTTTCGGCCCCGTTTGATGCATTGGACGTGGAGGATCTCTACAATCTCCGCCGCGATGCCGAGGGGGTACCATACACTCGCGCGGCGACACTGAAAGCGCCACTCCCGAATGCTACTCAGGCGGCGTCGACTCACGTTATGTTGTTGAACGGAGGAGCGACAAAGTTGGGCGCCTGGCTGCAGTACCGTGGCCAATCGATCCGCGTGGTCAACGGAGCTGGGCGTGGGCTGAAGGATGTACAGGCCCAGTACAGAGAGCCAACGACCGCAATGAAGTCTGATATTGTTGTGTGCGCAGGCGCTTTTGAACTTGGCGTACCTGCGAGGGTGATCTCTACTGGACGTGGTGCCAGCATGATTCGCCCTACTCCTGGTGGAGGCGCCATGTGGTTGACGTTTGACCAAGCAAGGGAGGCGCTAGGGATATGATCGACGTTCTTTCTGCAATGCAGGTCGTGTTGCGGGAAGCAGGTTTCGCCACACGCCTATCATCCTTGGACCGTTCTCCGATTGTTTCCTTCGAGGATGACACCCTAATTGGATTCGGCTGCGTCTTTGAGAGTCCTGATGCACTGCTAGCTCGTTGGAAGACCACGGAGAAGTCCCTCTTGATGCGCTATGCGGCGGGCATTCGTACTGCTGGGGAGAAAGCTTGGAACGTTTACTGTATTTTTCTATGTGGTTCTGCGGCCGACCCAGTTCATAATCGCCAGGTGCGTTGGATCGAGGAGGATCTCGAACACACTCGGAAGATTGCGGCCTGTGGTCTCGCAACTCGCGAAGATCTTTTGCGAGCTCTGCTGCCCGTCTTGCCTCTGCAATACCAGCCAGTCCTCAGACCGGAAGATGTCACCGAGCGCCTGCTAACTCGCATCCGGACCATTGCGCCAAGAGCTGCACACGTCATGCTCAATCCTGCTGTCTCACCTTCAGAGGTGGTCCGGCTCCTCGGAGGCCTGGAATGAAACTAGCGTTCATCGAGCTTGCAGGTTTTCGCGGCTTCAAGGACAAGACGCGATTCAACTTGCCTGGTGGCTTCGTTGTGCTGACGGGCCGAAATGGGGTCGGGAAGAGCACTGTGATGGACGCGATCGATTTCGTCCTCACTGGCACAATAAATAAGTATCACGTGAAGAGCGCGAAGGGGGGAGGTCTCGAAGAGCATATCTGGTGGGTAGGTGAAGGCCCTTCCGAGAATCAGTATGTCGCAATCGGGTTTATCGGCGACAACGGCGAGGAGTTTGTGGTCACGCGTAGCCGAGAGCGGAGCCTCGACACGCCCGTGGACGCCTTTATGCGCAGGCTCTGCATCGAGGAGTCCACTGCTCAAGCGTTGCCTGAAACTCTGATGCAGACGACCCTGATCAGAGACGAAACAATTGCAGCCCTCAGTCTGGATCTGCCCGAGCAAGCACGGGCTGCCGCCGTTCGTGCGGCGATTGGCGGCTTGACGGGGCCTGATCACAACAAACGGACGCGCGCTATCATGGACGCCGCCAACGCCGCGAAGACGGCGCAGGAGCGGCCGGTCGAGGACGCCCAGAGAGAGCTTGGTCGTACTCTCAGCACTCTGACTGAAGCACGCAGCGTGGCGCAGCAACAGGCCGACGTCGCCGAAGCAGAACAGGTCGTAAGAGCCCTTACGCCGGATCTTGCCGACGCGCCAGGAGAACGCGCTGAGATAGTTCGTCGGCGTGTCGCCCATCTAAAGCAATCGATCTCCGTGCTCACTGAAGCGGTCGCTCGGGCAGAGGACTTGAAGGCTGAAAGGCTCTACTTCGAGTCAGAAGTCGGCCAAGCCGACATCACAGCTGCACACGCCGAGGTGGCTACTGCACGACAGGCGAAGGAGCGAGCTGACGCAAGCCTGGCTTCAGCCCAGGCACTGCAAGCTGCGGAGCGCGAAAGGGACGCTTTCGCTAGCCACGTGGTAGCCTTGCTTGATCACGGCGAGGCTATAGGTTTGCAGGCTGGACACTGCCCACTATGCCAAGCTGCTCGCAATCCCGAAGAGTTCGTCGCCGCAATCGCAGCAGCACGTTCAAATCTGAGTGCGTTAGGGGAGCGCGCAGCTCGTGTAAGGGAAGCTCTCGTGCAGGCACGTCTGGCATCTGAACGGGCCGGGACGACGCTGAGGGAGGCCGAGCAGCGCCTGTCAGAACTGGAAGCTCGACGGACTAGATTCTCGCACGAAATCGAGAGGCTGGTGTCGACTTTCAGCCAGTGGAGTCTGGCTGCGTCGCCTTCAGAGCCAGAAACTGCTAGACAGCTCATCCTGCGGAGGCAGGAGGACACAGCGAGCCTTGAACACGCTCTCTTTATCCTAGAGGCCTCAGGCGCTCATGACCGTGTTACAACACTAGAAGCTCGTGTTCAGGAGCTGCGAGGCCAACTCGATTTGGAAATAGCGAAGTTGAACGCTGCCGAGCGCGCGGCCGAGGTGGCTCGCCAAGTCGATAATGCCGTGAAAGAGGTTGCCAATCAAGTGCTGAACGAACAGTTCGACACGGTCATGCCCCTGCTCAAGGAACTCTATCGACGCCTTCGGCCCCACACGGATTGGCGCGAGATTGAGACCGACTTCGGCGGTCGTGTGCGTGCCTCGTTGAATCTCACCGTGGGTGACGGGCGCAATCCACAATTCGTATTCAGTAGCGGGCAACGACGCGCAGCTGGGATCGCATTTCTGCTTGCTATTCATCTCTCGCGACCGTGGTGTCGTCTGCGCACACTCTTGCTCGATGATCCCGTTCAACACATCGACGACTACCGTGCGCTGAATCTGGTTGAAGTCCTGTCCGCAGTGCGTCGTACCGGTCGCCAAGTGATCGTATCCGTAGAAGACCCTGCGCTCGCGGATGTTCTTTGCAGGAGGCTTCGGAGCACAGGCGTTGAGGGCGGTAAGCGCTTCGAACTCGGTACTACCAAGAACGGCTCGGCTACGATAATGCAAGAAACCGATATCTATCCGCTGCGTCACGGAGTTCTACAAGCGGCGGAGGCCTAGCCCAAGCCAGTTAACTCAACAACTCCTTATGTGATCCAAACATCGGACTTATGGACCTAGGTTCTTCCGGTAGCGAGGAATCTCAGCGAGGACCGCGCGACCTCGATGCGTAAGGTTTTCTGAACACTTGATCTGATGGCTTGTTGAGTCTAGAAAGTTACGTCCTCAAGAATGACTTCCCCAAGTGCTTTGGAATTCGTCGTTCCTTCGTACCCACAAGAACGAATTGGTCGATAGGAAGCGCCCTCCTCAGGTGGTTGAACCCTTCGAGGCGAAGGCTCGGTTGATCAGGGATTGAATCTCATTGGGGGCGCCGACTGGTTCCTGCGTTTCGGGTGCTCGGAGGGCGCGCTGCGATACCGGACGCCGAGTCAGGAGGGGCGCGCGAGCTTTGCCAATGCGACCCTTCATTCTGCCCCAGTCTGTGAGCTGTTTTCTTAAGATGGTTTTGATGATGTGACCTCGTTTGCGACTTGGTAGAGACCAGATCCACCGCCGGAGAGCAACGTCGGACGGATCTTGTTCGTTGAAATAGAGCCGGTAGATGCGATGCCCCTTCACCGGCTCATCCCTCATAGGGTCCCTCCCACGCGAAGCATATCTTCATCTTGATATGCTTCCCCCTGGCGATCCAGCCCGGACTGTGACGGGCGCATTTCATTGTGTGTAACAGTTCGCTGATAGACCCAGCGGCCGAAGTGCAGATAGCCGGAGGCGTTCGCGTATTGCGAGTCTCTGAGAAATTCCACGTTCTCTCGAAATCCTGAGAGATACGGCTTGAGGATCAATGCGCCTCCGCCGCAGAAGATGACGCGGTCAAAAGACGGGGCGCCTGGTCCCCAGAGTCTAGCCATTTCGCCAAGGATGCGTTCGGCAAAGGGCTTGAGAAGAGGTTCGATAGTCTCATCGATGACCTTTTGGGCGAGATTGTCCCCTTTGACCTTTATCGGGCGAAGGCCTTGAATCGCGAGATCGACTTCGTAGGGATCGATTGTTCGTTCATATTGGTGAGTCAAGCTCTCAGCAACGCGCGTGAAGAGCTCTGTGACGCCAAGGACCCTACCGCATGAGAGGTCGCTCAGAAATTGGCGATTGGACATGCCGACGAACTCGGTGGTGCGCATGCCGATATCGACGAAGGCGTTCCGGCCTTCTTCAGAACCGGGATGTGCAGCGATCGCAGCGAAAAACGCCCCCACTCCCTGAGGGAAGACCGTGACCTGGTTCGTGCGAAGTCCCTTCCGGACTACCTCTGCCACCTGATTCTGGGCCACTGCTGACGCATATACATGGAGTGGGAGACCCGTGAACACGTGGGCGCCTTCGGGTACATGGCGTGCGGCAAATGCCACGAGCGCCTTAAACGTGGGAGAGGTCCACCACCCGTCATATTGTTCGCGGAACCTCCAGCCGGCCTGGACTGCTTCCTCGCCAACGACATAATCGGCTCCCTCGACCTGAACGGCGCTCTTTGAGAGCGAGAGACCCAGATCGATCGAGGTGACGGCAACCGGTGCCACCAGTGAGGGATAGATGATGCGCTGCCCATCTTCGAAGACAATCTTCGTGTACCCGTAGCCCACGTCAAGACCGATGAACGGCACCTCTCCGTTCGATCGGTTCGGTGAATGTCTAACGCCTAACGTCATTCCTGCCTTCGCGCCCGCCCTTGCTCGAGTCGCCATATAGCGCTCCTTTCGTTCGACTGGTTCGGAGTAACGGATAATCTGGCCTCTCGCCTGTCGTATTACTGACCAGACGCCAGAGAGTCTCCCCAAGATTCCAGGAGACCATCAAAGTCACCGAGCGAAAGGGGGAAAAGCAAAGCGCGAACAACGTAGAAAGTATGAAATATAAATATCGTCAATAGGTTAGATAATAAAGACAATGTAACACTGAATGTCTGAGGAAGGTCGCTCTATCCATATATATATGTGGGCCTTCCCTATCGAGGTTGCCTCAATACCCGGATCAGCCTGTTGAGTCCGACTGGCTGAAGAAGTTCTGGGCTCCACGAGATCAAGGGGTTTTGGAGGGCCGGTCTCGAAGCAGTAATACCTCTACATCCGAATTGCCACGAAAGTGAGGGATACTGCGATGGTTCCCTTCAGAGTGAACCTCCTCATCATGAGGCTGTACGGGGTACCGAGATGTTCGCGTTTCCTGGACGAGGTTGCTGACGGGATTGTGCTCAGGACGTTCGTACATAACATATATGAATATATTGTCCGAACTCACGAAGCGACGGAGGGAAAGTAAATCGAGATGGGGAACGGGTCCGGTGAAGTGAAGTCATCTCCTGTTTCTGACGGCGCGTTGCCGGTAGGGCCTATTGATGGGCGTCAGGAGTCGATCGCGCTCCAACCTGCCTCTGAATGCTCAAGCGATACAGGCAGACGAATCAGGATGCGGATGTACTGCGAGGAGGTGGATACCTTATTTGTCCGGGCAGAGGCGGAGTGTCCAGAGGCAGTGCCGTTCATGTATCAGCGTGCCTGTAGGTACGGGATGACAAGCCAGCGCTGGATAAAAACTGAAAAGCAAATAGAAATGTGGCTGCGCAAGAATTACCGAACGATGCCCACCCGGATTGCAGACTATCTCATCGCGTACCATAAGATTGATCCACGAATGAAACCGTTCCTCATCAACCTTGCACGAAAGGTCAAGGCCAGGTATCGGATGAGAAAGCATCGGGGGAGAATCGAAGTCCGTGTCGTTGGCGGGAAAGAACAAGTCGTAAATCTTGGCCACGAGGCGGAGATTGAGCGGGAGGAGTGGGCTCTATAAGGGAGGACACAAGGGTTCGGGGAGCCAGATCCGGCAATTCGAATGGAGCACCACAGAGTTCTGTAGCCTGCCGGCGCGAAGCGCCGGCCTGTCCCTCAGGTGCCAGGTGCGCAATGCAGCCCTGGTACGGAGCGGCGAGCGCCCGCGTCGTGGGCGCGAAGCCGCGACACTGGGACAGAGCGGCCTGCTCCGCTCGATCTGCAGCAGCCCCGGGGGGAAGCCGGTTGTCTTAGAGGCGTGGTGCAGTAGGCCTGTCCACTCCACTGGGAAACGTTAGCGACTCAGTGCCGCACGGATGGCGTTGAAGGTGTGGACTCGGTCTTGTGCTTCCTTTCTCGCGCGCACTTCTTTGATCCGGAAATGCCGTCGAGCGAACGAGTCGACCTCTTGATGAGCCTTCCCATTCAGCTTGCTCAGAATGTGGTTTGAGATCTGCATCTGGAACCGCATCTTTTCCTCCTGGGTTGGACGAGAGTCATCACGGTGAGTTCCTGCCGCCGTCTGCGGCGGCCTCCAACTCGGAGGCGGGAACATCTACCTCAAGGGGAGGCGGAACACGAGAAACGATTCACGTGCGTCCGTCGCGAAAGCGGTCCGGCCAGATGCCGACCGCATACGCGATAATGAGGTGCGTGTGACAGGGTACGCCGTCACGACAATAACAGAGCAACCGGGCTTCAGGTTGCGCGGCCAGGGTGTTCCAGACAACATCCGGAACACGAGCGAGGATCGCACCGTACTGCGAGACGTACTGCTCCCAGGTGAGTTCTCCGCGCTTCCAGCCCATTACCATAGACCACGTCGGGGCGAAGGATCGCCACAGTCCGATGGCAGACTTCACGGTCGTATCGATGCCGATCACGCCCGGCTTGATTTGTCCGCGGGTCAGTACAGTCATGGTGCACCTCCATGTATTACCCGGGAGGTGTGACCTACGAGCGCAGCGAGTCTGAGCTGGTTGTTACCGGAAGCGGCCGAGTGGATAGTGCGGCGGAATGTGGATGAAGAGCGTACGACGAGCCACCCGTCTCTCCTGGGTCTGGAAGACGTAGATCGCGATCGAGCCAAGGACGGTACCCAGGGTGACGGAGGCAACCATGAATTGCAGGATTCCGACAAATGCAGAATCGAAGATGTCCATTGCGCGCCTCTGAAGGATTGGGTGCCAAGGGGGTGGCCATGTTAGTCCCCATGGCCCAGGGTGGAGAGCGTCATAATGGCTCTCGAAAAAGCGGTGGTCAGATCCACGGTAGGAAGCCGCCCGGTTGTAGTGGATCAGCTCGGGGTGCTCGTGCGAGCCTTGCGCTTGACCTCGGCGGAGAACGCGACGATCTCATGCTTCGCGCGCTTCTGGCCATCCTCGGTTTCCCAGCGACGCTGTTGGAGCTTGCCGATGATGCCGATCCAATCGCCTTTTTGGCCTTCACCGGCGAACTTCTCGCCGTCGGGGCCGTACATGACGACCGTGACCCAGCATTCCCGCTTTCGCACTTCCCCTTGCACCGGATACTCCTCAGTGCTGCAGAGGTCGAATGTGGTCACAGCCTGGCTATTGGCTCGGTAGCGGATCTCCGGGTTCCTCGCAAGCCGCCCGGTCATCTCAAGCTTGTTCGTATCTTTGAATAGTTTCCGGTCCGTTCCGGAATCAGCGGTCGCAGTGCTCATCGCAACACTCCTTTTCATGGGTGAACAAAGACCCTGCGGGGATGGCAGAGCAATAGGGAACGACAGGCCCGAGCCTCGGCCGTTCACCGAAGTCGACATGCAACGTGGTCTGATTCGTGAGATGGTCTCAGGCCCCTGTCACAACTTCGGACATGCTGCCCGCGCAGCGGGCCTGATGACCGCTCAGAAGGTTGGACGGTGGAAAAAAAGAGGTGCGCGGAAGGGTGAGTTTCACATGACGGGATCAGGAGTCGAGCTTGCGGGAATAGGAAGAGCAGGACTCTCGGCTGCTGCGCGGTTGGCGAGTTGATCAACCAGTTCATTCATCGCAATCCCCTGGTGCGCGGGAACCTTCTGCCAGGTGACCTCAAGCCGTAGGGCTTTGACGAACCGGGCGTACTCGCAGGTCGACGGGGTATTGGCCCGCCAAGCGCCGGTTGGCCAGGCGGCGATGCCCTTGTAATCGTGGTACACGGTGACCTGCTTGTATCCGTTGAGAAGACACCAGGTGAGCGCGCGGGTCGCGGCCTCGAGTTCCGCTCCGACATTGCGATGTTCGAATGCGCCGCTCCGCAGAAGGCTGCCGGAGTCCCGGTGCAATTCCCGATCACCTTGCTGGATGACAAACGCCCAGCCGAACCGGAATCCGAGCGGCGCCTGCAGACAGGCTCCATCCACCCAGACCTGAACGACCGAGGGATCGATTGCGAAGGAGTCGCGACCACCCGGAGAAGTAGAGAGCCGGCCTGAGATGCGCTCCCAGACTTCCAAGATGCGTGATCGTACGTCCGGTGGACAGGAGTGCAATTCATCAGGGACCAGGGTGGGGCCGCGTTTGCCGACATAAAGCTTAAGAGCACCGAGACTGGGTCCGTTCTGCATCTGGACAAGCAGTTTGGCAGCGTACTGGTTGTTCATCGACGGGCCCGACATAGCGATGATCCCTTGCTCTTGGAGTCCGCTGGTCATGGCATCTGCCAATTCCTGGAGCGTCATGGTGTCCTCCTGGCTGTTCGTCTACCAGATACGCCGAGCCTGAGACAATGCCCGCGCAGCGGGCCACATCAAGGTCCACCTGCTACAGAAGCATGAACATGGTGTGCATCGGTCGTGCTCATGCCAGGAATCCGTCCTGGTCGATGCGGCGCGCATCGTGACTGCAGGAGGAAATGCTGGCCTGGGGGAGTGACATGCTGGCAACATCAACCATCTGGATCGTGAACGAGCGGCCGTGAGCTCTCCGCCGAAAGACCTTCAAGAGCTGCTCGATCGACGTGGCACCTGGACACACTTCCAGGCGGCGCTCCTTCGTGTCCTGATATTCGAGCATCCAAACTTGTGCAATCCGAGGAATGAAGGGAGCCGAATCGGAGTAATGCAAATCAGACGACGGACTGGCGATGGTGGTTCGAACTGGAGGCACAACATCCGCAGCCTGGCTCTTGGTAGGGCGATTGGCTTGCGCCGCACGGATGCCGTCATAGATGCGTTGGGCCTTCTGCGACCACATGGGATTGAATGGGCGGTCTTGGAAGGCAGCTTCGGCGGCTTTCCGTTCGTCGTGGGTAAGAGGCGGATGATCAAGAGTCATGGAAGATGCCTCCTGGCAGATGAAGCGAATTCCGACAATGTATCGAGCCAGTGATCAACGGTTGCAGGATCGAAAGGCTGGCGCGGGTCCAGCCGAAGGAGTGGCCGGCCTAGGTCCGTGAGTTTTCTCACAGCATCGGCGGTTCCACCGGAAGATCCATCCCATACCGCGATTGCCGCATGACATCCGCTCACCATCTCGGAATTCCTCCGCTGAAGCGCGGCGATAATGTCGGGCTTTGTGCTCGCGGACGGACCGACGCGGACTTCGAAAGCATCGGCTACCAACTGGCGGTAGTGATGTTGAGCATCCGGAGGCCACAACCGTTCCTGTCCGGGGAAAGGTATGTACGCGATGTAGGGGATAGAGAGGTCGCGGCAGACTTCCGCGAACCACTGGTCGACACCTTGGGCCATACCCGTGATGCCTACGCAGCAGCCAAATCGACGCCGCGTCTTGGCCATGATGTCATGGAGCTCTCGACGGATGCGGCTGCCGATGGGATTGACGGTGTAGCCGCCTAACTTGCCGGGTCTGTGGCCGGAGACCATGATGGAGAGGACCATGCTGATCGCCTCCTTCTCTGGATACTTGCTTCTGCCTGTACAGGTGATCAGCAGACCGGCCTGGCCGCCCTGCGGCCCTGAGCGGCACTCGGCTTCGCGACCGTCTGGTGGAAGCTAGGAGACTTGAAGGGCCCGAGACGCGGCCTCGACCAGGCGGAGATTCTGGCTGCCCGTTTGCGACCGCCCGAACGCTTCAGTCAGCAACTGGTCGGTTTGCTGAGTGGAATCCAGGTGGATATCCGGGACCGCCGCGAGCAGCGACGTCGCCGCCACGATGATGCCGTATTCCCGGGCCAGTTGAAGAAAGTCCCAGAGCAGCGGTTCGGGACTCCGTTGGAGTTCTTCGAGCGCCCCGGCGTGGCCGATGAGGATGAGCTTTCCTTTCGCGCGCGTGATCGCGACGTTGATGAGCTTGTGCGGCGCTGCATCTTCGTGTCCCCACCCGAGCATGGTCCGTGCGATGTTGGCCGTCGTGACCGTGTCGAAGATGACGACATCGCTCTGGCGCCCTTGGAAGCGGTGGACCGTTCCGGCCTGGACCAAGTCTGCCAGCCCTTGAAGGCGAAGCAATCGCTCGATCAGATCGACCTGGGCGCGATAGGGCGCGATGATGCTGACGGAGGGCGCCTCGCCCGGGGTCGATACGGTTTGCATGGCAAGCCGCACAGCGAGCATGGCGTGGTAGAGGTTATAGGGCGACCCTCTGCGGTCCCGTTTGGTCAGGGGATCGGCGCCGGCCGTGTCCAAGACGATCAAGGGCTGACCGGGAGCGGGCGCATAGGCCGTTAAGGGCCGACGGGCTGCCCCCATGTGGGCGGCCGACTGATAGGCGAGGCCGGCGCGGGCATACAGGCGCGCGGCAACCCGTGCGATATCCGGATGCATCCGGTACTGGGTGGCGAGCGACACGACCCGCTGATCCTGTCCGGACGTGATCTGCGCGATCTGATAAATATCCCTTGCGAGCCACGCTTTGGTGTGCTCGGTCTTGGCTACTGTGATTGGGGGCAATTGGAGATAGTCGCCGACGATGATCAGCTTCTTGGTCGCGAGACACGAGGCGGCAAAGACGGCGGGCGGCAAGCCCATACTCGCCTCATCCAGGATCACGACGTCGAACCGTTCGGGACTGAGCAATTTGGAGGCATAGGTCCGGGTCAAGGTTGTCGCAATGATCCGGCTTCGGTTGATGATCGTACGTTCGATCTCCGCAATGCGCCGCCCTCCATCTGTGACGGTCTGCCGGAGCTCGCGGGTCTTGTGCTGCGTGACGCAGACCAGCAGTTCGAGTTCATCAAGGGTGAAGTGGTCCACGGAAAAGGGGAGATGCTCTCTGGCTGCTCGCTCCCCTTCCTGAGCGTCCTGGATGAGTCGCCGTGATTGGCGCAGATCTTGTTCGAGCATCCGGAGGGCCGCATACCGCCTGGCTTGCTCAGGAGTTTCTTCCAGAATGAATTGTTCCGTCTGCGCGATCTGCCGTTGCTGCAGTAGCCTGAACACAAAGGGCAGGGCCCGCAGGGACGCCAGGCGGTGGTGGGCCTCTTCCAACTCGCTTCGAACCCTTGCGATCGCGCTGAGGAGCTGCTCCTCGTGGGCGACGAGCAGATCATGCCGTTGCTGCAGCTCGGCGACGGTGCGCTGGCAGATGCTGACCTGCCGAGCATCCTGGAGCAGGCTTTCAAGCCCGGGCAGGTCGGCTTCCAGGGCGCTGAGTTGCTTCCGTAGAGGCTCAACGGTTGCTTCGATAGCGGTCGTGTAGTCCAGTACCAGGGCCTCAAGACTGGTTGTTTGGCTTCGCTTGGAGATGTCGGGGCTTGGAGCTCCTACGCGAACGATCGTCCCGGTGGGACAATCCGGCAACTTATCGAGCACAAGGTCGAGGATGTGATCGATGGCGGTGTTCGTCGGAGAGCAGATCAACACCCGCTGGCCGAGCTGAAGGAACGCGTGAGCAAGGGCACTGATCAATTCACTTTTCCCGGTTCCCGGAGGACCGAGGACGAACAGGAGATCGTCCCGTAGCGCGCATGCGAAGGCCGCTGCCTGTTCTTTGTTTAAGGACGAGGGTGCGGCAATGCCCACGGAATTCACGAGTCTGGGGACGGCATCGGGCTGGAAGGCCTTGAGGCTGAGTGCTGTGTTGAAGTCGGCCGGCTGGCGCAGGATCTGGACCAGACGTTTGTCCAGGGCCTGCAAGAGCTTGATGGAGTCAAAGGTGAGATGCGCTTGGGGTATTTCCGACTGCAGTTCAGTATCCAGCGCCAGTGCCAGGCCGTCGATCGAGAGTCCAACGACTCGGCAAGGAAGACGCTGGTCGTTCAGTAGGAGAGAAGGATGGGTATCCTCCAGAATGTGGTCAGGGATCGGCTGGCAGTCGAAGAGAAAGTAGGAGGTCCGCCCGGCACGGTGTTGGAGGCGGCCGTTGCGGATCGGGAAGGTGAAGCTGTCCGTACTGCTTTGGGGTTGTCGAGCGCGCAGCTCGTCTGCGATGGCCTGGCGAAAGGATTCAATCATGCGGACAAGGGTGCGGTGGTCCACGTGGTGCACTTCTGGAGTGGTCCATCCTGCCGGAGTCTGCATGACATCTCCCTTGAGTGCCGAAGATAAGCGCACAGAGCATCGGGTGATTGAACCTGCGCTCGGGACGAGCGCCGGAGGGCGGACGGGCAAAGACAGAGAACAACGTGAAGCCGCGTGGCGTTGTCGCGTGAAGTCTCTATGTTGGTCCGCGAACGATCTGAAACCAGCCGGGACCAGTGCGCGGAGTGTTCGCACCGGCTGGGTGAGGTGTGATTGGAGTTAAGAACGTTCAGTTCCGGTCACGTGGGGTTGGTCTCAGTTATGCATGTTGCCCGCGCAAAAAAATTGCTCGATGCACGCGCCAAACTCTTGCAACTCGTCGCGCAGAACCGTAGGATAAAGCCACTTTACTTCTTTTAGTAGGCACTCGCCGAATCATCTGTCTGCCGGAGTACTTCACGCGGCAGAACCTTTCTCAATTCTTCTCATCATCGTGATGCTGTCGTTTCACGACTGATCATCGTGGACAGCGCACGATCCCTTCAGCAGCGATTGCGCGCCCTGCGCAGGAACAGTTTCACACTTCACACAGTTCAACATCATTCCCAACATTCATCTGACCGCTGGCTCATGTGAGTGAGACGCCCCTCGTGTGTCTCCACATGGATGCGGCTTGCTTATTCGCATCGCACCGGCAGCGGCTTCAGCCCACAGGAAAGGAGGACATCATGACAGTACCATAATCAGATTATCGGCAGGACAGCACCGCTCACAACCGTCCAACTCCTCAAAACCATCCTTCCATCTGTTCTCTCCTGCATCAGATCAAGTCACCTCATAGCGATCACAGACATCGCATGACTCAACCTGGGCTCCGGCCCCGTGCTGAGTTCAGCACATCCTTGTTGTGGAGGTACGCCTATGGCAGGCATGAGCAAGAACGAAAAACAGGCGTGGGAAATGCTTCTAGGGGACATCCGGCATGCGCGACGAACCTATCGACACTTGGTGGAACGTGCGCAGAGCGAACCGGAAAAAGTGCGGTTGTACCTTAGTACGCTCGATGACGAGGTAATTCTGGGAGATGGCCTGTTGGGAAAGTTGCGGCAGGTCGTCTCAGGTCAGGACGCCAATCGGCATCGGCACCCGCTCTCGACATGAGAGACAGGTGTAGATGATCGCCGGTCCCTTCCCGTTCATCTCAAGTACCCACAAATCACAATCTTCTCGCGAACCTTTCGGATACAGCGTGTCCAGTCGAGTCTGGCATCTGGGACACAGGACCGGCGTCGGCTGGAAATTCCAATAGCGCAGGACTCGATCGAACCAGTCGCGCATGCGTCGCTTGAGGTCGTCGCGTCCGGTGTCACCGCTCTGTGACTCCAGCAGCAGAACCTCAGCTTCATCGTGGAGAGGCCCGCTGAGCGGGATTTCGACTCGGTAGGCTCGCATCCATTCACGATGTACTGCAGCGCAGGCGGATTGTCAATCCTTGTCACTCATCAGGAGGCCATCATGGAGAGCCATCACAAATGGAACGACTACTTCAGGTCCCATCGCGAATTCATCCTCGCGACCCTGTTCGAACCGGATCGGGTTCACACGGCAGCGGGGGACGTACTCTGCGAAGTCGATGGGGAGTTTGTAAAGGTCAGTGCCATAGCGGACCAGATTCAAAGGCAAACAAGGGGGCAGGCGACCATTCCGGAAACTTGGGAGTTCGACTTCGCACGGAGAGTTGTCGCGCGGGCGGCAAGGCTTGGGCGCTTCGAGCGCGAGGCCTTGATGACGTTTGCCCGTTACAGCCCAAGGGATCTGCCAAGGTTGTCGCAGGAAGCTCATGAAGCGGTCGTGACTGCCTCGCAGGCCCTCAATGCGGAACCGGTTTGCCAACGTTGACCGATTCACCGTCGCACCCACAATCGAAGGAGACACCATCATGACCACAACAACCACATCGAAGCTCACAGCGATTCGGACCATACTTCGCAAGGCCCTTCTGGCTCCACGAGCCCATGCGACCCGTGTCGCACGTCTGGAGAAAGAGGATGTGCAGGCGTTGCTCGAGGAGTGCCGGACTGGGAACCACAGAATCCACCCCGTCAATCTCTACAACCTGGAACAGCGGTTGGCGGAGATGGAGGAAGTGGACTGGTCGAACCGGCTGATGCAGACGGCTCGCACTCCATTGGAGAATCGCTATGACGAAGAACATCAACCGACCACACCCAGGGTTCCGGTCCTCCGCCGTCGATACCGCAGCGTGTATGTCACGCTACGTGACGGACGGCGAGGTCGTCGATTGGACTTGTCCCGGGCAATGCCGCTGTGCGGTCTTCAAGTGCCGGTGGTGTTGTCGGAGGAGGAACGACGTGGCGGAACGTGGATCACTGGCCCTCGGCAGTGTCCGATGTGCTTCGGATATCACCTGTCGAGGCTACAAGCGGAGAATCAGGTGCCCTTACCTCGCGCATCGGTATCCACACAACCGACATGCCCCCGGTGCAAGGCTTCAGTGGTGCTGGAACGGGTGGTCTCTGGGACCTCCGAATCCGGAATCCTGGAGCGGAGTTGCCTGTGCGGGTGGAGGGAAACAACGACACTGCTGCCAGCGGAAGACCAGGCTCAGAACGAGCTGGCGTTATCACGGGCGGCGGTGCGAGATGACGACCAGGAACCTGATCCAATGTTGAGCGACGTCGCCCAGGAATTTGCGGAGGTGGCGGCGTTGGGATCAGTGGAAGCGGAGGATTTGCTCTTCGGCGAGGTGCCGGAGACGGATCGGGAACAGGATCGAGACCCCGAGAGGACGGATGCCACATCCCTCTCAACCGATGAGAGGTGCGGTGAGGAACCAACCGAGGAATCCTCCGACGAAGCAGCATCAGCAGATCAGGACGTATCTGAGCAGGAGGATGCCGATGACATGCTCATCGCGCTCCAGAACCGGTTCTGGCAAAGCCTCTCGGTCAAGGCCTTGCGTTGTGGGCTTCTTGAAGCCACGATACTCGGCCACTTGTCGGGGAGCCGAATGGATCTGGTGTGGGCAGCCGCATCGGCCACGGCTGAATCCTGTGTCAGGATGAAAGAGAGGGAGCAGCGTGAGGTCGCGCATTGGCTGGTCGCGGCGCCGGAGGATGTCCTCTGGAAGCTCTTGCCGGAAGCCGACCTCTTGACCGAGATCACGACCGATGGCATGCAGCGGGTCCTGCCGCCGATTTCGGTGAAGATCGAGCGGTGGAAGTATTCGTGCCGGGTCAAACTCGCGCGCTTCATCTATCCGCAGGCTGGAATCCGGATTCTGGGTCCGAAGTTTGGAGTGTCCCAGGCCGTGTTCCAGAGAGCTTGCGGCAGGTGACAGGCAACGAGACGGAAGGAATTCTGCACTCAGGGCGGTGCGGAGTTCCTTCCGGTCTCCCTACAGGTGAGGGAGTGCGTCCAGCTCGATCGTGACGATCGGGGGATCGCACTCCCTTTTTTTGTCCGCTTACGCGGCCCGTTGCATCGCCGACCTCGGCAGGTTGCCGAAGTTGACGGTCCTGGCGTTGAGCTCGACATACGTCACCGACGCCTGACCGTCGGTCTCTCGCGTCCGGGTTTGAAGGTTGCCTTCCACGTAGACTTCCTGGCCCTTGACCAGGTTGCGGCAGCTCTCGGCGAGCTTTCCCCAGACGACGACTGAGAAATAACTCGAGGGCCGCTTCTCGCCGGTCTTCCTGGACGGGAGCCCGTCGACCGCGAGGCGCAGGTTGCAGACCGACTTGTCGCCGACCGTGCGGATGACGGGGTCGGTGGTGAGACGGCCGTTGATGGTGCCTTTGGCGAACGTACGCATGTGAACATACCTCCAACATGTGAGTGGTGAGTGAACAACAAGACATGACGCTCAATGCGCCACGCCGGTTACCTGGCTGACCTGATTACCCTTATGGCACCGAACTATCGATGCGCATGCCGCACAGGGTCCTGGAAACCAACGTCGCAGGGAACCTCTGTGCCGCTTGGTGAGTTCAGGCAGCGTGGGCCTGAGGAGAGCAACGAATGGGGGCAGAAGTGGTCCCAGGCAGCATGCCACATTGCATGGCGACGGAACGCAGCGCTTCTTCGCTCAATCCATGGTCCTTCGAAAGAAGGCGGCAGCCGGCTTCCTTCGAGCGGAAACGCCGGAGCTGCTCTTTGAAATACTTGACGAGCGGGAGCAGCAGGGGATCCGTAGATTGAAAGGCACCAGGGCTCGGGTGCTGCAGCATCGGATGGTGTGCGTCCGGATCGCCGGCAAGGATGGAGAGGTCCTCATCTGATAACGTGAGGAGCCACTCGGAGATGGCCTCGGAGTCTTCCTCGCTCAGAGAACGCGGAGACACCTCAAGGATCCGGCCGGCCGCTGCCCAGAGGGCCATACGTGACTCGGTATGGTCGGCGCCACGGAGAGCCAGGTCGATCAGCTTCTTCCGGAGGGGATGGCGGGTCAGGAAGAGGTCGAACGCGGGCTTGTGCATGCGGTCGCCGAGATCGGCGAGGTCTTGCGACGTGTTCGCGAGGAGGTCGGCAAGCTCTTCTTCATGGAGATCGAACCCTTTGCGGCACTCTTCACTGCCTTCAGAGTCTGTTGGAAAGCTATCGGGATCCACATCGAAAGGCTCTTCGCTGAGGTCGTCTCCGAGTGAGGGGAATGCGGCTTCGAGGTCTCCCTGGGCGAAGAGCATGCTGGCAATCGCATCCTCGTTCTGGTCCATTTCATCGCTGGTGAGCTGGTCTGGCGCCGCATGGTAGTCATACTGGCCGCAGAGAAGGCACCGGCTGTGGTCGGGCCCGTCTGGAATATAGGAGGAGGCCTTGGGCGCGTGGCACTTGGGGCAGGTCTCTGCAGGGCACTCGTTGACTGCGACTGCTTTAGCCTTGGAGATTGTCGCGGCGGATGGAGGCAGATGTTTCCCCTGACAGCCCGGGCACAGCCTGTAGCCGAGTCTCGTGTGGTTCCGGGCTTTCGCCTCTTCGAGGGAGAGGACGCCCGCGATGCCGCAGAGGAAGTAGACCCGATGCGCATCGAGGAGAAGAACTCGCCGGCCGTTGGGGAGCACAGCGAATCGGGGCGCGCCAGCCCTCTGTGATCGTTTGATGATCAGCGGGAACTCCGGTCTGGGATCCTCGTCCGCGAAGCGTGTCTCCCCCGACAATCGGCGTTCCTGGTCTCGGCGAGCCCATTGCTCCAGATGGGCGGCATGCAGCGCGACGAGGAAGGTGACCACGACCTCTTCGTTGTCGTTCGAGAGCAGCACATAGCGGTCGTAGAGAGGGGGAAGGGTGTCTTCCGGATCGAACTCCGGCTGAACAATGAGCTCAGGTGGGTACAAGTCTGTTAGGCATGTCGCACATTCCATGGGATGATCCTCCTCCAACATAATAGATGACCGATACACAATGAGGTCAGGCAAATGAGCGTCGCTTGATGCGTCAAGCCGCAGCCGAATTGACAAGTTCAGGCGGTTTCGGTTGCTTCGCTTTGGGTCCGAGGATCAGCAATCGCGGATCGATGACGATCACGGTGACCGCCTTATGCCGGACTCCCTCCTTTATGTAGGTCCGGATCTGGGGATTCCCGGTCAGTTTCACGTGCTGCCCTTTCTCCAGCGTGTTGGCTAGCTTCTCCGATGCACCGAGGACCTTGATGTCCCAGTACTCCGGATCGTCGGCCTTGGCATAAAACCCGTTGGAGTGCACCGCGATCGAAAACTCAAGGGAGGATCCTTCCTGGTGCTGGAACAATTCGGGCTTATGCGTGATGCGACCGGAAAGCGTCAGAATCTTGATGTCCTGCTCAGCCATGGCAACCTCCTTCAACAAAGATAAAGATCATGGACGCACAGACATGTCAGGCAGGCTGGAGCACTGCCCGCTTGCGGGCCATCCGAGAATTGTCTCGTTCACAAAGGAGGGCTATTGTTGGAGTGGCTGAGGCGCTGGAGGAGAGGGCGCGGGCAAGGGCCGTTGCAACACACGCAGGTGCAACTTGTTGAATAACTCACGGGCTTGCTCGACCGACCAGGCAGCACACACTTCGGCCTCGATCGTGTCATTGGGATTCGCGGGGGAGAACCGGACAATCACAGCCTCAGTCCCCGCCATGAAGCCGCCCTGGAGCAGGGCTTCCGGTGCGACCTTGCCGGCCATGATGTCCTCGATGATGATACCTGGATGCTGGCCGTCGGATCGTTCGGGGTAGAAGGTTCCGCACAGTTCGCCCATCCGTTGCCAGTGCGACTCGTCGATCGTCCAGCAGTTGATCGCCCCGCCCGTCGGCGCATCGAACATGTGCCAGGGGCTGTTGCCCTTGGCGATATCGTGCTCGCGGCAGAACTCGTGGATGCGGGCCCAATCAAAGAGACTGACAACGGCGATCCAAGAGCGGGCGTTGTTCATGATGACTCCTGCTGGTGGGGAAGAAGGAAAGGTTAATCTCGGCGCTGCTGCTCGATCTGGGCACGAAGGCGAGCCAGCCGTGACTCGAAGGACTCTTTCAACGGGCCCTGCAAGCAGTCCGGCGTCCGGGAAAACTCCGTCCACTGTTCGTAGAACAGATCGAACCACGCCTTCTGGGAATCGGGGGACGGAATCTGGGCGATCAGCCGGAGACACTGGTCGAAGCGTTCGCTCGAGAATCCCGCCGCGCGGCCGGTGCGGAGGAGGATTCCGAGCTGCGATTCGAGGTCCGTCTGATCCGGAAGGATGGGACTCACGGGTGAAGTATCCTGCGTGCGGCGTTCACGCGTCAAGGGAGACTGTGGCTTGTCGGGTGGTCTACGTGAGGAATGAAGTCACATCATCTGCATCGCGCTCGCTTGCGGCTGATCTAAAAGGTTGAGGCGCGACGGATGGCGCCAGAAAGCTCGACGGGGACGTAGTGGGAGCCCTGCTCAGAAGCGTGGAACTGGTAGGCCTGTCCTTGCTGATCCAGATTGATATAGCGCCGGCTCCAGATGTGCTTGTACAGAAAGATGCGGGTTCCACTCTCGCATAGCACCTCTCCCATGAACATGAATTGCGCGACGCTCTTCTCGGGCATGACCTTAAGAATAGGGTCCCATAGCGGGCGATCGGGACAGCGTTGCTCGATGACTTTCAGCGGATTCATGGCCGTCTCTTCGTCCTCCTCATCTGACGGACGTGCACGGTGCCCCCCTTGCGCATTGTCGGTGCTCATTCTGGGTACTACTGACCGTTGGATCGCGATGTGGTGAGTTTTCGGGGATGCTGGGGATAGCGTTATGCAGCCGGGTGGACAATGATGAAGCGGCCATCCCACAAGCTGGCCAGGACGGAGGCGACGTCTTTCCACGCGAGGCCGCCGAGTCCACAGCCCAGTCGGGGGCAGTAGATCGTGGTGAGTCGGTTATGATCGGCGAGGTGGACGGCTTCTCGGGCGGTCCGCTCAATGAGGCCGAGATTCGAGGGTTGCGTCCATGTTTCCTTCGTCGGCAATGTCACGAGCCGGCACTCATGCCAGTAGTAGGCATGGTTTCCAGAAGCACGGAGCTTCGCTCCGAGGAGAATCGGCAGGTTCGGGAATCGGTTGGCAGCTGCCAAGGCCACTCCCGCACCCATGACCGCACGGCCATCCCGGCGACAGTCGCCGTTCGTAGGCACCCCTATGAAGAAGCCTTGATCGTACAATTCCCACAGGTCACAGATGATCTCCTGCATAGCGATTCACCTCCTCGAACAGACCGATTTCAGCGGATCCCTGCCCGCCGCGGGCCCGCTCCCCCCAACCTTTCCCTCCCCCATTTCGGAGAGGGTCTCGGGGAGGGGACATTGTCGTGCGTCAGGGTGAGCCCAGAACTCGTGAATTACCGAGGGGGAAACGTGAGGTCAGGCCGTGGTTCGAGACGGAGGTAGCTAGAAGACCTTGTCGTGGCAGGTTTCGAGGTCTGAGCCGGTCTGGCTCGGAGACCGATCTGGGTAGAAGGTGAAGATGGACGGTGTCCCGCCATCCAAGGCGTGCTCGGATGATTCACTGCAACTCGTGGGAGGGGTAGCGTGATGTGCCGTCCGGTCTCGGTAGGAGAAGAACCAATCGGGAAAACCCTGCGTGGGAGGAAGAGGGTAGTCGCCGTCGTACAAAGAGCTGAACAAGGGAAGGCTTGCGGAAGAGACCTGGTGAGTGCAGAGGGGAGGGGTGGAACTGTTAGAGCAGATGAACCCACTGTAGGGCACGCTTGCCGCAGAATGCGAAAGCAGCCAGAGTGCGATGTATAGATCAGCCGGGGACATGCTAACAAAATTCTAGGCTCACTGAGTTCCTGGAGCAAGGAGGATAATCATGTCCTTGATGGATAGATGGGATGTGCCCAGCGAGTTAGCGGCGTTCTTGCAGCAAGCGGTCCAACCGAAGAAGCTCGTCGATAAGGGCCCATGAAGCAAGGGTGCTCACTGCGTACTCCAAGATGAGCTGTCGAAATTCTTGGCGGCTCGAACACAAGACTGTTTCCCGAAAAGCAGAGCTTATCCGGCCGCTCTCATTGGCTTTTTCAGCGTAATTCGCTAAACTCTCGCCTCGATATATGGACGTTTCTTGCGAGCTAGCCGGCACAGCCGCCTGCTCCCATGTGTCCACACACATAGCTTATTTCTGATAAGGAGTTGTCCCAACCTGCTCAACTGCCTGGCAGGCCTTGTATGTAGGTACATTTGAAACTGTGAGACAGATTTGCACCGGTTATGAGTACTTCTGATGCCTCGTATCTTTGACAACATCGAACAATCTCTCCTGCCAGCGCTGCGCGAAACAATCCAAGTTGCTGACCGTGCCGACTTCTGTGTTGGGTATTTCAACCTTCGGGGATGGAAGCAGCTCGACTCGTATATTGAGAAGTGGTCCGGAGGAGACGGGCACTGCTGCCGCTTATTGGTCGGCATGCAGCGGTTGCCGCAAGACGAATTACGGGAAGCTCTGAGCCTGATAAGCCGAGATGGCGAGATAGACAATCAGACGGCAATTCGCCTCAAGAAGAAGCTCGCCGAAGAGTTCCGCGAGCAATTGAGCGTTGGCATTCCTACCAACGAAGACGAAGCGGGATTACGCAAGCTGGCAGAACAGATTAAATCCAAGAAGGTTATAGTCAAACTGTTCCTCCGGCATCCTCTACATGCCAAGTTGTATTTGCTTTTTCGCCCCGATCCTATCAATCCCTCCGTCGGGTACCTAGGAAGCAGCAATCTGACGCTTGCGGGCCTTTCCAAGCAGGGCGAGCTGAACGTGGACGTACTGGATCACGACGCCTGCCAGAAGTTGGCCAAGTGGTTCGAAGATCGGTGGACGGACCGTTGGTGTGTGGATATTTCGGAAGAACTCGTCCGTTTTATCGAAGAGAGCTGGGCTCGGGAAGAACTCGTGCCTCCGTACCATATCTATATCAAGATGGCGTACCATCTTTCGCAAGAGGCACGGGCGGGGCTTTCCGAATTTCGAATACCACGAGACTTTGGCAAGCGGCTATTCGAGTTTCAAACGGCGGCGGTCAAGATTGCCGCTCATCACCTGAACAAGCGCGGTGGCGTGTTGATCGGCGATGTGGTGGGTCTCGGGAAAACTCTGATGGCCACTGCCCTGGCAAGGATTTTCGAAGATGATCATGGGCTTGAGACACTCATCATCTGTCCCAAGAACTTGGTCCCGATGTGGGAGGATTATCGAGCACAATACCGGTTACTCGCGAAGGTGTTGTCAATTAGCCAGGTTGTAGGGGAACTGCCGAATCTGCGCCGTTACCGCCTCGTGCTCATCGACGAAAGCCACAACCTTCGCAACCGTGAAGGCAAGCGCTATCGGGCAATTCAAGAATACATCCAAGCCAATGAGAGCAAGTGCATTCTGCTTTCTGCCACCCCCTACAACAAAACCTATCTTGACCTTTCCAACCAGTTACGTCTCTTCGTCAAAGAAGACAAAGACCTCGGTGTTCGTCCCGAACGCTTAATTCGCGAGCTCACCGAAACCGAGTTTATTCGACGCCATCAATGTTCCGTGCGCTCTCTGGCGGCTTTCGAGAAGAGCGAATATGCGGACGACTGGCGAGAACTGATGCGCCTCTACATGGTAAGACGCACCCGCAGTTTCATTCAGGACAACTATGCCCAGACTGACCCAACCAGCGGTCGGAGATTTCTCACCTTCGAGGATGGGAGCCGGTCTTACTTCCCCATCAGAGTTCCAAGAACAGTGACCTTTAAGATTGACGATGCCAACCCCGCAGACCAATATGCGCGGCTCTACGCCGACGATATCGTCAATACCATCAACGCCCTCAATCTCCCTCGGTACGGATTAGGGAACTATGTGGCGGCGACGCCGCATGAACCACCTACACAAGCTGAAGCGAGATTGCTGCAAGACCTATCTCGTGCCGGGAAACGCCTTATGGGGTTCTGTCGGACGAATCTGTTCAAGCGTCTCGAAAGCAGCGGCCAGGCCTTTCTCCAATCAATCGAACGTCATATCCTCCGCAATCACGTTTACCTTGATGCGATTGAACACAAGAAGCCCATCCCAATCGGCACGCAAGATGCCGAGATGCTCGATGCGCGCATATACGACGAAGACGCCGACGCCCCCGGAGCCAAGACAGGATTATTTGAGGACGACGAGAACGATCAAGAGCAAGAGCGACCACTCACGGGGTCGCTCCGAAAGGCCAAGGACTTCATCAGTCGAGGAGCCGAGATCTATGAGGAGTACGCTGGTCAATACAAGCGGCGATTTAAGTGGCTTCCGTCAGGACTATTTGTGAAATCGTTAGAGAACGATTTGCGGAGCGATACAGAGGCCCTCCTAAAGGTCTTGCAACTATGCGGTGAATGGGACTCGAACAAAGACGCCAAGCTTCAGGCCCTCGTCAATTTGCTCAAGAAGAAACACCCGAATGACAAAGTCCTTATCTTTACTCAATTTGCCGATACCGTCCGCTACCTAGAGACCCAGCTCGCGGCTCGTGGAGTTTCATCCTTGGCTGGTGCAACCGGAGACTCTCCGAACCCGACAGCCTTGGCGTGGCGGTTCAGCCCGGATAGCAACGATAAGCGTGACAGACTGAAACCGGGCGAGGAGTTGCGAGTCCTGATTGCCACGGACGTGCTCAGTGAGGGACAAAACCTGCAAGATGCGGCCATTGTGGTGAATTTCGACCTCCCCTGGGCCATCATTCGCCTCGTCCAACGAGCAGGCCGTGTGGACCGTATCGGACAGAAGGCTGAGAACATCCTCTGCTACTCTTTCTTGCCCGCCGAAGGCGTCGAGCGCATCATACGACTCCGAGCCAGAGTGAGGCGCCGTCTTCAAGAAAATGCGGAAGTGGTCGGCACCGACGAGGCCTTCTTCGAGGATGATCGAAACGATAATGCGATCCTCAATCTCTACCATGAGAAAGCAGGCATTCTAGATGGAGAGGCCGATACAGAAGTGGATTTGGCCTCGTATGCCTATCAAATCTGGAAGAACGCGATTACCGCCGATCCAAGCCTACAAAAGACCATCCCCGATCTGCCGCCCGTAATTTATGCCACGCGGGCGCATGACCCGACGAACAAGCAACCAGGCGGGGTGCTGGTGTATCTGAGAACAGCCGAAGGCAACGACGCGCTGGCCTGGATCGACAAAAACGGTACCGCCGTCACGGAGTCTCAGTTCGCCATCCTCCAGGCTGCGGCGTGCAGCTCAGACACGCCAGCCCTACCGCGCCAATCGAACCATCACGAACTGGTCCAGAAGGGTGTCGAGTTGATAGTCACAGAAGAGAAAACAGTTGGGGGACAATTAGGACGGCCTTCAGGGGCACGTTTTCGCACGTATGAACGACTCAAGCGCCATGCGGAGCATGTCAAAGGCACGTTGTTTGAGTCCCTGGAACTTCTGAAAGCCATCGATGAAATCTACCGCTATCCACTCCGCCAAGCCGCCGTGGATACGCTCAATCGCCAACTCCGAAGCGGGGTGTCGGATGAGGCACTGGCAGAACTGGTCATCGCGCTCCGTGAAGAAGATCGGCTCTGTCTAATTCATGAGGAAGAACAGACCCAGGAACCTAGGATCATCTGTTCCATGGGACTATCAGCGCCCGAATAACCAACCAACAATGCCGCTCGAACCTACTCGAACTCGCCAACACCTCGCCGCTTGTGATTTTCGATGCCTTTTCATAGAAGAACTCGGTTGGGACACACATACTGCATCCATCGAGATACCGATCGACGGCCAGCCGCTCACCCTGACCGCTGTCGCCCAGAAGCGCGGCATGGTTGCGTTCCACTGTCCTGCAACTGGCCAGCACGGAATTCCTGACTACCCGACACGTCGCAAAATTGACCGCCAGCTCACCAAGTCCGCTCAAGAACATCTCATCATTTACACCGATCCATCCAACTCCACTCAAGTATGGCAGTGGGTGAAGCGCGAGGTGGGCAAACCGACGGCCTGTCGGGAACATACCTACCATCGCAATCAACCAGGAGATGCCCTCATCCTAAAGCTCCAGGGCATCGCCTTTTCCCTGGAGGAGGAAGAACAATTAAGTCTGGTGGAAGTAACCACTCGGGCGCGAGCGGCCTTCGATGTGGAGCGCGTCACGAAGCGGTTCTACGATACGTTTCAGAAGGAACACACGGCGTTCCTAAAGTTTCTCAAAGGCATTCCAGATGATGACCTGCTGCGATGGTACGCCTCCGTCATGCTCAACCGGCTGATGTTCGTCTACTTCATTCAGAAAAAGGGCTTTCTCGACGGCAACCGAGACTACCTGCGGATCAAATTGAACGAGTCGCAGGCCCGAGGGAAGGACCGATTCTATAGAGACTTTCTCTGTCCGCTGTTCTTCGAAGGCTTCGCCAAAAAGGATACCGATCGCGGAGCAACCGTGAACCGATTGCTGGGCAAGGTGCCTTACCTCAACGGAGGTCTGTTTCTACGCCATCACATTGAAGAGCAGCACGGCAAAGACATTCAGGTGGCCGATGCCGCGTTTGCCAGACTGTTCGCCTTCTTCGAACAGTACAACTGGCACCTCGATGAGCGCCCGCTCCGCCGGGATGACGAAATCAATCCCGACGTGCTTGGTTATATCTTTGAGAAGTACATCAACCAGAAGCAGATGGGCGCCTATTATACGAAGGAGGATATCACCGGCTATATCAGCCAAAACACGGTGATTCCGTTCCTCTTCGATGCCGCGCGGCAGAAGTGCAAGATCGCCTTCGAAGGCAATCAATCCGTTTGGCGCCAGCTCCAGCTCGACCCAGACCGCTACATCTATGAGCCGGTGAAGAAGGGAGTCGATCTCGAGCTCCCTCCTGAAATTGCATCCGGCCTGAAAGATATCTCGAATCGGACGGAATGGAACAAAGCCGCGCCCTCAGACTATTCCCTGCCAACGGAAATTTGGCGTGAAGTCGTCGCCCGCCGTGCCCGATACCTAGAGGTGCGCAAAAAACTCGCGGACGGGGAAATTGGAGATGTCAACCACTTCATTACTTACAACCTCGACATCAGGCAGTTTGCGCAGGATGTCATCGAAAATTCTGAAGGTCCGGAACTGCTGCGGGCCTTTTACCATGCGATTGAAAAGGTCACGGTGCTCGATCCGACTTGCGGCTCTGGAGCCTTCCTCTTTGCTGCACTCAATATCCTTGAACCGCTCTACGAAGCCTGCCTGGACCGGATGGAAGTGTTCCTAGACGAGCTCACGCGCTCGGGCACCAGGCACCTCCCGGAGAAATTCAACGACTTTCGGAAAATTCTTGATCGGGTCACGAGTCATCCCAACCGTCGTTACTTCATCCTGAAGTCCATCATCCTCAACAATCTCTATGGCGTGGACATCATGGAAGAGGCCGTCGAGATCTGCAAACTCCGTCTGTTCCTCAAACTTGTGGCGCAAGTCGAGAAGGTGGAGCAGATCGAGCCGCTACCGGACATCGACTTTAATATCCGTGCGGGTAATACGTTGGTTGGATACGCCAGTCTTGAAAATTTGAAGAAGTCCATGGAAGGGGACTGGGTACGCCTTCAATCCCTCCCGACCATAGAAGAGAACGCCGAGATTGCCGACAGGGCGTTTCAGAAGTTCCACGAGATGCAGACTGAGCACGGCATGGAGGCGAAAGACTTCGCCGAGGCCAAGGAGGAGCTACGTAGGCGACTCCAGACGCTTGAGGACGAACTCAATCGCTATCTTGCCAACGAGTATGGTGTCGAGGCTTCAAAGCGCGCTTCCTATGCGAAGTGGCTTGCCTCCCACAAGCCTTTCCACTGGTTCATAGAATTTTACCGCATCATGAAAAGCGGGGGGTTCGATGTGATTATCGGCAATCCGCCCTACGTGGAGATGCACAAAGTTACGACCTACAGTCTTATTGGCTACGTAACTAAAGACTGTGGCAACCTTTACCCGCCATGTGTGGAGCGCAGTTCTGCTCTGTTAAGGAATACAGGAAGCTTCAGCATGATCGTTCCCTTGAGCGGCTTCTCGACTGATCGCATGGAGCCCTACCAAGATTACGTTTGGAATCGATACGGGCAACTGCACATTTCCTACTATAGTGGAGATGCTCACCCTTCTGTCATGTTCAATGGAGTAAAGTACCGCCTGTGCATTGTTATTGGCGGACCGCAGTACACAGGTTCGGCAAAGGTCCAGACCACTGATTACTTGCGATGGTATGCGGACGAGAGACCTTACCTGTTCGCAAAGATAGCTTACTCAGAATGTGGATTCCCAAATGGTTTCTTAAGATTTGCAAAACTCGGAAGTAGGTTGGCTGCCAAGGTGCTTGGCAAGATCGTCAGCAAACAACTTACTATGAACATTTATTTCTCCGATTCGGGGCCAGGTCATGTCACGTATCATAGAAGTCCTGTGTTCTGGATTAGATCCATGGACTTCGAACCGTACTTTAAGTCTGCCGTTAAGGAGAGATCAACCGATCATCTTAAGGACTTGTATCTCAAGAGGGAAGAGCACGCAAAGCGACTTGGCGCCATTTTGAATAGCACTCTCTTTTACTTTTGGTTTACGAGCCAAGGAAATTGCAGAAACATCGCTGGCCCAGATATAGAGAACTTCCCCATCGGAGATCTGAACTCACCAGCGCTCAAACATCTCGAACCTCTCTTCAACAAACTGATGAAAGATCTCCAGCGGCATTCACGAAGACGCATTTATAACTACGAGGCATCGGGACAAGTTGAGTATGATGAGTTTTATCCCGACAGATCAAAGCCCATCATCGACGAGATAGACCGCGTGCTGGCGAAGCACTACGGCTTCACGGATGAAGAACTGGACTTCATCATCAACTACGACGGCAAGTACCGTATGGGTCAGGATGCTGGGTCTGATGATGGAGAATAACCCCGAAAAGAGCCAGCGCACGAAACATCAATTCTCAGCCGATCGGCCTATCGTCTATATTGAGGAAGACCTCCTGGGCCGTGCTCCGTTTGCGAAATCCCTAGCCTCCGCCATCAAAGGCTGGCAGGGCAATGAGAGCCTGGTCGTTGCCATGTATGGACCTTGGGGCTCGGGGAAATCTTCGGTAAAAAACTTGGTCCTGCAAACGCTCCGTTTGGCCGAGACGAACTGTCCCCTGATCATTGAGTTCAATCCATGGCAATGGTCAGGCCAAGATCAACTGGCAGAGGCGTTCTTTCAAGAAATCGGTCTGGTATTGGGCCGATCGGACGGAAGCGAAGACGGGAAACGACGTGCGGCCAAGTGGCGAACCTATGGAACCTACCTCACCCTCGGCGCCTCTCTCGCCAAATCACTTAAGACCATCTTGCCAATACTTGGACTGCCCGGTTCGGGAATCGCAGACATGCTTGCCAAAGGGATGGAGCAATCTGCGACCGTGGCGCAAGAAGGCTCAAAAGGAGTCGAGGACCAAGCGGTCGTGCAACAGCAGACTTTGGCTGAGATAAAGAAAGAGCTTTCTGACTCCCTGAAAGAACTCGAAAGGCCAATCCTCGTGGTGTTGGATGATATCGATCGCCTCACACCTGAAGAAATACGACTCCTCTTCCAACTCGTCAAGGCTAATGCTGACTTTCCAAACGTGGTCTATCTCCTTCTGTTCCAACGGGACATCGTGGAGCGTAGTTTGGATTCATCGCCAGCCGTCAGTGGACAAGAATTCCTTGAGAAAATAGTACAGGTGGGATTCGATATCCCACGCATTGAGCGAACACGCCTGGAGAAAGTCCTATTCGCGGGCCTCGACGAACTACTAACCGATGGGGATGTGGGCAAGCGGTTCGACCAGACGCGCTGGGGCAACCTATTCCTTGGAGGCCTTCGCCCCTACTTCCAAACGCTACGGGATGTGTACCGCTATCTAGCCTCCCTCTCTTTTCACGTTTCGCTGTTTCGGAGCACGGGCAGCTTTGAAGTGAACCCAATGGACCTTATCGCGCTGGAAGTGCTCCGCGTCTTTGAGCCAGCCGTTTACCAGAGGCTTCCCGAGGCTAACTTAGAGCTGACGAACCTTCGCGACCGAGCGCATGATTCGCACGACGAAAACGAGCGAACGAGAAAACTCATTGAGTTCATAGTCGAAGCGGCCTCACAACCCGGCCAGGTGCGCGAGATAGTCAAAGAACTCTTCCCGCCGGTTGAATGGGTATTCAACGGATCCATGTACGGCCATGACTTTAAGGAGGAGTGGTTTAGGGAGCTGCGTCTCTGCCACCCCGATGTGTTCGACCGGTATTTCCATCTCGCAATTCCTGAGGGAGACATTTCCCAAGCGGAGCTAGATCGGGTACTGTCCCTCGTTGGCAATCGTGAAGGCCTAGTCGGAGAATTCCGTGCGCTTAACAAGCGTAGCCTGTTAGGCGTCGCACTGGACCGTCTTGAAGCCTACAAGCAGAAAATCGACCTGCAACACGCCATATCGTTTATCACCGCGCTGTTCGATATCGGCGACGAACTGCCAGAAGATCGAGGTGGCTTCTTTTCAATTGCCCCAGACACGCATGCGTCCCGCATCATTTACTGGTATTTGAAACAGGAGATGGACATAGGCAGACGCGGGGCTATCCTGAAGGATGCCATGAAAGCCACGACGGGTCTGTACCTTCCGATAAGAATCGCTTCCCTCGAAGGTAACGAAGAGAAGCGAAAGAAGGACCCTGATGCTTTTAATGTGACTGACGCTGATTTGGACGCACTGCACCATATCTGTGTGGGAAAGATTGAGCAAGCCGCAGGCTCCGGAATCCTGACAAGCCATCGCAACATGCTTAGCATCCTTTATTGCTGGGATAAATGGGCCTCACACGAAAAACCTCGTCAATGGGTGGAAAAGTTAATCGACTCAAAGGAAGGCGTCCTCTCTTTCCTCACCGCATGTCTTCACCGGTCTACGTCCCATGGTATGGGGGACTATGTGTCGCAGGAGCACTGGCGGATCAATCTGACGAACATCGAAGATTTCGTTCCCGTGGGAACTTTGGAAAGGAAAGTGGCGGAAATCTCACCCGACGGCCTCAGCGACAAGGAAAAGAGAGCGGTGAAGGCATTCCAAAAGGCAATCAAGCGGCGACGGGATGGAAAACCAGATGACGGTCACTGGGCCAATGACGAGGACGAGGGATAGGTTGCCAGCGTTCGCTTGGACCACTCACGGCCATTCCCAGTGCCCCGCCGTCCTGAACACATACCTGGTGGACAAGAGCCCCAAATGGGTCGGCCTCCCGGCGCCCGGCGTCCAGGAAATCGGCCATCGCATATCCGCTCTCTGGATCGAACCTAATTCGGTACAACGAGGGGGTGAGTGCCCTCAGCATGGATAAGCCACCGTCAGAATGGACGGAGCAGGATCTACTCTCGCTGATTCAGAGTGGCGTAGAGGAACAGACTGACCTCGAATATAAGCGGGGCGACGCACTGACCAACAACGAGAAGGCGAAGAATGAGATTAGTAAGGATGTTTCGGCTTTGGCGAATGGTGCTGGCGGCGTAATTGTCTACGGCATGGTGGAAGAGCAACATACTCCACGCCAATTGGACGGGGTCGATCCGGCGCAGGTCACAAAGGAGTGGCTTGAGCAGGTCATCAACGCCCGGGTACGTCCTCGGTTAGCTGGAGTCCACGTCAATCCAGTTGCACTCACCACCTCTGCTCCGGGAAAGGTGGCCTATGTCGTAAGCGTTCCACAGGCACCGACGGCCCATCAAGCGGCGGACAAGAGATACTACAAGCGATTCAACTTTGAATCTGTACCGATGGAAGACTATGAGATCCGCGACATCATGAATCGCATGAAACATCCTCTTATCATCCCTTCCTTCTCGCGAAGATTCATAGATCGCAAGGCAACTGTGTGCGAATATGCACTGAACATCTCACTTGTTAATAAGGGAGCAGTGTCTGCCCATGATGTGAAGGCAGTTTTCACCGTTCCAAGAACCGTATCCAAAGCCGTGAAGGGCTTTGATAAGCAGCGCATCATCGAAATTCCTTCTCGTCTGTTCGGGAATCAATGGTTCGAGAATCCGTTGACCGCGGTCGGGCGTGTCATTTTTCCAGAAGATGATTGGGAGCTTACCAACGGAAAGGATCGAGACTTTGTCCTAATCGTGGACACAAGCCGCATTGATATGAATGAGACCAGGGAGCCCATTCTACTCTGGAAAACCTATGCCGATGACATGCCACCGCAGTCCGGGCAAGTGATGCTGGGTGAAATACCATCCGTAGGCGGCCAATGAATATTCTTTAAGGTTCTTATCCATGAAAAGAATTGGTGATGCAAGGAGCTGCAAGGCTCATCCGAAAAGGACCCGCGGATCTTGCCTACCCCGGACCGGCGACCAGATGGTCCTTCACTCCTTCAAGGAGGTTGTGCAGGATTACATTGCTAAGTACAGAGACAGGGCTAACGATGAGCTTGCCTCCTTCCAGATGTTGAATTCTCTCGAAGAAGCCATAGAAAGGGCTGCCAGGGCGGAGGTAGAAGGTGGGAAGAAGCATGACCACCAGTGGCGGATCCCGGAGGCGGTATTAGCCAGGGCGGGCAAAGTGCTGCTGGCGAAACGCGCTCAGATCAGCAAATGCACCGGCTTTGACAGCTTAATCGAAGTGGTGGAAACAACGGCTGGGTCGATCAGGGGATTTGGAGAGCTGGCGATATACGATACCGCGGTCCGCATTGGAACTCGGCTCGGGATGGAACCCGAATTCGTCTACCTGCATCGTGGGTCGCGGAAGGGCGCCAGAGCTCTCGGTCTTGCCTCAGGAGGCAAATACCTGAAGGTCAGCGAACTGCCAGCAGAATTCACCAAGCTAAGGCCTCACGAGATAGAAGATTGCCTCTGTATCTATGCTTCGGATCTGTCGAGGCTGAAAAGAGTGTCTCACGGTGCCCGAAGAGAAACGGAAGGGTTCCTTTGAGCGTATGCTACATTGGTATTTCGCGTACGGATCAAATCTTGATACCGGACGATTGGAAGACCGAGTCGGGAGGAGGAATATCGAGTGGAGGCTCGCTCGCCTGGACGGATACAGGCTTTCATTTGACAAGCCCGCTGCTGATGGTTCTGGCTATGCTATGGTTGTTCCTGAGGAAGGGCACACCGTACACGGGGTCTTGTACGCACTGCAAGATCATGAATTGAAGAAGCTCGACAAACATGAGGGCGTGCACAAGAGACAGTATGTGCCACGAACGATCACCATCAGGACCCACGATGGTGAGCCGATCTCGGCTGAGTGCTATTTCGCGATCAGCCCATCTTCGGGACTGCGTCCCCGCCGAGATTATCTCGATCTGATAATCAACGGTGCAGAGGACCACGGCCTGCCCCCCACATACATCGAATGGTTGAAGTCCGTGACTGCGATGGATGACTGAAACTTATATAGCGATTAGGTGGCGTTCATAATAGATAGTCAGGCTTCGCCCGGGGAGCCTTCATGAAAACGCGCCATATAATATCCCTTCTCTTCCTCGTCTCCCTTCTTACCCTCCCGAGAGTGGTTTTTGCCGCGGAGTATAGTAAAGTGGTCAGCGTCACAGACGGGGACACGATCACTGTGCTCCATCAGGGAGTCGGCGAACGCATCCGTCTGAACGGAATCGACTGCCCCGAGAAGGGTCAAGCATTTGGCGGCGCGGCGAAGCAGGCCACATCCCAGCTTGCCTTTGGCAAGCACGTCACTGTGCAGGCGCACGGGCTGGATAAGTACGGTCGAACCATCGCCGACGTGATCCTGCCTGACGGCGTGAATCTAAACCAGGAATTGGTTCGGCGGGGGTGGTGCTGGTGGTACCGAAAGTACGCACCCGACAATGTGACTCTGGAGAAACTGGAGGCGGATGCGAGAGCGGCTAGAGCCGGGCTTTGGCGAGACTCGAACCCCATGCCGCCGTGGGTGTTTCGGAAGATGAGGCGTGGGAGCAGTATTGATCCTTCCGACGCGCCGTTGCTCCAGCGAGGGGCTGGTGGCGCCGAGATGGGCACATGGACTTCAGTGCCAGGTCGACCCTTAAGGGCGTATAATATTGATGTGCACTCTGCTAGCGCGGAGGTCCATCATGCGGACGGTCCTCTTTCTGTTCATTGGGACGATGTTTCTCGTGGTCTCGCCGGCGTGGGCCGAATTCGGCTTCGACGAGAAGTACGAGCGGGACTACAACATCTTCAACCCGATCAACCAACTGCGCCCGGACAATCCCCTTAACCCAATCAATTCGGTGGACCCCAACAACCCCTTCAACCCCATCAACAGCGTCGATCCCGGGAATCCCGCAAATCCGATCAATCGTTTCAACCCCAACAATCCCTTCAATCCGATCAATGAAGTCAACCCGAACAACCCGCTGAATCCCATCAATCGCTACAATCCCAACACCCCTTTCGGACCCCTCAACACCTTTCCCGACCGTCACCGCTAGCCTGCCGCCAGCATCAGAAGAGTGGGGACTGAGGGTGAGCACTCATTCTCCCTACAGTTCTTGATGGTCGGCGAGGCTGTAGTACCGGGCCTCGCCCAGCACAACATGGTCCAGCACTCTGATGCCGAGCAACTCGCCACCGTCTTTGAGACGCTGGGTCAGGACGCGATCTTCTTGACTGGGAGTCGCATCGCCGCTGGGATGGTTGTGGGCCAGGATGACGGCGCTCGCGTTCATGAGGATCAGCGGCTTGAAGACTTCGCGGGGGTGGACGATGCTCATCGTGACCGATCCGATGCTGACGGTGTTGATGCCGATGACGGAATGCTTCGCGTCAAGGGCTACGACCATGAAATGCTCGCGATCGAGTCCATCGAAGAGGGGCTCAAGCAGCCGGTACGCGTTCTGGGAATCCATGATCTTGGCGGATGAGGGGTGTGCCAGACTCTCCTTCACCAGCATTACCCGGTAGCGGGGAATTGCATAGACATGTTGGCCTGTCTGTGGCTTGGCAGATGGAGCTTTTCTGGCCGAACGACGATACAGGTCCGCCTGAGGAGTCTCGGGAGCAGTGGGTGTCATAGTCATATGCGGGAAAGATGTTGTGGTGATCACGCAACCAACCGCTCCTGAAGTGATCGCGGCTGTTTCAGTAAGCGGGAGACGGAAGTGTTTCGGGAACTGGCTTAAACAGCGATGGGTTGTGGAAAGACGTCTTTCGGCTAACAGCGCATCCGCTGATAGGGGAGGGCACCGGCTAGCTCACCTTGTTCTTAACCTCCGGCGTGCAACCGATCCACCAGCGCCTGAATAGTGAGCGGTGCATTGCCCTCTGCACGGTTGTTGACCAAGACATAGGCTCTGCGCTCTTCTCTGACGGCCTGGCGAATCAATTCGACCGTGTCCCGCCGCATCTCCGGGATCTCCTCGATGATCTTCGTGTAGGGTTCGGCTCGCTTCTTGGCCTGTTCATAGGACATCTTGAGCGGCGTGAGGAGGCGAAAAACCGTGAACCCGGCGGTGAAGCTTCCCATGTGCTTGTGCTGCTCGGCCAATGGCGGCATGTAGCTCCAATGGTTATAGACATGTGAGACGCCGTGCGACTCGAGAAGCTTGTGGTACTCGGGACCAAGCAGGCCGGCATTACGGATTTCAACGGCGTAGCGAAAGTCTTTGGGGAGCTGCCCGAAGAATCCATCCAGCCGTGAGCAGAACTCTTCTAAGGACATCCCGTGGCGCTGAAACTCGAAGATGAACGGTCCAGCATGGGGTTCGAACTTCACCTCCCGGTATGGCGCGAGCACCAGGTCGTTGAACAGCGTCGCATCCAGGAACCTAGGGTTGGCCTGGCCTGCCTTTGCTCCGTACCGCGCCTGTTTCGCATAACTTGGAATCGTGATCTCTTCCCATACCTTGCAGCACATTTCGAAGTCTTCAGGAATCTGGTTGAGATAGCGACGGAGCTGATTGGGTGTCGGGGGGCGATAGAAGGTGCTGTCGTTGCCGACCGTTCGGAACAGCGGTTCGCTGTGGTACTGGTACTGGCAGTATTCACCTAAGCTCTCCGACGCAAAGCGGCTCTTGGCGTACGTCCGTTTGTAGACCTGGCCTTGCCAACCCTCGTAGGTCCAGGTGGAGCTGCCGAAGCGAACAAGTGGTGACATGGGCATGGCTGTTGTCCTGCTCAGAACTTGTGTCCAAATTCCGGACAATGTGGCCCGTTAATGGTACATGATTGTCTTGGACTCTTTCCTGAAAATTGCGCGCACGATATGCGGTTTGAGTTTTCGCACTCCGACTAGCAATTCGGGGCCACGATCCCGACACAAGTGGAATTATTCACGAATTTCCAAATGTACTGGTATCTGATTGCACGGTGGAGGAAGGCGATCGACCGTCAATTCAGGTCGCAAGCCATTTGGCGTAGGCCCGGACGTCGATCATCGGAACGGTTGCGCTGCTCTGGAGTCGTGCGATGAGCTCCAGCAGAAACCCGGTCGCGGGCTTTCCCTGGGGCGTGATGGTGTAACACCCGGCCATGTCCCAACCAAATGTCCCATGCGCCGCCACACAACCGAGATCCAGACGGCCATCCCCTTGGCCTCGCTCCAAGGCGTCGGTCAGCGGCTTCCCAAGCGCCGGGCTCCAGTCGCTCTCAAATGTCAGCAGCCCGGCCAGGATATGCGGCAACGGTTTCGGTGGATAGGTCCCGCCGGCGTGAGGAATCGGCAGGCTAGTGCGGTGGAGTTTGCGCACGCTCTCGACCTTAATCTGAGCATACTCCACCTCGCCCGCATTGATGGCCTGCTTCGCTTCGAACACGCCATAGACGCTCTCGGCAGGGACGACGATCTGACCTTCGTAGTCGAAGATAAACGGCGAGTACTGCCGGTCGAAGATCACGACGTCGATCTGCTGACTGAAAACCCCCTCGCTGTCGACGACATGAGCCTTCTTGGCCTGATAGCGCTTGGGGAGGTACTTTTGTAGTAGCTCAAGCCACACGTGCTCACTGGCGTCACCCTTGGTCGTCGAGTGCCCGAACGACTCCCGGGCGCGCGCGAGTCGGTGCTCGATGTCGTCGTGGAGATTCGCCAGTAGTTTCGAGAGCGACCAGGTGTTCATTCATCAACCCGTTTACGAGAGGGGAAAATATTCGCCGAGAATCTCACGCCAGATACGTAGACTCTCGCCCTGGCGGCCGCTCTCCTCAGCCCGTCGCGCGAGCGTGGCCTTGCGCTGCGCCTCCTGCAGCGCTTTTCTCGCGGCGACGATGAGGGTTGCTGTCATCTGGTCAGACACAGGAGGGCCCAGACCGGCTGGATCCGGCCACGTTCGGCTGATGTTGGCCTCCATCGCAGCAAAGAGGTTACGGATCTCGTCGGGGTAGTTTGAAAACGGCGTTTCCACGAGCTCCAGGGCCATGACCTCAACGAGGAACGAGGGCTTAATCGGCTTGCCACTCGTTCGGTTCCAGCCTTTTGCCATCTTCACGAGTGGCACCCACCGCCCGTTCAGTTCCTTGTTCTTGGCCGTCGAGCGTTCCTGGTGCACTTCCGGATTCGTCTTAATCCAGGTCCCGGTGATCTTGTCAGGGATTTCGTACTCGTCTTTACCGGACTCAAATGCAGGGACCGAGTCGATGCTCAGTACCTTTCCGTCATGCTCCTCGGGATAGTAGGTCTTCTCGAATTCCACCGTGACCGAGCGTCGCCCTATCTCCACCTGCCCCGGTTCGACATACTTCTGCTTCAGACACTTCTCGAACGCCTGCAGCGTCTCAATTGCGGGCTTCTCGCGCCGCCAACGCTCCTTCGGGCCGAGGACGAACATCACGTCCACGTCTTTCAACGGTTTGGTCTTGGTATGGCGGCTGTACGAACCGGAGAGAAAATCCCGTGTCAGGTCAAAGGATGACCGAATGCAGTCCCGCACATCCTGTTGCCGGTTCACGGCATCGTTCTTCTCGGTCTCACTCAACTCGAGGCGCTGCCGGAATTTGTCGAAAGCCTGCGTGGTGGTCAGCATGGCTCCCTACCTCCAGTACGTGACGCCTGCTGTCATGTGGCCCGTAGCGATCACCGTGCCGGCCTGTCGTGCCGAAAGATGGCTCGTTGACAGAAAGGTACACTCGCAAAGGCCCTCCACCCAGGGCGCCCCATCGCTCGTGCAGAGCACAATACGATAGATGCAGTCGTTCGTCGGTCGTCTTGCCTTCGCAATGAGCTGCCGGAGATAGTTCTTGTCCAGCCACATATCGTCGTCAACCCCTGAGCCAGAGTAGCCAACAGGAAATTCCCAGCGTGCTGCGACTGCGGTCGCGCCTGGCCTGAAGAATTCGACTACGACGTTCGTCAGGTGCCCGCTGCGCAGCCACGTCCGGATGCCGCGTTCGATCGTCTCCCAATCCTGCATCAGCTTTTCAGGGCTGAGGCCATTCTCGCGGATCACCTCGCGGAGCGTGTTGCGAAGGTTGTCGCTGAGAAAGACAATGCTGTGGGTCTGCGTATAGGTCGTGGTATGCGCGTACGCGACTGTCATGTTATCCTTTCAAGTTCCAATCAACGACGATGGGACTGCTCGCCTTACCGGCTGCGCTGCATTCCTCGGTCTCAGCCCGCTCCTCTTCGGCCACGTCGAACACCCGTATGCGGGGCGACGTCTTCGCCAGTGACGCTGTGACCCATGCCATGTCCTCGAGGGCGCAGGGGACGTGCATGGTCCAGTCCCCGGCGGTTGGGTTCCAGCCTAAAGAATCCACCGCGCTTCCTTCCTCGATCGCCTCCATGCCATACCGGCAGTAGATGCGAAGCTGAGGGCCAACTCCCTCGAGCACAATGGGACGAGTCGCCGGGTGCTCGTCGGTAATCAGCGAGCCCATGACCCCGCTGGCGGCCTTCAGCTGCTGGATGTCGCGAGAATCCACGCCAGTAACGAGACTGATAATCTGCTGCCATGTCTCGGTCGCGGAACGGTGAGGGATGGAACTGATGTCGCGCCGCACTCTCATTGGCTTAATCCCTTCTGGGCCTTCAGGGCCCGCCGGAACGAGGATTCGATCTGAGAGACCGTAAGCCGGTTGGGATCCTTGGCGGTCTCAATGTCGGAGGCCATCGCGGCGAAAATCCCCTTGCGGATGCGCCGGCCATCGAGGCCATCAGCCGCTTTCGCCAAACGGTCTGCCTGCGCTTCGAGAGCCTTCACGTTTCTCCACACACTGCCGACCGATCTCAGCGTATCGGCAATGATCTCTGAGCGGGCGATCGCGTTCGGAAGACCAATCTCCTCGACATGGTCGGCGCGAGACAGGACCGCGGCGTCGAGCGCGTCCGGAAAATTAGTCGTCGCGATGATCAGGATGTTACGGTGGTCGCGTGAGAGCCGGTCCATGCCAGCTAAGGCCGCATCCGTGGCCCGGTGGACATCGATGGGATTGGCCTCAAGGCTGAGGCGATGGCGGGAAACGGCGAGGGTCTCCACCTCATCGAGCAGCACGATCGCGACGCCATCCATCCCCAGTTCGGGAATCGTCTGTTCGAATAGCTTGGCGACAGCCTGTTGACTGCGACCGAGGGCCGAGCTGGTCAGAGCGTGCGGATCGATCTCAGCAAACGTGGTCTTGGTTTCTGGAAGGCGCTCGGCAATCTGGTTGGCCAGCCCTCGAGCCAGTGTCGTTTTGCCCGTCCCGGGTGCGCCGGTCAGGAGGATCAGGCCGTGGATCGGGGCCTCGGCGAACGGGAGCTGCTGGCGCACCGTGAGTGAAAGGAGGGCCTGGGCGAGCAGGCGCTCGCGGACACCCGCATCCAGCTTGATCGACGTCCAGGCCGGAGTGAAGTCTTTATGAGGCAGCCGGCACTGACGCGCCACGCCTGCGGGATTGCTCATGTGATGGGCTCACTCATAGCGTAAAAGCTCCCAACTGGAATCCGCTTGCATTGCTCATGGGGTCAGTTTACAATACATACGAATGATATGCAAGTGTAAACCACGGAGGGAAAATGATCGGAGACCGCATCAGAGTCGCCAGGCGAAAAGCTGGGCTATCGCTCCGTGGCCTCTCTTCTGCGATGGGGGATAAGGTCACGGCACAGGCTATCGGCAAGTACGAGCGGGGTGAAGACGTCCCAAGCTCTGGTGTCCTGCTTGCGCTTGCCGCGGCTCTCAAGGTGTCCGTGGCCTATCTGCTCGACACGCAGGGCATTCAACTAACCGGCGTCGAGTTTAGGAAGAAGGCGAACACCACCGCGCGCGATCGGGCACACGTGGAGACGGAAGTGCTCGAATGGATCGAGCGCTACTTGCAGGTGGAATCCATCCTGGAACTCGACAGTACGCACTGGCAGAGCCCCATGTCGAGCCCTCGAAAGCTCCGGAGAGTGGAGGACGCAGAGCAGTTGGCCCGCGACGTGCGCAGCGCCTGGAAACTTGGTCTCGACCCGATTCCCAACATGACGGAGTTGCTTGAGGAGAAGGGCCTCAAGGTCCTGGTGGTCCCGCTTTCGGACCGCATCTCCGGGTTCACCTGTCTAGTGGGGCGGGCTGACCGCGAGTGGAAACTGCCCGTCATCGTGGTGAACAGCTGCTTTTCGCTCGAACGCAGACGCCTGACGCTGGCGCACGAACTGGCGCATCGACTCATCGACCCTGAGAGCCTGTCGGACAAGGACGAGGAAAAGGCCGGTACGATCTTCGCGGGCGCCCTCATGATGACGCGCGAGCACCTCTTGCTCGAGGTCGGCAAACATCGCCATGCCTTAGGATACCGGGAACTGATTGATCTGAAGCGAATGTATCGCGTCAGCGGCGCCGCGCTCCTCATGCGACTCCGCCAACTGAACGTCATTAGCGAGCCCACGCTGGTCTACGCGTTCCAGGGAATCGCACGCGGGTGGCGAACGCACGAGCCGGAGGAACTTGAGCTCGAATCCGAGCGCGGGCAATGGGAACGGCCACGACGCTTTGAGCGCCTGTGCTACCGCGCCCTGGCGGAAGGATTGATTTCACTGACGAAGGCTGCCGAGTTGTTGCGGCTTCCCGTCCCTGATGTGGAGGCGGGCCTGAAGGGGCCGCACGCGGATGAGGATCATCGTCAGTGACAGCAGTTGTTTAATCGATCTCAGGAAGGCTTCATTGCTCGATGCGTTCTTGAGCCTGCCATACGAGATCTGCATTCCCAACACACTGTTCGAAGAGGAGCTGCTAAAATTCACCGCCGCTCAGAAGGAAGCCTTGGTCGAGGGCGGACTGAAGGTGATCGATATACCCGGTCCAGGGGTGCTGCGCGCGCAGGAAGTCATTCGCGCCAAGCCACGACTCTCCATTCATGACGGATTTGCCTTTGCACTGGCCGAGAGCCACCAGGAATCCATCTTGGTAACCGGTGACGGCGGTCTCAAGACACTCGCTACACGACACGGCATTGAAGTTCACGGCCTGCTTTGGGTTGTGGATCAAATTCATACCCATGGGCTTCAGACCGCAACAGCACTGGCGACTGCATTGGGTGTGCTTGAGCAGGATGCCTCGGTGAGACTTCCGCGTCGCGAGTTGTTAGCGGCGATACGGCGCTATGAGAGCAAGGGATAACCAGAGGCGTTGTGTGGCCCGCTTCGTTCTCTTGTACAGCTCCTACTCCGCATCTGGAAGGAGCTTCAGGACCTACCTACGGCGCCCGCTAGAGAGTACGAAGTCTACCCAAAGCGGTTCAAGCAGGAAGGAGGAATATTCCGTGAGGAACAAGCTCCTTTCGCCATTTCCCGTGCACCCCTACGATGCCTCCCCCGTGTTCCCAACGATGTGTGCGGTTAGCTGATGACTTCTTCAAGGGGCTCCAGCTGACCCTTCACATCACGAGAGGCCAAGAGCTTTAGATCTTTGACGGTGAGCGTCAAGGTTGAAAGCTGCTCCTCGACCCGTCCGGTCACGACATAGGCATGGTTCGGTGCCAGCAGATGACAGTACTGGCGATAGACATCGGGGAACAGGGTCGCGTCGTAGAGTCCTGTCTGATCCTCGAAGGTGATGAACTCCATCGGCTCCCCCTTCTTCGTGGAGATGATCTTTTCCGTGAGGAGCCAGCCGGCCACCGTCACCTCTTCCCCGACGTGCAGAGCCAGATCCTTGGCGGGAAGATGCGGGAGGTGCGCGAGTACGTCCTCGAAGAGTTCCAGCGGATGACAGCTCAGCGGAAAGCCGAAGAGCTCAAGCTCGTGCGCGAGCTTCTGTTGGACCGAGTACTCGGCAGGAATGGGTAAATAGCCTGGCGGCTTGGCTGCCTGCGACGCGAAGAGTCGCCACAACAGCCCGGGGCGCGTGAGTTCTCCCGCGATCGAGTCGAAACACCCTGCCTTGATGAGGAGCTTCGCTTGGACGAGGTCCGGCTGCACACGATCCAGGAAGTCGCGCAGCGACCTGTACGGGCCGTTCGCGCGCCGCTCTGCGATGATCCGCTTCGCGAGGTCTTCCTGGAGGGACTTGATCTGCATCAGCCCCACGCGAACCGTCTTGCCCGACCCGGCGTACGTCCACTCGCTCGCGTTGATGTTGATCGGGTGAATCGTGAGCCCCATGCGGCGCCCCTCAGACAGATAGGCGAAGGTCGAGTAGTAGCCGCCTTGATTGCTCACGACGGCAGCGATGAACTCAGCAGGATAGTGGGCTCGTAGGTACGCCGACTTGAAACTGACCTGGGCGTAAGAGGCGGAGTGCGGCTTGCAGAAACTGTAGCCTGCGAAGCTCATGATCATGGCCCAGATCTGGTCGATGACAGGCTGCCGCACGCCGCGCGCCGCTGCGCCCGCATAGAATTGCCGCTGGTAATCCTGGAGCTGCCGCTCCTTATGCTTTTTGCTTAAGACCTTTCTGAGTTGATCGCCGTCCTCGACGGTGAACCCGCCCAATGCGACGGCGACCTTCATTACGTCCTCTTGGTAGACCATGATGCCGTGGGTCTCGGCAAGCACGTCGTCCAATACCGGATGGAGCGAAGTGTACGGGCGCCCGTGGGCGCGACGGACGAACTCGTCGGCGAATACATTGGCAGCGGGCCGGATGATCGAGGAGACGACGACTAAGTACTCGAAGACATCCGCCTGCGCGCGTCTGGCTGGCGGCATGCCGGTCCAGAGTTTCTTCAGCAGGAGCCGCGTCGCCGGCGACTCGATGTAGAAGCACCCCATCGTGTCGCCTCGCCGAATCAGCTCGTTCGTGGCCGGATCGCTGATGGGGTCCCACGTCGCGTAGTCGATCACGCGGCCGGTATTGCGTGCGATCGCCGCCAGCGCATCGCGGATCACGGCGAGCGAACGATTGCCGAGCAGGTCAATCTTGACGAGGCCCGCTTCCTCCGTCTGATCCTTCTCCCACTGAATCATCGGCCAGCCGGAGGCGGAGATTTCAACCGGCACATACCGCCGAATCTCGTCAGGAACCAGCACGACGCCTCCTGGGTGGAGACCGAGGTTGCGGAAGTGCCCTTGGAGCTGGACGGACCAGTAGAGAATCTCCGGCCACGGGACTCGGAGACGCAGGGTGTCGCAGACCTGCGTCGCCCAGGTCTTGACGGTCATTCCAGGCGTCATGTCGACAAAGTCGGCACGCCGCTGAACCAACTTCAGGGTCTTGCCGATCTCTGCCGCAGGAATGCCATAGACTTTCGCAATCTCGCGCAGCGCGGCACGAGTCGCCAGGGTGTTCTGGTTGGCCACCATCGCCGCCTGGCGTGGCCCGTAGTGCGTGAAAACCCATTCCAGAATCTTGGGTCGCTCATCCCAGGGGAAGTCGAGATCGACGTCCGGGGGATCGTGGCGGCCGGGATTGAGAAACCTCTCGAAGAGCAGGTGGTTGCGAATGGGATCGACGTGCGTGATCCCAAGGCAGAACGACACGATGGAGGCCGCCGCGGAACCCCGGCCACAGGTCCGTGGCGCTTGCCTCACGATTTCGTCGACGACGAGAAAGTAGTGGGCGTAGCGTTTCTCTTGGATGACTCTCAGCTCCTTCTCGATCCGCTGCTTCACGACCCCAGACAGTTCACCATAGCGCCACCGCGCACCCTCATAGGTCTTGGTCCGCAACGTCTCGAAGGCGGCCTCTGCGGAGAGCTGGCGAAAGGCGGGGAAGATGGTCTCCTTGAAGTCCCAGTCGGTGTGACAGGCTTTGGCGATGCGACATGTATTGGTGAGCGCCGCAGGGACATGGGGAAAATAGCGAGCCAGGACTGCCTCCGGCATGAGCCACTGTGACGGGGCGGAGCAGTGATCCGCGCAGAGCCGCGAGAGGGTCGAATTGGTTGCAATGGCCCGCAGCAGCCGGTGCGCGTGGTAGTCGACTGGACGAAGGAACGAGGCTCGTGCAGTCGCTACAGGTGGAAGCCCGCTCTGCCGGCTGAGCGCGACCGCCTCATGCATCGTTGGGCCGGGTGTCAGTTCCACATAGAGGTCTTCGTCTGAATCCTGGCTCCAGGCGGTCAGAGCGGCGCGGTCATCCGAGAGGATCACCAAGCCGGCTCGATATTGGGCGACCGTGCCCGTGAAGTCGAAGGCCTCATCACAGTGGCGAGCCGAGAGGATCCGGCACAGGTTGGCGTAGCCGCTCGGGGTCTTCGCGAGCAGCACCGCCCGCCACGCCTCGTGAACCAGTTCCGCGCCGATGATGGGCTTGAGGCCTGTGTCTCGCGCCACATCGAGGAACCGGATGGCGCCATACAGCCCGTTCGTGTCCGTGAGAGCCAGCCGGTCCTGGCCTTGGGCGCGCACCGCCTCGCAGAGCGCCTCCAGGGTGGGGATCCCTTGCATGGGGGAATAGAGCGAATGGGTATGCAGGTGCACGAAGGTGGCCGGCACTCAATGACTCCTCCCATAGCGAATCGCCCGCTCGCCGAACCGGGCCTTGAGTTGGTCGAGCGCCAGGGCCAGGGCTTGTGCTCGCCCACGCCGCTTCTGCTCCTCATCTGACCGGTCATCAAAGAGGGATAGCTGCTCCGCAGAAACCTCCAGGCCGCTCAAGGAGACCGTCATCAGGCGGAGGCGGACCCGACGCTGGAGGCACCGTTGGAAGAGCGCAGCAAGCACGGGAGCGAGATCGCATTCCCAGCACGTCTCCGGCCTGACATGCGCCTGCTTCATGACCGCGACCTGATCGCTGTAGTGGATCGTGAGGGACAGCCGGCTGCAGACCCGCCGGTGACTCCGCAGCGTCCGGCAGAGACGTTGCAGGACATCCAACAGCCGGCCCCACAGCACCGGGTCCTCCACCTCGCCCGGCTCGAGGGTGACGGTCTCTTCGAGACTGGGTTGATGCGCGGGAGGAAGGACCGGCACATGATCGATCCCTTGCGCCCATCGGCAGAGCGTTCCGGCATAGTCGCCGACCGCGAGTTCCAAGGCTTCCAGCGGACTCTCCGCCACGTCGCCTAAGGTGCGGAGGTTGAGGTCGTCCAGCCGCTCCAGGACCTTTCGCATACAGGGGCGCTGGAGTCCCGGCAGCAGGCGGACCGACAGCGGGGCCATGAAGGGGCGTTCGGACCCGGGCCGGACCTCATACAATTCGGAAGGCTCGATCAACCTCGCGGCCGTCTGCGCCACAAGTTTGTTGCACCCCACACCGGCCAAGCCATCAAGACGATACCGGTCGAAGATTTCCTGCTGCACCTTTGCGGCGACATCGCAGGCAGGCCCGAACAGCCTGGCGGTGCCTGTCACATCCATTACGAAGGACCCCGGCTGAGAGGGTTCCCACACGGGCGCATAGAGGGCGACGACGTTCATAAGTGATTGGTCTGCACTACGGACCCGACATGGGTTGGGCGAAAGCACATGCAGTGATGGACACAAGCGACGAGCGTGCTCCAGGGGCATTCCGATATGGAGACCATCCTGTTTGGCTTCGGGCGAGACATCATGGAGCAGGGCACGCGGGGTATTGAAAGGGGCCAGGGCGAGAGGTCGCGTACGGAGGGTGGGGTCGTTCAGACGAGCGAGCGCGAGCTCAAACGACGGGATCGCAAAGCAGACAATCTGGCGGTCCATGGTGCGGACTCAGTCTGTTCGATGGCACACCTACTTCCGCAAATGACGCAGGACCCCCACCACGACGCCCTCGATGTGGAAGGTATCCGTCTCCTTCACCACGATCGGCTTCATGCTTTCGTTGGCGGGATGCAGCTCCACAACCCCGTCCTTGCGGGAGTACGTTTTGATCGTGGCCTCCCCATTCACTAGGGCAATCACCGTCTGGCCATTTCGCGCCGTGGCCTGTTTCTGCACCACCACCACATCACCGGGCAGGATCCCTTCATCCCGCATGGAGTTCCCCTTCACACGAAGAGCGAAGGTGTCTCGCCGACCCACCATGCTCGGCGGCACCTCGACCACTTCGGTCTGCGGAAAGGCTTCGAGGGGGTCCCCGGCCGCGACGGTTCCGACAAGGAAAATCCGGCTTGGAGTGGTGAGATGCCTGATGGCAACCTCGACCAGACCGGGAATGCGGCGGGTGCCTCCCTCATAGCGCGTGATGGCCAAGCGTTTCAACCGCAGCTCGTCGGCGAGCTGCTGTTGCGTCAATCCGAGGGCTGTCCTGGACCTTTTCAGTTCGTCTGGGGTCATGTATCCAATGGATACATGACAAAACCAAGTGCTGTCAAGGGCCTTATTCGGTCCGTCCTCGCCGGGAGAGTTTCGGCGGAAATCAGATGCGGTCGAATCGTGAAGGATGCCCCATCCTTCATGCATTCGTCCTTTCCCTGTATTGTCAACGTTAACCACTCAACGGCCGCTTCTCCAGTATGTTGCGCATGAGCCGCGCTCTCTGGTGCTATATGACGAATCATGTAGTTGAAATGTCATGCCTTCTTCGCGGAGGATGCAGTCCGGCGCTATTGTACGGGTGCTATACGGCGGCAGACGATAGCATAGGGAGGAACGATGGAGTACGCGGCACAGGTTGCGGTACAACTGAATACGGCTCGTGCGGACGTGTCCCGTGAGTTACGTAATCTCTGGCTTTCACTGGCCTCCGAGGTTTCACCCAAATTGAAGAAGCCGAACGCCCAGGCGTTCTTGCTTCAGGGCGTCTGCCGACGGTTGAAATGCATCCAGCGATGCATGGACAGTATCTTCGAAGTGTTCCCGGTGGACCGCCACGAGCTCCTTACCGACGAGGAGCTCTCGGACATAGAGATTCACCTCCACAGTTTTCTTATTCATTGCCATGGCATGGCCGATAACCTCGCATGGACGTACATCTTGGAGCGCACAATTACACTGAATCGCCAAGATGTGGGGCTGTTTCTGAAGGAGACCCAGAAGGTTCTACCACCAGAGGTGCGAGATTACTTAACGACAGAGCGGCTTAAAGCTTGGCACATTAAGTACGCCAAAAACTATCGCGATGCCCAGGCGCATCGGATACCGCCATACCTTCCCCCTTTCGTTCAGACACCGGAACATGAACAGCGTTCAAAGGAGCGGGAAGCAAAGATAGCGGAAGCAATCCGAGAAGGTGACCTAGACCGTGCGTTGGAACTGAGTGGAGAGGAAAGAACAGAGGGTAGTATTTGTCTAGCGGTAGCCGACTCCTTCTCGGGGGAGGATCGAGGTGAACCGGTATTACCTCATGCTCAATTGATGGTAGACGCGCGAACGGTGATGGAAATTACGAAGAAGATCGGCCCGCACCTAGCTGTGGACTAGGATTATGCCTTCGCTTCGAGTGCCCTCACTCATGTTGCCCAGTGTACTTCCAACGCCGGCCGCTGTGCGGTCGTTTAACGACAATTTTCATAGTTACGAGCCTGCTTTTTGGGAGTTGTTATTCGAGGGCAGGCGATATCTCGGAAGCGCCACAGATGCCGCTCTCAGGGACCGACACCGATCCGTGATTCGAAATATGAAGGCCTTGATTTGTCCTTATCGTCACAGAATTCCGATACAGAGCCCGATGAGCTCCTGGTACTGGTTCAGAAAAGAGCACGAGACGCGGCTGGAATTATTCCTAAGAGGATTAACAAAGCCATCGGAAGTGTTCGATGTTGCAGAAACCTCAATAGGTCCACCAAAAGATGACATAGTGTTCCGGTATGCCGCGCCGGACGTAATACGAGATTTTATGGCGGGTCGCATCCAAGTCAGGCCGGCATCGTTCTACCACGACACCGCCCTTGGTGAAGCAAGGTCAGACCATGAAACGGAAAAGAGTTGTACGGTTCCAGGTCAAAACATGCATATGATTGATCGGAATGGAAATAAGGTGGCCATCATTGGCGACATGCGCCGCACATCGTCGATTCACGACTACTACGTCTTATGTTGCTCATCGGAGTGGGACGTTTCGCTCAAGGATGAATTTGGCGGGGCATGCGCTGAAGTTCGCGACGTAGAGCAGTTCGCAGAAAGACTGAATAAAGCATTCTGCGGGCAGCTCGGCGGATGGGACTTCTACCACATCCCCATGCAGTACTTTGATCCGCTCGACGGTTCTCTAGCACAGGTCATTGACCCCGGTATTGCCAAGGACTTCCGATTTGCCTATCAACGAGAATACCGGTTCCTGTGGATGCATCCACTAGGACATGACGCGTGCGGAATAAAGCATCTTGATCTAGGGCCCCTCACCGATATCGCGAGTCGCAAGTAGGCGGAGGAGCAATCATGCCGCGCTTTCTCGATGTTACGACGAGGCAGAAGCTCCTGGTGGTTAAACAGTTGTATCAACATGCCCTTGTTCAGGCATCTCGAAAGACGCTGACCGCCAAACTCTTCGCCGTTATTGGCTTTGACCTTGCAGTCGAGTCCTTATTGTCCACCGTCATAGTCTCGTTGGATTCCTCTAAGTCTTCAGCCGATAACTTCCCCGGGCTCCTTCAACAGTGCGAACAAGTACTGAGGAAGGAGGGGATCGGTGAACTGCCGGACAGAGCTCATCTCCTTCAAACTCATGCCGTTCGAAATGATGCGCAACACCGGGCGAGATACCCGAATGACATAGAGGTAGAGGATAGCCGAACCTATACGAGAAGCTTCCTGAACAAATTAGTAGAGCTCGTGTGGGCGGTCGAGTTTGAAACGCTCTCCTTAACTGATCTGGTGCAGCACGAGAGGGCTAGGACGTTTCTGAATGAGGCTGAGGCGGCGCTTCAGGCAAAGGACCTACAAACGTCCGCATTTAAGGCATCAGCAGCCATACATCTGTCGTTGCTGATGGTCGAGCGTGCCATAGTCGGCCAATTTCCTAGATGGTCAACCATCATGATGGTTGACTCGTCCGGCAAATTTGACAAAGGTGACAGCCGAGATGCACAGAGATCATTGGAGCGGATGCAGGACATCCTTGTCTATCAAACTCTCGGCCTTAGCTATCCCGACTTTGTGCGGTTTCGACAACTAGCCGGAGAGGTGGCGTTTACCAGCGATATGGCGGCACATTCATACGGCCGAAAGGAGAATCTTTCAGAAAGTGAAGCCGAGTTTGTTTTGTCCTTTGCGACGGAAAGTGTTCTTTCCATTGAGTCAGCGGTGGGAAACCTCGAACAGCCGTTTGGTTCTGATCGGTGGTAATACATAAAACTGTAATGGCGTTCTAAGCGGTCCCTGTCCACACCTCAGCTCCAGCCTGCGTGGAAACTGCGATGAAGCTTGTATTAACCCATCCTGAGTCTTGCGGCTGTATCGCAGCGATCCTACAATGCGACCCGGGGAGGGACATATGAGCTGGCTCGTTGTTGGAGTTGAGAACGGGGTGTTTTGGGCCACTGAAGAGACGAACATTAGTTTTCGCGGGCGAGAGCTCACCTTAAGACCTGAAACGGATAAGTGGTCACCTGACGTCATTACCAAGTATGGCCCTCCCGGGACATATGAAGAAGCTTTGCGCACTGTCAGACAGTTTCTCAGTTCTGTCGCATGGGTACTGCAGGGCAGATTGCGTGAGATCGGCATTACCGGAGGCTCTCATCCTATCCACATAGGACTTGGCCGCTCTTCAGGATTAGCTCATGTGAGGCTATTGAACCCCCACTTCCGGCTAGACTATTTGCCAGACCCTGTGGATCCCCGGGCTCGACTCGCACTGGCTCTGTACCGGGAGGCGCTCGGTCTGAATAGTGATGCGTATCAATTCCTGGGATTTTTCAAGATCCTTAACATCCTCCATGATAAAGGGACTGATCATGGAAGGTGGATCAACAAAGCCGTTGATCTATTGACCGATCATCGTGCGAAAAGTCGAGTTGAAGAGTTACGGCGAACCGTATCGGATATCGGAGACTATCTTTGGAGGTCGGGTCGCTGCGCAGTTGCCCATGCCTATTCAGAGCCTTTGGTAGATCCTGAGGACCCGGACGACCTTGACCGTCTTCAGAAAGATCTTCCCCTTATAAAGGCACTTGGAGAGCACCTTATCGAATATGAGTTGGGTGTGAAGTCTTCTCATACGATTTATCGAGAACATCTTTACGAGTTGGAAGGGTTCCGCGTGCTGCTTGGCTCCGAAATGGTTGCTAAGTTGAAGGCAGGCGAAAGTGTCCCCGTAGAGACCATAGCGGATCTTCCAAAGGTATCGATACGCATGAGAGACGTCGCCCCTCTCCACGCATTCGAGATAATGACACCGCAGCTTATTGTTGTAGAGAATGGATGTCTGATAGTGGATTGCCTATCAGGGAATCGACAGGTTTGCTTCAGGGTCGGGCTGAATTTTGCAGAGGAACGACTGCAGTTTGATCCTGAGCGCGGCATCCTTATTGCTGATGATGGTACGGCAAGAGCTTTCCGGAACGTGGCAGATCATATGCGGTTACTTAAGGCGCTGATCCAAAATGGGCAGCTTGAGATCTGGAACGCAGAAACAAATTGCTTGTTGGGACGCACGGACGCCTGCATCCCTGTCAATATTGACCCCTCAACCTCCGTTCAAAATCTAGATCAGCAAATAGAAAGGTTTGAGCGACTGGCGCAGAGCCGTGAATCTTCCGTAGTGCCCCCGCATCATCCATCCTCAGAACCGCACACATCTCCGCCGCCCACATAATTCACTCTGACAAAGGGCGTCATATTGAGGCGACCCGTAAAAACAGACACGTGGTTTAAGAATCACCGGCCTGCTGCTCGAACTGCTCTAGACTGCGATAACCCAGCGCCTGATGCAAGCGCTGGCGGTTGTAAACACCTCAATGTACTCCGTGATGGCATAGCGCGCTGATGCCGAACCAACTCGATCTTCAATGAACAAAAAAAGCTTTCGACCGGCGTGTTGTCATAAGTCCGGAGGTAAAGGGGTCTGACGCTCTAAATTTGGCTTGTGTGGTCCAAAAGACGAAGCCAGGATGATGCGAGGGATCCAAGGCGGCTCACCAGCAGACATTGCCTGAGATTCAGGGTACACTCTTCTGAAACTATTCCGGTGTGGCGCCGCTCGCTCCCTGAAGCCGTTCGGGGCTCTTACTTCCTCGGCATTCACTGGGGTACCTTTGATCTGACGGAAGAGCCGGTTCAAGAGCCCTTGCAGCGCCTGGAAGCTGAGAGTCGCCGACGGGGACTTGATTCCAGCACCGTCTGGCTTCTGAAGCACAGCGAAAGCTGCTCGTGGTAATCATGCCGGGACACACAGAGCCTGAGGGTCCACTGACCCTCCTCGGCCAAGCCAGGTGGCGAACCTGGATGCAATCCCCGGTGGGTGAATTGGATAAACCACTCGACCAGCTCGAAACGCGAGCGTTCATCTATCGCGGGTAGGTTCCAACATGATGGACCGATTCACAGATTGCGGCTGGATGCCGATGATGGGCTTCGGCCTGCTGAGCATGGTGCTCTTCTGGGCCGTCTTGATTTTCGGCGGCCTCTTGGTCGCCCGATGGCTGATGGGGCAAGGGTTCGGCCATCGTGAAGACTCCGCGTTGGAAATTCTCAAGAAACGATATGCCCGCGGGGAGATCAACAAACAGGAGTTTGAGGAGCGGAAACGGGATTTGCTCACGTAACGAGCGACCCATTCGGTCCTCTCGGGGTCGTGTATCTTCTGGACGATCCTGTCGCCAACGGGTCGTCTTGCTGTACCGCCACCAATGATGTGCGGCAGCGAGCAGTAGACTCCCTCAGGAGGACCAAATCGCATGAATGAAAGAATTAAAAGAGCCCTGAGTCAGATGAAAGATCTGGAGGTGTCGCGCTCTGATCCACGACATTCGAGCCTCTACAACTTCGCCCTCGGGGCGATCTATTCGCTCGCGCGCGCGGAGCAATTAGGATATCCACGGCAATCGCAGGAGCCGGGCAGGGTGTGGCGACGCATGGAAGAAGCCAAGGAGATGGTTCTCGGGATGTTGGTGGAAGACAGACCGCCGCAGCAAGGTGAGTGGCTAGCGGGGTTCTATTTTAATGATGCGATACTCCGCCTGGATCTAGCTTTTGAACATATCCTTCGGTATGTCGGCGATCTTGGGCCAACTGCTGCCATCGGAGAAACCAGGGAAGTAGCCACCAGGAAGAGTTTTCCTTCTGAGTTGCTTGCGATTTGGTCCGAACGAGGTAGGAAAGCCGATAACATGCTCAAACACCGCAGCTTGGAAATTCTAGAGGACCCTGGGATGTCTTTCACCGATGCTCTGTCCGTAATGGAGAATCTCGTTTGCGCGCTGGCCTGGGTTGCACGCAATCCATCGCCGCAGGGGATCGCCTAACCTGGACCGCCGAACTCATCCCAGGGTAAGGAGAGTGCGCCCGGAGATGACCTGGCACAGGCTTCGTGGTTCGAGTTCCGTCTCGCTCCCCGAGACATCGTTTACTGTACAACTGTAAGCCCCCTCACAGATTGCTATGGGCGATCCCTCTAGAATGCCGGTATGGCCCGACTTGATATTCTCGTGCATGGGGGATGCCTGTCCGAGCTCTCAGCTCGAACCCTGGCGCAGGAGATCCAGAGTGCACTCCCGAATTGGGACATCAACGTCCGAACCGCGACATCGGGTGACACGGACCTGTCTGGGGTGGTGGTCTTTCCAGCTTTCTTGCTAGACGGACGCATCCTCACCACCGGTATTCCGAAGAAGGACTGGCTTGTGGCCAAATTGCGTGCCTGGGAGAAGGGGGAACGATGAAGGCACAGTCTTCTGTTGTCCCGACTAGGACAGTACGGGCCACAAACCTGTTCGCAGAAGGCGATGAAGCCTCGATGACTGATGCCGAGCTCACCCGCTCTACCACCGTTCAGGCCGTATTTCTGGATATCACCCGGACATTCGACATCTCGTTCGTGCCCGATTTGTTTGATGGTATGCGCAATCGACCGGCGTATCTGGAAACGGCCTGGGAACTGTTCAAGGAAGAAGTGAACCTCGAACGTCTGGATCGGAGAACCAAGCTTATCATCGCCTTAGCCATCACGACGAACGAGGCCGGAACCTATTTCATCGCGGCATTGCCCCACGCGTTCCGTCTGGGCGCGCTCGACCAGGCGACGTACGACAAGATCTTGTCGACCATTCGCTTCTTCAAGGCCTTTGATCGATACCTGTCGGGAATCATGCCGGCCTTTGTTCCGGATACCGTCAGATTCGTGAACAGTTGTTTGCGCGAAGAATATCAGAGTTACGAAGCGACGCGAGCAAGCCAGTTCGCGCTCTCACGAGAAGAGCACCACTGTGCGGCCTGTGGGATCGGGAGCATGATCATCTTGCTCGTCCTGCTGTCGTGTGTTGCGGGCATCTACTGGTTCATCTGATGAGCGCTCTGCAGCCAGATCTCTTTCCTGCCGCGGTTCCTCGCAATACGTTCCGTCAGCGCATCAGTTCTCCGCAATGGCGGTGGAGCTTGTTCATTGCAATCGGCGCGATCCTGATACTTTCGGCCTGGCTCGGACTTGGGAAAACTCCGACGACGACATTCGACCTGACCCGCCACAGCGTGCCGCTCGATCAGATCGTTGACGGAGGTCCCGGCAAGGACGGGATCCCCGCGATTCTTCAGCCGCAATTCGTCCCGGCCGCGGAGGCGACGTTTCTGTCCGATGGAGATCGCGTGCTGGGTCTCACGCTCGGGCACGATGCCAAGGCCTACCCGATCAAGATTCTGAATTGGCATGAAATTGTGAACGACTCGGTGGGAGGGAAACCGATTGTCGTGACCTATTGTCCCTTGTGCGGAACCGGCATCGCGTTCGAAGCTATCGTACAAGGGCGACGACACACATTCGGTGTGTCTGGCCTGCTCTATCAGAGTGACCTCCTCATGTACGACCGCCAGACCGAAAGCCTCTGGTCACAAGTCGGCATGCACGCGGTGGCAGGGCCTTTGACCGGGGAAAAGCTCACGCCTATCTTCCTCGAACATACGACCTGGGCAGAATGGCGCGCCGCCCACCCCGCCACGCTCGTCCTCTCCACAAAGACCGGATCATTCCGGAACTACGACCACGATCCGTACCTGGGCTATGCCGAGCGTCGAGACCTGATGTTCGACACGACGCACTTCGATCCAAGCTACCATCCCAAGGAATGGATCGTGGGGGTGGAGATCAACGGTGTCACCAAGGCCTATCCCTTTTCAGAGCTGAAGAATACCCGCCCTCCCATCATCGACCAGGTCGGTGGCCGGTCCATTACGATACGATTCAATCGGCAATCCCGTAGCGCCTCAGTCCTCGATGCCGACGGCAAGCCGCTACCCTCAATCATGGCCTTCTGGTTCGCTTGGTACGCGTTTCATCCGGACACTCTGGTGTTCAAGAATTCGGAACGGAGATCCCCATGATACCGGTGATCCGCTGGTTCATCGAGAAGCGACTACGTGCGGTCGAATATGAACAGGGGGTCTCGCTCGCCTACCTACACCACATTCTTCGGGTGTCGCCTCCGCACCTTCTGAAGTTCATGAAGATGATGCCCCTAGCAGGATTTCGCCGCGCCCTTCCTCCTGAGGCTTATCACATTGCGCGAATTGTGACGGCTTCGCATGAAGACTGCGGAACGTGTCTCCAGATGGAGGTGCACCTCGCGAAACAAGCAGGGGTCAGCGCGGCCGCTCTTAATTCGATCCTCGATGAAAACCCCTGTTCGCTCTCCCCGGACCTGGCGGAAGTATTCTTCTTTGCCGAAGCCGTGACTACTGGAAATGGCGCAGAAGATGAATGGCGCGAGGCCATCCTGCGTCGGTACGGCGAAGTTGGACTGGTCGAACTGTCCATGGCCATTGCCGTCTGTCGCGTGTTTCCGACAGTCCTGCACGCCATGGGCTATGCCGCGCCTTGTGTGCCGAGCAACACACAGGTCGGCGTACTGGATCGGTGACCGGCAAGGGGCAGGAGACACGCAAGATCATCCGTCAACTCCTCTGATTGTCCAACATCCCAAGAGCCCACTCTCTCGGCTGCTTCCTCGAACATATTTCCCGTCGCTTGTAAGGCATGTCACAGACGCGCCTTCAAGCCTGCCGTACCATGCAATCATCCAGTGATGGATAGAAAGGGTGCAATGCGGGATCATGCGAACGGGGAACAGGCGGGAATGCCGGAGTCACACTGCGGCAGGACAGGGGACTCCGAAAAGGCTGATAGGTCAACGTTGGCATCACATCGGCCCACTCTTCTCAGCATCGGTGCTCACCATTGTGATGCTCTGGGCCAGTGGCAGTGTCGCGTCTGCGCAGTCCTCATTTGAGGTCCGCGATGTCATGCCCCGGGGGACTATGGAACTCGGAGGGGCTGTGGGATACGCCCAGGGCACGACGGCGATCGGGAACGGCTCCTCCTCCAACCGGAGCGCGGTCTTCGTGATGCCGCGCGTCGGGATGGTGCTCACCGATCCGCTGGGGAACAGTTGGTGGCAAGGCAATGTCGAGCTGTTAGTAGAACCAGTGTTCGCCCGATTTGTCCAACCCTTCGCGGCCGAGGCTGCCGGAGGATCCTTCATTCTGAAGTACAACTTTCTGTCGTTCGGCCGATGGGTCCCCTTCTGGGACGCTGGCGCCGGCATGATCTGGACCAATCTGGCGCCGCGGATTCCGGAACAAAGCACACAGTTCGAATTCGTCTTGGAAACCGGCCCCGGGGTGCAGTATTTCGTGACGGACCGGATAACCTGGACGATGGGCGTGCGACTCCATCATATTTCCAATTCGAATCTTGGCGATAGAAATACTGGAATCAACGGAGTCCTGCCGTATGTCGGCGTGTCATTCTTTACACCTCGGTTATTTTGACCGGACGGGAGATATGGCGATGACCACAAGAACACGTTGGCTGAAGGTCGGCGCGCTTCTCGTCGTACTAGTGGCGGGCTATGGAGCTGTATACTGGCTGGATGTAGGGGAGTTGCTCAAGCCGGACAGGATCGCCGATCAACTCCGTGCGGCTGGTCCCTTCGGGCCGATCCTGTTCATGGCACTCATGGCGGCGGCTGTGGTCATCACTCCCATTCCCAGTCTGCCCTTGGATCTGGCAGCGGGCGCCACTTTCGGCGTGACCTTAGGGACTGCCTATGCTGTCGCCGGCGCGGAACTTGGTGCAATTTTCAGTTTTCTCATCGGCAGAGCCCTGGGACGGGAAGTCGTGACTCGGATCTTCCGGACGGAGATCAGCTTTTGCGAGCGATGTTCGGACCGGCACTTGGCCATCTTCGTTTTCCTCGCGCGGTTGCTCCCGGTCTTTTCATTCGATCTCGTGAGTTACGGAGCGGGCCTCACGAACATGTCGCTTCGCGTGTTCGCCGCCGCGACTCTGTTGGGGATGATTGTTCCTACGCTCGCACTGACCTATGCAGGCAGCCAAGTCGTCTCGGGGGAGTGGTTCTTGATCGTGCTCGGATTGATTATGGTAGCCCTGCTCCTCCTCGTCCCGAAGTTGGTGGTTCGCTACCCCACCGCACGCTGGGTCCGTCTACTGCGGGGCGACATGCCGGTCGCCGCTCCTCGCTCCACCCCCAATGCGATCGTCGATTCTCGATGCGCTTCATGCGGCGGCCCACTGCCATGAGCCCGGCTGAACCTACTGTAAATATGGAGGGAACCGTCAATATATGGCGCGAAGCGGCCGGTGTGCAGGATTAAATAGGAGAGTTCTTATGACATCAGGCGTAAGAGCCCATCCGGCTTCAGAATGGTGATTGTGCGGCCATCCATCTGGATGAGGCCTTGGTCCCGGAACTGGCCCATGGTGGCGCTCACGGTCTCGCGGCTGCAACCGATCAAGTTGGCCATTTCCTGATGGGTCAACTTCACTTTCAGTCGAACACCCTGCTTTTCTGCGACCCCATCGGATTTGCTCAACTCCGAGAGCAGATGGGCCAGGCGGGCCGGCACATCACGGAAGACCAGATCTTCGATGCGGCTCTGGATTTTCTTGAGCCGCAACCCGATGAGCTTGGTCAACTTGACCGTCACGTTCGGATGCATGGCCAGGTACTGATCGAAATCCTTCCGGGGAATCACACAAATCAGCGCGTCATCAAGGGCCTCGGCCGATGTCGAGCGGGGAGCGTCCTCCAGCACCTCAAGTTCTCCGAACACTTCTCCCGGCTCTAAAATGTCGAAGGTGACCTCTTTCCCGCTGGGCGCCGTGTTGGCGATTTTGACGCGGCCCTTCTTGAGGAGATAGACGTTGCTGCTCGGATCGCCCGGAAGGTACAGGGGCTGCCGTTTCTTGACCTCTTCCATTCGGGTAATTTTCTCCATCTCCTGCATTTCAGACGGAGAGATCCCGTCAAACAAGCGAATGTGCTTGAGGAACCAGAGCTTGTTGGTGGCGGCAGACTGTACGCGTTCCATCAGGTCAGCTCACGGTTAACGTGCTACAGACTAATCGCGCACCTCGAACAATGCAACAGGCACCGCCAAGTCGGCCTCCGGACCCAGGTAGTCCGAGGTGCTTCGTGCAGATGGAATGCCTGCACGTCATCATGACATCCGGCAGCTCTCGCTAGCAAGAAAGCGGTAACAGCTTGCAACTGCATCGCCACTCAATGGCAATTGCGTCTCATCGCTCTTTCCTGGGTCGGCTGCTGCCATCCGCTGGATGATGTGAAGAGCGTCATCAACTAGTACTCAGGCCATCGTACCGGCCACGGTTTGGAACGTTCACAACCGAACGATACCTGACGCCGACGACTGGGATGCGTCTTCGGCTGCATCTCGACACATGTGACGCGCGGCCCTTCGAAGACACCAGCGCAATTTGTGCTGTTACCCGATATGCATAAGGAAAATCTGTGAGGTAGCTTACAAATTGTGGCTCTCCCAGGACAACATGGTCACAGAGCCTCTTCCCGTGACCGCTCCCCATGGTTGCCGGAATGCGAGATAGTCGCGATGCATTGATCCCATCTCGATTGACTGCCATAGCGGACATTCGCCGACATTTGCCTGTCTCACTCACGCCGTCCTTCACAGGCCGAGATCGGACAGGGAAGGATGGCCCTCGGGGCGAGGGCCAAGCCGCCAGCGGTATTGGCGTTCCTCCTCTTTAATGGGAAGATCGTTGATGCTTGCGAGGCGCCGGTGCATGAGGCCATTTCCGTCGAACTCCCAGTTCTCGTTCCCGTAGGACCGGAACCAGTTTCCGGAATCGTCGTGCCACTCATAGGCAAAACGCACGGCGATGCGCGTCTCATGGAACGCCCACAGTTCCTTAATCAGCCTGTAGTCCAGCTCCTTGGCCCATTTGCGCCGGAGAAATGCCACGATCGCCTCACGGCCGGACAGGAACTCGTTGCGATTCCGCCACAGGCTGTCGACGCTGTAAGCCAGTGCGATGATATCAGGATTGCGGTTGTTCCAGGCGTCCTCTGCCATCCGCACTTTCCGGATTGCGGTCTCCTCGGTAAAGGGTGGAACAGGGGGACGCCTATTCGGGATCGTTGACATGACGTGCTCCTAGAGCGTGCAAGTCGACTCGTCCTGACGACCGGCGACGGCGTCACCTGGAACTGTGGCCAGCAGGTGGTAATGGCCCAAGCCCAGTTCCTTGCCGTAGGCTTTCCCTACCAGCACGTCCTGCACATGCTGGTGATCCCTGGCGCGAAAATAGGACCGGCCCTCTTTCAGCCCGTCGAATTCATGTCCCTCCAGCGCCTTGATGACCGCTTGCGTCTCGGTCGTGCCGGCCCGTTGAACCGCCTCCGGAATCTGTGTCATCGCAGCATAGCCGTGATAGCAGCGTGAGGTGGGGGTATGGTTGTACTTGTCGATTACGCCTTGAATGAACCGCCGCGAGCTCTCGCTGTTGATCTTCGGGTCCCAGATCAATCCCCAGATCCCCGCGTTGTTGGCATAGCCAAGCGGACGGCCGATTTGCTCGCCGCCGATCATCCCGCCCACTCCGATCTGCTCCTTGGCCAACCCCGCCGCTGTATAGGCCTTCAGCGCATGAACAAGATCCCAGCCGTAGAGATTCAGGATCACGGCGCCTGGTTTCGCAGTTTTGGCTTGAGCCAACGCTGCTGTGAAGTCGGTTGTCCCGAAGGGCGTGCTGACCGAGCCGAGCACTTTGCCACCCTCGGCCTGGAGCGCGGCCGCCATGGCCTGTTCTGCCGCCCGGCCGTCCATTGTCTCGGCCGTGATCATGAACCAGCGATTCCCGTAGGCCTTCACGAGGTGGGGAGCAACGGCCCTGGACAACATTCGGGCGCTCGGCATGAACACGAACGTATGCGAGTTGCACCCCAAACCCGTCAACTCCGGCACATGTGCCCCGGTCACCATGAAGAGCCGGTTCTCCTGCTTGGCCACCTGTGCGACGGCCAACGCCACGTCGCCGTTGAAGGTGCCCATGAGCAAGTCCACACGATCGTCCGTGATGAGCTTGCGGGCCGCCTGCACGGCGGTCTCCACCGTGGACGCATCATCAGCCTCGATGATGGCGACCGGACGTCCCAGTACCCCGCCGTCCTTGTTGAAGCGATCCACCGCCACGGTCGCGCCGTGGACGTCGTGGATCGAGGAGGTTTTGTAGGGACTTGAAAGAGGATCCATGATCCCGACCTTGATCGGTTCGGAGGCGTAGGCAACACGTCCGGACCGCGGGAACTGGAGCCAGTCCGCCAGATCCCCGAGCACCAACACTCCGCCCGTTGCGACCGCGAGTTGCAGAAAACGTCGACGCGATAGATCCTGCATGGGTCGTCCCTCCTTATATGGCCAAATCAGCATGAGTCCGATCACTTCCAACACTCTCCTATGCGTGAACTGCTCGAAGCTCCGATTCCAGATCAGCGATGCGTGTCTTCAATCCTGCGACAAGCTCCTCCACCTCCTCGAGCGAGTAGCGCGGAGTGATGTACTTGGGGCAGTTCCAGTCATAGGACACGACATCGATGATGACGATCCGTTCCGCCTTGCCCAGTCCCTCTCCCTGCGCGAGCCGCTTCGCCAGAGCCGACTGGTCTCGAACGTCTTCGACCCGTGCATGTCCGAGGATCTTCAACCGTTCCCGGTTCTTGTAGTCCATGAGAAACAAGGCCACCCGATCGTCCGCCTGGAGATTCCCTGTGCTGATGAGCTGGCGATTCCCCCGGTAGTCGGCAAAGGCCAGGGTGGCGGGATCGAGGACTTTCAGAAAGCCTCTCGGCCCACCTCTGTGCTGGACATACGGCCAACCGGTCTCGCTGACCGATCCCAGATAGAAACTGTCACGATCCACAATGAATTGAGCCTCGGGTTCGCCTAACGGATCACGCTCGGGAACATCCATGATCGTCAACGCACGCCCGTAGTACCGTTGCTGCGCCCGGCGTACCGACTCGGTCATCGTCACATGAAGATATTTCCCCGCCATCTTCGTGCCCTCCGCTCGTGGGACGGGAAGACGGCTTCAGACCGTCTTCCACCACCCCTGTTCGACAGATCAAAGAATCACCAGGCTCCATCCCTCGGCCAGGTATCGCCTGAGGCTTAAGAGGCCTGAAGTTCCCGGCAAGGCGTTGTCGTTCACGGTCGTGACTCCACACGACCGCACGCTGTCCGTCGCCCCGAACACCTCGGCACAGGCGCACGACGCGCCCTGCACAACATCGCGTACGGAGTTATAGAGATCGTTGGCCGGATGCCCCAGCTTGGTGAGCTCCGCCGGCCACCGTGTGCCCGGGCCGTTGAAGACCACGGCGACCTCGTCGCCTTTCTGCTTGGATTCAGCAGCCAGGGCGAGCGCATTGAATACCCGCCCAAGCGCCTCCTCGGCGCCGCTCTTGGGGTCAGAGAGTATGACGATTGCCGTTTTCATAGTTCCTCCTTCGCATCCGTGAGTGGTGGTATGGATCTTTAAGATACTGTGCATTGTATTCATGCGGAGCCGTTCGGCCACGCTCATGCCGCAACTGTCCCAGCGCTCTCCTTCACTCCGTGGTAGGCTCCATCGCCCCCGGCATCTACTCCGCCATCCACCGGGAGGATCACTCCGGTGACCCAGCTCGCCTTGACCAGGTACAGGACGGCATCTGCAATGTCCTTGGGCGTCCCGTAACGACCGAGTGGTTGCATTCCATGGAGTGCTTCGAGTTGCTCGTCGGTGAGGTCACCATAGAGGGGCGTGGGAACTACTCCGGGCGCGACTGCGTTGATGCGAATGTTTTCCCTCGCCAGTTCAACGGATAAATTCTTCGTCAGCGCCATGATTCCCCCTTTGGCCGCAATGGGCGCGCTGGAAGGAATCCCGTTCACACCGTTCGACGCGAGAATCGTGCCGATGTTGACGATTGACCCACCGCGGCCTTGCCCACGCATCTGTCGAACCGCCGCTTGTGACAGAACAAAGGTTCCCCGCAGGTACCCGAGAAAACCGTCAAGCTCTTCGACGGCGTATTCGGTGAAAGGTTTCGTGTAGAAGATGCCGGCGTTGTTCACGAGCACGGAGAGCTGTCCGAAGCGGCGGACCGCCGCTTCCACAACCCGGGTGGCCGTCCCTGGCCGGGTGATGTCGCCGGCGACGATCGCAAGCCGATCGGGTTGACCCAGCTCGGCCGCGGCACGAACAAGCTTCTCTTCGGTGCGCCCGTTGAGCACGATGTTCATGCCTTCGCGGAGAAAGGATTCCGCCACGGCCAAGCCTATGCCGCTTCCCGCACCTGTCACGATTGCAGTAGTTTCGTACGTATGCATGTTCTCCTCCCACATCGGTTCGAATGGACAGAACTCTCAAAACGATCACCTGAGCCATCAGTCTTGTCTCTGTCACCACGGTCGGATGCCTCGTCCGGAGGTCTGAGTGGATTACTTGAGACTCGTGAGGGTTTTGACCGTCTGGGCCGTGCTCCACACGTCGCTGGCCATCAAGCGAAAGTTCACGAAGGCCGCTTCATACCCGTCGAATCCAGGCAGCTTGGCTGCGGCCGTGGCATCGGTGACGACCACGACTTCAAACCCTTGCTCGAGCAGTTCGCGTAGATGTGACTCCGTGCAGAGATTGGCGGACATGCCGGCCAGGATCACCTGGCTGATGTCAGCTTTGCGCAACTGTAAGATGAGGTCGTTTGACTCGGGCCCGAACACCTTGTGCGGGCTCGCGACCACTGTCCGACCGTCCTCGATATACGGCTTGTACCGGTCAAGCCAATCGGCGCCGGACCCGGCGAAGCCCTCCTGCGTCAGGGCGCCTTTGCGATCGAACATGCCGATGTTGTGCATGAGCACTTCGAGCGCGCCGCCGAATTTCCACTGATGGTCGTGCGCATAGTAGTAGTGCGGGCTGACAAAGACCGGCACACCGGCGGCCTTAGCCGCCTTGAAGAGACTCTCGATATTTTCGACCGTCTTGTTTTCCTGCACACTCTGTCCGACGACGCCCCAGGCCACTCCCTTGGGGTTGAGAAAATCGTTCTGCGGGTCGGTGACGACGACGGCCACCCGCCCTTTTTTCGGCGTCAGGCCCGGACGAGGAACCGGCGCATCCTCTCGCAGGCCGGCATAATGCGACACCGTGGGTTTTGCATTCTGTGCGAACGGCGACGAGGTCAGGGTCAAGCCGACGATGACGGCGGCCACCGCGGCGATGATCGAGCGAGTAAGAAGAATGGTCATGACAGCATCCTTTCGTCTGCGTTGATGAGTAGGAATCCCTTGAATAGCACGGGCCTTTGCTTCTAGCCGCAGGCGCAAGACGATGCGGCATGCCCCTGCGCGAGCGGAACCTCCGGAAAATCGATGACCGTGCCGGCAATATGGTTGAGGTAGTTGCTGAAGATGTTCAGCGCGACATGGGCGACGGTTTCGACAATGTCACCGTCGGTCAGCCCGGCCGCGCGCGCCTGATCCAGGCCCGTCGCGCCGAGTTCCCCGCGCTGGACGACGATGCTCTGTGCGAGCTTGAGAATGGCATCGGTCCGCTTATCGGTGGCATCAGCCTGCCGGGCATCCGCAATATCCTGCGTGCTCAATCCGAGCCTGCCGCCGACGAATGCGTGCGCGCTGAGGCAGTAGGCGCATTGATTGGTCTCGGCCACGGTTAGTGCGATTTGCTCTCGCAACTTAGCGGGGAAGGTTCCGGAGGCGAGGGTTCCGTTGAGGCTCAGGAAGCCGTTGAGCGCGGCTGGAGAGTTGCCCAACACCCGGAACAGGTTCGGGACGGCACCAAGCTTGGCTTGCACGGCATCGAAGAGCTGCTTGGCCGGGCCGTTCGTGGTTGCGGGATCAAGGTGTGCGATGCGATTCATACATTCCTCCTTTGTGAGTGGATCTGATTCGTTGCACCAGCGTTCGATAGCCCTCGTGTGAGCAGAGGGCGTGCCTGATCGGCGCTGATTAATAAGGTATTGAAAAAACATGACTTAAATGGATTTTGCTTGACTGGCAACCGCTACGACTAATCGTAATCTACGAATAGTCGTTGCATATTGGCATGAGATCTCGTAGCCTGTAAAAAATCTATGGACCCCAACAAACTCCCTCATGTGATGGTTTCCACCGCTCAACAACGTGGGCTTGATGCGGTGTTGCGCACGATTACCGACGGCATCGCGCAATGCCCGAATACTGTGCTGACGCGGATTTGGCTCACGACGCCAAACGAACTCTGTACGGTCTGCCGTGAGCGGAAGGATGTCTCCGACAACAGTCGGTGGTTGCACCTCGTCGCCAGCGCGGGCGTATCGCGTGACCCGCACGCCGACTACGGCCGCTTGGACGGCTCGTTTCATCGGTTTCCCCTCGGAGAGCGCAAGATCGGGCGCGTCGCTACGAGCGGGGAACCGCTCCGGCTGGCCGGGCTTCGCGGTGATGAGGAGTGGATCGCTGACCCTGCCTGGTTTGCGCGCGAGGGAGTGCGGACCTTCGCGGCGCAGCCCTTGATCTTCCGGGAGGAGGTCCTCGGAGTGTTGGCGCTCTTCGACCGCAGCTTGCTCAACGAGCAAGCCTTCGAGTGGCTGCGTATGTTCGCCGACTACGCAGCGGTGAGCATCGCGAACGCGAGGGCGTTCGATGAGATCAGCCTGCTGCGCACCCGGCTGGAAGAGGAGAACCTCTACCTGCGGGAAGAGGTCACCGCTGCGTTGGGGATGGAGGAATTCGTCGGAGAGAGCCAGTCGCTCCAGCACGTCCTCCGTCAAGTGCAGTTGGTCGCGCCCACTGACGCGGCGGTGCTCATCACCGGTGAGAGCGGGACGGGGAAAGAACTGGTCGCCCGCGCCATCCATGACCGGAGCGCGCGCAGAGAACGAGCTCTGATCAAGGTGAACTGCAGCGCCGTGCCGGACCAATTGTTCGAAAGCGAATTCTTCGGCCATGTGAAGGGCTCCTTCACCGGAGCCCTCGCCGATCGGCCCGGTCGCTTCGAGCTGGCCGACGGCGGCACGCTGTTTCTCGATGAGATTGGGGAGGTGCCGTTGGCGATGCAGGCGAAGCTGTTACGAGTCTTGCAGGAGCGCGAGTTCGAGCGCGTAGGCGACACGCGGACGCGGAAGGTGGATGTGCGGATCGTTGCCGCGACGAATCGGGACTTGAAGCGGGAAGCCGAGGGCGGCCGTTTTCGAGAGGATCTGTTTTACCGTCTCAGTGTGTTTCCCATCCACATCCCAGCGCTCCGTGAACGCCGGGAAGACATTCCGCAGCTCGCGCGGCACTTCATCGCGCAGAGCGCGAAACGGCTCAATCAGCGTGCCCCCCGAGTCACGCAAGCGGTGTTGAACCAGCTCGCCGCCCATGACTGGCCCGGAAACGTGCGGGAGCTCCAGAATGTGGTCGAGCGCGCGGTGATCCTTTCACAAGGAGGACCGCTGCGCGTATATCTTCAACCGTCGCAAGCGCATGAGAAGCGGGCACTGTTTCATGAGATGCCGTCGCGTGCGCAACTGCTGACGCGAGAAGAGCTCAAACGCCAGGAGCGGGAGAGCATCGTCCAGGCGCTGCGGACGAGCGAGGGACGGATCTTCGGCGCACAGGGCGCTGCCGCTCTGCTGGGGATGAAACCGACCACGCTGGCCTCGCGGATCAAGGCGCTGGGGATCAAAAGGACCAAGCCGGTGGATACTGTTCCGCTCCGTTGACAGGCTCGTTCGGAGGGGAGTAGCGTATTTCCCCATGAACAGGCTCATCGATCGACGACATCGGCTGCTGTTCTGGACCGTCGGCGTAGCCTATGTCTCACTGACCGTCTGGATGCACATCTGGGCGTTGGAAGCAGGCCTCCCACGGACAGATCAACCCGCCAAGCCTCATCACCAGGTCTGTACATGGATCGGAACCAGCGGCGAAGCAGGTTCTGTCGTCTGTCTTGACGTCATTCGCCCGATTCCAATCGTCTTCTACAATCCGGTGAGCCTGTCACAGACTCCTGTCCTGCCGGTTTTTTCAGAAACGGTACGCGCTCGCGCTCCTCCGATACTGTCCTAACCTTCCACAGTAGCCATTTCATAATCGCACTGTATCCTGGGGGACGGCTCCGGTCCAAGGCTGCCGATTTGTCGTCGCGCATTCTGCTCCACTAAGAGGCGGCGGCCGTGTGTGCACCACGCAGACCTGCGCCGAGCAGTCTCCGCACTCTGAAAGGAAGGCCAGGCCATGTCTACAACCATCATGAAGCGACGGGGACTCCTGCCGTCAGGCGCACTTATCCTCATTGTCGTCGTTGGAGTAATCTGGTTTCAGGCCCGTTACGACACTGCACCAGTACAAACTGTCGGTCTCACCACATTCAGTGACGCAGCGTACCCGGAGGATCCCGAGGTACGAAGCGCAGTCTTCGCGAAGTATCCTCACCGAAGCCTGATCATCGAACAGGCCCGCGATACTCACTTTCACTTCCGCATCGAGCCGGCCTCGGAGGAGGCCACCGCCATCGAACTGATCGATGTAGACCTTGCGCACCTCGTTGCCGCCGTTCCAACCTGGGTCAAAACCGATCCAGATCTGACGAAGGTGGGACTGATCGATCGCGAGTGGAACCGACAGCAGTTCCGGTTTGACCGATCGTCATCCCAGGTCCATGTCCGCGAGGGGGGAGACGGGTTCGAGCAGCGGGCGTTGAGCCGTATCGATCTCGCCCGCAATTGTTTGAATGCCGGTCTGTGGGAGCTGTTGCTGTTCACCAATGAGAATGGGGAAGACCGCGTCTATGAGCATCTCTGGTTTACGTTCCCGCTCGGACTGTACAAGGGCTTATTCGAACGGGTCAATGGATTGTCATATTGGTCCTATTGGTGGTCACTCGAACATTGGGTTGATCCATCGGGGGCACCGATCCGGTTGGATCGGATCCGCACGGTTGAGCGGGAATGGCCGGTTCAGGCGGCAACCCGCTGGGACGAGCCTGTGGCTGTACGAGGCGAGCAAGTTCATAAGCGCAAGAACATCCTGACGCCTGTCGCGGCCGTGTATCGAGACTGGTACCGCGGGCCGGTGCAGTTCTCAAGCTTCATTCCGCCGGGCCGATACTCCCGGGATCACGCTCGTGACACTCAATTGCACTATCTCGCAGAGCTGGCTGGGGCCACCGTGCGGCAGGTGAAACTCATCGGAGGAGCTCAGACACTGTTCGAGATCGAGCTCGATTTTCGCAGTCATCTGACCGGCGAAGCCACTCGCCTGATTCTCGGCGGGCTCGATGGGACCGCTATTCCCGTTGCGTCTCCGGAGCACTATGACCGTGGCTGGCAGGCTCCCCTCGGTATCGGCAACCCCAGTTTCTTCGAGTCTTATGAGCATGTGGTCAAGGAGCCCCCGGCCGAGCGCACCTTCTACGGATTCCACCTGGATTCACACAATCGCTGGCTCGACCATCATGCCATCGGCGTGGATGGCCCCTTACTCCATTGGGACGCCAATGATCCCACACTGCTTCATCTGTATCTGCTCAGCTACGAGCGGCATGCGCTCTTGAATCACTTCATTCTCGTAATTCCCAATGATCACGAACTGTCATAAGCACATCAGCGCGATTCGTGCCACGATCTCAGCCAGGGCATGTGCTGGTGCTCTTCTCGATCCAGCCCACTTGGAACATGTCCCACTTCCTAAGGACGGGGAGTCGCGTGCCTTACCGCTGTCATGCTTCCCCGCTTCCCTGCCGTTCCAGATTGTGATGTGGCTCACAGAATCTCAACGGGGAGTCGGTTATCGTCGAACATTGGGAGAGGAGAATCTTCCAGAGAGCCTGATGTGGAGTGGAACCCATGTCTGGTTTCACTGTGTCACACGAAGGGAGTCCGGTCTATGAATACACGGTGTGCAGACGGACATCAGAATGACACCAACCGTCCGATCCACGCTGTCCCTCAGGGCACTTCACCCGTTACCTCCACCAAGGAGCATCCTTCAGGCAAGGTGATCATCACGCTCGTGATCGGGCTGGCCATCGGGGCCTTCTTCTATTTTGATCTTGGGCGCTTCTTATCGTTGGACGCCCTGAAGGCCAATCGGGATAATCTGCTGACGTTCACCGAAACGAATTATGTCGCAGCAGTCAGCATCTTTATTTTTGCCTATGCGATTGTCACCGGCTTGTCGCTTCCGGGTGCGGTCATTCTCACGCTCGCCGGCGGGTTCGTGTTCGGTGCTATCCTTGGAACGTTGTTCGTGAATCTCGGGGCGACGACCGGAGCGACCGTGGCGTTTCTGACCGCACGGTATGTGTTCCGGGACACAGTGGAACACAAATTCGGGAAGTCACTGAGACCGTTCCAAGAAGGCTTTGCCAAGAATGCATTCAGCTACTTGCTGACTCTTCGACTGATTCCCCTGTTTCCTTTTTTCGTGGTCAATCTCGTATCAGGACTGACTCGCGTGAGCGCTGGAACGTATATCGGAGCCACGGCGCTCGGCATCATTCCCGGTTCGTTCGTCTATGCCTACGCAGGACGCCAACTGGGTACCATTCACTCACTGAAGGAGATCGCGTCGCCGAATGTGCTCGGGGCCTTTATCCTCTTAGGGCTTCTCGCCCTCGTGCCGGTCGTCTATAAAAGGTTCGCGGCCAAACCAGCGTGATGCATACTCCCTCGATTGACGATTCACAACGAAGGGCGCCACGGTATGATGATGAAGCCTCTCCCAAGGATCGCCGGCATGAGTGAGCACGATCAGTCGTTGGTTCTTCCAAACGACGAGTACAATCAGCAGCTGGTCGCCAATGTGCATCCTCCCGATTGGGTCAACCCTGAGCCGACCGGTCGCTATAACATCGTGGTGATCGGAGCCGGAACGGCGGGCTTGATCACCGCGGTCGTTGCCGCGAGCCTGGGGGCAAAAGTCGCGTTGATTGAAAAGCATCTGATGGGAGGAGACTGTCTCAATGTTGGGTGCGTACCATCAAAAGGCGTGATTCGAGCAGCCAGAGCGTGGGCCGATCTGCGGAGAGCCACGGAGTTCGGCCTCCATATTCCTCCTGGCGTCACGTATGACTTCGGCGCTGTCATGGCGCGCATGCGAAAACTGCGGGCGCGCATCAGCCAGAACGATTCAGTCCATCGCTATACCCAGCTGGGTGTAGACGTCTATATCGGCAATGGGCGCTTTCTCAGTCCCGATGCCATCCAAGTGGAAGGACCGGCGGGCGATCGGATCCTGGCTTTTGTGAACGCCGCTGTCTGCACCGGTGCGCGAGCATCGGCACCTCCGGCACCAGGGCTTCAGGAGACCGGTTACCTCACGAACGAAACCGTCTTTTCATTGACGGAGTTGCCGCAACGCATCGGAGTGATCGGAGCCGGCCCCATCGGCTGTGAGCTGGCACAGTCGTTCGCCCGCTTTGGGAGCCAAGTGTACCTCATCGAAGCGATGCACGGGGTCATGCCGAACGAGGACCGCGATGCGGCTGACATCGTCGAGCAACAGATGGTCCGCGATGGCGTGACCGTGCTTTGCTGCGGAAAGGATCTCACGGTGCAGGAGACCGAAGGCGGGAAACGGTTGATCGTCGATTCGCACGGCCGGCACTACGACGTGACAGTCGACGACATTCTCGTCGGGGTCGGGCGAACGCCGAACGTGGAGCAGATCGGATTGGAGAAAGCTGGCGTCGAATACGACAAGAACGGGATCAAGGTCAATGCCAGATTGCAGACGACGAATCCAAAGATCTACGCGGCAGGCGATATCTGCTCACGCTACAAGTTTACGCATGCTGCCGATGCCATGGCTCAAATCGTCATCCAGAATGCGTTGTTCCCGCATCCTTTTGGTCTGGGCTATGCCCGTGTCGATTCGTTGGTCATGCCCTGGTGTACCTTCACTGAACCGGAAGTGGCTCATGTCGGACTGTATGAGAAAGAGGCACAGGAGAAAGGCCTTGAGGTTGAAACCTATACCTACAAGTTGGAGGAAGTCGATCGGGCGATTCTAGACGGGGAAGATGAAGGGTTTGCTCGGGTCCACATTCAAAAAGGGACCGATAAGATTCTGGGCGCGACGATCGTGGGGGCCCATGCCGGCGACATGATCAGCGAATTTTCAGTCGCCATGAAGGCGGGAGCAGGGGCCAAAACGATCGCCGGCACAATCCATCCCTATCCCACACAGGCTGAAGTCATCAAAAAAGTGGTCAATCTCTGGCGAAAAGCGCATTTCACGCGGAGGACGAAAGATCTCTTGATCAAGCTGTTTGCTTGGATACGGCGATAGAGATGTGCGTCGTGGATCGATATGTTTCACCACATGGCTTTTAAAGGACACAAGAGTATGGCACCATCTATTTCCTCCGTGATCGTCGGTCTCGCGTCTTTCGTGTTGGTCGGAATGATCCTCGGTGATCCGAACCGGCTACAGGCCCGATCCCCCATCGCCGTAGAGGTCGGCCCCTTTTCTACAGCCACTCCGAGTGGACCCTGGCCGGACGGCTGGAAGCCGCTCACGTTTCCTAAAATTCAGCAGCACACGAGCTACAGCCTCGTACATGATGGGGATCGTGTCGCCGTCAAGGCTGCCAGTCAGGCTTCCTCTTCGGGATACACGAAAGAAATTCTCATCGATCCGAAGGAGTACCCTATCCTCCAATGGCGATGGAAAGTGTCGAATACCCTGAAAGCTAGCGATGTGACCAGGAAAGACGGGGACGACTATCCCGCCCGCATCTACGTCACGTTCCAATACGAGAGTGCGAAAGTCGGTCTCTTCGGCAAGGCGAAGTACGAAGCCGCGAAACTCATCTACGGCCGGTACCCCCCGCTCGGCGCGATCAATTACATCTGGGAGAGCCGTGCGCCCGTGGGGACCGCCGTACCGAATCCCTATACGGAACAGGTTCAGATGATCGTGGTGGAAAGCGGGGCAGCCAAGCTCAATACGTGGGTCACGGAAGAGCGTAACGTCTACGAGGACTATAAACGCGCCTTCGGAAAAGAGCCGCCGCTGATCTCCGGCGTGGCCATTATGACCGACACCGACAATACCGGCGAGTCGGCGGAAGCCTACTATGGAGATATCGTATTCAAGAAAGTTCCTGAATAGCCGCCACGGTTATGAATAGGTTAGGAAAAGCGAAGTCCAGACCCGTATGTCGTAGAATCAAACTTTATGCGCGCCCCCCGTCGCGCGAAGTGCGGACACGGTCTTGTAATGGCGTCAGCTAAGTCTCCTGCAGGAGATCCTGCGCAATGTGTCGATCCCGCACCTGTCGAAGGCATCCCAAAGGAGATAGTCACCGCAGTGCTCATTCCAGCGGTCCGGATCGCTCACCCGACGTTCCGCATTTATCGATCTTGTGCTGTCCATGACATGAAGTCTCCTTCCCGCGGCGAATCCTCTGTACGTCTAGGTCCAACCTAAGCACTGTGAGCGATTGTCCGTTCGCCAAGATGTTCCTCGGCATCGCGCTTTGATTGCCTGCGTCGAATTAGATAGCGCAACAGCGTGTCGGCGGACAGCAGTCCTGGTCCGTGCAGGACGAAATACAAGAACAGAATCCCCCAATAGAACGCCTCTTGCAGCGCGGCTTCGGACAATTGTCCGTACGAGATTGAAGCGACGATATTCAGCCCGAAGAGCGAGAGGGCGGCCCACCGACCCGCCAGGCCGATGGCCAGCAGGAACGAGCCGCCCAATTCGACGACGGTGGCCAGGTAGGCGGCGATCTCCGGCGGCAACAGAGGCACATCGTAGACCATGGTGAAGAGCATCACGGTCGACATCCAGCTAGAGAGCTTGACCATGCCGCCTTTCCAAAAAATGTGAGCCAAATAGAGGCGGACGAACAGGTCGAACAGCGGTAGTAAGGCCTCCAGTCCCCAGACTACCCGACGGTAGGCTGAAACCGCACTCCTAACTGCGCGCGCCAACAGGCCAGTCTCGTGTGTCATGAGGGTGCCTCCACGGATACTCCGGCGAGCACGTTCAAATCTAGAATGGACGCCATAAACCGGGTGAAATCGAATTCGGGGTCGGCCTCTCTCGCCATCGGCTCGACCTCGGCCACGGTCTTTCGCTCGGCCATGGCTTCGAGCAATCGGTAGTCGAGGTCGGCGAGAGCCGCTACATGGATCCTGCCTTCGGCTCTGGTGACCAGGATGCCCGTGTCCTCTTCCGGCAGCGGCAGGTCGACCACGATGTCTGTCGGGGCGTCCGGTTGCAATGCCAGCCACACGCGATGGACTGGCAAGGAGAAGCGTAGCAGTCGCGCAGTCGGCTTGAGGCAGAACGTCACGCGCGATGGGTCAGCGGACGCAATGGCATCTAGTTGAGCGTGGGGGAGCGGCAGGGAATCGGCGCCCTGATACACTTCGTGGCAGGTCCATTCCAATCGCGCCAGTTCGGCCAACAGTCGGGGAACCTGTAATTCGAGCAGCAGCGCCGGAAGATGCCGCCCGTACGAAAACAGATCGCCGCTCATCGACGGGTATCTTTTGAGATAGCCTCGCGCGAGGAGGTTGAAATACCGGGGACCGACAAACCGGCGTAGAACGGGAAATGTGACGCTGAGCACCTGCGTGTAGTTGGTACGGATCAGGCGGCGATAGAGCGCCACATTTCGCAGGGCAGAGCCTCCGGGCACGATCGCTTCCGCCACGACGGCGTATTTTCCTTCGATCATGCCTTCAGCAAATGCCTGTTGGATCTCATGAAGCCGCAACATGGCAGCCTCCAAGAATCGCGTCCGCCTGCTTGGCCTGATCAACCAGGACAGACAGTGGCGGCATGTTGGTATCCCACTCGATCAACGTCGGACGCGGTCCAAAATGATGAATCGCCCACTGATACAGGCCCCAGACTTCCGGATAGACCGCCTCGCCATGGGTATCGATGAGCCACCTCCCGAAGCGATCGAAACCCGCCAGATGAATTTCCCAGACTGCCTCGGCCGGAATGGCGTCCAAGAACTGGAAGGGGTCCAGGTGAAAGTTGACCGCGTTCACATAGACGTTGTTGAGATCGAGCAGAATGCCGCAGCCCGTCCGCCTGGCTGTCTCGGCCAGGAACTCACCTTCCGGGATAGTGGATTCACGCCATGTCAGGTACCGGGTGATGTTTTCGATGAGCAGGGGCCGCCGCAAGATCTGCTGAACCTCGTCGATCCTGGCACAGACGTGATCCAAGCTTTCTTCTGTGTAGGGGAGCGGTAACAGCTCGTTGAGGAACCGACCGCCGACGGAACTCCACGAGAGGTGCTCCGACACGAGTGCCGGGTCGAATCGATCGACCAGAGCTTTGAGTTTCTGGAGATGGAGACGGTCGATCGGATCGGTCGAGCCCAACGACAGGCCGACCCCGTGGAAACTCAGCGGGTAGTGAGCCCTGATGCGTTCGAGGATCCGGAGTGACGCGCCGCCGTCACCGAAATAGTTTTCCGGATGAGTTTCCATCCAGGCGACCGGTGGGAAGTTCTCCAGGATCTCCCGAAAGTGTTGTGAGCGAAGTCCGATCCCGGCGCAGGCCGGGATCGGAGCGTCGATGTGCGTCGTCATTGCGCCGCGTCCTACATCTTTTTCATCATCATCTCTTTCATCTTCGCCAGATCGTCTTTCGTGATGGCCAGTACGGTGCCGTTCGCGATCTTTCCACACAGACCTTTCGGCAAGAACACATAGGAATCGGGCTCATTGTCCTTCTTGGCCATGCCCACACAGGAATGGAGGCTGGTCTTGACCGCACAGTCGTTCATCCCGGCCTTGGCCACCCCGCCGCAGGCCTCCCAGCCGGAAGGTAGCTCCGGAACCTTTGGAGCAGCAGCCATCGCCTGCGACCCTGCCAGGCTGAATGCAACGAGCAGCGCGGAGTGAATCATGGCGTTCTTCTTCGTGTTGGCGTTCATGGGAGGTCTCCTTTGCTAGGTTGAAAGATCTTCGGAATGAGGCTCGTGACTGAACATCGATGCATCGCGACGGATTCAGGACTCGATCATGTGGACCCCTCCTTTCTCTGGCGTGGGCCATCTCGTTGGCTTCTCTCGTCGTGTTCCTACGATTAGATTGTGTCGTCGGATCTTAGCTCCCCTATGGCCTAGCCGCTGTGAGGCAGCTTACAGTCGCCGGCTGGAATTCCAGCCGTTGTTTTGGCTTCCCGAAAGCACGACGGGAACCGATCGTTCAGCCGTGATCCGGCCCGCCTCGGACAGTGGGACGTACCAAACGGTGAGTGGTTCGAGTGGACGATCGAGCGCAGCGCCTGCTATCCCAGAAGCCAGTAGGCCGCTCCGCCGACCATCAGCATGACCATCATGACGAGCATCATTTTTTCATGCCCGCACATCCCGTGCTGTCTCGTGCAACCTTCCATCGAACACATCAGCGACATGGTCTGACCCTCCTTTGTGATAGTGGGAGATAGGTTGCTGCGCTTTCGATCTCGAAAGGGCAGGCATATATCTAGATGCCTCGATATATGCATGCGCACATTACCATCCACCACATGAGAAGGCTGTGAGCTGCCTTACAGTTGCGGTCGGCGTCGGAGACGTGCAAACCGCACGCAGGGGATCTTCGTCAGCCACTTAGGCGCAAGCCAATCTGATACAAATCCCGCTGATCGCCGCCGCCGAGCGGGCCTCGGAGCCATGCCAGTTGGCACACCCGTGGACCGCTCAATTCCCTTCGTGATGTGACAAACGATGGCGCGAGTACTGAGGCCAACGGGGGATCGATGTCAGTGAGGCATTCTCTTTGATGACAGGAATTTCCAGACATCCACAATATCGAACAGCAATGACGCCCCAATACATAGGGAGAGCATAATGAGATACGTCTGGAATTCGCCTTCGGCATGGCGAAGCTGGACAACGATGTACGCCAATAATGGAATCCAGAACACATGACCCAATCCGAGTATCCGTTCGAACCCGAATTTGGCATAGAGTCCCATCATTAGCATGGCCGACATCAGAAACGTCACGAAGATGACCTTTGCCAGCGGTTCGCTCCAGAACGCGAGGCTGGCCACATTCATGATCATCAGCGCGAAGACCCAGATCGGAATCCATGTTGGCTGTTTCATGAGATCGCCGGCAAACAGGAGAGGAATGCGCCACACGTTCTGAGTCCAACTTGACTGGCTCATGTCTGTCTCCTCCTCTGACAAGGGTTGCTGCGCTCGGGAGCGAGGCCGAAACCTTTCTCGTTCTCCGACACGATCGCGTTCGTGACCTTGCGAATCAGTTCGGCCTTTTGCGTCGCGCCGAGACACGCGCTGAGTCCTTTCACTTGTGCGAGTCGGAGATGGCCCCCTTTCGTGATGTTGAAATTGTGCTCTGAACCGCTCGCACCGGAATGAGGCCGATACCCTTCTCTCTGCCCGGTCGGACAGCTCGTGCCAAGATGGATGATCCTGGCGAACTAGCTGGACTGCGGCATCGGCCCTATCATGGGCCGATAGGGCGCAGGTGGCGGCCGGTCCGTTCCTCCCCCTGGTCCGTCGTAGTGCCGAAGCGCCTCAGGCAGCCACGCTTCGATTTGAGTGATACGCGTCACATCCGAGGGATGCGTAGACAGAAACTCCGGGATCGCCTGTTGCGACCGAAAACAGAGTTTTCCGATCATCTGCTTGGGACACCCGCTCATCCGTTCCCAGAACGGCACTGCTTCCCGCGGGTCATAACCTGCCTGCGCCATCAGTCGCAGACCGATGTAGTCCGCTTCGGATTCTTGCTTTCGATTGAAGGGCAGCGACACATTGACACCGTATGCCCCTAACAACCCCTGGATTGCCGCTCCGCTGGAATGGCCGGATGCGGCCGCCCCCAACGCCCCCAGCTGCGCGATCTGATCGATGATGCTGCGACTCATCCGCTCTACACCATGACGCTGCAGGGCATGTGCCACCTCGTGGCCTAGTACGGTCGCGAGCCCCGCATCAGTCTTCGTGTGCTTCAGTATCCCGGTAAAGACCGCCACCTTCCCGCCGGGCAGCGCGAAGGCGTTGACCATCTGATCCTCTTCGATGACCGCAAATTCCCACTGATACTCGGGTTTGTTGGCGGCCTTGGCGATCCGCTGTCCAACCAGCTGGACCACGTCATTGATCTCGGCGTTTTCGGACAGCCGCGCTTGCCGCAATACTTCCCGGTAGGCGCTCAGTCCAAATTGCAGCTCCTTTTCCTCCGAGAAGAAAATCAGTTGGTCGCGCGCCGTGCCGGGAGCGCGGTAGCAGGCAGACAGGCCTCCTAGGACGCTCAACGCGGTGCAAAAACCGAACGCCGCTTTCGCGCCGAGAGACAACATGGCTCGGCGAGAGATAGGTCTGGAACAGAATCGGTCCAGTGGCTCGCTCATGGCTCTGCTTCGCAACCCCCGCGCGCGAAAAAGAGCCCGCGATGGATATCGCCGATGCTGACCATGCCGACGAGCTTGCCGTGATCGGCGACTGGGATGCGGCGCAAGTTCTTGAGGCCCATATAGGAGGCCGCCTCGAGGATGGGCGTCTCCGGCGAGACGGTCAGCGGATTACGCACCATGATCTCCTCGGCCTTCTTCGCCAGCACCTCGGGATAGTTCTGCTCCATCTCCAGAAAGTCCCGGCTGTGCACCGCGTCATGAATGTAGTCGCCGTAGTTGGGATACATCGGCAACATCACATCGCGCAGGGTCACGATGCCGAGCAATTCGTGATTGGCGCTCACGATCGGAATCGCACCGCAATGCCGGCTCAACATTTTGACGACGATCTCCCGCACGCAGTCCATCGGCATACTCGTCACCACGCCGGTGGACATCACATCATGGATTCGCATGGGAGCCTCCCTTCTGTCCGTTAAGAATGTTCAGTGGCCGCCGGGCCTGCCGGCGCAACAGTCCGTGCATCGTCGATCCAAGGGGGCCCGCTCCGATGATCCAGATGGTACTGTGCCAGGCACGTTTCGCAGCGAACCAGCCAGAGACAGCCGTCAGGGTAGTAATCGCATTGAAGCACCGGCGCCAGCTCATGACCGCCACACGTTGGGCAGGGTAGTTGGTGAAGTTGGAGGCGAAGGGCCATTACCGGTTCGTCTTGAAGTGTCATGGAACATCTCCTTCCTCGATGAACCCTCAATCAGGCGTGAGAAGGGCGCGATCGCTTCGGCGGTTCTTCTCGCCTTATGCCGCCACGAGCCGCGGCATCCGAGGGCTGTAGACCGTGATGGACTCGACCGCATTGGTCGAACGACGTCTATTTTCGAGAATCACCGCATCGACGAGATTCCCGCAGAGCAAACAGCGATAGCCGTTCGCACGGAGATCGCTGCTGAGTTCCTGAAGATCACAAATCAGCTCGCTTACCATGAGGCCCTCGCATCGTTCGCACGTCATGCCGCACCTTCCTGTGATTGATCTGTGTTGTCGCACGATGTCACCATCCTACCTGCTGGTGCGTCATCCATCTGTAAGGCACCTCACGAGTTGCGAAAGAAAAGTGCACCGTGTGCGTTTGTAAGCCAGGCCACAGATGGAATGATGGGAGGAGCGTTAGAGTGCGGACTCATCAAGACATTCAGGCCGTCTCCGGCCAATGAATGAGGCGGAGGCGGTTTCTTCATTCACCTACTGTCTTCCGAAAGGAGTGCATCATGTCCAAAGTAGCGATTGTTGTGCTGGCCGATACGGAAACCCATGAAGGGCTGGGGCGTGTCGTCAACGCACTGGAAGCGGTAAAGGAGTTCAAGGATGGGTGTGACGACGTGCAGCTCATCTTCGACGGAGCGGGGCCGAAGTGGATTCCTGAATTAGAGAAGCCCGATCACAGGCTGCACGGCCTGTACGTCGCGGTGAAGGATCGCATCGGGGGCGCCTGCGAGTTTTGCGCCGGCGCGTTTGGCGTGAAGGACAAGGTGGTCGCCTGCGGGGTCAAGCTGGCCGGCGAGTTCGAAGGCCATCCCAGCTTCAAGAAGCTCGTGGCACAGGGGTATCAGGTCATTACCTTCTGAAAGCGAACGACGCATGGTCCCGTACAGGCGGGTCACCCTCTGCACGGGGCCAGTCCTTCGAGCTACAGGACACGCTGCAGCCGTCTTCATGAATGGGCCGGTGAGGGGGTGCCTTCGGCAATCACCAATGTGGCGATCCGTTATACTTATGACTAGGGGCACCCAAGGAGAAATGGTGACATGACAATGGCTTTTGATCTGAGCCTCTGCAGGCACAGCCTCAGGTCAGTGGTAAGCGCAGTGTGGTGCGGCCTCCTGCTTACGGGCGTAGCCAATGCGGCTGAATTCGAAACTCTAGACGCGCTGCGAGCCTTCGTACATGCCGAATATCCCTTGGGCGAGGATTACTTCATCAACGGCGTGCAAGACACGATTTTGTTCCGCTGCAACCTGACGAAAGACCTGGAGTCATTTGAGGGCGTGGCGTTCTCGGAGATCTCCATATGGGGCAATAGGACCGGCCGTGGGAAGTGTTCCGAAAGCAACCAAATGGAAAATACGTGTATGTGACGACGAAGCACTACCCGATAGCATCGTGTCTTGAGTGGTGCCGATCTAAAGACTATCTGTCGTCTGGACAATGCTTGTGGAAGCGCGGCTGGCCACAGGTGCGGTAGGGGAGCGTTGTCTTGCCACAACATATGATTGCTTGGCCTGGGCGGTTCTTCCTCACGATTATCGTGATGACGACGATTTGGAACATCGCGCTCGTCTCGTGCAGCCAGGCCACGCAGAAACTCGACGAGGCTGTGTTTTATGAAGGGCCTTACTTCAAGTTGAAGGTCGTTCGGTACCATGAGAACCTTCCGCTCCACTATACCGGTGAAGTGTTTCGCGTTCAGTGTGCGTCGGAGCACACGGCACACTCCCCGGGCCACAAGACCCAGGACCCAGGATGGCGCACATTAGGGAATGGGAGTGCCATCGGTTCCAAAAATGCTGCAGAGCTGGTTGAGCGCGAGCACCGCAACTATCTGGTGATCGATGATCAGACGCTGGTGTGGCTGGGGAATGGTGTGAGTGTGAGCTTCGATGCGTGCGGACAGTTTCGAGCGTGGTATCCCACGTCTCTCCCGGAGGAGTTGATCGATCAGGTTGTGAAACCCGATTTGTGCGCTCCTAAAGGAAAAGCTGACTGCCGCCACTACGATTTCCAGGGGGATCGCGCTCCCCATTTTGGAGACATCCAGGTGTCCCGGCAGGGGGCCATCTCCTTCACCATACGGTCGAAGGCCTTTCGAGGTGAACGGACCGTTCGTGTCCACAGCACCGATTTCGGCCGGACATGGACATTCACTTCAATACCCTCCCCGTAATCAGACCCTTCCTTGTCGGTTGAAGCTCAGTACACGATCGCATGATCGGCTGATACGAACAGGCCCACCATCTTTTCCAGCGGAATGGGGGTTACTGAAGAGGCGACTCGATCCGGATCGATCTTGTAGAGCAGCATCATGGTCTGATTGCCATAGATTTCAACGCCCAGCTTGCTCTTGAGGATCTCAAAGTACTCCCCGTAGTTATGCGGGACCTGCTCCAGGGGTACGCCCATCTGTTCGGAGACGCTCTGCCGTTCTCGCTCCGGCAGCCCCGCTCGATCGAGCGCGGTACTGTCCGAACCGATTAGTCTGCGAAAAAAGCCAAACCCCTTGGTCACTGATGTCACCGCGCTGGCATCAACCAGAATTGTCACCTTATGGCCCGCCTTGACGGCCGCCCAAGCCACATTCGGCACAGCACAAATTTGCGCGTCGTCCTCTGCCAGCGAGGTCTTCATGTGGATCAGGATGCTGGCTGCGGTCGCCTGCTGCGTGCCGAGGCCGGCGATCCCTATGAGTGTCACGCACATCGCTAGTATCATGGTCACGATCTGTCGGTTCATGACCCGCCCTCCTCATTCTTGTTTTGGCTCATAGGCTGGTGTTCGCAGCAGGTTGATGCATCCGAAGGCGGCCGACGACTAACGCAGTCCTTGTACACGGCATAGGCCTTCAATGCCCATTCCTCGCCTGGGCAACCCTGCATGGTCATGGCGACTTCGAGGAATTCGATCAATTCTTCCTGGGCAATTCCCTTTTCAACCGCCATTTGGACGTAGGTCCGAATACAGGGCTCACATCGGATCGCGATCGAGATGGCCATCGCTGTGAGGAGCTTATGCTTGGCGGAAACAACCCCGTCGCGGTACGCCTCTTGTCGCATGCGCAGCAGCCCGCCGGTCACCTTCGGACTGAGGTGGCGCAGCTCTTGAAATAAACTTTCGAGATCCGACCTTATCTCTTTTTGTTCTTCGGTCATGATTTTTGTCATCCTTTCGGTTTACCGTGTTCTTGTGCGGAATGGTGTGAACAACAGCCGGAGACGTCATCCCCGTTTCGCCGAGACAGGCTGTACAGAGCCAAGCCAAGGAAGGCGGCTAGGGCAGGGAGCAGCACATAGTCCAGGTAGCCCGTGACCGCTCCCAGGCCCACAAGACCCAGCAGCCCGACCAGAATCGGCGTGAAACAGCAGAGTGCTGTCAACGCTGCGCCTGTTAAGCCGAAAGTCATGAGACGATTCCGGTTCATGGAGTCATTCCTCCCTGATGTTCGCTCTTCCCATCACACCTGTCCGACGCCAGCAGCCCTTAAGCGCTCGGCCGTGATCGGTTCCCGCCGGCAACAGTCCAGCAACGTTCCGTTAACCGCGACGGCCGGGACCGCGGTGATCCCGTAGCGTCTCGCTTTGTCCCGGCATTCGCCCGTCGCGCAACCCTCCCGTAGATCGTAGATCTGAAGGTCGCAACTCGGGCAGACTAAAGACTTGACCAGCTCGACCGTGTCATGACAAATCGGGCAGCCGGCCGTGAATACCTCAACCTTGCGCTTTGTGGTCACCATCGCGGAGTCTCCTTTCTCCTGTGATCAAGCGTCTGATGTCCTGCCGTTGTGAGTGGGTGAAACAGCCTGGCAGGTGTGGATCAATCCCTGACTTCACCTCAGCCATCCCTACGGTCCGCTTCCCGATCTGGTCACCTCCTTTCGCACCATGCGTCCCTTTCCGTGCCTTTCATCCTCCAGAGCCTTGAGAATCGGACACCGATCGGTTGGCTGACCAGCCCGGCAGTTGTGAAGCAAGCTTCGTAGTGCTCTGGCCAGCGCCTGCAAGTCGCGCACTTTTGCCTCCACGTGCCTCAGCTTGGCTTCTGCCCTCCGCTGCACATCGCCGCACCGGGCCTTCGACCTGACTCGAAGATCGAGAAGTTCCTCGATCTCATGGAGCGTGAAACCCAACGCCTGGGCGTTCTTGATGAAACGGAGACGTCGCTGCGCCTCGCGGTTGTACAGTCTGTAGCCGGACGGCAGCCGCGAGGTGGGATCGAGTAAGCTGCGTCGCTCGTAGTAGCGAATCGTTTCGATATTCACCCCGACATTCTTTGCGAGCTGCCCAATTGTGAGTTCGGTTGTCATGTGCACCTCATGTGTGACGATACACCCTGTACCACAGTACGGAGTCAAGGGGGGGAGTGTGTCCGTTTGTTCGTTTCCCACCCGTAATGATCCTCTTGAACGTCCGACTCTACTCCAGCGCGTCCACAGCCGAGAGACTGGCGGGCCGTGTGACTGTAAGCCAGCTTACAGAAGCTCCATGTGCGCCCCTGTATATGGACCTATCCACCTATTTACAAGGATGCGACCGCTCTCATAGGGCAAGATTGACACATAGACGAATCTCTATATATACAGTCGCGACGAGGGGACCATGCCGATCGAAGAAATCACCCAGAAAGTCAGTGACCGGTACGCTCGGGCTGCTGCCACGGGGGAGCAGATGTGCTGTCCGACGAGTTACGATTTCGCCGACCTGAAGACGTTTATCCCAGAAGAGGTGCTCAAGATTTCCTATGGGTGTGGCACGCCAGCCGGATTGAAGACGGTGCGCCCCGGTGAGACGGTCCTGGACATCGGCTCCGGCGGGGGAATCGACTGCTTCGAAGCCTCACGGCTGGTCGGGTTATCCGGGCAGGTAATCGGCATTGATATGACGGAGACGATGCTGGAGATCTCGCGCCGCAATGCGCCAATTGTTGCCTCCAACCTCGGCTTTGCCTCCTCGAACGTGGACTTCCGCAAGGGCATGGCCGACGCGCTGCCGGTGGACGACAACACGATCGATCTGATCATTTCCAACTGCGTCATCAACTTGGCGCCTGATAAGCGCAAGGTCTTCCGTGAGATGTTCCGCGTCACGAAACTGGGTGGGCGTTTTACGATTTCCGATATCGTGTCAGACCAAACCGTCCCGCAATACCTGGTGCACGATGCTGAGAAATGGGGTGCGTGTCTCTCTGGCGCGTTGACGCTGGCGGACTATATCGCCGGCATGGTGGAAGCGGGGTTTCTCGGTATCCATCTTGTCAGCTTCTCCCCCTGGCAAGTCATCGATGGGATTCACTTTTTCTCAGTAACCCTGACCGGGTACAAACTCCCACCGCATTCCATGGGAGCCACCGTTCGCTATGCGACACTTCGCGGACCGTTTAGCCTTGTGGTGGATGAACGTGGAGCCAGCTATCAGCGAGGTATTCCGCAACCGATCGAGCCGGACACGGCTCTGCTGCTGAGTCAGCCTCCGCTCGCCCCGTATTTTGTGCTGTCGCATGAACCGATCGTGCTCGACCGAGCGGATGCGCGCTGGTGGGCGGTGTTGCCCACGCAAGCCCCTTGCATGTGGCAAGGAGACTTTGCCCTGCTGGCGGGCCCATTTCTTGAAGCTGCTGATGACGATCATCACGTCTACCGACGGGGCGAACCGCTGGAAGTCTGCTCCAAGACCCTCAAGGTATTGGCAACCGACGGATATGCTCCGCATTTCGCCATCATCAACCGCACGGGCCAGCGGGTGAATGGCGGCGAGGTCACCTGTTCACCCGATGGAGGTTGCTGCTGATGAAGCCCGTCTCACCCGGCGACATGCGCACCGCGGACCAATGCGCCACGATGCTCAAGGCCCTGGCGGACCACACCCGGCTGCGTATCCTGGAGTCGTTACTGGTCGAGGAGAAATGCGTGACGGACCTCGTCCGGCAATTACGCTGTCCGCAACCGCACATCTCCCATCATCTCCGGATTCTCCGGGATGCCGGATTGGTTGAGGGACATCGGGACGGCAAGCAGGTCTGTTATCGCATCCTGCCGAGGGTCCAACGCGCGCTCGCCAATCGGCAAGGACGGGCGCTCAACTTCGGATGCTGCGAGTTGCGATTTCCGGAAACGGTGTTGGCCGGCATCGGGCACACCCGCTGACGCCATGGTGGGTTTCTGAGGTGCTTCACGCTTGCTCACGGAGAGAGAGATGCCGCTGACCTTGCTCGGACGACACAATCCGCTTGCCACTCCCGCTGAACAGCTCAGGTTGCTCACAGGAACGATCGGTTGTCCCCCATTTGAAAGGCGACTCAATCAGGCCGGCTTGTTCCCGCTCCAGGCCACGGGGCTCGCAGTCTTTCAGATCAACGTCGGCAAGCTCTGCAACCAGACCTGCCGGCATTGTCACGTCGATGCAGGGCCGGATCGCACCGAAACGATGTCGAAGGAGACCGCCGAACTCTGTATCGCAGCGTTGGCCAGGACCGACATTGCAACCCTCGATATCACCGGCGGCGCGCCGGAGCTGAACCCCAATTTTCCCTGGCTGGTCGAACAGGCTCGTGGACTTGGCCGTCATGTGGTGGATCGCTGCAATCTCTCCGTGTTACTCCTTCCCTCCCAGGTGAATCTTGCCAAGTTTCTAGCCACCTACCGCGTCGAAATCATTGCCTCGCTTCCCTCCTACCGTGCCAGCCAGACTGACGCCCAGCGAGGCGAGGGTATTTTCGAGAAGTCGATCGAGGCATTACGCCTCCTGAACCGACTCGGCTATGGGCGGCCTGGCAGCGGCCTCGATTTGAATCTTGTCTACAATCCAGTGGGTGCCTTTCTCCCGCCGAAGCAAGAGGCGATTGAAGCGCAGTTCAGGAAAGAGCTCCGGACTCGCCATGGGATCGAATTCAACCACCTCTACACCATCACGAATATGCCCATCAGTCGATTCCTGGAGTTCCTTATCGAGAGTGGCAACTACGAAGCTTACATGGAACGACTGGCCAATGCGTTCAACCCGGCCGCTGCTGCCGGCGTCATGTGCCGGTCGATGATTTCCGTGGGATGGGACGGCACCCTGTATGATTGCGACTTCAATCAGATGCTCGATCTGCCGCTCGACGAGGGGATGCCACGGCATATTCGTGACTTCGATCCAACCCGCCTGGGCACCCGCAGGATTGTGACAGGGAACCACTGTTACGGCTGTACGGCTGGTGCCGGCTCGTCCTGCGGCGGAGCGGTCACAACGGCAGGGCCGAGCGAGTAGGCCGAATACGATGGACCTATCGATTCTCGCGTTCGTCCTTGTGTTGTTATTGGCCTTCGCCAACGGTGCGAACGACGTGTCCAAAGCCATCGCCACGCTCGTCGGCAGCGGGGTCACCGACTACCGGACCGCGATCCTCTGGGGGACAGTCTGGACCGTGATCGGCGCTGGGCTCTCGGGACTGGTAGCCACCGCAATGGTGAAGACCTTCAGTCAAGGACTGCTGGCACCCGGCACCCCCGCATCGCCCATACTGGCTGCCGCCGTGCTCACCGGCGCGGTCCTTTGGGTGCTGGTCGCCTCCTGGAGCGGCCTGCCTGTCTCCACGACCCATGCTTTGACCGGCGCCATCGTCGGGGTCGGCCTTATCGCGTTTGGAAGTGAGGGGCTCCTGTGGGAAGGGATTGGAAAGAAGATTGTCTTGCCGCTCATCCTCAGTCCCGTGCTGGCCTTGACGGTTTCTGTCCTGGTGCATCCTCTTGTCCGCACGCTCGCGGCTCGATGGGAAGGAGCCTGTCTTTGTGTGATGCCGACGGCCAAGGCGTTGGTCATGATCGATGCACAGGGGGCCACGCGTACTCTGTTTCAGACCGCAGCTCTGGGACAACCCGTGATGGCCGTGCCGGTTCAGTGCGACCGGGCAGGACTGAGCGGGCTCGTTGTTGGGTTGGACAGTATCCATTGGGGCTCAAGCGGATTGGCCTCGTTGGCTCGTGGAACGAACGATGCCCCCAAGATCGCGGCAATGTTGCTGCTTGGAAGCGCTGTTGCGACTTGGCCCAGCGCGGCCTCTCAAGGTGCGGTACTCATCGGCGTGGCGGTGGCGATGGGCGTCGGCAGCTACCTAGCAGGACTCCGTGTTACCCAAGTCCTTGCCGAGAAAGTCACACGCATGGATCACGATGAAGGGTTATCTGCGAATCTCACGACCTCCTCGCTGGTGATGGTCTCCGCAGTGATGGGGTTGCCGGTTTCTACGACCCACGTCAGCAGTTCGGCGATCATTGGCATTGGATTGTTGAAAGGCGTCAGCGCCGTTCGATGGCCCACGGTGCGTGACATGGTCCTCGCGTGGGTCGTCACGCTTCCTGCTTCCGGACTTCTTTCCGCACTCGCCTATCATCTGCTCAGCAGGCTTGTGTAAGCGATCTTACAGTTTGGTCACGGTGTAGCGTGGTAGAGACACGCGTGGCGGGGTTTGATAGCGGTCAAATCATGGACTCATCAACATATCTCAATGTCATAGGCGAGCATTGAATGAAGCAACAGCCTTATGGATGGAGAGGTCTGCACACCCGGACACCACAGGACCTCGTCCTCCGGACATGCTTTCCCAAGGTGGCGTGTATCCTCTGGATCATACTTTGTCTCGAGCTAACGGGAGTAGCGGTGGCACATGCGCTGGATTGGGTGCCCACCGATCAAGAGATGCAAAAGTACCGGAAAAGCTGGAATCCGCTCTCGAACGGGCCGATCTTTATTAGTGGCGTTGACATCCATCCGAAGGGACAGTTCACCTTCCATCCATTCTTATTTTCTCAGATCAGTGAGAAACGATTTGGAAACGATCTGACTACCAAGAGCACTCCGTCACCCGTCCACTCGTATCAGATAGCACCAGTCGTCACGATGGCCTATGGCCTGACGAGCCACTTAGAACTCAATGTCGGTCTCTCGGGCTCATTCTGGTGGGCGAATTCCAGCGCGCAGTTTAATCAGGGGAAAGGGGGACCGTGGACGACAGATTCCGGCCTTGGCGATACGCAGGTGTACTTGAAATACCGACCGATTATTCAGGATCCAGATGGGTGGCGTCCCTCCATTACGACATTCAACATGATTGTGTTACCGACCAGTCGTTGGGTGACAGGGAGTGAAAGTCCCCCAGGCGGATTTGCACCGCTGGGGCGACTTCCGGCCTCCCGTTTCGGATCGCTAACGTGGACGGAAGGGGTGATGTTTCGGAAGAACCTGCAACCGTTTCGCGTGAGCGGAGGCGTCTTCTATTCGTACCACTTTCCCGGCAGCGATGCGGGGCAGACGACCTATCCAGCCGATATCGTCAACACGCGCCTGATCGTCGAACACATCCTCGACGACAAGCGGGGCTTAGGCTACAACCTTGAGTTCGTGGGATTCCATGGACTCCCTTGGCGGGCTGATGGCAATGATATTAATGTCGGCGGGCGTCACGGGTTCAATTCGCTCGGGGTTCAACCGACGATCCAGTATCGGCTCGGAGAACATTGGGTAGGAGCCGTCGGCTGTTTATTCACGGTTGCAGGACAGAATACCCTTGATGCGATCTATCCGAACTTCTCCATTTACTATTATTGGAGCCAGACCGGAAAAGTGATCATGCGCTGACAATAACGACTGTCTGACCTGTGGCCGCTAATGCCAGGGAGGGCCATGTAACAGGCCAAACCCTCCTTCCTTAAGTGTTCACCAGATGTTCACCAATAGGCCGGAACTGGTCGGTTTGGGAGGGAACACATCGGATGTCACGAAACGGGATTGCGCAGTGGCAGCCGCGATTCTATTGAGGAATGTGGAGGTTTACGGGAGAAGGGGAGAAACGAGATGCGGCTTATGAGTCCGCTGGTCTATTAGTTCGTGTATAAGGGGCTTAGGCCACGGAACAAGAGAAATGATCTTGGCCGGTCATGAAACCCATTGGCGGTGAACGTCCCATCATTGAGAGTGCCAACAAAAGTGCCAACCAGCTCCCACTTATCCACAGAAAAAGCCCCAAATAGACGGTAAACGAGGATCAGGTCGTTTGACGAAAATTGAGAAGAAATTGAAATGGATCGAGAAGGAGAGAATTAAACTGACGAAGTGGCGAAGGACTTTTCAGGGCTGTGCTCTGCCAACTGAGCTACCTCGGCACGTGTTTCAATGACTTATGCGATGGCTCACCAAAGTGTTGTAGGGCACTGCTCTCTCAAGGTCAGAGGTCACGAAGTTGGCCACTGGGCGTACTCACGATAGCCCTACTCAAAATTGCAAGCGCAGACTCAAGACGATTTATTTCTACTGGACTGACCGTTTTTCGCCGACTCTATCACGTCGAAGCTCTCCACTGATTTCTCCTAGATAAGTCCCATTTACCGGACCCGCGCTAGCAACGATTAAGTCCAACATTGAGGGGGCCGATGTAGGTCCCCGTGAGCTCATGGGAGTCGTGGAGCCGCATACAGTCGAGAAGCATGAGTCATTGGGGAATGGAGTCGGAAGGCGAATCCCCATCGGCACTCACTTGAGGGAAGCACATTCTTGAGAACCGAGGAAACGCGATTACGACGGAATTGAGCTGCTCTCCTATTCCTTCCGCTTCACAACTAATCGTTTCTGCACAGCGAGTCTTCGTGGTGCGACGAAAACTCGACGAACGACCGCAAGAAAAGGAACGGTACAAGTCTCAGAGAATTCTGATCTTATTCACGAGCGGAGCGTGGCACGATGATTGGACTAGGCAAGGGACCATCGGATTAATAACGGGTCACTTGTGAGATGAACGGAGCGATCATGAATCGTCGGATATGGAAGCACAGCCCAACGCACGATCTGTACATTGCGGGACTCCTCTTCTCGTTTTTCTTTCTCGTAATTGCGGTCTTTCAAATTCTCAAGCCCCTGAAGAGTGGTTTGTTTGTCGAGCATTATGGGGCTCAGGTGGAGCTCTATGCCAAGTTGGCCACTGTGCTCCTCGCCGGGATGGCAGTCGGCATCTTTACAGGCCTGTACAACAGGTTGTCGAGGCGCTGCTTCCTCTCAGTGCTAAGCGGGGCCTTCGCTGTGGCGTTCCTCGGGCTTGCCTTTCTCCTTCAGGATGACGAACGGTCTCTACCAATCTGGACCCTCTATTTCCTGGGCGATCTCGAAGTCACAGTCATGGCGACGGCGTTTTGGGCCTACTTGACGGATCTGGCTCGCGGACCGGATGCGCAGCGCTTCTTCGGTCCGATCGGAGCGGGCGGAGTCCTCGGCGGTTGGGCAGGAAGCGCCCTTGCGAAGCTTCTTCTTTCGAGCGTGGGAACTCAAGGACTGCTCGTGATTGCCGCCGGACTCATGGGGGGCGTCCTTCTGGCTACTGCAGTCACAGAATCCCTGGTTCTGAGATCCTCGATTTTTAAACCGGTCCCGCTCCTTCACACTGTACCGAACGATCAGGAACGTGCCCTCGGGAGAATGCCTGACATGATCGAAGGAGCGAGGTTAGTCGTGCGGTCACCGTACCTCGTGAGCATAGCCGGCATCATGGGGTGCTATGAAATTGCTTCACAACTGGTGGACTACCAGTTCAAGCTCACGGCTCAGGGCATGTCCGGTGTGCGAGCCACGCAAGCGTTCCTCACGGACATTTATCTCTACTCGAATCTGCTCTCCGTCTTCGCACAGTTGTTCCTGGTCGGCATGATGATGAAGCGGTTTGGCCCGCGCGTGACGCTCTTGGCCCTTCCTGTGGCCATCACGGCAGGCTCTCTGGGGTTTCTCGCAATGCCGACGTTGGCCGCGGTCAGCCTCTTGGTCATTCTGGATAACGGCCTGAACTATTCGATCCAGCAGACGGGTCGAGAATCGTTGTATGTCGCGACATCGGCTGACGAGAAATATAAGGCCCGCGCGTTTATTTCCATCTTCGTGCAACGCGGCGCCAAGGGGCTCAGTATCCTCGCGGTTCTGGCGCTGGGATCCGTCGGGCTTTCTGCACAGTACTTGAGCCTGATCACCATTGGGGCGATGGTCGTCATGGTGGTGTTGAGTCTCAAGGCGAGCCGGCGCTTCGGCGAGGCAGTCAACAAATCGACTATGGTACCGCGGACGAAGCACGTCTCAGCGGCCGGCAGGTCGGAGAGCAATCACGTGTTGGCCGCCAGTGCCTAATGGAACGTTAAGGGAAGAGGATCGAAAGGATGCTGCACGTGAACGCTCTTCACTCTACGACCCACGTGGTCGTACCTTCGCACCATCTGACCACTGTGTGCCTTCGAGCCGCTTGCCTTCTCGTACTCCTGACTGGCTCGCTGGGGAGTTGCCATCTCGACGTCATGGCAGCCGAGATGGAGGTTGAAGGGAACGAGTGTTGCGCGTCACACGAGGTCGATAGCAATCATGCCGCCGATCCGTTCAGCGAGAACAGTCTGGAGTCCATTGACGATCCGTGGGAAGGATTCAATTCGACCATGTTTGCGTTCAATCAGTCAGTCGACCGATATGCCATCAAACCACTTGCGACCGGTTATGACTGGATCGTTCCAGACCCGGTTGAACGCGCAATTGGGCGGGCATTTCACAACGTTCGCTTCGTGCCGCGGGTGCTCAATAATCTCTTTCAGGGGAAATGGCAAGCGACCGGAAGGGAACTCGGTCGGTTCGCCATCAATAGCACGATCGGAGTGGCCGGCCTGTTCGATGTTGCTGACCAATGGTTCGGGCTCGGCTCACCGGCGGGTGAAGATGCTGGGCAGACACTTGCCGTCTACGGCGTCGAGCCTGGTCCCTATCTGGTGTTACCGTTGCTGTCCCCAACAACCGTTCGGGATGGAGTCGGATTCCTAGGCGATCTCGTCTTTGATCCTCTGACACTGTTCCTGCCCCTCGCACCTCAGATCGTCTCGCGGGCGGGTGAGACGGTCAATGACCGGTCTCGGAACTTGGAACTGTTGGACGGTCTCGAACAAAGCACGCTGGATCTCTATAGCGCTGCTCGGAATGCCTACGCGCAAGCACGCACGAGAGCGATTCGAGAGTGATCGGTTGATTCGCATGCAATCGGCATGGGTGTCATGGTGATGAGAAACACAGGAGGGCAACATGGAATGTGGTCGTTGTCATGGACTGATGGTTGGGTACTACATCGTGGACTTGCTTGGATCGGAAACTGGCGGTCGGGCCTGGCGATGCGTGTCGTGTGGAGACATCCTGGATCCTGTCATTCTTTCCAACGGACAACGGCGGGACCGCTTGACTTACATCATCAAGACCAGCCCCCGGCATTCTGATCTTGCGGCAGCCTGAACGAGGAAAGAAAAAGAGCGGTCACTCGGAGGCAGAGCGTCCCGATTCCTGTGGAAGATGTGATCCACGAGCGCAGATGTGTTAATCCGGTTTCTTGATTCCCAGCTTCTTGATGCGTGACACCAAGGTTGTGGGCTTGACTCCCAATCGCTCTGCTGCGCCGCCCGGTCCGTAAATGCGCCAATGACTCAGATGCAACGCGGCCAACAAGTTGTCGCGTTCCCATTGCCGCATCTCGGCTTCGGTCAGTACCTCTCCTTCGCTTGATCGTGCGGCAGTGCGTATCGGGCGCGTCACCGGCTGTTCTTCATGGGTTCCGTGAGGCAATTCGAATTCAAGCGCACGACCTTGTGACGCAATGACGGCTCGCTCAATCACGTTCTGGAGCTCTCGCACATTCCCAGGCCAATCATAGAATTGTAGCTGCCTTACCTGAGCCTCCGCCATATCGGGTCGGGGACAATGGAGCCGTTCGGCAGCCTGCTCGACGAAGTACGCGGCCAACAATGGAATGTCTTCCTTCCGATGGCGGAGAGGCACGACAGGAATGGGATAGACGTTCAGCCGATAATAGAGGTCTTGTCGGAATCGTCCCGCCTGGACATCCCTGGTGAGGTCTCGATTGGTGGCAGCGACGATCCGGACATTGACCGTTCGGGTTGTTTCCTCTCCCACCCGTTCGTATTCCCCTTCCTGCAGCACACGCAATAGCTTGCTCTGCAGTTCCAACGGGATCTCTCCGACTTCGTCGAGGAACAGTGTGCCGCCATTGGCCGACTCAAATCGGCCGGCTCGATCTTTCAAGGCTCCGGTGAAGGCCCCTTTCACGTGACCGAAAAATTCGCTTTCGTAAAGTTCTCTCGGAATCGAGGCACAATTCACGCGGACGAGTGCCCGGCTTCGACGGCGGCTTCGTTCGTGAATTTCGCGCGCCACCAATTCCTTGCCGGTTCCGGATTCGCCAAGAATGAGGACGGTGGCATCCGTGGGCGCGACGAGGTCAATTTGCTGGACCATCGCACGCAAGGCGGCACTCCGTCCGACGAGGTTACCAAAACTGTCCTCGGACCCCCGCTCCGATTGGAGAAGGCGTTCTCGCTCGTCCCAAGGCATGACCCGGGGCGTCTCTGCATAGGCTGCGTGGTCGGTTGACATAAGTCGATTCCCACTGAACCCGTTAGCCTGGGCAAAGCTTTGTCGTCTTTTCGCAAGGGAGCATGTCGCGAGTCAGGAAATCTGTCTGTTCGCTGGATAACAGTCCCTCAAAATCGATTCACCGTTTGGCCGCATGAGAGCTCGCATCACCTCTTGCTTCGGTGTCGATTCAGAACTGCCAGTTAATCCGCCACAATGGACAGATTATGAGTCGCCGTACGTGACCGATCCTTACACATGTGGTTCCCCTAGTCACGTCCGCTCACGCTGCATGTGGATGGTTACCGGAAGACTATTCGAGAGCCCTGAGGTTCTGAATGCAAATCAGCGTGCGGTGGTAGTCGAGGATACCTCGACCTTTGAATTCGTTGAGGATCGTACTGACGACAGGCCTGGTCGCTCCGACGAGGTCCGCGAGTTCTTGCTGGGTCAGCTTGATGTCCAGCTCGAACCCATGCTGACAATGCCCCCCCTGGGTGCCGGCCAAGTCGCGCAATGTCTCCGCGAGTCTCGATCGGGCGTCATGGAACATCATCAGCTCCAGTTTCCGTTCGAGGAGCCGCTGTCCTTTGGAAAGGCTTTCAATGGTGTCCCACGCCAGGAGCGGCTGAGACTTCAATAGTTCCCTCAGCTCCTTCACCTGCACCCGATAGAGGGCGGTGCGACCTTTGGCTTCTGCGGTGTCCGTAAGTGTGGTGCTCGATTGGTCAGCCAGTGGAGCGCCGAACATCTGTCCCTCGGTTAACACGGCCATCGTGAACTGATCTCCATCGCGATTCAGCCGTGAGAGCTTCACCCGCCCCCTCGCAATGATGAACGCGACATCGCTTACGTCTCCTTGGCGATGAATGACCGCCTTGTCGCCCAACGTCACCACAGAGAACGAGGGACAGTGGTGCCGCCACTCAGCTTCAGACAATTCCCCCAGAGAACGAGAAGGATCTCCGCGGTTCATGTTCACCAATAACTCGGCGAGTTCGCTGGCTCCACAGACTTGCTTCGCTAGGCCGTGGTCGAATCGCTGACTAACTTAAACGAGAACTCGTGGCGACACAACGATTCCTTGTTAGTCACGAATTGTCGTGATCGCTCATGAAGAGGTCAACCAGCGGCTCTTCATCGTAATTTCAACGCGTTCGTATCAAACGTCAACGTGGCACGCGGCTTGACATAGTGGTGACCACGAGCGGGCCGTTCGAGGATTCGGTGGGAGCACTCATCCATCGATCGGCGGACGCGATGACCTCATAACCTTTAACTCGCAGGAGGACCGACATGCCACGCATTCAACCGCTGGAGCCAGGGGCCGCACACCCGAAGGCTGCTGAATTGCTGACCGCGATTCAGCGCCAATTCGGAGTCGTGCCCAACCTCTTCAAGACTTTGGCCCATGCCCCGTCTGTGCTCGGGGGCTATCTCAACTTCACCAAGTCGCTTGGGTCCGGGAAGCTGTCCACGGCGTTGCGGGAACAAATTGCGCTTGCCGTCGCCGGGGCCAACCGGTGCGGATACTGCGCGTCGGCCCATACGGCCATCGCGAAACAAGCCGGTCTCGATACGCGGGAATTGGGCCGCAATCTCAACGGGAAGTCCGAAAACCCACAGACACAAGCGATCCTGACATTCGTCAACCGCGTCCTGACGTCTCGTGGCGAGGTGTCAGATGCGGATCTGGCACAGGTCCGCGCTGCAGGATTGTCGGACGGAGAGATCGTGGAGGTGATTGCGAACATCGCCATCAATGTGTTCACCAACTACTTCAACCTCGTCGCCGGGACAGAGGTGGATTTCCCGGTCGTGGACGTCGGGGAAACCCGCGCCGCGTAGTGTGTCAGTGCGTTAACCCTTTCATCTCACAAGGAGGTTTCTCATGAACTCGATGAAGCAATGCTTCCTGGGCATCGTGGCACTGGTGGCCACGGCCGTCGCGGCGCCGGCATTCGCGCTGGATTACACCCATAGCACGCCGGGCGCCGCCGGCTATGACGTCGTGGCGTACTTTACCGATGGGAAGGCAATGCGAGGGTCAGGCTACCACGTCGCCGATCACGACGGCGTGACCTACGCCTTCACCTCGGAAGAACACAAGAAGCTGTTCGTGGCGAACCCGACGAAGTATCTGCCGGCGTACGGCGGATACTGCGCCTATGGCGTGTCGGTGGCGAAGAAGTTCGTGGCCGATCCGGAGGTCTGGAAGATCGTCGACGGCACGCTCTACTTGAACCTGGACAAGGGGATCCAAGTCAAGTGGGAAAAAGATATCCCAGGGAACATCAAGAAGGCGGAGAAAAACTGGTCCGCCATTAAGGACAAGGCTCCCGGTGATCTGTGAGGACCATTGGGAAAGGCCCGCCGCATGAGCAGCGGCGGGCCGCCTACCCCGGTTCAGCAGCACAAGGAAGGAAGAGCGATATGAAGAAGCAGACGTTCTACATGGTGATGTTGGCGTTAGTTGCCATCCCTTTTTTGATGGGGACGATGATGGGCGAAGGCGAGAAGCCCTTTGCTCCAAATGTCGAACCGGCAACCGGCGCGATTCGAGTCCCCGAGAACTACACCGAGTGGCCCACGCTCGGAACGTGGACCCATGCGCACACGGGAGAGAAGTTGGAAAAGATGGGGCCCGGCGTCCACGAGTATCACGTGGTCTACACCCAGCCGGAGACGATCGCCTACTACCAACAGTATAGGCGATTTCCTGATGGGGCGGTGCTGGTCAAAGAACTCCTGGACGCCAAGACCATGGCGATGACGACCGGGCCGGCAGTCGGCCACGCGACGACCATCAAAGGATGGTTCGTGTTGGTCAGGGACACCCAGGGTCGCTACAAGGAATCCAGCCTGTGGGGGGATGGGTGGGCCTGGTCGCTCTTCAATGCCGACGATCCCAGGCACACGGTCTCAAAAAACTACAAGACGGATTGCATTCCCTGTCACACGCCGGCAAGGGAGCTTGCTCCGCGCAACGCGGTCGATGCGGACAAGTGGATTTATTCATTCGGCTATCCGGTGCTGCAAAAGAAGTCGCCGGCATCCTGAATAGTAATTGAAGGAGGTGATAGTCATGCTGACGAGCAAGAACATCTGTCTCGCATTCGGTTCGATCTTCGTTCTGGTTGGATTCCTCGGGTTCTTCCCGAACCCGATTGTCTCAGCGGACGGTTTCTTTGAGACGAACGTCCTGCACAACCTCGTGCATCTGTTGACCGGTTCCGCCTTTCTCTTTGGCGGACTGGCGATGGAAGGCAGGGAACGCACGGCGTTGAAGGCCATCACGGCCGCATACTCCGGCATAGCGCTGCTCGGGTTCATGACGAGCGGCAACATGCTGTTGGGGTTGGTCCACATCAACGAAGCCGACCGCTGGCTCCATCTTGGTTTGGCGATAGCCATGTTAATCGGGGCAGTCGCCGCTTCCAAACAGCAAGCCGTTCCGCAATGGGCGTAGTCCACCTACCAGGGACGGTACGGCAAGCCATGATGCTTGCTTGATGAAAGGTGCCGACGGGCACCAGGACTCTCTCAGACGTCGATGGTGACGGCCGAGAGCAACTCAATCACTTCATTCTAGAAAGGAGTGGCATCATGAGAACGATCACGAAGTCTTTAGGCTGTCTCACTCTGGCGAGCGCCGTGCTGGTGGGCTGTGTGACGGCCAGCAACCCGGCGACGGCAGAGCCGGACAAGGCGCCGAACGATCTGGAGATCGCCCACATCGCCTACACGGCGGGCAACATCGACATTCGCTACGCCCACCTGGCCTTGGCGATTTCAGAAAACCCGCAGGTCCGGCAATTTGCGGAACTGATGGTCCGTGACCATACGGCGGTGAACAACAAGGCTCTCGCCTTGGTCAACAAGCTCCAGATTACGCCGCAGGACAACCCGACGAGTCAGCAGTTGTCGAAGCGGGCGGGTGAGATTCGAAACGAACTTTCCCAGCTCCGCGGCGAGGCGTTCGACAAGCGCTACGCGGCCAACGAACTCGAATACCACAAGTTCGTGAACAACACGGTCGAGAACGCCTTCATTCCCAATGCGAAGAATGCCGAGCTGAAGGCGCTCCTCACGTCGGCGCTCCAAACCTTCAAGGTGCACGAAGGTCATGCGTCGTCGATGAATCAGAAGGTCATGTAATCGGGGAAGGATGTGACCATGTCTCGAGTGATCGTTCTCGCGGTCCTGAGCTTGGTTGCCATCGGGGAGGCCGGCGCTGCCTCGGAGCAGGGCATGGCCTCCCGCTCCGGTCGGCATCTGATCGAAATTCACGCGTTCAGTTTCATGCCTCAACAGGCGGTCGTGGCTCCCGGCGATACGATCCGATGGGTGAATCGCGACATTGTTCCCCACACCGTCACGGCGGAGCAGGGCTTGTGGGCACCGAAAACGCTCGCGGAAGGAGAGTCGTGGGAGCTGATCATCGAAGAAGGCGGAACGTATCCGTACTTCTGTGAGTTTCACCCCCACATGAAAGGGCTTGTGGCGGCTTCGGCGAATTCAACATCGTCACAGTAGGAGGGTCCTCATGTTGATCGTTACCATCCAGCTCACAGACGGATCTGTCACGCAGGAGCAGAAGAATGCCTTGGTCGCGCGGTCAACGGCTATGGTCAAGGAAGTCCTCCATCTGGATCCACGGACGACCGGGGTGTTGATCGAAGAAACTGGTGTCGCATCCTGGGGAGCGCGCCAGAATCCTGTCACGCATCGTTTCCGGAATCCGAGGGAGTATGAACGATGTCTGATCACCCGATGGCACAGGAAGAAAACCTGAATGGCGAATCGTGAACCGCAAGATCTTTCTGACGCACTCGGGGAGGATACCCGGAGCTTGCCTGGCCAAGTCCTCTCGGCGACGAAGCATCATCATGGTCTCTTCGCCAGGCCATCGCTGATTGATTCGGTGTTCGCATCGGCGCGTGGTCCCGAGACCCACGAGCGTGTGTCTCATTTCGGGGATGGCATGGGTAACTATGGCAAGGCAAGGCGCAGTTGTCGTCCTGCTGCTGGTGGTGTCGTTCTCTTGGCTGTGCTGTACCACTGCCGGAGGGCAGGAGGCGGGTGACTCGAGTCCGAGGAGAGAGCATCGAGGGGAGGAACTGATCGGGCCGCGACCGACACCGGAACGGGTGAGTGGGGGCGAAGCGTTCGCAACGTTGCATTCAGTTGGGCAGGAGGTCCTGAACGATATCGAATATGTAATCACTTCGCCTCTGAGAATGGACCGGAAAAGTGCCCTCGTTGCCGGGGGAGTCGGACTCACGATCGGTGGATTGATGGTTGTAGACAAATCGATTCAACGGGCCTTTCAAGAGAATCGCACCGACACGAACGACGAGATCGCGGACACCTTGGAGGAGATCGGATTCGGGAGGAACGTGTTGATGGCAAATGTCGGCTTGATCGGCGCGGGGTGGCTCTTGCGAGAACACGAAGCGGGGAACAAACTCACGCGGACGGCCCTGGTCAGTCTAGAAGCGCAACTGTTCACCGAACCCTTGGTCGGCCTGACCAAGTTTGCCGTGGGCCGGGCCCGGCCAGATGCGGGGGAAGGCACACAATCGTACGACCCGTTCGAGGGATTCGACAAGTCGTTCCCGTCGAGCCATGCAGCCCGCACCTTTGCCGTCGCCGCGGTCTTCGCAGACGCGTACCCGCAACCGATCCCCTTCCTCGTCTACACCGGCGCGGCGTTAATTTCCCTGTCGCGGATTTATCTGAACGAGCATTTCGCCTCCGATGTCTTTGCCGGCGCGGCACTCGGCTTCGCCATCGGGAAGGCCCTGAGCTGGCGGCATCAGCATCCGGACGCACTCCGCGGCTGGAGCGTCCTGCCTTTTGTGCCGGACGCACGGGGAGGATTGGGCCTCACCGTCGAATATCGGTTTTGAGTCGAAGCCCGGCAGTTCTTAGGGAAGCCGGCGAGTAGAAGGAAAGTCCAACGCCATGACGGTTGGTGCGACACGCTCCGTCACCTGCCTGCTCGTTTGGACTCTATTGGTCCTCACGCTGCTTCTCCAGATGGCCTGTGCGACCAAGCAGCCCCCTGTCGTCCCACCACCGGAAGCCCCTCGCCAAGCCGCGTCCGCCGAATCGCCGCGGGAAGAACCCACGCCACCGCGCGACGACCGGCCCACGAGCCAGCCGCCGGAGGATGAAGAAAATACATGGGCCAACCGGCTGCTGGCGGTGCCGGAATATGCCTGGGCGGGGTTCACGTATCCATTCAAGCAGCTCGCGATCGTGTACGAGCGGCACGATCTGCTCAATCGCGCCTTGGATGTCTTTCTGAACGACGAGCGCACTGCAGGAATCTATCCAAGATTATCGGTAGGCGGCACCCTCAGCAGCGGGATTGGGTTCACCGCGTTCAACAACAATGTCTTCAGAAAGGGCAAAGAAGCGCGGCTGTCCTACCTCGTGGCAACCCGGGACAATCAAGTCGGCGAGCTATCTTTTCGCGACCCGTCCCTCCTCGGTTCTGCCTGGTCTTTTGAGACGAACACGTTCTGGTTGAATTTCGACGAAAGCCATTTCTATCCCGGTGGGAATCGGGCGCGGGAGCAGGACGAGACGAATTTCGAGCTGAAAGAACTGGCCTGGGATACCACACTGGGTCGTCGGCTGGCTGGTGATCTCAGTGCAGCGCTCACCGGACGGCTGTTGATCGCCGATGCCAAACCATCCAGCCGGCTGCCGGCCACGCCGGCGACCGTCGCAGGCAACAACAGTTCCATGACAGCGTTAGCCATCGAACCCAGCCTTCGGTACGACTCACGGGACAATCCCTTCCGGCCGACCATGGGCTGGTTCGCAGAGGGATCGTTCACCTACACCGACCAGGTGAATCGCGATCAGTTTCGCTACATCGGCTACCGCTTGGAGGTCCAACGGTACATCCCTGTCTTCCATGGCAACCGAGTGCTTCTGCTGAGGGGGTATCTCGCGAAACAGGACAGCCTGGGTAACGGGTCGATCCCCTTTTACGAGCTGAACCTTTTGGATCTCAACAACGGTTTGCGCGGTTTCGACCGCGGGCGGTGGCAAGATGAAGGCGCCCTGCTCTTCAACGCCGAATGGCGCTTTCCCGTCTGGCAGGATGTCGAAGGGGATATCTTTCTCGACGAAGGGCAGGTGTTCAACAACTACAGAGACATCGGGCTGAAACAATTCCGGTACTCCGCCGGGGCAGGATTGCGTTTCGTCTCCAACAGGAAGTTCAGCTTCCGGATTCAAGTGGCGGGGAGCGAGGACGGGGTCTTGACCCTGATCCGAGGAGACCTGGATTTCATCAGGCGACGAGCCGCCACGCTGGGTTTTTGATCAGGTGCTCCCATGAACATACGACCATCCGCCAGGGTAATCCGACACTCACGCGTGCTGACAGTTTGGGCGCTTCTCCTCACGGCGACGGCTGGTTGCTACAGTGCGCCGGCTCTGGAACGGCCTCACTTCCAGCGAGTAGACGACCGAAGACCTATTCCTGAACCGCAGGAGGAAATGGATGGCCAGTGGGCTCTCTGGGATGGCACCGACAAGATGATCTTCTACCGCATTGGGCAACTCTTCAACCTCGGTCGTTCTGTCCGAACGGTTGGAACATGGGTCGGCCTCGCCGGTCCGGTGGAGGCTCAGAACGTGAACACCTTCGACGAGGTTCCCGATTCCACCTGGTTCACAAACCGCCACGCCGTTGCACGACTCTCGCAAGCCGACTTGTCTCGTGGCGCAGGGATCGGGCAAGGGCCGAGTCCCAGAGGGGTCTGGACGGCGATCAGCGCGAAACAAAGTCTGGGCTCCACGCCGGGCTTCGTCATTCGCGATGAAAAGAACGACGTGTATCTCTTGAAATTCGACCCGCCGTTACACCCTGAAATGACGACCGCATCGGAAATGATCTCTTCGCGCTTCCTGTACGCGGCCGGATACCATGTCCCGGAACATTATCTTGTCGACGTCGATCCCGGCCGAATCGTGGTCGGCCCAACGGCCAAGTTCCGTGGCCGATACCATGTCCCACGGCCCATGACCGATGATGACATCAAAGCCATTTTAGAGCGCGTCCCCCATCGGCCCGATGGAACGATTCGGGCAATGGCCAGCAAGTTCCTGCCTGGAATTCCCAAAGGTCCGTTTCTCTATGTCGGGCAACGGTCTGACGATCCGAACGACCGCATCCGTCATGAAAACAGGCGTGAATTGCGAGGACTTCGGATTCTAGCGGCCTTTCTGAACCATACCGACACCAAGGCGGCCAACGCGCTCGACATGTACGATCCCGAAGCGAAGTATCTGTCGCATTACCTCATCGACTTCTCCTCGACGTTGGGAGCGGATAATGCTGATCCGCAACTCTCTCGATTTGGGAACGAGTATTTTCTCGACTTCGGAACCGTCGGCCGGTCGATGATAGAGGCAGGGTTTTACGTGAAGCCATGGGAGGTTCCTCTCCGCATGGAGTTCCCGGCCGTCGGGTACTTTGAGGCGGACTATTTCGATCCGGAGCGATGGCGCCCAACGTACCCGAATCCGGCATTTCTCCGGACCACGCTGCGAGACGCCTATTGGGGAGCCAAGATCGTCACTTCGTTCACCGATGATGACATCGACACGATCGTGCATACCGGCGGGTTCACTGATCCGCGAGCAGGACGGTACGTGGCGGCGGTCTTGAAAGCGCGTCGCGACAAAATCGGTCGCTATTATTTCAAGGTCGTCAATCCCCTCGATCATTTTCGGCTGGTGGAACTTGACGGGCGAGAGCCATTCCTGATCTTCGAGAACCTGGCGCTGTCACGGGGTTATGCCCCGGGCCCTACTGCAACCTATCGCTATACCCTGAAGCGGCGTGTGAGATTCGGTGTCGATTCGGAAGTGATTCCACAACAAATCGTGACACAGTCGAGGATCACGATTCCTAGAACAATTCACATGGCAGACCAACAGGAACTCTCGACAGATGTTCCTGTCACAACCCTGCATATCCAGACCAGTTACGACGGTGGGAAGCAATGGAGTCCGCGGATGATCGTCTATCTCGGATTCGATCCTATGACCGGGCGGTTTCATCTCGTCGGGCTTGATCGGGAAACGTGATCAAGGGGCTGAACGTGTTCAGTTCAAAAGTGGTCTCGGCCGGAGTACTTCTTGGCTGTCTCGCGATCCTGGGTTGCGAGATCAGGCCCAAGCCGTTTGTGCATGTTGTCGAATATCGATCGATGACCCCCTGTGTGGGGGGATCTGCACAGTGCTCATGGAACCGTTTAGAAGGGGAAGCGGAGTTCACGGCCCTCGTGAATTGCCTGCTGGCGGGAGCAAATGTGCTGGAGATAGAAGAAGAGCGGGACCATGACCGTCCTTCCTTGCCTCACGTCGTGGCTCCAGTTTCTCCACGGTACGGATACGAACGCCAGCCACTGTCTAACCGTGACACCATGGCTTGTCCCGATGAGGGAGGCTGTTCTTCAGTTGCTAGCCGACATGATCGTCCCGTGACCTGGGCGACGTGTGGGACCAGACCCTTGACTGGTGCAGAATTCCGCGGTGGGGAAGACCTGGCCCATGCGGACCGGATCACGGACAGTGTCGTGCTAACGGCGACATTGGCGCAGGCGAAAGATAACTACGGCCATCCCGACGGGTTGAACGGCCCGGATCAAATGTACCGCTTCGTCCTCACGGAATGTAGCAGAATTGAAGCGGCTGTGGCCGCCAACCGGGCCATGTGGTCGGGAGTCGTCGGCTTGGTCCAATCTGCCTGGCAGCCGGCCCTCTATCTTCTCTCCTCGGATGGAACTCAATTGCAGCAAGGATATGTCCTGCGAGCGGGGGTCACAGCATTGTTTCCCTCTGAGTTGGCCCCGGGGACCTACTATCTCATTGTCGATAGCTCAGCTCAGGAATGGAAACGGGGAGATGGGCTGTATCGATTGTATCTGGGATTCAACCAGACGCTTTTGGGGCCACCACTCGATACCTCCATTCCCACTACTCGCGGTCCCTTTGCAGGCCCATAGGGCAAGGCTCATCATGCGGTCGAGAGCCCTGTCCCTGGGGCTCCCGCTCGGATAGCTCCCAGGTCTGAGAAGCCGTTGAGGTCCGAGAAGCCTCAGGCTGGTCTTCACTGAAACTGTTTATTCAGGTTGAGGGCGATTCCTCATCGTGGACCAACGAGGCTTCGTTGGCAACGAACTATCGTTGTGGCGGCGTTTTAGCTCTCTCGTTCGAAACCTCCAACATTCTTCAAGATTCCTGTATCGGCGACTCCGGCACACATCTTGTGAGAGCGGAGATATCGCCGCCAAGAAGCGCTTGGCAGCCATACTGTTGATCCGCAACCTGAAAGGAGAAATGCCATGACTGCAGGAACGGTAGTCACCCCCCATCACAGGCTCCCTGAACTCTTCGCCTATATCCGAGCCGGGCGCATCCTTGACGCGATCAATGAGTTCTATGCCGAAGATGTGGTGATGCAGGAGAACAGCGCGCCGCCCACGAGAGGACGGCAGGCCAACCTCGAACGTGAACGACAGTTTCTCAGCACCGTGAAGGACTGGCGAGGGTTCGAAGTCACCGCTCAGGGCGCGGGCGACAACGTGACGTTCTACGAAGTGGTGATGGACTGGGTTGCCAAGGACGGCACCCCTGTTCGTATCGAGCAGGCGGTCGTCGCGAAATGGCAAGATGGCAAAATCGTCCACGAGCGCTTCTATCACAACCCCTAACGGAAGTTTACCTCCAGGGGCGCCTTAGCCACTTTGGAACGACGGGAAAGGAGCATGACCATGAGCATCCTCACGTTGGATATCACTGCTACTGAACATGCCGATCGGAGCCGACCGGCGAAAAGCATGAAAGCCGTGATGCTTCGGAGATTCGGTGGGCCCGAGGTCCTGAGTTATGAAGAGATTCCTACGCCAAGCCCCAAGCCAGGCTACGTGCTCATCAAGGTGTTGGCTGCCGGGATGAATCGATTGGATCATTACCTGCGTGAGGGGTCGGTCATGCCGAATCTCCCACTCCCGCACATTTTAGGGGTTGATGCGGTCGGGGAAGTTGTTGGGTTGGGTGATGGAGTGACAGGCGTGCGAATCGGTGAGCGCGTCATCCCCGCCGCGGGTTTTACGCTCCGGGAAGAAGACGATTCCAATCGGCCCCTCGCCACCTCCCCCAGCTTTGTCGTGCCAGGAGTGCATGTCTGGGGGTCCTATGCTCAGTACATGGAGGTCCCGGCTCGATGGGTGTTGAAGGACGAGACGCAACTGGCTCCGGCCGAAGTCGCCACGCTCCCAGTTGTGTTGGGAACCTCCGTTCGTGCCGTCAAGCAAGTCGGCGAAGTCAAAGCAGGCGACACGGTCCTCGTCACGGCGGGGGCGTCCGGTTCGGGCCACATGCATATCCAAGTTGCCAAAGCGTTGGGCGCCAAGGTGGCCGCAACGGTTCGGAGCGATGACAAAGGCGAATTCGTGAAGGCACAGGGAGCCGACCTGGTGATCAACACGAAAACAGAAGACGTGGTCGAACGAGTGAAGGATTGGACCGGAGGACGAGGCGCTGATGTGGCCATTGACAACGTGGGTGGGGGCGACCTAGCCCAGACTGTCGAAGCCGTTCGTCCCTTAGGGACCATCGTGGTCTATGGCTTTATGGGCGGTGTTGAGGGAAGGTTTGACGTGCGGGAGTTCTTTTTCACGCAGAAACAGATGCGGGGCACCATATTCGCCGACCCTGAAGATCTGAGATGGGGACTGGAGCAGGTTAGGCTCGGGCGGATCAAGCCGGCCCTGGATCGGACGTTTCCGCTCAGTCAGGCGACCGACGCCCACCGCCTCATCGCCACCAATCAAGTGAAAGGCAACTTCGTGCTGCTGCCCTGGGCCGAATAGAGCAACCCACGACTCTAACCGAACGGAGGGCCCCAGCATGAAAGATCTCACGCGCATCTTGAAATTGATCCTTCCCATCATGGCCGTCGTGCCGTTTAGTCTGATTGCCACCATCATGGTTGGAACCGTCGCCTCGAAACCTACACAGTCAGAACCGCCTCTGGGCCAAGGAAGTTCGGTGAAGGCCGCTTACCCCACGTTCCACAAAACCGTTAAAGTCGACGGGCTCGACATCTTCTATCGTGAGGCAGGTCCTGAGGATGCGCCGACGATTCTGCTGCTCCACGGATTCCCGACCTCGTCTCACATGTTTCGTAACTTGATTCCCGCTCTGTCGGACCGATTTCACCTGGTTGCTCCGGACTACCCGGGATATGGCAACAGCTCCATGCCAACGGTGGATGAATTTGACTACAGCTTCGAGAACCTCGCGAGGATCATCGATCACTTCACGGAGACGGTCGGGCTCACGAAGTACAGCCTCTACTTGATGGATTACGGGGCGCCGATAGGATTCCGGCTCGCCGTCGCCCATCCCGAACGAGTCGAGTCCCTTATCGTGCAGAACGGCAATGCCTATGAAGAAGGACTCACAGAGTTCTGGAAGCCGTTCCGCACGTATTGGAAACAGCGGACTGCGTCGAATGCCGAGCCGTTGAAGGGCTTCCTCAATATTGGCGCCACCAAACGGCAATACACCCACGGGGTGCGCAACGTGCAGTCGATCAGTCCCGATAACTGGCTCGTAGATCAGTACTTGCTGGATCGTCCGGGCAACGACGAGATTCAACTGCAATTGTTCTACAGCTACGGTTCTAACCCGCCGCTCTATCCTATGTGGCAAGCGTACCTGCGCGACCATCAGCCCCCGACGCTGCTCGTGTGGGGAGAGAACGATGAGATCTTTCCGGCGGACGGCGCGCATCCCTATAAGCGGGATCTGAAGAACCTCGACTTCCATCTGTTGGACACGGGACACTTCGCGTTGGAGGAAGATGGAGACGTGATCGCGGACCACATCCGCCGGTTCTTCGATAAACGAGTGGTGTCCGTGCAGTGAGTCAGAATGAACAGGAGGCCGGCTCGTGTTGCCTCAGACACTCGATGTCTCGGCGGGTCGCCGTGCTCCGGCAGTCCCTGCCGGAGCACGATGCGTGAACTGATGTGCTCGACGAATGGGAGGACCCTCACTCAAAGGAATGAACCAAACCGAGCTCCCTGTTGGCTGCAAAGCCGAAGGGGAGCAAAGGCTCTTAGCCGGGAGGAGGGACGATGACACCGCCCATCAGCGACATTGCCTTTACGCCGTCGGTCAAAGCCGTGCAAGAACGGATGGGGTCGCGCAAGCATTACGCCCGCATGGAGCAACGAGGTGGGTGGCAAGCCCTGATCACGGACGATCTGGCCGACTTCATTGCGGAGCGCGATTCATTCTATCTTGCGACCGCGGGTCGCAACGGACAGCCCTATATTCAGCACCGAGGCGGACCCAGAGGATTTCTCAAGGTGCTTGATGAACGGACGCTCGCTCTTGCCGACTTCAGCGGGAACCGACAGTACATCACCGTCGGGAATCTCGCAGAAAACAACAAGGCCTTCATATTTCTTATGGATTACGGCACGCAAACACGTATCAAGATCTGGGGCACTGCTGAGGTCGTCGAGAAGGACCCCGCCCTACTGAAGTCTCTCGCTGACCCGTCCTACTCTGGACGCCCAGAGCGGGTCGTCTGGTTCCGAGTGGAAGCCTGGGATATGAATTGCCGGCAACATATCAAGCGGCGATTTGCCGAGGAAGACATCAGGGCGACTGTTGCGTCGCTCCAGAACCGCATTGCCGATCTTGAAGAGGAAAATAGGGTGCTCAAACGGGGAACGGCGGCACCAGTTCAGCCCTGTGGGTCAGTCACCTAACGGCCGGGTTCAAACCGCGATCCGGCAAGGAGGCCACCATCAGCTTTTGATGGGACCCAACGGAGGATCTTGCGGAAAGCGAGGACAGTCCGATTCTTTTTCCTGATTCACGAAAGGACCTGACATGAAATTCAGGATTCATACCAGCTCCACTGCGCCCCAGGCCTCGCGGCCGATTCTTGAGGAGGTCGAGCGGAAATACGGCTTCGTGCCGAATTACTTCGCCGTCTTATCCGAGTCACCGGTGGCCCTCCGTGCCTACACAGGTGTGAGTGACGCGCTTCAGGACAGTGTGTTGTCGCCGATCGAACGTCAGGTGGTGGCCTTGACTATCAGCGTCACGACCGACTGTGCCTATTGCGTCGCGGACCATTCAACCCTGGCAGAAATGGCCGGGATGCCGGACCACATTCTCAAGGAATTGCGGCAACAGAAGCCTCTGTCAGACAAGAGACTGAATGCCCTGCGGGGACTCGTGTTGTCGATATTGTATCATCGTGGTTGGGTGCCGAAGGAAGATCTTGAGCATTACGCCAGGGTAGGGTATCGCGAGCGACATATCTTGGAAATCATTACTCTTCTGGCCCTGAAAATCATGAGCAACTACGTGAATCACGTTGCGAAGACTCCGCTCGATGCACAATTCTCCGGGCAGGTGTGGAGCCCTAAGAGTAACTCGACTCTTCTGAAGACCGATTCATCCTCCTGGCAGCCCGGGATGAGAGGTGATGAACGGCACGAAAAGAAATGATTCCCGAGCCATCGTACCTTAACGAAGACGAAAGTCCTATCTTGGAAAGTGCCAACAAAAGTGCAACCAGTTCCCACTTATCCACAGAAAAAGTCCCAAACAGACGGAGGACAGGGATCAGATCGTTTGCGGAAAGTACGAATGAATTGAAAGGGCTAAGGAAGGAGAGAACGAGAATAACAAAGTGACGGAAGGACTCTTCAGGGCTGTGCTCTCCTGATTTGCACAAAGTGGGTTCGACCACTATGAATCCTGATCGAGCTAGCTAGGGGGGTGTCCACCGATCGTCCACCGTGCGGTCGGCTGAGGTCAGTTGGTGTCGGTAATGATCGGAGCTGCGAGGGCAGAGTGCGGATGGGGATCAATGCGTGATTGGAGCCTCCAGAGCGGCGATTGACGCGTTCAGAGAGAGGACAAGATTGGTGCCCCCGACACGAATTGAACGTGCGACCCGCGGTTTAGGAATCCGCTGCTCTCTCAGACCCACAGACTGATTAAGCCGATGTTGAGCTTCTTTCGAAGGTCTGCTTGGGGCTCATCCGGTATCGGCTGCACCAAAAGATTGCCTCATGTGATGGATCCCGAGACCCTTGGTCTTTGGAAAGTATATCCGAACTGTCCGGATGCGGTGCGAGATGCCCTTAACGACGGGAGCGTGTGTAATCTGTGTGTTCGGCCACCCGATTTTGGCACAAGTCAGCATGACTGGGCAGCACTCGCCAGCACTGAGCTATGACTAGGCTGCTTCATCAAAGACCGCATGGAAGAACGGGAAATAAGAAAGCCCCGCGACAGAAGCGGCGAGGCTGAGTGGCGCGCCCGGAGGGACTTGAACCCCCAACCCCCAGATCCGTAGTCTGGTGCTCTATCCATTGAGCTACGGGCGCAGCAGAGCCGTTTCTTATACAGTGCTGAGGGAGAGAGGGTCAAGCGTGGACACCGTATCCGCTTGCCTACTGGTATCGGTGCATCTGACAGCGAGGGCAGTACCAGGCCTCCGTGTGTTCGAGCTGTCAGGCTGGGGTGTGAGCGAGGCGGCACCAGAATTTGTTCCTGAGCAGATCACGCTGAAGGCACGGTCGGACAGGGCGCATGGATAAGCGTGAGCGCTTGAACGGAGGGTGAGAACGGCTGTTCTCACCCTCCGAGGGCACCGCACTAGCGGGAGGCCGAGACTTCGCTCGAAAAGCTGCTTTCGTTGCCGGACGTATCCAACGCCGTAATCGCGAAGTAGTAGGTGGCTCCGGTGGAGAGCCCGCTGACGGTGTAGGACGTCACCTTCCCGACGTCCGTGTTCGTGCTGTAGTTCCTCGAAGAGGTTCCATAGTAAACTCTGTACCCTTGCAGGTCGGATTCACCGTTGGCATTCCAGGTCAAGGTCACGCTGGCAGACCCGCCTCCTCCACCACCTCCCGAACCTCCTCCGATATTCATGGTGACCGGAATCGTTTTCGGCGAACCGGAGGCGCCGGAGGCGCTGATCGTGACGTTGGTCTTGTAGGTGCCTGGCACTCCCTCGAAATAGCCGGGGTACACATCGATCTGCAGGCTCCCATTTCCGGTCCCGCCATCGACGCTCTTAATCAACCAATCGACCGGATCGCTCGCCGTCCAGGTGAGGGTCCCGCCGCCGGTATTCGAGATGTTGATGTATTGCGTGGCCGAGTCCCAGGACCATTCCGGGAGATTGAACGTCAGGCTTGAGGGACTGACGCTCAAAACCGGGCTGGAGCCACCACCTCCACCACCTCCGCCGCCACCTCCTCCAGAGGTTGATCCGATATTCAGCGTCACCGGGATGGTTTTGGGTGAACCGGAAGCGCCGGACGAGGTGACGGTCACGGACGTAGTATAGGTGCCGGGCGCGCCGCCGAAATAGTCCGGGAACACGTCGATCTTAAGCGCATAGTTGCCGTTCCCACTGTCGACATCTTTCCATAGCCAATCCACCGGATCAGAGACACTCCAATTGAGCGTCCCGCCGCCTGTGTTCGAGATATTGATGTACTGAGTCACCTGGTCCAATGACCAGGCCGGCACATTGATGGTCAGGCTTGAGGGATTGACGCTCAAGACCGGGTTGGAGCCGCCGCCTCCTCCTCCTGGCTGAGCCACCGTGAGCGTCACGGGGATCTGCTGTGGGCTGTTCGAGGCATTTCCGGATATCGTAATGATTGACTGATACGTACCAGCTCCTAGGCCAGATATGTTCGCAGTCACCGTCACCGTATCGGTTTCCGTTCTGGTCGAATGTGTCGATCTGTTCAGCACGAGCCATCCATCGCTTGAGGCCCAGGTCGTTGATAACGTGCTGCCTCCTGGATTGGTGAGAGAAACCGTCTTAGCCGCCGGATTGCTTCCCCCGGCTGTTCCAGCGAAAGACAGGGACGTGGGTGAGAGCGCAATGCTGGGGCCGGTTCCACCGCCACCTCCGCCGCCACCGCCACCTCCGCCGCCTGTCGTCAGGTTCAGCGTGACGGTCACGGCGGGCGTATAGGTGTTCGGATCGCTTCCGCCCCAGATCCAAAATTGAACCGTCGCGGTGTAAATCCCCGCCGACATCCCAGACGTGTTGGCAGATACAGATATTTGAGCGGATCCCCCCGAGAACGTCCCGTAATTGGTAGAGAGCGTCAACCATGATGCGCTTGATTCACATTGATATTCGCCGGAACTCGAATTGGTCAGCGAGAGAGTCTGATTGGCCGGCGCACCGGCTCCCGCTGTGGCCGTAAATGTCATTTGGGAGGGATTCACCGATAAGGCGAAGCTCTCTGGTATGACCAAGATCTGAGTTCCGAATGCTACCGAGAAGAGTAGGAGCAACCGGCGCCAACCTTCATAGGACCATTGAGCCTCAAGCAGCATGTTTGTCCGGTCAAATCGACCCCAGTCCATGATGGGACCTCTTGTAGAGTGAAACTGGCTGTGAGTGATATGCGGTAAGTGCTGCGTGATGGACAGCAATTCACATGCCAGTCATATTCAATCGATGTGCGTTCCAATTTTCACAGGACTCACTGAGTTATTGGAGTATTTCGATTCGACCTCAATCGATACGTTTGTACATCGGCTGTAGAAATGTAGTGATCGCCCTTCAATGACTGTCGTCAAAACTGTGACAGTAGATCCATTGAATGGAGAGCAAGGATGAGTGAAGAGCAAGGAGCGAAGGGAGGTGAGTCTGTCTGAAAATGAGAGATGGTAGGGGAACTCCTCATTGTGAGGTAGGATCGACCGGAGAACGCAAATGGTGAGACCCGTGATGCCAATCGTTCGACAAGACGGACCGAATGAGGGCAGGAGCGCTGAGGATGCCGGATCGGTTCCGATGCGGGGATCGGCATGCAGCCTGGCGCGATTGACCTATGCAGGACTCGCGCTTCTGGTGCTGACGGCCGCAGGAACGTGGCTGGTCTGGTTTGCGCAGTATCTGGACCACGACAGGATGATGAAGGACATTCGAGCGGCCTGCGCACGCATCATGCCGGATAACATGGAACGCTGCGCCGATACCGTGATCATCCAACGCGGTGGAGTCAGATGAGGGCCTCCGGACGATTCGATTGAAGTCGATCGGTGCGCGACGGTGCGGCCATTCCTCCGCAGTTTCTTCCCATCGAGTGTGTGTCCGAAGTCCGTATGGCTCACGACACTGTGTGACGTTTCACCCGCCGCATACTCCGAGCAACGAGGACCTTAGGGTGTCGATCGCCGGACCGATTGCTCCGTTCTGCAACGGGTCGCGCGGCGGTTGCAGGCAGAGCATTCATGAATCATGCGGGTTGGGAAAAGTTGTTGCCTGACACCCATGGCGATGCAAAGGCTGCTACACACAGTTGCCACGGTCGCCTGCCTCTTGGTGCTTCATGGGCTTCAGGCGCATGCTGCTGCTCCGCCGGGCAACGGAACACCAACTCGCCCGCTCCGGTTCGATGTCGGCTTGTCAGCCTGGATCACGACCGGCAACACGACTTGGAGTCACAATGCCTCAGGCGTCAGTTCCGCGCTCGGCAATCCCTCGTCCACGCTCGACTATAAGGATGTCGCTGCGAACTTCGTCGAGCTGTCCGCCAAGGCCACCCTGCGAGAGCGGTGGTTCGCGAGAGCGGCGTTCGGATTCGCCGACATCGGCGGTGGGAGGCTGGTGGATGACGATTTCGTGAGCGCAGAAGGAGCGGCATCGTTCGGCACGACCGTGTCCGGGGCGCATCGATTTTCACGCACATTCAGCAACGTGGAAGGGAGCCAGAGTTGGTACGTGCAGGGTGAGGTCGGTGGCCGGGCCTGGACCTTTCCCAGACGTCGTGGCCGACTGGATCTGTTCGCCGGCTTTCAATATTGGACGCAACGGCACCAGGCGACCGGAGTCACGCAGCTTGAATGCACGGCGCTGGCGCCGTCTCCGATTCAATGCAATCCGGCCGGCACCGTGTCGAATGCCGGCGAGACCGTGATCACGAACACACAGATCTGGCGATCGATTGAACTCGGGCTCGACACGGAGATCCGACTGCATCGGCGGGTAAGCGTGACGGGGCGTGCGGCCTTCTTGCCCATCACCTGGCTGACCGACGAAGACGTGCATCAGTTGCGGACGGATCTTCAGCAGAACCCCAGCTTCCGCATGACCGGGTGGGGGATCGGTGCGCAGCTCGAAGGCGGCGCCAGCGTACAACTCCTCTCACGGTTGTTCTTCGACGTGGGGTATCGATTTTGGTGGAACCGAACTCTGGACGGCGAGTGGGAGAATTTTCCGGTCGGCGGTGGCGGCGTCACCGTTCCCTTGACGCAATTCCGAACCAGCCGTCAGGGCGTGACGTTCGGCCTGCGCTACCTATTCTAGCCGGCCGGTGAAAGAGCCGGGCCGCTTCGAATTGTCGTCAGGCGTCATCCGTCGAGGGTTTGAGGAACCGAAGATGTGAGCAGCGCGGACGACCTATGCTCTGACGATTGACGCTTGCCGTTCGACGAAGTGACGCTCAACCGCGATGTCCGATCGTCTCCTGTTCGTACTGTTGGAATAGGCGAAGGGTCTCGGGGTGCAGGTGATGGCCGTGTCCCGGAGGAATCCCCACGGTGCGGAACAACGGGGTCAATTTGCCGTTGGGGTGGAGATAGCCGGCGCGCAAGGGGACGGACCGGCGCGCATGCTTCACCAGTCGGCAAGGCGACGGGCGAATGTGCGTCAGCCAATCGGCGATGTCCTGCGGATTGCCGATCGAGGCCGAGAGCAACAGCAATCTGGCTTGTGCCGGACAGAAGATGATGGTTTCTTCCCACACGACGCCTCGCTCAGGATCGGCCAGGTACTGTGACTCGTCGAGGATCACCAGGCCCAGTTGGTCGAGACGAAGATCGATCTCCCCGCCGGCCGCATCGTAGAGCAGGTTCCGTAGGATTTCCGTCGTCATGATAAGCAGCGGGGCCTGCGCATTGTCCCGCCGATCTCCTGTCAGGATCCCGACCTGGTCCGGCCCAAAAATTCTGGAAAACTCCGTAAACTTCGTGTTTGAGAGCGCCTTCAGCGGCGAGGTGTAGATGACCGTGCGGTTGGCCTCGATCGCGCGACGCGCGGCTTCGACCGCCACATAGGTCTTGCCGCTTCCGGTGGGGACGCTGACGATGACGTCGGTCTGGACCAGCGCGTCCAGCGCCTCCAGTTGCCAAGGATCCGGCACGAAGGGACCCGGCTCCGGAACCCCGATTCCGTCCAAAAACGCAGCGAGCGACACGCCAGGCTCGCGCGGCTCGGGATCGTGGCCTTGGGTTTTCGATTCTGCCGCTCGCCCTGGGTACGTCGGCGCGGCCGGCCGTGCATGGGGCGGGCCGGGATGTGATTGCCGGTCCCGTTGGGCGCGGTCGCCGATGAGGGCCAGCAGGTCCGATTCGAACCCGAGCCGATTGTCTGCCGACTGTCTGAGGAGGATTTCGATTAGCCGTCGCTTGCCCATGCGGAAATGGCGGGGAACCCGTCCACGGGCCAGGCGATGCAACAAGCCCAACGGTTGCTGCACCATGAGTTGTTCGAGTTCCTCGGTTGTCATGGTTGGAGGTGCTGAGTGCTGAGTGCTGAGGACCGAGAGAGGACCCCGCTCGGTCCCGAGTCCGCAGTCCTCAGTCCTTGGCAGCTCAAGGTAGTTCCTCGAGCACGCCGCGCCGGAGGTTGGTAATGGCTCGGGCTGCTGTATCAGCCAGGCTTGGGTGAGATGACCGCAGGCTCTCGATCTGAGACAGATATTCCAAGGTGCGCGCAAAGAGTCGATACATGTCTCCTTCTGCCATGGTGGTCGTGCGGCAAAGGCCGATCCAGGTGAGGGCCGAGTCGCCCACCCACCGTTCCGTCAGTGCCGCGATATCGCCTCGGAGCAGCGGCGGTTCGTCGAAGGCGGCCAATTCATGCGCCAGTCGCCGAACCTGATTCAGCACGGTGCTGAGTCCCGCCGTAGCGCGAGGAAAAGCGCCGGGTCGGTCGTCATCGTGGGCGATGCTGGCCATGACCGCCGCGAGCAAGGCCGGCTCGATGGCGGAGAAGGCCTCGGCTCGGATCAGCTCGGTGATCAAGAGGGAGTGATCGATCCTGATCAATCGCGCCCATTCGCCGTCGGCGGTCAATTGCGCCGTCGCCGATAGATATCCCAACTGCTGGAGCACCTCCACCTTTTCTTGGAATCGGTGCCAGAGGCTCGTGCGGAGCGCTTGAATGGCCTTGGTCGTCCTACCGATCTCTTGCCGCTGCTTGAGCGCCGCCGGTTGATCCTTCTGGCAGGCCTGGCGGGACGGACAGGTTGGGCAGGGGAAATCATCCAACGTTTGTGCGATCAATTCATCGGGAATCTGATCTCTTTGCTCGGTGACGAGGATCGGCAGCGCCGGCACGCGGGCAGGCAACTCCGTGAGTTCCTCGACCAGTCGGTGCAGGGACTCGGGGGTGGTCCAGGGAAAGGCGCGTGTCTCCTTGACCTCGAAGGTTCGATCGAGCACCTCGGTGACAAAGGTGACCGGGATCTCGGTAATGGAGCCTTCGTTCCGCAACACGGTGAGCATGGGGCTGCGTTGTCCTCGGCTGCGATACTCGCGCAGCACGATCGCGCGGGTTTTCCCGAGACTTACCAGACGGCCGGGTGTGACAAACGAGAGGCGCGCCGCGATCTCGGGCGGATCTTGCCGATGGACGGAGGGCCTGTGGGGCTTCCGGCGCCGGGCCAGGTCGAAGTGGTTCCATTGGGTGATCCAGTCGGTGCACTCTCGCGGTCCGTAGGGGGCCATCTGCGCTTCCAACGTATCGAGTTTTTCCTGGAGCCGCTCGGCCCGTTGATCGAGTTGAAACTGCGCAAAACTTTTGGCGAGGATGGCCTGGATATGATCGAGCGGATGGGCCTTCAGGAGGTTGAGGACCATCGGATAGGTGATTACGAATTGGCTGTCGATCGGTTCCGGATGCCCCGTGAGGCCCTTGGCGATATGGCGAAGGTCGATGTAGGGGGAAGGGGTCACGACGGCGAACCCCACCAGATCCTTCCCACGCCGTCCCGCGCGTCCGGACAGTTGTTGGATCTCGCTCGCGGTCAGATCGGTAAAATCGCGGGCCTTCCGGACGCTCGACTGCGTGATCACGACGGTGCGGGCGGGGAAATCGACGCCGGCCGCCAGGGTGGTGGTCGCGAACACCGCGTCGAGGCAGCCTCGGCGCATCAACTCTTCGACCGCGATCTTCCAGGACGGCAGATGGCCGGCATGGTGCGCGGCGACGCCGGTTCGTTGGACCGTGTCGCGCAGTGGGTGCTCGGCGATGCTGGGAAATTCAGCCGTCACACCGTCGAGGACCCGCGCGATGGCGTCCTGTCGTTCGGGTGGAACGGGCGAGGGTATCTGCGCCAAAGCCTGCATGGCGTCGTCGCACGCGCGTCGCGAGGTTAGAAAGACGATGGCAGGCGTCAGATGCTTGTGCCGGAGGGTTGAGAGCAGGTCAGCCGGATGAATCGACGGGGCCATGCACCTTCATTCCTTTGGAGATGACCACCAACCCCGATTCCGTGATAGTGAATCGTTGCCGATCGGTCTCACGATCATAACCGATTTCCGTATGAGGGGGGATGGTCACATCCTTGTCGATGATCGCGCGCCGGATTTTGGCATGTTGCCCGATCACCACATTTTCCATCACCACCGATTCGCGGAGATCCGCATGGTCTTGCACACGCACGTCCGGAGAGAGGACACAGTTCTGCACCCTCGCCCCTGAGATGATGCAGCCGCCTGAGACGACGGAATCGAGCGCGACCCCCATGCGGCCGCCTTGGAAATCTTGGGCGAAGACAAATTTGGCTGGGGGGTATTGGCCCTGGTACGTGCGGATCGGCCACCGCTGATCGTAGAGATTGAACAGGGGATCGACCGAAACGAGATCCATGTTGGCTTCCCAATAGGCATCCAGGGTGCCGATGTCCCGCCAGTAATGCACCGACTTCTTGTTCCGATCCTGAAACTTGAAGGCGAACACGCGTTGATTGGCGATCATGCGGGGAATGATGTTCTTGCCGAAATCGTGGGCGGTTCCCGTTTGCGCGTCCTCAAGGAGATGCGCTTGGAGCACGTCGGTCTTGAACAGGTAAATACCCATGGAAATGAACGCCTGTGCGGGGTCGCCCGGGATGTGCATGGGGGCCTTGGGCTTCTCATCGAAACGCTGGATCCGGTATTCTTCGTCGACGCCGATCACACCGAAACGGGTCGCCTCGGCCACGGGGCATTCGATGGCGCCGACGACCGCGTCCGCTGCCTTCTCGCGCATGAATTGGTACATGTCCGCGTAGTTCATCTTGTAGATGTGGTCCCCGGCCAGAATGAGCAGGTACGGGGACTCTTCGGTGTCCAGGAGAAACAGGTTCTGATAGACCGCATCCGCGGTGCCCTTGTACCAATCCTCGCTGATCCGTTGTTGCGGCGGGACCGAGATGATGTACTCGCCGAGTTCGGTGTTGAAGATGTTCCACCCCATGCGGATGTGGCGGTCAAGCGAATGAGATTTATACTGGATCAGGACGGCGATTTTGCGCAGACCGGAGTTGATGCAGTTACTCAGCGTGATGTCGATGATCCGGTATTTCCCACCGAAGGGGACCGCCGGTTTGGCTCGTTGGTCGGTCAGCGGATGGAGCCGCTCGCCCTTGCCTCCGGCGAGGATCATCGTGAACAGGTCCCGCATCGGGCGAAATTCTAGCAGGGCGCCTCTGAAATAGAAAGCCGTGTGAAATGGAAAGCAGGCGCCGGTTGACAAGCTCGGCCGGTCTGGGAATACTACGGGCCTGACTCCTACATCCAGTTGCATGGAGGCCCATGGCTAAACGACGGACTCCAACCCAGTCTCGGCGGGAGAGAACGGACGGCGCGCGGCCGATCAAACAATCGGACGATGTGCTGCGGCGGTTGAATCGTTTGGAGCAGCAGATGCATCGCCTCTCGGAGTTGATCCGCGAGCATGCCGAGGACGCCGATCGATTGGTGCGGATCGTGGCGGAGGATCGGAACCTCATTCGGCGCGAGCTGCTGCGGCGTCACCAAGCCCAGTTACGCGCACGCGACTTCCTGCGCCGTGTGCCGGCCAAGCTCGGGTTGGACCACTGAGGGCGGCTCGCCAGCCGCCGGCACCGGCCGGTTCGTGAGATTGACGCCGGTGAGATCAGGAGTGTGGGGGATCCCTTCCTCTCAGTGTTGTATGCAGTCGTGCGTCCCTTCCTCTCCTGGGTCCGGGGTCGGCCAAGGATCACGTCGTGATCTTAGAGATGCGGGCGGTGGAGAAATCCTACGGGGGCCCGCCTGTCGTGCACGGCGTGTCGCTTGCGGTGCACGAAGGAGAGTTCTTCTCGATTCTCGGACCGAGCGGCGCAGGGAAAACCACACTGCTTCGCCTGCTCGCGGGGTTCGAACAACCGGATCGCGGTGAGATCCTGCTGCAAGGTCGCCCGATGGCCGGTGTGCCTCCCAGCCGTCGACCCGTCAATACCGTCTTCCAGTCATATGCGCTGTTTCCTCACATGACCGTCGAGGAGAACATCGACTTCGGTCCGCTCATGCAGGGCCTGCCGAAGGACGAGCGGCGCCGGCGCCTCGACGGACTTGCGGATATCCTGCGTCTGGAAACACTACGGGATCGCCGACCGGCACAGCTCTCCGGCGGGGAGCAGCAGCGGGTTGCGATCGCGCGTGCGCTGGTGAATCGGCCGGCCGTGCTCCTCCTGGACGAGCCGATGGCGGCGTTGGATGAACTGCTCCGGCAGAGTATGACGGCCGAACTCAAGCGTATCCAGCAGCGAGTCGGCATCACCTTCGTCTGCGTGACCCATCATCAGGCGGAAGCGCTCGCCCTGTCCGACCGGCTTGCCGTGATGGAGCGGGGACGGGTTGTCCAGGTCGGCACGCCGTCGGAGGTCTATGAAGCTCCGGCCTGCCGCTTCGTCGCCGAGTTTCTCGGCCGGTCCAATCTGTTGTCCGGTCGCGTTCGACTGATTGCTCCGGACCGTGGAGAACTGATCGTGCCGCGGTTGAATCTGAAGGTGAACCTTCCAAGCCGCGAACTTGTCAAACTCTCGGAGGGTCAGGAGGCCACGTTGGTGCTTCGGTCCGAACTGGTGTCGGTCCGACGTGAAGGGCTTGAATCGGGAGATGAGGCCAACATTCCGGTGGTAGTCGATCAGGTGGACTATGCCGGCACCCATCGGCGCTATCGTCTGCGGCTCGATGAGGGACTGTTCTGGCATGTCATGGTCCCGAACGGAAACGGGTGCAAGACATGGTCGGTGGGTGACCATGCCTACGCCTGGTGGCATCGCGACGACGGGTACCTGCTTCCTTCGTGACGGGTGATTCGACTCAAGGATGAGACGAGACGACCGTTCCTCGGAAGCGAGCCGTTGGTGCTATATCGGGTCGCTGCTCTGGGCCCTCTTGGCGATCGGGGGGCCATTGGTGATCGTTCTGGTGATCAGCCTCAGCACCCGTGAAACCTATGGGTGGATACGCTGGGACTTCAGTCTTGCCAACTATCGCGACCTCCTGCACCCGCTGTATTTCACGATCGTCTGGCGGTCCTGCGCCCTCGCGGCTGCCGTCACGGGAATCTGTCTCCTTGTTGGATTTCCATTCGCGTACCTGATTGCGCGCTCGTCGGCTCGGTGGCAATCGTTCTGGTTGGTCATGGTGTTGATCCCCCTCTGGGCCAATTTCCTGGTTCGGACTTATGCCTGGATTCTCATCCTGAGGACCGACGGTCTCCTGAATACATGGTTGATGAAGTGGGCCCTGACCAGTGAGCCGATGACCCTGCTGTATACGCCGTCGGCCGTGGTGCTGGGATTGGTGTACGGATACCTGCCGTTCATGATCCTGCCGATCTACTCGTCGCTGGAGCAGGTCAATCCCGTGCTGGAGGAGGCAGCCAGAGATCTCTACGCCCCCGGGTGGCAGGTGCTCCTTCGGGTGCTTGTGCCGTTGAGCTTGCCCGGCATCATCGCGGGGTCGGTCCTCGTGTTTGTGGCCTCGCTCGGCGCCTACCTAACCCCGGACCTGTTGGGCGGCGCCAGGACGATGATGATGGGCAACCTGCTGCAACACGAGTTTTTGGTGGTCCGCGACTGGCCGTTGGGGTCGGCCTTCAGCGTGGTCCTCCTTGTGTTGGTGCTGCTGGCACTGTGGGCCTTCAGACGGGTAGCCCCTGTCACCGGCTCGCAGGAGTTTCTTCGATAGGAACGGGCATGGCCGTCGCTTCGAAACGACTATGGGCCTCGGCACTCGGCTCGCTGGTGCTGGGATTTCTTTACGCGCCGATCGTCGTGCTGATTCTGTTTTCCTTCAATGACGGGCGCACGGTGTCGTCCTGGCACGGATGGACGATCAAATGGTACGCGGCCCTGATGCAAGACCGCGCGCTGTGGGACGCCGCCGTGGTGACGTTGAAGGTGGCACTGGCTTCGACGGCAATGGCAACGGTTCTCGGCGTGATGGGGGCGGTTGCACTCGAACGAGGCAGGCATCCCTGGCTCGAACTCCTGCTGGTGCTCCCGCTGGTGATTCCGGAGGTGATGATGGGAATCGCCTTCATGCTCCTGTTCGTCGTCGTCAAGTTGCCGCTGGGAATCATCACGGTCACCTTGGCCCATACGGCATTCAATGCCCCGGTGGTCATGATCGTGGTCCGGTCTCGGTTACGTCGGCTGGACCCGGTGCTCGACGAGGCCGCCCTCGATTTGGGCGCTTCCGTCTGGCAATCGTTCTGTAGGATTACATTGCCACTCCTCATGCCCGGGATCGTCAGTGGCGCGTTACTGGCCTTCACCATTTCCATCGACGATTTCCTCGTAACCTTTTTCACGACCGGTCCCGGAGGCACCACGCTTCCGATGCGGGTCTATTCCATGATTCGATCCGGCGTGACCCCGGAGATCAACGCGTTGTCGAGCCTGCTGGTGCTGATCTCGATCACCTTGGTTGCCGCTGCGCTGTCCCAGCAACGCCGAGAGACGGTGCGATGATGTCGGATAGCCCGGCCTTCGTCGGAGGGGCGGTCCTCTTGATCGGATCGGCCTTTGCGCTGGGAGGATGCCCGTTCATTGGTCAAGAGGAGCAGGGGACCGGACCCTCGCCGAGAGTCCTGCACTATTTTACCTGGTCCGATTACGTCAGTCAGGACCTGATTGCCGAGTTCGAACGCCAGGAAGGGGTGCAGGTCGTCGTGGATACGTTCAGCAGCAACGAAGAACTCCTTGCCAAATTGCAGACTGGAGCGAGCGGGTACGATGTCGCGGTGCCGTCTGATTTTATGGTCGCCATCATGATCCGACTGGGATTGCTGGCCGAGCTCTCTCGGGATCGGCTGCCCAATCTGGATCTGGTCGAACCGCACTTGCAGGACCTTGCCTTCGATCCCGAGAATCACTATTCAGTTCCTTATCTCTGGGGCACCGTGGGCATCGGCTATGATGCGGCCTTGTTCCCGACTCCTCCGGACTCGTGGGCTGTCCTGTGGGATAGTCGTTATCGCGGGCGGATCAGCATGCTCAATGACCAACGTGAAGTCTTCGGCGCGGTCTTCCGGCTGATGGGCGTCTCCTTGAATCAGGTCGATCCCGTCGCAATCGAACGGGCCAAAGACCGGTTGATCTTGCAAAAACCGCTGGTGAAGGCCTATACCAGCGACCATTACGACCAGATGTTGGCGTCGGGAGAAGTGGTCTTGGCCCACGGCTGGGTGGGTCCCATGGTCCGGGTAAGGGCCGAGCGTCCATCGATCCGCTATACCGTGCCGAGGGAGGGCGGCACGATCTGGGCTGATTGTTTGGTGGTTCTCAAGTCATCCCGGCAGCGGGACTTGGCCTCTCGATTCATCAATTTCCTCCTTGAGACCAGAGTGTCGGCGATGACGGCGGAGCGGCTGTTTTTCGCGCCGGCCAACCGGCTGGCCAAGGAACGGGTGCGTCCGGATCTGAGGAATGATACCGGGATCTTTCCGGATCTCTCTCTCCTCCGCGGGCTGGAATGGATGAGGGACGTCGGCCTGGCGATCCGCTTGTACGACCGGGCCTGGACCGAACTCAAAATGACCTGACCGGCGGGCCTGGTGTTTCTATTTCCCTGGCTGCGCAAAAACGGTATAATGATCCGATTTTCAATGTGTTAGGCCAGTCTCCTCAAATCGGTAGAGCCCTCGACGAAAAATTCTGTGAAGATCACTCCTTCGTGTGATCATTCAGGCATTCGATCCCGCCCTTCAATGAGAGGTGCGAGAGAGACCTGTCTGCTGTTTCTCGCAATCCTTGGCGGCTGCGTCGCCCTGCTCTTTGCCGATGCTGTCGCGGTGGAAATGTCCACCTCTCCGCAGCCTCGCCCCGCGGCCATTGTCCGGCTGTCGTTGGAGGAAGCGCTGGCGCTGTTTCTGCGCCAGAACCTCGACCTGATCATCGCCAAGTACGGAATCGATTCCGCGCAAGGCCAGGCGATCACGGCCCGGCTGTTTCCCAACCCGGTGCTTTCCGTCGGCGCGCTGGGATCGTGGACGCAGGGCCGCACGTTGTCCAATAGCGGGCAAATCTATCCCCAAGTCCAGCAGCTCTTCGAAATGGCGGGCAAACGCGGGTATCGCATTGAAAGCGCGGCCTATGGCATTCAAGGGGCGGAGGCGGCGTTCGAAGACGCCATCCGCCAGTTGAGTTTCACGCTCAAGGAGACCTATTACCGAGTGCAGCTCGGGCTGAGACGCCTTAGCCTGGCGGAAGAGAACCGCGATCGGTTCGCCCGCATCCTTGAGATCAACACGGTTCGCTTCAAGAAGGGATTCATTGCGGAAGTCGATCTGATCCGCATCCGCCTGCAAGTCGTGGACTTTCACTCGCAGGTCATCACAGCTCTACAGGACACCGAGTCGGCGCGGGCGGATCTCCGGGTGCTTCTCCAGTTGCCGGCGACCACGAAGGTGGAATTAACGACGGACATGGAATATCGACGGCTCGATCCCGATGTGCGGGCGATGCAGCAACTGGCGTTGGACGGCCGGCCCGATATTCGCGTCAAGCGCATTGCGCGCGCGCAACGGTCCGCCGATCTGAAGTTGGCGCAGTCGTACCGCTATCCCGACGTGACGATCGGGGGAGGCTACGCCGTACAGGGAGCTCAAGGACCTGACAATCCCCAACAGCTCGGGCTCAGCGTCGGGGTTCCGCTCCCGCTGTTCAACCGCAATCAAGGCGGGATCGCGCAGGGCGAGGTCAATGTGCAGGTCGCGGAGGCCGATCTCAGAAAGACGCTCGTCGAGGTTGAGAACCAAGTCGATATCGCCCACCGCAACTTGATCCAGAGCCGCAATCTGGTGGAGGCGTATCAGAAGGGCGTCCTGGAGGATGCCCGTCAGACCTTGACGATCGTGGAACGGGCCTACGAGCGCGGCGGAGCGACGATTCTGGAATTGCTGGACGCCGCGCGGACCGCCCGCTCGATTCAATTGAGCTATTTGGAGTCGCTATTCAATTACCAGCGGAACGTCTTGCAATTGGAAAGTGCCGTCGGCCGGGAGATCTCGACATGAAATCCGTCTGGCTCTGTGCGGCGATGGCAGGCGTGATTGTTCTCGCATCCTGCAGCGGCAATGACAGCCCCGCGGTCGGGCCGCAGGCGTCGCAACGAGCCGCCTCTGCGCCGCAATCTGAGTCCTCCGACTTCAAGACACGGATTGAGATTGCCGAGGTCGGGTATACCACGTCGCACCCCGCCCTGGTGCTGTCGGGCAAGGTCGCCTACGGCGACGACCGCTACTCAAAAATTTCCTCGCCTCTGCAAGGCCGCATCCTGGAAGTCCGGGCCAGGCTGGGAGATTATGTCAAACCCGGGGATGTCCTCCTGGTCATTGACAGCCCCGAGATCACCGCCGTCTATTCGGACTATGTGAAAGAGGCCAGCGAGATGGAATACGCGACGCGGGCCTATGAGCTGGCGAAGGATCTCTATGAGACCAAAGCTCTGCCGCAGAAGGATCTCAAGCAGGCCGAAAATGATCTGATCAAGGCGCGGGCCGAGTTTCGGAGGGCGAAGGAGCGGCTGTTGTCGCTGCGGGTACCGGCCGCGGAGTTGGAAAAGCCGCTCGCGCAGCAGCGCATCACCTCGCGGTTTGAATTAAAGAGCCCGCTGGCGGGCACGGTCGTGGATCGCGCGGTCACTCCTGGCCAATCCGTCGGAGGAGATCCGGATCAAGTGCTTTTCACGGTCGCCGATCTCGGCAAGCTTCAAGTCATTGCCGATGTCTACGAACGGGATCTCTCGTTGGTCAAAGTGAGCCAGGTGGCGCGCGTCAACGTGGAGGCCTATCCGGGCGAAGACTTCCCCGCCGTCGTGGCGGCGATCGGAGACACGGTCGATCCCAGCAGCCGGACGATCAAGGTGCGCGCTTGGGTGAACAACGAGGACCACAAACTCAAGCCAGAGATGTTCGCACGACTCAACATTGATGTGGCCGACGCCCATGTGTTCTTGACGATTCCACGAGAGGCGGTCATCGAAGTGGACGGCAAGCACTATGTCTATCTGCTGACCGGCGACGCCGGATATCAGCGGCATGAGGTCAAGGTATCGAACCTCTCCGGAGATCAGGTGCGCGTGCTGGAAGGCCTCTCTCAAGGACAGCGTATCGTCGTGAAAGGAGCGGTCTTGATCAAGGGCCAGGAACTCAAAGGATAAGTGTTCGTGATGCGCGAAGCGATCCCTCTCTCCATCGATCCCCCATCGTTGACTTCGCTCCATGATTGCACGAGTCGTTGAGCTGTCGCTGTCTCAACGGGTTCTGCTCTGCGCCATCGGATTCGCGCTCTTTTTCGGGGGGCTGCACGCGTTCCATACGCTGGACGTGGTGGCCTATCCCGATCCGTCTCCGCCGATGGTCGAGGTCATCACCCAATATCAGGGATGGTCGGCACAGGAAATGGAACGGCAGATTACGGTGCCGATCGAGGTGGCCCTCAATGGGATGCCCGGGCTGACCGATATCCGCTCGCTCTCCATCTTCGGGCTCAGCGACATCAAGATCTATTTCGATTTTCAGACGGAGTACTTCTTCGACCGCCAGGAAGTGCTGAACCGATTGGCGACGGTGACCTTGCCTTCCGGCGCCCAGCCGACACTCTCGCCTTGGTGGGCCATCGCCGAGATCTATCGGTATCAACTGGTCGGCGACGAACAGACGTCGTTGACCGATCTCAAGACGATCCAAGATTGGGTGTTGCGCCGTGAGTTCCGCCGAGTGCCGGGGGTGATCGATGTGACCGCCTTCGGCGGGACGACGAAGGAATATCACGTCGATGTCGATCCCGGAAAATTGATCGGGTACGGGGTGAACCTGTCGCAGGTCATGACGGCCTTGACCAACAGTAATGCGAATGTCGGGGGAAACTACCTCACGGTTGGAGGGCAGAACTTCAACGTTCGCGGGGTGGGCTTGATCGACAGTCTGGACGACATCGAGAACGTCGTGGTGGCGCAGAAGGACGGGACGCCGATCTTCGTCAGAAGTCTCGCCAACGTGAGTACGGGGCACCGGGTGCGGCTGGGGAAGGTGGGGATCGACGAGAACGACGATGTCGTCGAAGGTGTGGTGCTGTTGCAGCGCGGGTATAAGGCGCTATCGGTGTTGGACGACGTGAGGCAGAAAGTCGAGGAACTGAACCTGTTGAAACTGCCCCCTGGAGTGAAGATCGAAACGTTCTACGATCGCACGGCGCTGATCCATACGACCATCGAAACCGTGACGGACATTCTGTTGAGCGGTATGGCGTTGGTGTTCGTGCTGCTCTACGTGTTTCTCGGCAACCTTCGCGCCGCTCTGATCGTGGCCTTGACGATTCCTCTGGCCTTGCTGTTCACGTTCAGCATGATGGTCGTGATGGGGCAGTCGGCCAACCTGATCTCCTTGGGCGCCATTGACTTCGGCATCATCGTCGATGCCACGTTGATTATGGTGGAAAGCGTCTTCTTCCATCTGGCGCACTTTCACCATCCGGGACTGACCGTGCCGCACCACGTCGTCCGAGCCGCGAAGCAGGTCGGCCGCCCGATCTTCTATTCGACGGCGATTATCGTGGTGGCGTTCATTCCGTTGTTCACCATGCAGGGCGTCCCGGGAAGAATTTTTGCCCCGATGTCCATCACCTACGGCTTCGCCCTATTGGGCGCTCTGCTGATGGCCTTCACCTTGGCGCCTGTCCTCTGCTCCATCCTGCTGAGCAGCGCCGTGAAAGAAGAAGACACGCGGCTGGTGCGCGGGGTGCGATGGCTCTATGCCCGGGTTCTGGATTGGGCCCTGACGCACGAGTTCGTCGTCACCGCGGGCGTAGGGGGCCTCATGCTGGTCTCCCTGGTGGTCCTGCAGTTCATGGGCGGGGAATTCATGCCGTCCCTGGAAGAGGGCAACCTGTGGGTCCGAGCCACCATGCCCGTGGATATTTCGTTTGAACAAGCCGCTCGTATCAGCGGGGATATGCGGCGCGCCTTCCGTGAATCGCCGGAGGTGACGACCGTGGTGTCGCAGTTGGGGCGGCCGGACGACGGGACGGACCCGACGAGTTTCTTCAATAGCGAGTTCCTCGCCAACCTGCGCCCCCAAAAGGAATGGCGACCCAACCTGACCAAGGAGGGGCTGATCGCCGAGATCGAAGCACGACTACAAGGAATTCCCGGAATCGTGCTGAATTTTTCCCAGGTCATTCAGGATAATGTGGAAGAAGCCATGTCCGGCGTGAAGGGGGAGAACTCGATCAAGCTGTTCGGGTCCGATTTGAAGGTCATGGAGGAAAAGGCCGTGCAAATCGAGCGGGTGATGCGCACGGTGCCGGGGGTCAAGGATTTGGGAATCTTCCGGCTGATGGGGCAGCCAAACTTGCTGATCCAAGTAGACCGCCAGGCCAGCGCCCGCTACGGCTTACAGGTGGCGGACGTCAACGCCGTCGTGCAGGCCGCAGTCGGCGGCCAGGCGGTGACACAGGTCTACGAGGGCGAGCGCCTGTTCGATTTGGTCGTGCGCTTTTCGTCGGAGTTCCGACGGGATATGGAGACCATCAGTAACATCCTCGTGAGCACCCCGGACGGGGCGCGCATTCCGCTCAAACAGATTGCGAATATCTCGACGGAAACCGGCGCCTTCATCATTTACCGCGAAAACAACCAACGGTACATTCCGATCAAGTTCAGCGTCCGAGACCGGGATCTGGCAAGCACGGTGGAGGAAGCTCAGGCGCGACTCGCGCGCGAGATTACGCTGCCGGACCGCTATCATTTGGAGTGGGCGGGACAGTATGATCAGTTGAAGAGCGAGCAGCAACGACTGGCGGTGGTCGTCCCGATCAGTTTGTTGGTCATTCTCTTCCTGCTGTTTACCGCGTTCAATTCCTTGACGAACGCGCTGTTGGTGCTGGTGACGGTCCCCTTTGCGCTGATCGGAGGGGTCTTGACTCTGGTCGCGACCGGGACCAACTTTAGCATTTCGGCCGCCGTCGGCGTCATCTCGACCCTCGGCGTCGCCATCTTGGGAGGCGTCTTGCTGATCTCGCGGATCGAGGACCTGCGGCAGATGGGCGAATCCTTGGAAGCGGCCGTCCGCAAAGGGGCTGATTCGCAGCTTCGTCCCATTCTGATGGCCACGCTCGGCGCCGCCATCGGTCTGTTCCCTGCGGCGATCGCCACAGGCATCGGTGCGCAGGCCCAGAAACCGCTGGCCCGGGTCGTCGTGGGAGGGATGTTGACGGCGGCGGTGTTGATCTTGATCGTGCTCCCGGTGCTGTATCTGCTGGTGCATCAGATTGCGGGGAGACGGCTGCGGCGGCGTGTCCAAGCACGTCAGCACCAAATCGAGGTAAGCGGAGGACCTGAATCGTGAGGAGTATTGGCATGATGGCCAGATGGATGACAGTCGGTACAGTGGTTGTGACGGCCGGGTTGGTATGGGCCGGATGGGGGAATCTGGGTGGGGCGCAGTCCTTGGGAGAGGGTGGCGGAGAGGCCGCGACGCCGTACGACTTCGAGCGGCCGCCCGGAACCCAGAAGGCTCCCGATACCTCGGTCCCTCAGAATACGCAGGTGTTGTCGGAGGAGGAGCTCAAACGCGCGGAGGCGCTGTTGCCGCTGCTTGAAGGCAAGCAGGAGTATTGGGCGATCGGGGAGTTTGTCCACCTTGGCCTTCCGGTGGTGCCGGTGCTGGTGAAGGCGCTGGGCATGCCAGGGCCTCGGATTCGCTATAATGCTATCGAGACGCTCTCGATTTTGAAAGCGGCCTCGGCCGTACCGGCGCTGCTCACGACGGCCAAGCAGCCTAACGAGCTACCGCGAATCAGGGAACATGCCCTCCGCGTTTCAGTTCGCCTCGACCCGTCGCAGACGGTCGAGGCGATAGCGGTGATGGCCAAGGACATGAACTCCTCTGTTCGAAAGTCCGCGGCCTTCGAATCTCGGTACGTCGGAGAAAAGGGCGTGGTCGATGTCCTGATCGGCCTTCTGGTGGATGATGAACGGTTCGTGTCGATCTCGGCCCTGCATTCCCTCTGGATTCTGACCCACCACGAAACGGAAATGCACGATTGGGAATCCTCGACGAGGCAGCAACGGGAAGAGTGGTCTCAGGAGTGGAGTGATTGGTGGAGGCAGGAGAAAGGCACGTTTGAGATGCCGCCCCCCCGACAGCCGCGCACTCAGTCTCCAGCGAGGCAAGGGTGATGGAGGCGGTCCTTGCGGACTTGAAAATTGCTATGTTATATCAACAGCTCAGCGTTTCGTCCTTGGTACAAGATCCGGAGAACGGGTCAGTGAGCGGATGATGGCACTTCTGTCTATCGCCAAGTTGGGCAATCCGGTGTTGAGAAGGCCGGCGACTCCGGTGGAGATCGGAGACTTGAAGAGCCTCGCTTATCAGCGTCTGATCGACGATATGTTCGAAACTATGTACGAGGCCAGCGGGATCGGCTTGGCTGCGCCGCAGGTCGCCAGGTCCGTCCAATTGATCGTGATGGCCTGCCCCGGCGAAGGCGGGTTTCCTGAAACGGTGCTCGTGAATCCGAAGATCGTGTTCTACGGTCCTCAACAGACTGAACATTGGGAAGGGTGTCTCAGCGTGGACGGACTTCGAGGAAAGGTGACGAGGCCGTCCATCGTTCGCGTCCAGGCCTTGGATCGGCAAGGGTGTCCGCTCGACTTCGAAGCGAGCGGGCTCTATGCGGTCTGCATCCAACACGAGATGGATCATCTGGTCGGGAAAGTGTTCTTGGACCGTATGGCAGATCTGTCTTCGCTCACCCAGCTCGATGAATTTGTCGAGTACTGGCAGAAGGAACCCACGGCGGTGATCTGAACGTCTTTGTGCGATCGGGCCAAAGCCTTTCCACTCCATTGCCTGGGCGAGAGGGTTCACTCGGGGACCGTAACGACAGTACGCCGGTGACACCGCTCTAGATGAGTCCAAGATCAAGATGGTGCTGATCTATGAAAATGAGCCGCTCGATCATGAGCATGCGGGAGGGCATTGGTATCATGTGTGCCTGGGCCGCATCAACCGTGAAGCGCTGAGCGTGCCGCCGGCCGACCGTCCCTACGAATGCCCACGATGCGGCATCGAGTTGGAGACTGATGATTTTTGGCATGCTCAGATGAAAGGATCGGTGTAACGGGGCGATGGCGGGGAGCGTCGGACGCAAGACCGTCTCAGTCCAACGGGGGCTGATGATGCTGTGCGATACCTGTCATGAACAGGTCGTAGCCGATCATCTGGTGGACCCGCGCAATTTTGTGTCCGATTTCGATTTGCTGTTCGACGCCATTTGCCCCGGCTGCATGGACATCAATCGCCCGCTCATCGACGACATGGTCGGCAGCTCCGAATAAGCCGTCCGCGGTCCCCTCTCGCAGAGCGTCCAAGTTCCCAGCCTGCATCATTCATGACGGGTTGTGGTGGTTCACCCCTTGCATTCCCGGAGCCATGGCTACCCGAGGACGGCACGCGTCGGACCCATTGAATGGGGAGGCGCAAGGAGTCTCACGGCGCCTACAACAGAAGCGATCACGAATGATCTGGGCGAAGGTAGGAGAGGCTCTGGAGTAAATGACCGGGGGGATGGTCAGAAAGGTTGTCCTTCATACCTATCCAAGCCCGATGTGCGCAGAGGCGCCTCTCCATGGGCGCGGACGCGGCCAGGGAGGAAACGAGTAGAGACCGTCCGGGATATTGAGACTCCGAGCGTTGCGATTACCAGCCTGACTGGCTCTTTCAACAACCTGCCTTAGGGGCGGCATTCTTTCCCGTCGAACACCCGACAGTCCGTTTCTCCGCTCATGACCGTCCACTTCTTGACCAAGGGAGCCTGCCCCGGCCGAATTTCGACGACCAGGTCGATCAGGCCGGAGGGCGGCAGCTTGTCCAGGTTCGGTTTCGCTTCGGGCGGCACCTCCACACCGAAGACGGCCCCGCTGTCCGAGATCACGATATAGCCTTGTTCCTTGTTCACGAGGATGATCGGACTGTAATAGCTCTTGGTTTTGTTCTCGGCATAGGAGGCGTTCATCGACAGACCCAGCGAGATGAAGAGAATGAGCACGGATGTTCTGACGGCCGACCCATGACGCATGATGGCCTCTCCGCGTGTTGAGGTGAGCTGCGCGATGAACGGCGATGCCGCACACAATGCCGTCCAGCGGCGCGTAGGATACCAGATCGGGCGCTCAGTTCATACCCGGGGAGAGGATTTCGTAGGATGCCGGGGCGACGCGACCATGCCGGATGTCGTACAGCTTGATGTCGGGATGCTGAGGAATTTGCAGCGAGATCAGCAGATACTGCGGCAACGGAAGGTTGATTTTCGGCCAATAGTCCTCGTAGTCGGTGGCGATTTTGATGTCTGTGACAGACGGGCGCGCGGGGTCGTGAGGGTGCGAATGATAGATCACCAGCAGGTCGAGTCCCTTCTTGCGCATGTCTCGTTGGGCCAGCGCGAGGTCCTGCGCGTCCATGACAAACGCGATCTCGGCCCGCTCTTCCGGTGAGAGCTGCGACAGATGAGAGAGTTTGGCGTCGTCGAAGACGGCCAATCGGTCGGCGCCGTCGATCGCCACCACGTTGGCGATGCGATACAGTTGGGTCACACGCCGGTCGCAGCCGGCCAGGAGACCGCAACATTCGTGGGGGGCGAGTGCGCGCGCGTGCGCCACCAGGTCATCGGCAATGCTCTGAGGAATCTGGAGTCTTGTCACGTCAAATCGTGCAGGAGACGTGATAGTCGAGGCTCAAGTCCGTAATGGCCGGGGTCGGACCGCAAAGGCGGCAGGATGGGTCCTTCGGACGGGACACCTTGCGAAATTTCATGTCCAAGGCATCGTAGATCAGGAGCTTGTCGGCGAGCGTGTCTCCGAGGCCGAGGAGTTCCTTGATCGCCTCCGTCGCCTGCAGGATGCCCATGGTGCCGGCGAGGACGCCCAGCACGCCGGCTTCCTGGCAGTTCGGGACCAACCCGGCAGGTGGTGGCTCCGGGTACAAGCAGCGGTAGCAAGGATGGCCGGCGTGTGGCTTGATCGTCGTGAGCTGACCTTCGAACCGGAACATGCTCGCGGAGATCAGAGTTTTCTTGGCGAAGAAGCAGGCGTCGTTGACGAGGAACCGGGTGGTGAAGTTGTCCGACCCATCCAGGACAATGTCATAGTCGGCGAGTAAGCTCAGGATATTGTCGGCGTTGACATGGTGCTGATAGGTCTTGATCGTGATATCGGGATTGATGGCCGACAGGGTTCTCCGGCCGGATTCGACCTTGGAAACCCCGATCGTGGCGGTGGAGTGTAGGATCTGCCGCTGTAGGTTCGACAGGTCCACGACGTCGCCGTCCACCAAACCGATGGTGCCGATGCCGGCAGCGGCCAGATAGAGCGCGGCGGGAGACCCCAACCCTCCGGCTCCGATCAGGAGCACCTTGGCTTGGGTGAGCTTTCTCTGACCCTTGCCGCCGACATCCTGCAGAATGATGTGGCGACTGTATCGTTGAATCTGTGCCTCAGTGAATTCCATCGTGAGTGTTTCGGTCATTGGTCAATCGTCGTTGATCGTCTGTGAAGGTCGGAGCAGCGCAAGCCGTCCCTCCCTCATGACTGATGACAAGTGACCGATGACTGTCCTCGCTATTCCACCACGTTCAGCTCGATCGGATCGACGAGCACACCCTTTTGTCTGAGCCCGTCCACCGCTCGTTCAATTTCCTCGACCTCGCCCGTCAATTCGAGATCCATCCAGCCGGTGGTATCCCGCACGTCCGCGCGGCGCACATTGGTGACGATGTTGAATTCGTGGCCGATTTGATAAATGACCGGCTCCTTGATCTTTTCATGCGGGAATCGTATGTGAAATCGAAGATGAGCCATTGTCATCCTCCCGCGATGGCGGGGACGATGGAGACTTCATCGCCCTCCTTGAGCACGGTGTTCTTCCCGTTCAGAAACCGGATGTCCTCTTCGTTGACGTAAATGTTGACGAAGCGGCGCAATTCGCCGGTGTCGTCGCACAGCCGGTCCTTGATGCCGGGGTGATTGGAATTCAGCTTGTCGATCATTTCTGAAATCGTCGTCGCCTGCGCTTCGACCTCGCCTTGCCCCTTGGTCAGGGGGCGAAGGGGAGTGGGAATTCGTACCTTGATCATGCATCACCACCATGTTTGCCGACTTTGAAGGTTTTCTCGAAACTCACCAGGCTGGGGTGGATCCGCGTCGGCCGGCCCACGGCTTCAAGGACGGCCTCCTGCGTTTTCAGCCCGTTGCCGGTGATGTAGGCCACCGTGACCTCGTGCTTCTTAATGACGCCCTGTTTGACCAGCTTGCGCAACACGCCGATCGTCACGCCGCCGGCAGTCTCCGCAAAAATGCCTTCGGTCTGGGCCAGCAGTTTGATGCTGTCCACGATTTCTTCATCCGACACCATGTCCATGGCGCCACCACTCTCCGACGTCGTCTTGAGGGCATAGTAGCCGTCAGCCGGGTTGCCGATGGCCAAGGACTTGGCGATGGTCTTGGGCTTCACCGGCTTGAAGAAGTCCCGACCTTCCTTGAAAGCCGTGGAAATGGGGGAACAGCCTTCGGCTTGGGCCCCGTTGATCTTCGTGGCGACGGAGTCGATCAGTCCCACGTGTTTCAGTTCATTGAGGCCTTTCCAAATCTTGGTCAAGAGGGAGCCGGACGCCATCGGGATCACCACCTGATCCGGCGCGCGCCACCCAAGCTGTTCCACGGTCTCGTAGGCCAGGGTTTTCGAGCCCTCAGCATAGTAGGGGCGGATATTAATGTTGACGAACGCCCAGCCGTGCTCCCCGGCGATTTCGGAGCAGAGGCGATTCACATCGTCGTAATTGCCTTCCACCTCGACAACATTGGGGCGGTAGATCAGGTTGCCGAGCACCTTAGCCGCTTCCAAGTCGCCGGGGATGAACACATAGCACTGCATGCTCGATGCGGCGGCATGGGCGGCGACCGAGTTGGCCAGGTTGCCGGTCGAGGCACAGGCCACGGTTTCAAAGCCCAGTTCTCTGGCTCTGGTCAAGGCCACCGCGACCACGCGGTCCTTGAACGACAACGTCGGGTGGTTCACAGTGTCGTTCTTGATATACAGCTCGTCCAGTCCTAAGTACGCACCGAGATTTTTCGCCCGCACCATTGGGGTCAAACCCGCGTGCGGCCCCACCACCTGGGGCCCTTCGACCGGCAGCAACTCCATATAGCGCCACATGGATTTCGGACCCGCCTCGATGGACCGGCGCGAGATCGTCTGTTTGATTTCGTCATAGTTGTACTTCACCTCCAGGGGTCCGAAGCACAACTCGCAGACATGGATGGCTTTGGCGGGATACTCGCTTCCGCACTCTCGGCAGACTAATGATCGAATCTTGGCCATGGGCGACCCTCGTCTCGTGATGACAGGCTTACCGCGCCGAGGCGACGCTGGGCGTCCGCAACTCGCAGGTTTCCGGCTCGTAGTCGAACAGCTCGGTGATCGTGGGTTGTTCTCCGCAGAGGGGACAACGGGGATTCTTCCTGCAGCGGATCTCTCGGAATTGACTCTTCTTGGCGTCGTAGTCCAGCATGCGGTCCGTCAAGGGTCGTCCAATCCCAAGAATAACCTTCAGCGCTTCCGTAGCCTGGAGTGTCCCGATGACGCCGGCCAGGACGCCGATCACGCCCGCCTCCTGACAGCTCGGGACGAAACCGGGCGGTGGTGGATGCTTGAACACGCAACGATAGCAGGCCGATTTCTTCGGGATGATGGTGGTGACACGCCCGTCGAATCGTAGAATGCCTCCATGGATCAACGGCTTGTCGGCGAAGTAGCAGGCGTCGTTGATCAGGAACTTCCCGGCGAAATTATCGACGCCGTCGATGACCACATCATACTCGCGCAGGATCGCCAGTGCATTGTGGGCCACGAGCCGGTCCTGATGAGTGATCACCTTCACATCCGGGTTGAGCGCAACGATTTTCTCCTGTGCTGAAAGTACCTTCGGCCGGCCCACATCAGCGGTGTGATGAATGATCTGTCGCTGGAGGTTCGAGAGGTCCACCACGTCGCTGTCGATCAGTCCGATCGTGCCTACGCCGGCTGCGGCCAGATACAGAGCGGCCGGGGAGCCGAGTCCGCCGGCCCCCACGATGAGAATCCGAGCCTGGGCGATCTTCTTCTGGCCCTTGCCGCCGACTTCCGGCAGAAGGATGTGACGGCTGTACCGTGTGATCTGTTCGTCCGTGAAACTCATGGGTGTCGGTCTGAACGGTGAACGTCAAATATTGAAATACTTCTCGATGCTGATGTATCGCTCGCCGGTGTCGCAGAGGACCGTGACGACGTTCTTGCCCCGTCCCACCTCGCGCGCGACCTTTTGTGCGGCAATGACGTTCGCCCCGGAGGAAATCCCCACGAGGAGACCTTCCTTCTTGGCCAAGCTTTTGGCGGTCTGATACGCCTCGTCGTCGGTGACGGTAATCACACGGTCGATAATGGTGCGGTTCAGCACCTTGGGCACGAACCCAGCCCCAATGCCCTGAATCTTGTGCGGCCCCGGCTCGCCGCCCGAGAGCACCGGAGAGCCGGCCGGCTCGACGGCCACCACCTTGACCTGCGGGTTTCGCTCTTTGAACACTTCTCCGCACCCGGTGAGGGTGCCGCCGGTTCCCACCGCCGCCACGAACGCATCCACGCGGCCCTCCAGCGCATCCCAGATCTCGGGTGCCGTGGTCATCCGGTGCATGGCCGGATTGGCCGGATTCGAAAACTGATCCGGCATAAAATAGGACGGATTCTGAGCCAAAATGGCCTCGGCTTCCTTGATCGATCCTCGCATTCCTTCCCAGGCTGCCGTGAGTACGAGCTGCGCCCCATAGGACGACAACAGGCTGGCCCGTTCCATACTCATGCTTTCGGGCATGACCAGAATGAGCTTGTAGCCTCTGACCGCCGCAACGAGCGCGAGTCCGATACCGGTATTGCCGCTGGTCGGTTCAAGAATCGTCGAGCCAGGTTTGAGGCGCCCTTGGCGTTCCGCCTCGTTGATCATGTTGAGGCAGATCCGGTCCTTGACGCTGCCGCCCGGATTGAACGACTCGACCTTGGCATAAATCGTTGCCGCACCGGGTTCGGACATGCGGTTCAGGCGAACGAGGGGAGTTTTTCCGATGAGGTCGGTAATGTCGGGGCAGGTGCCACTCATCAATGTCCGCCTCCCATGTAGAACAGGAATTCCAGGTGGTCCCCCTCTCGGATCGGCGTCCTATCGAGACTTTCCCGATCGACCATCGACTCGTTGAGTTCCACCGCCACCATCCGAGGTTCGATGTTCTTGACCTTCAGGACATCGAGAACCGTGACGGCCTGGATCTCTTCGGATTTCCCGTTGATTTTTATCTGCATGAAATCTCCGAACTAGGCAGAAAAACTACAGAATTAAAGGACCGTATCAGAGAGGGAGTCGTATTGTCAAGGCGACCATCGGCCCCGTGATTGCTTGAGACGATCGATTGGCTCAACTTGACAACCAGAAGCCTCCCCGACCAGTATGCGCATTCTTCCGCGAGGGCCAACTATGTGGAAACGTAACTTCTTGTTTCGCGCAACGGACGAGCAACCGATGGCCGAGGGAGAAAACGAGTTGTTTCACGATACCGCCCCGGCGCTCGACAGCGCCGGGATGCGATTGGAACGGTTCATCTCGGTCTGGGTGCAGGGTGAAGGGGAAGATGAGCAGCCGGTTTGTTATACCAACGTCTATGTGCGGACCGCGACGTTGGATGTCGACAAACGAACGGGATTTCTCCAACCACTTCAGGGCCGCTCCCACCAGATCAAGCAGATGCTGTCCCCTGGCCAAAAGGTCTATATCAAGCGGTGGCTCGGACAGCACTCGCCGCAGGCCTGGGATGCTGCGGAGGATCAGTTTCGGGATCTGTTTGAACCCGGGTAGCCCACGTTATTCATTCATGATAGTTCGTGACGAGGCCGTCAAGACGCTAGGCGTTGGACCCAGTGCATGGGAAAGAGCAATGGGTGCCCCCACGCGGAGTTCCAAGGAGGCGAAGCATACTTGAATCAGTATGTTGAGGCCGCAGGGGCGAGTTTGCCCGCTTGGGAGCCGAACACTCGCTCGCAAGCTCGTCACAGCCGGAGTACCCGTGGCTCCTGGGTGGCAACGGGTCGCACGACGATTACAGTAGAAGCGGTCATGGATAATGTGGGCTAGGCGATGCGGGGCGGCGCGGCGGCCGTCTCACCCGCCGCGCCGCGCTCGATTCGTCCACCCAATCCTCTGGCTCCTCCTCGCGATCGCCGGGATCTGGCCGTACCAAGGCTGGCCCAATCTTGAGACCTACTACGCGCCGGAGGACGAACCCGGCGATCGGCTCGTCAGGTTGTATCGGGATGCAGAGCATTATATCTATGTCGCCATGTACGCCTTCACCTATCCGCCTGCCGTCAGAGCGCTGGCAGCGGCCAAGAAGCGGGGGGTGGACGTGCGGGTCATCACGGACCGTGGGCGATTGCAGGATCAAAAGCAGATGGCTGCCCTTGAAGCGCTCCGGTTGGCCGGCGTGCCGATCCGAATCAATCGACATGACAATCTCATGCATCTCAAGGAAGTGATCGTGGACGATCGAGTCAACACCAACGGCTCGATGAACCAGACCTCCAGCGGCAACGGCTACAACGATGAGCGGCTCGACATCATTATGGATGCGACCTCAACCGCGAAGGCCAAGCACAAATTCTTGACGATGTGGCGTGATCGTGAGCGATATGCGGATTGGACGGGAGGACCGCTGGGAATCGAGCCATGACGACGGATGAGCGGAGCGACGTGGTGATTGTGGGCGCGGGTGGGGGCGGCGCCGTTCTGGGTGTGGCGCTGGCGCAAAAGGGTATCAGCTCGATCGTATTGGAACAGGCATCCGGGCCGCCGCACGGACTTCGAGGGGAAATCCTGCAACCGAACGGCCAGCAGGTACTGGATCATCTGGGCTTGCTCCATCGGTTGCCCGCCGCCGCTGTGAAACCCGTGCGCCTCTTTCATTTCTTCCGAGCCGGCGGCGAGCGCCTCTGCACGATCGATTACGGGATGCTGCCGCCACCCTACAATCGCGCCCTGGTGACGTTGCCCAATGTCGCCCACCATGCGATTTTGGATGAGCTGGAGGCAAGGAATCCCGGAGGGCTGCGCTACGGGGTTAAGGTGAAAGCGCTTCTGAGAGACGGCTCGCGCGTCGCGGGCGTGCAGGCCGACTGGCAGGGACGCACCATGGCCATCGGAGCCAAGCTGGTCGTCGGGGCGGATGGAGCCTATTCGAAAGTGAGGGAGGCTTTGGGAATTCCGGCGAAGCTGCATCTGTACCGCGAAGCCTATCTCATCAGCATTCTGGACAGTCCTGAGCCGATCGAGGAGGCGCGCTATTTCGTAGGAACGAATCAAATCCTGGGCCTCTTCCCCGCCGCCGGGAACAAGGTGTATGTCTTCTATATGATTCCCGCCGGGACTTACGATCGAATCAGGCAGCAGGGGTTGGAATCACTCAGGCAGCAATGGCGCGACATCGATCCGATGTTGGAGACATTGACTGGCCAATTGAAGGACTGGAATCAGACAGCCTATTTGCCCACCGGTCGTGTACGGACGCCTCGATGGGTGGCAGACGGGGCGGCGCTGATCGGCGACGCGGCCCATGCGATGAATCCCCATGCGTCCCAAGGGCGGATGCAGGCGATGGCCGATGCCATGGCGCTGGCACAGGTGGTTGAATCCTGCCTTAAGCAGGACCGGTTTCTTGCCGAGGATTTGGCCGCCTATGAACGGGCGCGTAGACCGCAAGTGGACATGCTGCAACGATTGGCCGATGAGCAAGTTTTGTTCTGGAATGCTGGGAATCCCGTGCTGGCGATTCTCCGCGACCGAGTCTTCAAGACCTTGGATCGTAATGCCCGCCTGCGCTATCGCATGCTGGCCACGACGGCGGGATGGCGGACGACCCCGCCGTTTGGATTGTTGGATCGATTGAGAGCGGCGGGGCTGCTGCCGGACCCGCGCGCCCAGGAAGTCCCGCCGGAGGTGGGAGCATGAGCGGCGATCGAATGCTGGCGGGGTTGCCTCAGGAAGTCCAACCTCTCCTGCGGACCTACCTTAAACGGACGGTCCCTTCGTTAGGCACGGCGCTGGAATCTTTAGTGTTGTACGGTAGTACGGTGCGGGGTGAGTTCGTGCGCGGCCGATCGAATGTAAATCTGCTGCTGGTGATGGCCGCACTCGATGGCGAGGCCTTACGTAAGCTGGCAAAGCTGCATGCCCGTTGGAAGCGTGAGCAGGTCGTGACGCTACTTTTTGCTCCGGGAGAATTGCAGCGCTGGGCGAGCAGTTTTCCGTTGGAGTTCGGCGAACTGAAGGAAGGTCATCGATTATTGGCCGGCCGCGACCTATTGCCGATGATCCGCCTCGATGGAGGTGTGACGCCCGACCTGATCAGGCGAGAAATCAAGGCCAACCTCCTTCGCCTGCGCCAGCGGTATGTGGAGGGGGGAGCCACCGGGGAGGCGGCCATGATCCTCTTGTCCCTCTCTATGACGGGCTTGGTGCCTTGTGTTCGGGGGTGGCTGCGGCTGAAGGACCTTCCGGTTCCCGCGAAGACCGAACAACAGATCGAAGAGATCGGCCGGCGATTGACGGTCGATTCCAAGCCGTTGTTGGAGGCGTGGGATCTCCGGTGCGGTCGCACCTCTCCTGGACCGGTAGAGATGCCGCGCCTCTTCGATCGATACCTCACCGCGGTCGAAGGGCTGGTCCACCATTTCGAAACCGCCCCCATATGAGCCGGAGGCCGAACATTGTGTCAATGCACGTCCTTCAGTGGGTGATTCTCGCTTGCTGGATCAGTTCCAGCGTCCCTGCTTTGGCGATCCCCGGTGAGCGGCCACGCCTGCCTGAGCCGCTCGGATACGTGAGCGACCATGCCCAAACGCTCGATGGAGATTGGAAGGCGAGAATCCGGTCCGTCTGCCAGGATCTCGAGCGGAAGACCGGTGTGGAGATGGTGGTGGTGACCGTCCCGACCGTCAAGCCATTTGCCTCGGCACAGCTCTACGCCGAGGCGCTTTATCAACAGTGGAAGATCGGCAGCGCCTCAGAGGAACACGGGGCTCTGATTTTACTGGCCGTGGCCGAACATCAGGCCGCGATCACCGTCGGGAAACGGATGGTCCCGATCTTTACACCCGAGGTGGTGGCGAAGGTCGGCTCCGAGTATATGGACCAGCCGCTCCGCATGGGGCATTTTGGCGAAGGTCTGTATCGCACCGTCGTCGGACTTGCGACCTCCGCGCAGGATGTTCGCGTCGGGCCGCCGCCTCGCAGCCACATGAAGGGCTTAGGCTTCATCATCTCGGTTCTGACGGGTGTTGCCGCCGTCGTTGTGCTGTGGTGGATCAGCCGGCCCGATCTTCGCCACCCCTATGGCAAGATCCGCCGAGGCGAATATTGGGGCAGCGGCCAGGGAGGCTTTGGGGGAAATTTCGGCGGCCTGGGCGGGACGATGGGAGGGGACGGCCTGGGCTAGACGGGCGCAGGCGGGAGATCCTTCTTGCTCGCAGAGACGCCCACGATCAGAAGGGATGGAAGGACAGCCCTACCGGTCCTGTGCTCCCGAAGGCCGCGCTTCAGCAAGCGCTCCCTCGACGGCCGCAGTTGGACCAGTAAGGGTGTCCTTCCTCGGCGGAGGGACGGGAGCACTAGCAAGCTTTGAAGGAGTATTTTTAGGGGTCACTCCATGTGCGCAGTCGAACCAGCACGAGCGCCCTTCCAGGAGAAGAAGCAACGAATCAGAGAGAAAGGGTCAATCAGAGAGAAAGCGAATCAGAGAGAAAGGGTCGGGTCTTGCAATCACACATGGTCGGTCAGTACGTCCTCTGAAAGTCCGGCTTACTCAACACGCGGACGATGTCGATGCGGGTCTTTGCCCGCATTATTCATGAACGCTCCTGCTGCAATCGCGGATTTGCTGCTACGACAAGCCTGTCGGCGTGCGTGCTCGCCGCTCAGGCAGTCAACGTACTATTTCAAGTACGCCTCCCTTCCTCCCGGCTCCGGGCGTCCGTCTCGCTTGGCGACTGCGCGATTTCGCGACGAACCGTCATGAATAGTGTGGGCTGGACCGTTTGAGTATGACGCGATAGTCGCCGGCTCTCCGCCGGTGCAGGCTTTCCTTGAACCCCTGCAACTTCTTAATTCGATTTCCGTCCAGAATGGGATCGTGCGCGAGGCGGGCGCAGTCGGCGAGAATCTGGCGGGCAATCTTATCAGAGAAGGCGTCGAGGTCCTGGTGAGTCTTCGCCGACAGGAAGATCTGGCAGGTCACGCGGTGCGGGTCTTCTTCCTGCCACGCTTCACTTTATAGTCAGACAGCCGCATCGTCCGACCCGAGCGGAAGTCTTTCAGGCCTTCTTCGATCTTCTTGCGCAGGGTTCGGCTTCAGGGCAGCAAGGCACCTTCGAGGTCGCCGTTGGTCACGGGGACGAGCATGGCGGTCGGCCGTCCGTGCGTCGTGACGAGGACCGTGTTACCTCGTTCGGCTGTTCTGAGCATCTTGGATGTCTTGGTCTCGAGTTCGCGCATATTGCTGAATTTCACGAGATCCGCCCATGTGGTTGCAAGTGTGACCACAGCATAGAGTTTCCACACGGCGATGCCAAGGGCGGCTAGGCGAAGGATGGGTGAACGGCATGGTATGTGAATTCGAGAACTCCGACATTCGACTTTTCAGATCCTCTCGTCCGTGCACCGCAGCTTCAACTGCTGCGTTATCCTCGTAGGGTTTCGTCCCGGCCTTGCCCTCGCCCTACATCTTGCCTTCGGGTCTTTCCCACGAAGAGCGGCGATCTTTTGAGCGTCGAGCGGCGGCTGGGTTAGCAGGAGGTTACGCTGGAATCGGAGATTGTTTCGGCCAAACCGAGACGTACGGGCGTACTTGCCGAGTCGATCACGCGGGAAATGGAGCGGGAGGTCTCCCCTTTGGCTTGACGGGCCAGATCGATTCTGGCGGGAGCGATCAACACACGGCCGGAGGCTTCATGGGTGATATGGACAACCGGGAGGTGCAGCGCGTCGGGATTGATGTCGGTGACAACGGCCCGCTCGCCGGTGTTGAGTTCCACTGCGCTATGGATGGGAAAGACGCCGACGCGCTTGATAAACAACGACGCGAGATCGGCGTCCAGCATCCGGTCATGTGCATCGCGGTAGAGGCGTTGTAACGCCTGATGCGGCTGGAGAGGGGTCGCTCCCCCGAACCCCGACAAGAGCTCGTCGTAGCGGTCCGCGATCATCAGGATTCGGCTGGTGGCTTCCGTCCATGCCGGATTGGTTTCGCGAGGAAAGCCCTTCCCGTCCCCGGTCGCATGGTGCTCAGCAACGATCCGTCTCACCTCCAGTGGAAAGTTCCCTTCCTGTTCCAGATACACCGCTCCCAGCCGGGGGTGGCTTTCGTACAAGTCTTGGTCGTGAGGACTTAGCGGACGCGAGGTGTTCCGGAGTCCGTCGGTCACATGGCGCGGGAGCCGCAGCAGACCGATATCGTGGAGCAATGCTCCTATCGCCAAATTGTGCAGTTGAAGCAGGTCGAGTTTCGCGGCCTGTCCCAATAAGAGCGACAGGGTGCAGCTCACGAGGGCATGGTTGCTCAAGGCGCGATCACAACCGCGGGCTTGACTCATGGCCATGAAGACCGCCGGGTTCGTGAGGGTATTGGTCACAATTGTGATCTCCTTGGCGGCCTCCATCGCCTCTTCCGCGGGCGTGATCCCTTCCGACTCGTACCGCTCGAACAACCGATGAACCGTTTTGGCCAGTCGTTCCCTCGCTTCCTTTGCCAAGGCGAACTCCTGATTCAACATATCGAGTGATTTAGGGGTTGGGTGACGAGACGGCGTCGTCTCCTGTCCTGCCGGTTGAGAGGCGGTCGTTGAGGCGAGGGAGGATGGTGCCTCAGGCAAGGGCGGTCCGTTGCTCGAATGATGTTCTCGAACAGGAAGCACGCTCTTATCCGGGTCGATCGTGACTTCTCGGATGCCGGAGGATCGCAGCTTGTCGATCTGCTGAGGAGAGGTAATCAGAAAGTGGTGCCGGAGAAACGGAGTCCGAAACCAGGAGCGGTCGAATCCACTCACATACATGCCGACCCGCACCTCGGAGATGGCGACCCGCTTGCTGCTCATGGGAAATCGTCCGATGCCGGAGAGCTCTGTCCGCGTAAGGGTCCTCCGGCCTCCTTTATCGGCTGTCCTCCGGCCGGCTTGAGAGGGAGGGATCGGAAAAGGCGAATTGGTGAGGGTGGTGACGATTGGAAACTGTGCGGCATCAGCCGTCGGCGGGTGTCCGACGCGGTACCGTGCGGCCTTCCTCCAGATCCAAGAGGTCGGCCCATGTAACGATGTCGGATCGAGTCGGATCGAGTTTGTCGCGGACCCTGCGGAAATAGGCCCACTTCTCCTCAGTATCCGGACTGCGTGTCTCCATTGCCTGGTTCCAGGCTTCCCGTTCGTCGTCACTATGCGGCTTGGCCGTGACGGTCCACCAGTGGACGATGGCCTCATCCGAATGCTGTCGCACCTGATCCAGAAACTGATCGGGATCGATGCCGGCAAACTCCAGCATGCGTTGATCCAGGGGGCAGGGGTAGAGATATTCACCGATCGTGCCGGACAGTTTTGCGCGGCACTTGTCGATCATTCGTGCAAGGTGCACATATCCCCCGAGCCGCTCGTGCAGGCTTCGCGGGTAGCCGGTGCGCAGATCCACCAGGCGTGGTGTCACAGCATCCGATGGTTCGAGAAGGTGAGGCTCTTCACCGTGACCTCGCCGTTTTCATAGGAGATGATCCGGCGGGTGGCCGGGAGATCGGAACGGCCGACGCGCGTGTGGCTGTCCGTGAAACTCTCGACGTTGGTAAGCTTGCCGTCCTGCGGCTGATAGTAATAGACGGTGTATCGCGTCGTGAGAAAAGTTCCGTCCTGGGTGGTCGCCGCCTCTTCCACATTGATGGTGAAGCCGAAGGGAGGCATACCCGGGTGCGCCATCTTGCGATTGATCTGAGTGATTCGGCTATTCTTCAAGCGGTAGAACGAGTTGGACCCATGGATGATGAGCTTGGTGCCCAGGGGATGGCCGTCCTCCTCCTGTGTGAGCGAGTATTTTCCGTCCGATTCCTCGAAGCTGCGCGGGCCTCGGTGGACGGCGATCATGGAGATCTGCTCCTGCGCCCATTTCTGCACGTCGAGGTCCGAGAGTTGCACTGAAACCTCCCGAGGGCTCTTGACCGTGACCGATCCGCTCGTCTCCCTGCCGTTGATGTTGACGGTGAGATCGGCGGTGAACCCTTTGAAGTCCGACTGCCAGCGGGCCGTCCGTTCGAAGGCCTGTTTGAGCAAGGCCCGTGCTTGCGGATTGTCCTGGACCGTAGATGGTTGCGGCTCGTGCTGCTGCATCGTCATGTGTGGTCTCCTGGTCGTGTCTGGTGAAACGATCTTGTGATTATAGAATCCGCGCTTCGACCGGAACAAGGCTGCCCGAAAGGAATATTCAGCTCTGTGCTCATCGCTCCCGGCCATCGCAGGGACCGGGGACGTTCCTGGCTACGAATTGCGGGAGGGATGGCAGGCCTCTCCGGAAACAAGAGCCGGCATCCGCCGGATGCGCCGATGGGATGTCGGGGAGCATCACGCACCTGAGTAGGGGCCTGCCCGATATGGACCGTTCTGCTGCGGCGAAGAATGCACCGGCATCCGCTCTGTTCTCGACCCCGAATTATCCGAGGTATCCATTGCTCCGGGATTGCAATGGGTCCCGATTCCAGCGAATACGCCCCGGTACTTCGCGGACTGCCGCCTGGTATCTGCCAGCGCCTGCTTCGCCTTGTCAGGATCGGCCATGTCGGCCAGGCTCTGAGAGAAAGACTGGCAAAAGTTAGAAAACTTCTCTATACTTCCGCGTGGATAACGCGTGCGTATACGTGCATTTACGCGATTAAGTCAACGGAAGGGCCGATGATGGAGAAACGGGCTCCCTCCCATACCGAAGAAGAGGAAATGAATCAACGTCGCCGTCTCCTGGGGTTGGCGCGCCGGGGCGACCAGAAGGCGATCAACAAGCTGTTTGAGCTCTACCAGGTTCGCGTCTTCAGCGGCGACAATCTGAAAAAGGCCGGCAAGCTGCCTGTCTGGCCCGGTGTCGCAGAAGAGGAGAAGAAGGCGCAGCGCCGCCGCGATGCCGCTGCGAAAGCTCAAGCCAAGGCCCAGGCAAAAGCGGCGGCCAAGGCATCTGAGAAGAAGGCGCCTCGGCCGGCAAAGGCCGGCACCTCGTCGAAGGCAGCCCATGGCAAATCTTCACGACCTGCAGGGGCGCACGCGAAAAAATAAGTCTGCGGGCCGTCCGCCGATCATTGCACCTCGACCTTCAGGCCTCCGTCGGCAATCTTCTTGGCGATGGCTTCCGCCTCCCTCCATTCGCCTCTAAAGACCACCGCCTGTCCCTCGTGATCGATCTGATAGGCGAGTTCGAACGCCTTTTTCGGCGTCATGCCCGGAATGGTCGCGCAGAAGATCTGAATGACCTGCTGGTAGGTGTGGCAGTCGCAGTTGTGGACGATCACCCGTGCTTCGGTCTCGTTGCCTGCCCTGGTCGAGATCTGTTCGGTGGTTCCCGGGATTGCCAGAGGTGTGGAGGGAGCCGGCATCGAAGGATTCTAGCAAATAGCTCCGGCGGTGCCAACGCGGCTTAGACGGTGGGGGCCAGGAAGTCGTGTGCCTGCGGGAGTTGCTCTCTGGTCACGATGCGGGTGAAGAGGTCGTGGTGAGAGCGGGAATCGGTGGCGGGACGCAGGTGATGCTGCTGCGCGAGACGGGATGTGACGCGGAGGGCGGCGGAGGTCTTCACCAAGGCCAACCCATATTCATACGTATAGCCCTCTTCGGATGTGCCGGCCGAGCGCGAAAGATGCCGCACAGTCTGAAGCGTCAGGACATGGTTGACCCACCGAGGATCAAGCAGCGTGAGCAGGGCGGCAGGGCCGGGCACGAGTCGTCGGCCGACCGCCATACCGTGAGCGACATCAAACAGCCCGCGCTGAAATCGACGATCCTCGCGCAACGCCCCATGGAACATCGTCCGCCAGGTGGAGTCGGACAGGTCTCGATCGATCTCTTCGGCGAGCGGTCCGGCCAGCGGACCGCTCACCTGGTATCCCTGCACGATTCGTCCCGCTCGGACCAAATCGGGGAACTGGTCCCCCATGCGGTCCTGATAGGCCGTGGTGCCGGTCAACGGCGTGAGCTGAATGGCCATGTAATCGCGAAAGTGCACGCTCGCGTACCGTGCGAGCATCAGTTCCAGCGTCGCGGGATGACACAGGTGGAACGGGTAGTACAAGGCGTCTGGCAGGGGAGTTGCGGACATTCATGCCGTGTGGGGAGCGGTGTTCTGCCGTTACCACTTATCCATGTCGATCACTTCGGTCGCGTCCCATAGATTTTTGGCTTCCGCATCGGCCAACGCTTTTTCCCGGTCTTCCTTCGTTTCCTGTGTCGGGTCCTGCGTTTCCGCGGCAGGGGGCAATATCTGCGGAGACGCCTCGGTTGCAGGATTGGACCGCTTCTTGTTGGGAATCATGTTGACCGGCATGGTGAGTCTCTCTCAGGTCGAGCCCTTCTGGTTATTCCTAAACCGCCTGCAAAGGGCCTGTCAAGCCGGTGCTCGGCGCGTCGGGACGTTGACTGGGTCTGGATGGATTGTTAGAGTCCGCGTCGGCGTGTCGGATAGTCCGGTAGTCGCCAGGTAGCAACCTCATTCGATGAGCGTGAGATGTTGAGTGCCAAGGTGCTGTGGCCGCTCTTTCCGTTGTTGCTGCTCATCGTGATCATCTGTCTCACCTGGGCGCTGGTGGTGGCTGTCCGCGGACGAAAAGCGCCGCCGGCCCGATGGCTTCAAGTCGGCGCCTTTGCCTGCTACCTCCTGGCCGCGGTCACGGCGATCGCGAGTGAGGGGGGCCGTGCGTCGGTGAACCTGCATCGCCCGTTCAGTTTCCTGGCGCAGGTCTGTATCGTCGTGGCCATTCTGATGGCCTGGAAACATCGCGACCGGCGCCTGCTTTGGCTCAACGGCGGGGCCTTGGCCGGCATCCTCGCCGACACCGCGCTGCATTATATCCTACGGTAGCGTTGCCGTGACCGTACGGCATTGCCCTGTCCGCCTTCAGATCAATTGGAGCGCGACGGAATCCGCCACCTGCCGTCCTGCCGCCGTCAGGCGGATGCGCCCCCCCTTCCGTTCGAGGAGCTGCTCATCCAGCAGGGTGGTCAGTCGTCGATGCCACTGGGGATCAGCGCAGAGAGAATCAAGCCAACGGTCATCCGACCCGGCAAGTTGCCGTAAGCCAAAGACCAGCGCTTCGCGGTTTCGCTGGCCGGGGGTGAGGAATTCACGATGGTCCAGGGGAAGTAAGCCGTCGGTCAAGCGTGCTTCATACTGAGCCAGGTCGGCGATATTTCCAAAGCGCCAGCCATCCACATAGGACTGGGCGCTGGGACCAAGGCCGAGGTAGTCGCCCGCTTGCCAGTAGAGCAGGTTGTGCCGGCACAGGTGGCCGGGCTTGGCATAGTTCGAAATCTCATAGTGGTCGTAACCGGCTCGCTCCAACACCCGTTCTGCCTCCTGTTCCATGGCCGTTTGCATTTCGGGGTCAGGCTGTTGGACTGATCCTGCCTCAATCGCCTGAGCGAGGGCGGTCTCCGGTTCGATCGTCAGGGCGTAGCAGGAGACGTGATCCGGTCGAAGCGCGATCACGCCGGCGAGCGACTCCTCCCAACTCCCCATTGATTGGCCGGGCAAGCCATACATCAGGTCGAGATTCAGGTGGTCGAAGCCCGCTGTCCTGACCCATTCCACCGCGCGCACCACGTTGGCAGCCGGCGATGGACGGCCGATACGAATCAACTCGGCATCGTTCAAGCTTTCCGCGCCCAGGCTCACACGGCTCGCGCCGGCTTCCCTGAGCCTGGTCAACATCTCATCGGAGACTGTGTCCGGATGGGCCTCGACGGTGATCTCGGCATCGGGACGGCACGTGAAGACCTGCCGGATCGTCGTCAGAAGGTCGCAAAGTTGATCGGCGCTCAACACAGTCGGTGTGCCGCCGCCCAAGTAGATACTGCTGAGCGGCCGGCCTGACAGCTCAGGCCGCCTAGCGTAGAGAGAGAATTCCTTCTGGAGAGCGGCCAGAAAGCCCTCGACTCGGTCCGGCCGCCAGACCTGGAGATAGAAGCTGCAGAAGGCGCAGCGAGTTCGACAGAAGGGAATATGCACATAGAGGCCTAACGATCTGAGGATATCGGGTAGCGTCGAATGTTGTCGCCTTCCGGCTTCTATGGGCATGCTACAGACTCAAACGTTTAGTAAAATCCTTCTGCACGACAACTTCGACTTGATCGAGCGGGGAGTGGCCACGATTACGGACGTGCACGGACCATTCGGGAAACCGGCGTAGTGTTTCAAACAGGGTCTTCAGCACCTCCGGCTTCACACGCCCTTCCCAGTCACGGAGCCAATGGTACTCCTCTTCATGCCCCTCGTAGTCGTCGGGAAACTGCGCCTCGATGCTAAACCGAAGGACGAACGATCGTTCTTCCTGAAACATGATGGACTCCTCTGATGCTAGCGGCCGATCATTGCGGACGAAAGGACCGACACCCTATAATAAGCGACCGATCATCCAAGGCGAAAGGGAGTGATCCATGCCGTTGTTCGAGTACCGTTGTACGCAATGTCAACATCAGTTCGAGTTGATCGTGAACGGATCCGTGACCCCGGCCTGTCCATCCTGTCGAAGTGAACGGCTGGAGAAACAGATCTCGGCGTTTGCGGTCGGCGCGACGGGATGGGCTCCGTCATCCGGTGGCGGTGCCGGCGGGGGTTGCGGCAGTTGCGGGGATCCGCGTGGTCCAGGCGCTTGCTCAATGAACTAA